>NZ_JBEZCG010000006.1:0-515038 GCF_040647455.1 Streptomyces sp. NPDC041068
GCCGCCCCCGCCCCCCCCCCCCGCCCCCCGCCCGCGGCCGCCCGCGCCCCCCCACCCCCCGACAAGCCCCGGCCGGCCCGCACCTCACGCACAACCCGCGAACCCCTCGGCAGCCCGAACGAGCCCCGCGAACAACCCCTGCTGAGCCTCATCCACCCCGGCCGTATCCTCCGGATGCCACTGGACCCCCGCGAACCACCTCTTCGCGCCCACGAGTTCGACCGCCTCCACCGTCCCGTCCTCCGCCCACCCCGACGCGACGAGCCCCTGGCCGAGGCCGTCCACGCACTGATGGTGATAGCAGGATGCCTCCGCCTTGCCCGCGCCCAGAGCCCGAGCCACGGCGGAGCCGGGGGAAACCCGCACCGGATGCACCTTGTGCCGATGCTCCGACTCGGGCCCGCCCATGTCCTGCCGCAGCGTCCCGCCCAGCGCGACGTTCACCACCTGCATGCCCCGGCACACGGCAAGCGTCGGCACCCCCCGCTCCAGCGCGCACCGCGCGAGGGCGAGGTCGAAGGCGTCCTGCGCGTCGTCGACGTCGTACACGGACCGGTGGGTGTCGGCGCCCCGCGCGTACCGCCACGGCGCGAGGTCGCCGCCGCCCGGGAGCAGCAGCCCGGCGCAGCGCGCAAGGCGTTCGGCGGCTTCGTCCGGCGGGCCGGGGTGCATCATGAACGGCTCGCCGCCCGCGCGGACCACGGCGTCCGCCAGGGCCCGCGCGGTGACCACGGCGGCGTAGCGCAGGGCGGAGGTCGTCGCGGCGTACCGCTGGGGGAGGGCGATCAGGGGGCGGGGGAGGTGCTCCGGCATCGGTGCCTCCAAGGGGACCGTGGGCCGCGTGCGCACGCGCCTCCACATCTCATTTGAACCCAAACAATATCTCAACAGAGCGTCCTCACCGAGGGGTTGACCCCTTACCCCACCGCTCATAATGTTGTTTGGGTTCAAACGAATCGGAGGTCTGCGATGGCTCCCCCCGATACCCGCACCGCGACCGTCGCCGGTGTCACCGTCGACACCCGGCACTGGATCGGCGGCGCCCGCGTCGCCTCCGCCTCCCGGGCCACCTTCACCGACCGCTCGCCCATCGACGGCGCCCCGCTCGCCGAAATCGCACGCGGCGGCCCCGGCGAGGCACGTGCCGCCGTGGTCGCCGCCCGCAACGCCTTCCCCGGCTGGGCCGCGACGCCGCCCGCCGAGCGCGCCCGGCTGCTGCACGCCGTCGCCGACGGGGTCGAGGCCCGCATCGAGGACCTCGCGATCGTCGAGACCACCGACAACGGCGCCCTGCTGGCCTCCCACCGCCGCGGCGTCATGCCCCGCGTCGCCCACAACCTCCGCTACTTCGCCGACCGGCTCCTCGCCCTCGGCCACGACGACTTCGACACCAGGGGACACACCAACCACGTCAGCTGGGACCCGGCGGGGCCCGCCGTGCTCATCACGCCGTGGAACGCCCCGCTGATGCTGGCCAGTTGGAAGATCGCCCCGGCCCTCGCCGCGGGCTCCACCGTCGTGCTCAAGCCCGCCGAGTGGACGCCGCTGACCGCCTCGCTCTTCGCCGACATCGCGCACGAGGCGGGGCTGCCGCCGGGCGTCTTCAATGTCGTTCAGGGGTACGGGGACGAAGTCGGGGCGCCGCTGACCGGCGACCCCGACGTGCGCCGCATCAGCTTCACCGGGTCCGTGCCGACCGCCCGACGCATCGCCGAGGCCGCGGCCGCGCACCTCGTGCCCTGCAGCTTCGAACTCGGCGGCAAGTCACCGCTGCTCGTCCTCGCCGACGCCGACCTGGAGCTCGCGGCCGACCTCGCCGTGGAGCAGTACGACAACGCGGGACAGGTCTGCCTCGCCGGCACCCGCATCCTCGTCGAGGAGTCCGTACGCGACGCATTCCTCGGTCACTTTCTCGACCGGGTGACGAAGTTGACCCAGGGAGATCCCCGCGACGAGGCCACCGACATCGGCCCCAACATCCACCCCCGGCACATCGAGCGCGTCGACGGCTTCGTGCGCCGTGCCCTCGAAGCGGGCGCCAAGGCCGTCACCGGCGGCGGCCGCAACACCGCACTGGGCGGGAACTACTACCTCCCCACCCTCCTCACCGACGTCGCCCAGGACTCCGAGATCGTCCAGGAGGAGGTATTCGGGCCCGTCCTCACCCTCCAGACCTTCCCCGACGGCGACGACGACGAGGCCGTCCGCCTCGCCAACGGCACCCGCTTCGGCCTCGCCGCCACCCTCGCCACCGGCGACCGCGAGCGCGCCCGGCGGATCACCGCACGGCTCGTCGCGGGCACGGTCTGGGTCAACTGCTTCTTCGTACGCGACCTCTCCGCGCCTTTCGGTGGCTCCCGCCAGTCCGGCGTCGGGCGCGAGGGCGGCGACTGGTCCTTCGACTTCTACTGCGACCTGAAGAACACCGTGACCGCGCCAGTGGGGTCTCCCCTGGTCGAGCGGGGCCGAGAGCGTGGGGAAGGACGGGAGGCTCGCCATGGGTGAGGTCGTCGGCGCCGGGCTCCTCGCCCACGTGCCCACCATCGTGCTGCCCGAGGAGACCCGCAAGGAACTCAACGAAGGCCGCGAGATCAGCCTCGTCCCCGGCCTGCGCAAGCTGCGCGCCGACGTCTTCGAGACGCTCGACTACGACACCGTCGTCGTCCTCGACTCGCACTGGGCGACCACCGTCGAGTTCGTGGTCTCCGCACAGCCCCGTCGTGCCGGGCTCTTCACCTCCGAGGAGCTGCCGCGCGGCATGTGCCGCATGCCGTACGACTACCCCGGCGACCCCGAACTCGCCCACTCCGTCGCCCGGTTCGCGCAGCGGCACGGCACCTGGATCACCCCGATCGACGACCCCTTCCTGCCCGTGTACTACGCCACCATCAACCTGTGGACGTACCTGGGCCAAGGCCTCCCCGAGAAGAAGTGGGTCTCGATCGGGGTCTGCCAGACCGGAGACGCCGAGGACCACCTGCGGCTCGGCCGTGCGCTCGCCGACGGCATCAGGGCGCTGCCAGGACGCAGGGTCCTCCTCGTCGCGTCCGGCGCCCTCTCGCACACCTTCTGGCCGCTGCGCGAACTGCGCGCCCACGAGTCCAGTGACCCCTCCCACATCCGCACCCCCGAGGCGCGCGCCGCCGACGAGGAGCGCATCGAGTGGTTCGAGCGCGGCGACCACGCCCAAGTCCTGCGCACCATGCCGGAGTTCCTCGACCACAAACCCGAAGCCCGCTTCGGCCACTACCTGATGATGATCGGCGCCCTCGGCGAGGAGCGCTGCACCGCCCCGGGCCGCGCCTACAGCGCGTACGAGAACTCCGTCGGCACCGGCCAGATGCACCTGTGGTTCGACCGCCCGGCCGACGGCTGGACCGGCGACGCCGCCCCCGACACCGACCCGAGCGAGGCAGCCGCATGAGCCGCATGAGGGCCACCGCCATCGAGTACCGCCGCGTCCTGCTGGAGGGCGCCGCCGTCCGCGTCGTGCGCGAGGGCGACGAGCTGGTCGCCGCCGACGGGCGCCGCGTCAAGGCGGCCGAGGCGCACCACCTGCCTCCCGTGATCCCCACCAAGGTGATCGCCGTGCACCTCAACCACCGCAGCAGAGTGGAGGAGTTCGGCGTCCGGCTGCCGCCCGCGCCCACCTACTTCCACAAGCCCGTCTCCGCCCTCAACAGCCACGGCGGCGCCGTCGTGCGCCCCGACGGCTGCAAGTACCTCAACTACGAAGGCGAGATCGGCATCGTCATCGGCCGCACCTGCCGCAACATCGCGCCCGCGGACGCCGGTTCGTACATCGCGGGCTACACCGTCGCCGACGACTTCGGTCTGCACGACTTCCGCGACACCGACGCGGGATCGATGCTCCGCGTCAAGGGCTCCGACACGCTCTGCCCGCTCGGCCCCGGCCTGGTCACCGGCTGGGACTTCCACGGCAAGCGCCTGCGGACGTACGTCAACGGCGAACTCGTCCAGGACGGTTCGACCGACGAGATGCGCTGGGACATGCACTACCTCGTCGCCGACATCGCCCGCACCATCACCCTGGAACCCGGCGACGTGCTGCTCTCCGGGACGCCCGCGGGCTCCCGGCCCGTCGTGCCCGGCGACGTCGTCGAGGTCGAGGCCGAGGGCCTCGGCCGCCTCACCAACCGCATCGTGACCGGGCCGACGGCCGTCCGCACGGACGTCGGGGCCCAGCCCACCGAGTCCGAGGAGGTCCTGTCCACGGCACTCGGCGGCGACTGGGAGTTCCGCGGCGTCCGCCCGCCGCGCCGCTGAATCGCCCGACCGGCAAGGGAGTTCGAGAATGATCAGGGTCATCGTCGACCTGGACGTCTGCCAGGACCACGGGCAGTGCGTCTTCGCCGCGCCGGACATCTTCCGGCTCGACGAGGAAGGCCACCTCGCATACGTCGACTCGCCGGACGAATCGCTGCGCGCCGACGCCGAGGACGCCGCCGACGTGTGTCCGCTGCAGGCCATCCGGGTCGAGGGCTGAGGCGTGGAAGGGGCGGGCATCGCCGTTGTCGGGGCCTCGCTCGGCGGTCTGCGCGCGGCGGAGCAGCTGCGTGCGGCGGGCTGGCGCGACACGATCACCATGTTCGGCGACGAACCCCATCTCCCTTACAACAGGCCCCCGTTGTCGAAGGAGCTCCTGGCGGGCGAGGTGCCCGCCGATGCCACCCAATTGCGCCGCCGCTCCAGCGTCGAGGACGTCGAATGGCGTCTGGGCGCGGCGGTCGCGTCCGCCGACCTCGCCGCGTGCACACTCACGCTGGCCGACGGTTCGGCGTACGAGTACGAGGGTCTGGTGGCCGCGACGGGGGTGCGGCCACGCAGGCTCCCGCTGTCCGGGGGTCCGCCCCGGCACGTCGTCCGCACGCTGGAGGACTCGGCGGCCCTGGCCGCCAGGCTGGCGGCGGGCCCCCGGGTACTGGTGATCGGCTCCGGCTTCATCGGCTGCGAGGTGGCGGCCACCGCGCGCACGGCGGGCTGCGCGGTCACCGTCGTCGCCCCGGAGAACGAGCCGATGGTCCTCTCGATCGGCGAGGACCTCGCACGGGCGCTGCGCAGACGCCACGAGGCGCGGGGCGTGCGGTTCCTGATGGGCCGCCTCGCCACCGAACTCACCCCGCACGGCGCCGTGCTGGACGACGGCACCGAGGTACGGGCCGACGTGCTCGTCGAGGCGGTCGGCTCCCTGCCCAACACCGAATGGCTGGCCGCGACCGCGGGCATCGACCTCGCCGACGGCATCCTGTGCGACGCGCACCTGCGCATCGGCGGCCTCCCGCACGCGGTCGCCGTCGGCGACGTGGCCCGCTTCCCGAACCCGCGCTACGGCCCGCTGCCGCGCCGCGTGGAGCACTGGTCGGTCCCCGGCGACACCGCCCGCCACGCGGCCCGCACCCTGCTCGCCGGCCTGACCGGCATCCCACGGGACCCGGCGCCCTGCGCACCCCTGCCGTCCTTCTGGAGCGACCAGTTCACGATGCGCCTGCAGTCCTTCGGCCTGCCCGCCCTCGCCGACCGGACCCGTCTCCTCGAAGGCGACCCGGACTCCGCGGACGGCGACCTGCTCTACGGCTATTACCAGGGAGAGCGCCTGATCGGCGTGGCCGCACTGGGCGGCCCGGCAGCCGCGGCGGCCGCTTCCCGCCACCGGGCGGAGCTGCTTGCGCTGCCCGTGCCGGCGGCGGAGGCGGACTTCCGGTGCGCTTGAGGAACCGCACGTAAGCGATCAGGACCGGGGCCCGGAACACGCAGATGACCCCAGTCGGCCAGGCCATCGACGTTCGTCCCAACGAGCGGCGGTGGCTTCGCGCCGCACAGTTGCCTTCCCAACCCGTTCATGTGGATCGACCCTCTCGGCCTTTCCCTCCTCGATGCCGACAAGAACGGCGTGAACGACGTCGTGCACGAGTACGACGTCCACAAACCGGCGCACGCCCATGTCACCGGTGGCGGGGGGCCGCGAGGTCAGGATCGGGCCGAACGGCAAACCCATCAAGGGCCAACCGGAGCTGTCGCGCAAGCAGCAACAAGCGGTGGATCATTACAAGCCGCAGATCAGGACAGCCGTCAGGAAGCTCGGCAGGCGGAACAAGGCGGCGCAGGAAGAAGCAGAGCGACTCGAGGCCGCCAAGAAGACCTGCGGGAAGGGGGGGAAGCGATGACATTGGATTCCGATGTGGCCGAGTTGCTGGCGGAGGCCGGCATCGTCGACGTGGACGTCGACGAAGCCGTCGCGGACGACCACGTCCGAACGTCCGCGTACCTACGCGTCGTCTCGGTGACCGCTTCCTCGCGGAGCCGCGACCGAGACCGCGCGCTCGTGGCCACGATCCTGCGCGACCCCGATGAAATGGGGTCCAAGACGGCGGTGGTCGCCCTCGTGGACGAGATCGCGGGGAAGGTGACCGGTCCTGCCGAGTTCCGGCAGTGGTCGGCCGAACTGCTGCCGGAGATCGCCCAGCTCAAGACGGAGGCGTACGGCGAGTTCATCCGCCGCCGCATCCACGACTGGCTGTTCTACCTGTCCATCGAGGACGGTCACGTGCCGACACCGGCCGAGTTGGCGGAGGCCACGGACTGGATGCAGCGCTTCCTCGCCGAGCACTCGACGTCGTCGGCGGTACTCGCCCTGGTCGCCGAGTCAGCCAACACCAAGAAGACGCGAAACATCGCGAAGAACCGAGCCGGAAGCCGCGAGCTGAGAACGGAATGAGTCGGCAGTGGCAATGGGCGGACACGCCGACTGCCATGGCGGCGGCATGCCGGAGGGGCAGCACCCCCGCACGGGTGCTGCCCCTCCATCGCGAACCGGAACCGCCGCCGCATCGGTACTGAGGGTCGGGGACACGGCGACGGTCCCGGGGTCTGGCTACCGGTGGTCGCTGCCCGCGGAGTGCGAGGCGGCGCGGCCGGCCTCCAGGCGGGCCACCGGGATACGGAACGGCGAGCAGGAGACGTAGTCCAGGCCCACTTCGTGGAAGAAGTGCACGGACTCCGGGTCACCGCCGTGCTCGCCGCAGACGCCGAGCTTGAGGTCGGGGCGCGTGGCGCGGCCCGCCTTGACGGCGTCCTTGACCAGCTTGCCGACACCGTCCTTGTCGATGGTCTCGAAGGGCGAGACCCCGAAGATGCCCTTCTCCAGGTACGCCGTGAAGAAGCTCGCCTCCACGTCGTCGCGGGAGAAGCCCCAGACGGTCTGCGTCAGGTCGTTGGTGCCGAAGGAGAAGAACTCGGCGGCCTCCGCGATCTGGTCCGCGGTGAGCGCGGCGCGCGGCAGCTCGATCATCGTGCCGAGCGCGAGCTTCAGCTCGACGCCTGTGGCCTCGACGACCTCCGCGATGACCTGCTCGGCCTCCTCGCGGACGATCTCCAGCTCCTGGACCGTGCCGACGAGCGGGATCATGATCTCCGCGCGCGGGTCGCCCTTGGCGTTCTTGCGCTCGGCCGCGGCCTCCGCGATGGCCCGCACCTGCATGGTGAACAGACCGGGGATGACGAGGCCCAGGCGCACGCCGCGCAGACCCAGCATCGGGTTCTGCTCGTGCAGGCGGTGCACGGCCTGCAGCAGGCGCAGGTCGTTCTCGTTGGCGTCCTTGCGGGACTCCGCGAGCGCGACGCGCACCGACAGCTCGGTGATGTCGGGCAGGAACTCGTGCAGCGGCGGGTCCAGGAGACGGACGGTGACCGGAAGGCCGTCCATCGCCTCGAAGAGCTCCACGAAGTCCTGCTTCTGCAGCGGCAGAAGCTCCTTCAGGGCGTCCTCGCGCTCGTCGTCGGCGTCGGCGAGGATCAGGCGCTCGACCATCTCGCGGCGCTCACCGAGGAACATGTGCTCGGTGCGGCACAGGCCGATGCCCTGCGCGCCGAAGCGACGGGCGCGGAGGGCGTCCTCCGCGTTGTCCGCGTTGGCGCGGACCCGCAGACGCCGTACCCGGTCCGCGTACGCCATGATCCGGTGCACGGCGGCGACCAGCTCGTCGGCGTCGTCGGCGCCCGCGTGCATGCGGCCCTCGAAGTACTCGACGACGGGGGAGGGAACCACCGGCACCTCGCCCAGGTACACCTTCCCGGTCGAGCCGTCGATGGAGACGACGTCGCCCTCCTCGACGACGGTGTCGCCCACCGTCATCCGGCGGCGCTTGGTGTCGACCTCAAGGTCCTCGGCGCCGCAGACACAGGTCTTGCCCATGCCGCGCGCCACGACGGCGGCGTGCGAGGTCTTGCCGCCGCGCGAGGTCAGGATGCCCTCGGCCGCGATCATGCCGTCGAGGTCGTCGGGGTTGGTCTCGCGGCGGATCAGGATGACCTTCTCGCCCGAGCGCGACCACTTGATCGCGGTGTACGAGTCGAAGACCGCCTTGCCGACCGCGGCACCCGGTGACGCGGCGATGCCCCGGCCGAGCTGCTCGACCTTCGCGTCCTCGTCGAAGCGGGGGAACATCAGCTGCGCGAGCTGGGCGCCGTTCACGCGCTGCAGCGCCTCGGCCTCGTCGATCAGGCCCTGGTCCACGAGCTGCGTCGCGATGCGGAAGGCGGCACCGGCGGTGCGCTTGCCGACGCGGGTCTGCAGCATCCACAGCTGGCCGCGCTCGATGGTGAACTCGATGTCGCAGAGATCCTTGTAGTGCGTCTCAAGGGTCTCCATGATCTGCATGAGCTGGTCGTACGACTTCTTGTCGATCTGCTCCAGATCGGCGAGCGGCACGGTGTTGCGGATGCCCGCCACCACGTCCTCGCCCTGCGCGTTCTGCAGGTAGTCGCCGTACACGCCCTGGTGGCCCGAGGCCGGGTCGCGGGTGAACGCGACGCCCGTGCCGGAGTCGGGGCCGAGGTTGCCGAAGACCATCGAGCAGACGTTGACGGCCGTGCCCAGGTCGTGCGGGATGCGCTCCTGGCGGCGGTAGAGCTTGGCGCGCTCGCCGTTCCACGAGTCGAAGACCGCCTTGATGGCGAGGTCCATCTGCTCGCGCGGGTCCTGCGGGAAGTCCCGCCCGGCCTCGGTCTTGACGATCTTCTTGAACTTGGTGACGAGCTTCTTGAGGTCGCCCGCCTCCAGGTCGGTGTCGACCGTGACCTTCTTGGCCTCCTTGGCCTTCTCCAGCGCGTCCTCGAAGAGGTCGCCGTCGACGTCGAGGACGGTCTTGCCGAACATCTGGATGAGCCGACGGTAGGAGTCCCACGCGAAGCGGTCGTCGCCGGACTGCTTGGCGAGGCCCGTCACGGACTTGTCGGAGAGCCCGATGTTCAGGACGGTGTCCATCATGCCGGGCATGGAGAACTTGGCGCCCGAGCGCACGGAGACGAGCAGCGGGTCGTCGGCCTGGCCGAGCTTCTTGCCCATCTTCTTCTCGAGGGCGTCGAGGTGCGCACTCACCTCGTCACGCAGCTCGACGGGCTCGTCGCCGCTGTCGAGGTACGTCTTGCACGCCTCGGTGGTGATGGTGAAGCCCGGAGGGACGGGCAGCCCGAGGTTGGTCATCTCGGCGAGGTTCGCGCCCTTCCCGCCGAGAAGGTCCTTGAGGTCCCTGTTGCCCTCGGTGAAGTCGTAAACGAACTTCGTGCTCTCACTCGTGTGAGCTACGTGGGGATCTTTGTTTTCCGACACGGGTCTCGACTCCTCGAGAGCTCGGTGGCTGCCCTGACGGCGAGGAACATACCCAGATCGAAGGCGCCTGGGTACGTCCACTTGTGCGTCATGCGGCCGTAACCACCCGTCCGCCGCTAGATCGAAAGTGACTGAACGGTAGCCCTGGCGGCGCGCTTGTGTTCAAGTCTTGAACTCGCAACCCCCGTAGACCCTGGGATTTGCTCACATGAGCGGAGTGAACTCAGATGTGAGTTCACCTCATGAATGATCGAGCATTGGCACTGAGTGCCACCCCTTGGAGAAGTGCAGTCGCCAAAATTGCGCTCATCTGAGCGCAAGGCCTATCAGGGGTGGCGAGAATCACGCTGTTTGAACGGGCCGGATGTCAGCATCCGGACCCACTTCGAGACGTTCGGACGCACCCCGGGGGCACGTCCCGGCACCGCTACACACCGAGCGCCGCGAGCCGCTCCTCCACCCGCTCCGGGGCGTACAGGTGCTCGACCACGAGCGTTGCCGCGCCGATCAGGGCCGCGCGCTCGCCCAGGCGCGAGGTGACCACGTCCAGATGGGCCGTGGAGCGGGGCAGCGCCCGCTGGTAGAGCAGCTCGCGCACGCCGGTCAGGAAGGGAGTTCCGGCCAGATCTCCGGCGATCATGAGAACGCCGGGGTTCAGCAGCGTCACGACGGTCGCGAGGACCTCGCCGACGTGCCGCCCGGCCTCGCGCGCAAGGCCCACCGCCTGAGGGTCGCCCGCCTCCAGGAGGGCCCGCACATCCGAGCCGGACGCGGCGGGCGCGCCCGCCTCCGTGAGCCGACGGGCCACCGCGCGGCCGCTGGCCACCGCGGCGAGGCAGCCGTAGGAACCGCACTTGCACAGGGTGTCGGTGCCCTCGGGCACCCGTATGTGGCCGATGTCGCCGGCCCCGCCGTCGATGCCCCGGTAGACCGCGCCGTCCACGACGACGCCCGCGCCGATGCCGGTGGAGACCTTGACCAGGGCGAAGGCCGAGCAGGCCGGGTAGTGGGTGCGCTGTTCGCCGTACGCCATGAGGTTGGCGTCGTTGTCGACGAGGACGGGCAGGTCGGCGGGGGTGCCTGCACCCGCCGCCGTGCGGGTCTCCTCGGCGAGGGCCCGCGCGAGGCGGCCCCTTATGTCGTACCCGTCCCAGCCCGGCATGATCGGCGGCTGCACGACGCGGCCCGTCGC
The DNA here is from genome assembly GCF_040647455.1 of Streptomyces sp. NPDC041068. NCBI lineage: Bacteria > Bacillati > Actinomycetota > Actinomycetes > Kitasatosporales > Streptomycetaceae > Streptomyces > Streptomyces sp. NPDC041068. The sequence continues at coordinate 10,821 of NZ_JBEZCG010000006.1, forward strand.
GCTGTCGACCGGGCCCGGCACCGCCAGGCCGATGCCGCAGACCGAAGCGGCCGGGTGGCCTGACTCGCGCAGCAGCTCGCCGAAGCGGGCGCCCAGGTCGCCGAGGACCGCGTCGGGGCCGTCCTCGATCGCCAGCGGCCAGGAGCGCTCGGCGACGATCTCGCCGCCGAGGGTGAGCAGGGCGGCCCTCGCGTGCCGTGTCTCCAGATCGGCGGCGAGCACGACGGCGTGCGCGTCGTCGAACTCCAGGCGGATCGAGGGCCGCCCGCCGAGCGGCGACTCCACCGGGTCCCCGGCGCCCTCCCGCAACCAGCCCGCGCGGAAGAGCCGGTCCAGGCGCTGGCCGACCGTGGCCCGGGACAGGCCCGTGACCTGCTGCAGGGCGCCGCGCGTGGTGGCGCGTCCACTGCGGACGAGGTGGAGCAGGTCTCCGGGGCCCGGGTGCCTCGCGGACCGTGACGGCTCCGCGCGCGCGAGGCCCCGCGCGGTCGCGGAACCCGCCGTGCCGACATCTGTCGCCCCACCCGCGCCCATGCGCCCCTCCCGTTCGACTCCGCACCCGGCACCGCACACCGTACGGCCGGAACCGGCCCCCGGTGCACTCCAGCTTCTCCCGTCCGCGCCGAATCCGTACCCCTTGTGTTCGTCAACTCCACGTTACGCTCAGGGTTTTGCGTGTTAAGTGGACGTAACTCTATGGTGGATGGCACCGAACTGACGGGCCGTCCAGTGCCTCGGGGAGATCGGAGACCCGCGTGGACCGCAGCGTGACCACCGCCCGTGCGCAGCCGGGTGCCCGCCCGAACTCCGCGGCGCGGCGCGAGCTGCGGGAGCGGGCGGCCCAGGTGCTGTGGGCCAACTGGACGGGCACCTCGACCGTGCCGTCACGGGCGCTCTATCCGCACCAGTGGTCCTGGGACTCCGCGTTCATCGCGATCGGCCTGCGCCATCTCTCGCCGCTGCGGGCGCAGTTGGAGCTGGAGACGCTGCTTGCCGCGCAGTGGGGCGACGGCCGCGTGCCGCACATCGTCTTCGACGACGCCGTCCCCCTCGACGCGTACTTCCCGAGCCCCGACTTCTGGCGCTCCACATCGGCCGGTCGCCCGGCGGGAGCCCCCGGCGGTGTGCAGACCTCCGGGATCGTGCAGCCGCCGGTGCACGCGCTCGCCGCCTGGCTGGTGCACCGCGCCGACCCCGGCCTCTCCAGGGCCCGCTCCTTCCTCGCCCGCATCCGGCCGCGCCTGGCCGCCTGGCACCGCTATCTGCTGAGGGCCAGGGACGCGGGCGGGGCGGGGCTCGCCGCCGTGGTGCACCCCTGGGAGCAGGGCATGGACAACAGCCCTTGCTGGGACGCCCCGTTGAGCCGCGTCCACCCCGCGGAGCGGGGTGCCTATCGCCGGGCCGACCTGGACCACGGCGCCTGTGAGGACCGGCCGACCGACCTGGACTACGGCAGATACGTGCGGCTCGCGGCGGAGTACCGCGATCGGGGGTACGCGGACGAACCCGCAGGTTCCGGCGGATTCCGCGTCGAGGATCCCTCCTTCAACGCGCTGCTGATCGTGTCGGAGTGTGCGTTGGCGTTGATTGAGGGGGAGTTGTCGGAGGGGCGGTTGTCTGAAGGCCGGTTGTCTGAGGACCGGTTGTCTGAAGGCCGGTTGTCTGAAGGCCGGTTGTCTGAGGACCGGTTGTCTGAGGGGTGGTCGTCTGAGAGCCGGTTGCCTGATAGGCGGTTGTCTGAGGAGCGGTTGTCTGACGACGGACCGCCCACCCCCGACACCGCCCAGGCCCGCCGAGCCCGCGCCGATGCCCTGACCCGCACGCTCGTGGACCGACTGTGGGACCCCGCCCGGGAGATCTTCCTCTGCCGCGACCTGCGCACCGGCAGCACCGGCAGCACTGGCGGCACCGGCAGTACCAGCGGCACCGGCCGGCTCATCCCCGAGCGCGGTGTCACGGGCCTGGTCCCGCTCGTGCTGCCCGCGCTGCCGCGCGAGGTCGCCACGGCCCTGGTGCGCACCGCCCGTGGGCCGCACTTCGGGCTCGGTGGACCGGCGCGGCTCGTGCCGAGCCACGACCTCACGGCGCCCGCCTTCGACGCGCACCGATACTGGCGCGGACCCGCGTGGTTCAACACCAACTGGCTTGTGGAGAAAGGGCTGCGACTGCACGGCGAGCGGGCGCGGGCGGACGCGCTGCGCGAGGAGATGCTCGACGTGGCGGGAGCGTCCGACTTCGCCGAGTACGTGGATCCGTACACCGGCAGGGGCCGCGGCGCACGCGGCTTCGGCTGGACGGCGGCGCTCACGCTGGACCTGCTCGCCGAAGAAGAAGAGGGCGGGCGCGGCGGCGGGCGGGACGAGGAAGACGAGCGGGGCGGGCTCAGTGAAAACGAGGTGTGGGCATGAGTGATCGGCATCGACTCCTGGTCCGGGGACGGACGTTCGTGGCCGTCGGCACGGGCGGCGACATCAGCGGCGTCGGCGGGGTGCGGGGCGGCGGCGCGGGCCCGGACGGCCTCTTCGTGCGGGACGCGCGGCACCTGAGCCGCTGGCAGCTGACCGTCGACGGAGCCGTGCCCGAAGTCCTCACGCCCGTGGACACCTCGGGCGCCGCCACCGAGGCGGCACGCTGTGTCCTGGTGCCGCGCGGTGGCCGTCAGGAGCCGCCCGCGTACACCGTCTTCCGTGAACAGGCCGTCGCCGAGGGCGCGTTCGTGGAGTCGTTACGGGTCGTCAGCAACCGCGCCGTGCCGACCCGGGTGCTGCTCGCGCTGACCGTGGACGCCGACTTCACCGACCAGTTCGAGCTGCGCGCCGACCACCGTACGTACGCGAAGTCGGGAGCCGTCAGGTCCCGACGGCCGCTGGAGGCCGACGAGGGCGAACGTGGCGGCGAGGGCGAAGGCGACAGTGTCGGCGTCGTCGGGGTCGAGTTCGTCTACCGGCGGGGCGAATGGTGTTCGCGTACGACGGTCACGGCCGACCCCGCGCCGGACGCCGTCGAGGAGACCGGGGCCGGCGCGCGCCGCCTCGTCTGGGTCCTCGAACTCGACGCGCACGGCACCGCCCAGGTGGCACTGAGTGTCGCCGCGCATCCGCACGGAGAGCCCGCGGTCGCCGTGCCGGCCTCGCCCGGTGAGGCGATGAGCCAACTCGCGGCCATCGAGGAGGACTTCGCGTCCGGGGTCACGCTGCCCACCCGCTGGCCCGATCTCGCCGCCGCCTGCGCGCGCGGCCTCGCCGACCTCGCCGTCCTGCAGGTGCCCGCGAAGGGGCCGGACGGGGAGGAGCTGAGCGTGCCCGGCGCGGGCGTGCCGTGGTTCCTCACGCTGCTCGGCCGCGACGCCCTGCTGACCTCGCTTTTCGCCCTGCCCTATCTGCCGCGCCTGGCCGCGGCGACGCTGCCCGCGCTCGCCGCGACGCAGGCCACCGAGGCCGTCGAGGGTGCGGTCGCCCAGCCCGGCAAGATCGTCCACGAGGTGCGGCGCGGCGAGCTCGCACACTTCGGGCAGGTGCCGTTCGGCCGCTACTACGGCTCGGTCGACGCGACCCCGCTCTTCCTGGTGCTGCTCGGCGCGTACACGGAACAGACGGGGGACACGGCGACCGCCCGCCGGCTGGAGGGGGCCGCGCGCGCCGCCGTCGGCTGGATGCTCGACCACGGCGGCCTCACCTCGCGCGGCTATCTCGTCTACCGCGCGGACGAGGGCGGCCTCGCCAACCAGAACTGGAAGGACTCGCCCGGCGCGATCTGCTCCGCCGACGGCAGCGGGGCGACGGGGCCCGTCATGGCGGCGGGCGCGCAGGGGTACGCGTACGACGCCCTGCGCCGCACCGCATGGCTCGCGTGGACCGTCTGGGACGACAAGGTCTACGGCGATCTCCTCGCGCAGACGGCCGCCGACCTGCGCAGGCGCTTCCAGCGGGACTTCTGGATGCCCGGACAGGGCTTCCCCGCGCTCGCCCTGGACGGCGAAGGGCACCAGGTCGACGCCCTCGCCTCGGACGCGGGCCACCTGCTGTGGTCCGGGCTGCTCGACAAGGAGTACGGCGAGACGGTGGGCCGGCGCCTCCTGGAGCCCGACTTCTTCTCGGGCTGGGGGGTGCGGACGGTCGCGTCGGGCCAGGCGGCCTTCCATCCCCTCTCCTACCACCGGGGTTCGGTGTGGCCGCACGACAACGCCCTGATCGCCCTCGGCCTGGCCCGCTACGGCCTGCACGACGAGGCCCGCACCGTGGCGGGGGGCCTGGTCGCCGCGGCCGCCACCGCGGACGGCCGCCTCCCGGAGGTCCTCGCGGGCTACGACAGGGCGGCCCACCCGGCCCCGGTCCCCTACCCGCACTCGTGCGTCCTGGAGTCGCGCTCGGCGGCGGCCCCGCTGGCGTTGCTCACGGCGACGGCGGGGGCACCGGGTTCTGTTTGATTGCGTTGATTCCCTTGTGACCATGGTGAGTTGAGTGGTGTAGTCCACTTCCATGACGCATCTCCACGGTCGTATCTCCCGTCGCGCGCTGATCACCGCGACCGCCGTCGCGGCCGCGGCCGTCACCCTCCCGCTGCCCGTGGCGGCGGCCTCCGTGCCGGGCTCCGCGACAGGCTCCGGGCCCGGCGGCCACCGCGGCAACGCCCGGCCCATCGTCGTCCCCGCCCTCCAGGAGTGGGAGGGCGGCGCGGGGAGGTACCGACTGACCGGGGAATCGCGCGTCGTCGTCCCCGAGCGGGACGCCGGGGAACTCCTGCCGCTGGCGCGGCAGTTGACGCGTGACCTCGCCGACGTCACCGGCATCGCGATCGCCGCGCCCCGCGCGCGGACAGGGCGCGCGCGGCCCGCGGTGGGGGAGATCCTGCTGCGGCTCGACCCCGAAGCCCGGCACCCCGAGGGCGGCGAGCGCTACCGCGAGGAGGGGTACGCCCTCGACGTCGCCGAGCGGACCGTCACCGTGACCGCGCCCGCCTACAGCGGCGTCTACTACGGCACCCGGTCCCTGCTGCAGATCCTGCTCCGCGACGAACTGCGCTGCCGTGTCCCCGTCGGCACCGCACGCGACTGGCCCAACTACCGGCTGCGCGGCTTCATGCTGGACACCGGGCGGCGGTTCTTCACGCCCGGCTTCGTCCGCGACTATCTGCGGATCATGGGCTGGTTCAAGCTCAATGACCTGCAACTGCACCTCAACGACAACGAGATCAAGGCGCCCGGCGGCGACTGGAGCAAGGCCTACGACGCCTTTCGGCTGCGCAGCGACAGGGCCGAGTGGGACGGGCTCGCGGCGCCCGACGGCGCGTACTCGCGCGAGGACTGGGACTCCTTCGAGGACACCGCGGCCCTGCACGCCGTCCAGCTCACGCCCGAGATCGACGCCCCGGCGCACGCGCGCTCCTTCGTGCGTCTGAGGCCCTCGCTCGGGCTCGACGGCGGCAACTCCGACCACCTCGACCTCGCCGAGCCCGAGACGACCGCCTTCATGAAGAAGGTCTTCGACGAGTTCGTGCCGTGGTTCCGCAGCCCCGAAGTCCACTACGGCGCCGACGAGTACACCGGTCCCGAGGCCCAGTACCGCGCCTACTTCAACGACATGGCGGCCCATCTGCGCACCCTCGGCAAGCGCCCGCGCGCGTGGGGCAGCCTGACCGAGATGGCCGGGTCCGCCGACGGGTACGACCGGGACGTCACCATCCACAGCTGGAACAACGGCTGGTACGGTCCGCGCGCCGCCAAGGCCGACGGCTACGAGATCGTCAACACCAACGACGCGACCCTCTACATCGTCCCGTTCGCCGACTACTACCACGGTCACGGCCTCGACGGCCGCTATCTGTACGACAGTTGGGAGCCGCACGTCTTCCCCGGCCAGGAGAGCCTGCCGCCCCGCGACCCCCAGCTGCGCGGCGCCATGTCCGCCGTATGGAACGACCTGGTGCGCACCCCGTACACCCAGCAGGACGCACACGCCCTGGTCGAGAAGACGTACGGCGTGCTCGCGCAGAAGATGTGGAGCGGCGCCGCACAGGGCCTTGCGTACGGCGACTTCACCGCGCTGCTGCGGCGCGGCGCGCTCGGCCCCGGCCTCACCACCGTCACGCCGACCCTCGCCGAACCCGACCAGATCGCCTGCGCGGCCCCCGCCACCGCGTCCTCCGGAGCGCACCCCTCGTACGCCACCGACGGCAACCCCACCACCCGCTGGACCAGCACCGCCGAACGCGGCGGTCCCTGGCTGCGCGTCGACCTCGGCGAGGCGCGCGACGTGGCGCGGGTGCGCCTGGAGTGGGGTGCCGAGCACGGGCGGGCGTACGACGTCGAGATCGCGGGCCAGGACGGCACCTGGCGCAAGGTCGCCGAACGCAGGGATCTCGACCGGCCCGGCTGGGACCAGCTGGAGTTCCCCGCCGCCACCGCCCGCCACCTGCGCATACGGGGGCGTGAGCGCGGGCGGGCGCGCTGGGGCCTGTGGTCCGTGCAGCTCTTCGACGCCCCGGACCTCGCGCGCGGCCGCAAGGCCACCGCCTCCTCGCAGGAGACCGCATCGCTCGGCCCGGAGAACGCCGTCGACGGCGACCCCGGCACCCGCTGGGCCTCCCGCTACACGGACGCCGAGTGGCTCGCCGTCGACCTCGGCGAGGCACGGTCGGTGCGCCGCGTGGTCCTCGACTGGGAGGCGGCGGCCGGGCGGGACTACGACATCGAGGTCACCGAGGACGCCGGCGGCACGACCGGCTGGCGCACCGTCGCCGAGCGGCGCGGCAGGACGACGGCGGGCGTCGACACGGTGGCCCTCGCCGAGCCGGTCACGGCCCGCCATGTGCGGATGCGGGGCATCGAGCGGCAGACGACGTACGGCTATTCGCTCCACCGCTTCGAGGTGCGGGGCTGAGAGCAAAGGCGCCTCTCAGTCGTCGATCCCCGACCTCTCCACCCCCGCCACGATCCACCGCTGGAAGAACAGGAACACCACAAGCAGCGGCACGATCGACACCGCCGCCGCGACGAACAGCGTGTGCAGCCTGATGACTTGGGACGTCGTGAAGGTGGCGAGCGCCACCTGGACCGTCCACGCGTCCCGGTCCTGGCCGATGACCAGCGGCCACAGGAAGGAGTTCCAGGCGCCGATGAACACGATCGTGCCGACGGCCGCGAAGACGGGACGGGAGTTGGGGACGACCACGCGCCAGTACGTACGCCAGTAGCCGAGCCCGTCCACGCGCGCCGCGTCCTCCAACTCCCGTGGGAAGCCGAGGAAGTACTGCCGGAAGATGAAGCACGCGAAGGCCGAGAACAGCGTCGGGACGATCAGGCCGCGCAGGGTCGAGACCCAGCCCAGCGAGGAGACGAGGACGAAGCTCGGCACGAACGTGACGGCCGCGGGGACCATCATCGTGCCGAGGATCGCGTAGAAGACCTGGTTCGCGTAGCGGTAGGGGATGCGCGCGAGGCCGTACCCGGCGAGGGAGGCGAGGACGAGCGTGCCCAGCGTCGTCGCGACCGCGATCAGCGACGAGTTGAGCAGGGCGCGCGCCATCGGCACGGTCGGGTCGTCGAAGAGCTCCGACAGGTTCGACCAGTGCAGCGTCGAGGGGAAGAACGTCCAGTCGGGCGAGGTGATGTCGTCCTCGGACGCCAGGCCGTTGCGTACGAGGAGGTAGAAGGGGATCAGGAAGAGCAGCGCGAGGGCGATCAGGAGGACGAGGCGCAGCGCGCGGCCCGTCCTGACCAGGGCGTCGTCCATGGGCCTCTTCGCAGGTGCGGTCACGGTCCTCTTCGCAGGTGTGGTCACGGTCCTCAGTCCTCCTTCCCGCCGAGGCCGAACCAGCGAGCCTGGCCGACCGTCACCACCGCGATGATCAGCGCGAGGATCACCGCGCCCGCGCTGCCGAAGCCGAGGTTCTGCTCCTGGCCGAGGGCCGTGTAGTAGAGGTAGACGAGCGGGGGCCTGGCGTAGGGCGGATAGCCCTGGGAGTCCGAGAGCAGGTTGTAGAACTCGTCGAAGGCCTGGAAGGCGTTGATCACCAGGAGCAGGGTCACGGCGATCGACGTCGCGCGCAGCTGCGGCAGCGTGATGTGCCGCAGGACCTGCCAGCCGGGCCGCGCCCCGTCCACCGCCGCCGCCTCGTAGAGGGTGGGTGAGATGCGCTGCAGCCCTGCCAGGAACAGGATCATGTAGAAGCCGGCCTGCAGCCAGAGCCGTACGGTGACGATGACCAGCCAGTACCAGGGCGGTTCGGTGGTCGAGAGCCAGGCGATCTGGTCGGCGCCGAACCAGCCGAGCACGGTGTTGGCGAGCCCGAACCGCACCCCGTTGAAGATCGACAACTTCCAGACCAGGGCCGCCACGACGTAACTGCACGCCGCGGGAAGGAAGAAGACCGACCGGAAGAAGGCCTGCGCGCGACGCAGGCGGTTCACCATCAGCGCGAGCGCGAGCGACAGGACGAAGGTGGTGGGCACGATGAACGCCGAGAAGACGGCGAAGGTCACCAGGCTGTCGGTGAACGCGTCGTTCTTCAGCATCGACGTGTAGTTGTCGAAGCCGATGAAGTCGGTCGGCGAGACCGTGTTGTGGGCGTCGAAGAAGCTCAAGTACACGCTCCACAGGAGCGGTACGTAGGTGAACAGGGCGAGGCCGAGCGCGAAGGGCCCGACGAAGACCCAGAACCACAGGGTGCGGTTCTGGGGGCCGAGGAAACGGGAGCGCCCTGTGGTCGCTGTCGTCAACTGACGCTTCACGACTTCTTCTTGACCCGGTCCAGCTCCGCCCGCACCGTGCGCACGACGGACTTGAGCTCGCTCTCGGGGTTCGCGCCGGACTTGATGATCCGGCTCAGCGCGTCCTGGTACGCGGTGCGGCTGGCCGGGGTCCACAGCAGCGGCTCGGCGTAGCCGTACTCGGTGGAGTAGCGCACGGCGTCCGCCGCCGGGCCCTCCTTCAGCTTGTCGGCCTTCTTCGCGAGGGAGAGCCTGGCCGGGATGTGGAAGCCGTAGGAGAGCGCGAAGTCCTCCTGGTACTCGGTCTTGTCGATCCACAGCCACTTCAGGAAGTCCTTGGCCTCCTTCTTGTGGTCGCTGCGGGCGCTCACCGCCGCTCCGTACGCTCCAACGGGCAGCGCGGGCTTGCCACTCGCCCCGTCGGCGGGCAGCGCGAGCACGCCGAAGTCGTCGCCGAGCTCCTTCTTCACCGCGGGCAGCGCCCACAGGCCGCACCACTGCATGGCGGCCAGCTCCTGCACGAACGCCGAAGGGTCCGACCAGTCGGCGGGGGCGCCGAGCAGCAGCGACTTGTCGGCGTAGAGCCGGTGGAGCTTGCCGAGGGTGCGGGCGGCCGCCGGGTCGTCGAAGCCGACCTCGCCGTCGTCGGTGACCGAGGACAGGCCCGCCGCGTACAGGGGGGTGATGCCGAGCGCGCCCGCGCCGCCGTCGTTGCCGAGGAAGAGGCCCTTCACCTTCTTGGTGGTCAGCGCCTTCGCCGCGTCGACCAGCTCGTCCAGGGACTTCGGCGGCTCGACGCCCGCGTCGGCGAGGAGGCTCTTGCGGTAGTAGAGCAGGTGCATGTCGATGACCTGCGGAATCGCCCAGATCTTTCCGTCGTACGTCTTCGGGGCGAGCGCCGAGGGGTTGAAGTCGTCCTTCACCCCGTCGAAGAGGTCGGTGAGGTCGACGACCTGGCCGCGCCGGATCTGGTCCAGGGAGGGGCCGTTGACCTCGAAGACGTCGGGGCCGGAGTCGGTGAGCAGGGCCGCGGCGGTCTGCTCGTCGTAGTTTCCGGGCCGCCACTGCACGCTGACGTCCGCCTTCTCGTACGCGGCGGCGTACCGCTTCACGGCCTGCTCGGTGCCCGCCTCGCCGTACTGGTGGTACCACTGCGCGAGCTCCGGTCCCTCGCCCGAACCGCCGCCGTCGCGCCCGGTGTTGGACCCGCACGCGGTGAGCAGCCCGAGCGCGGCGCCGGTCCCGAGCAGTGTCCTGCGGCTGATGGTCATGCTGGTCGTCCCCCTGAGTGATGTCGTACTCGGTGGCGTTCTCCGTGGCGTGGCCTTGTGTGCCCGGCCCAACGATCAACCATGCGGGGGAATTACGACAGGGGTGTTGCGGACGAGTGTCGCCCCTCGGGGCGCCCGGCGTGTCGCGTCAGTGGCTCGTCAAGGTGTCCCCGAAGCGTGTATGCACCACGTCAACGGCGATGACGTGGCGGCGCGGCCGTCCTACGGTGCCGCACATGGGACACAACAGGACGACACGGCGCGCCGCACGCCGGGGCAGGGCGCGGGACGACGGCCTCTTCGGCGGGGCGATGACGGCGCTGACGGCGCTGACGGCGGGCGAGGCCGGGGCGTCGGGGGCGGCGGGCCCGGACGGGGCCTCGGGCGTGGTCACCGCGGACCGCGACTGGGCGGCCGATGTGCGGGCCGCCGTCTTCTGCTCGCTCGCGCTCTTCGGGCTCGTCCTGCTCGTCGACTGGGCGGGCGGCACCCTCGACGCGGTCCGCGCGTGCCTGTGGGCCGGGCTCTCCGCGCTCCTGTACCTGGTGCTGCACCCCACGCGCGTGACCGCGGGCCCCGGCTGGCTCGCCGTGCAGGGCCTCGGCCGCCGCAAGCACGTCTGCACCGGGCTGCTGACCGCCGTACGGCACAGCGAGGGCGTCGCCGCGCGCCTGGTCCTGTGCGACTCGCTCGGCAACCGCGTCGAGCTGGACCCGCAGATCCTCGTGGCCAACCCCCTGCTCCTGCACCGCCTCGACACGGGCGCCCGTGCCGCACGGGACGCGGGCCTGCTGAGGACGGGCTGCGTGGAACTGCAACGACTGACGGCACGGGTGGACGGGGCGGCGGCGCGGGCGGTCTTCGAGGCGTCGGACCTGCGCTGAGGCGCTCCCCGCGCCGCTCGTCGAGGCGTCCGGCCCGTGCCGAGCGGGACCTTCGGCCCTGGGAGAGGGCGGGGCGCGGGCGGACCGTGGAGGTATGCAAGCCCGGCACATCCCGCGTCCGGCGGGCACCCCACCCACTGCCCCTGTCACAGTTGTACGTGTGGACATCGCATCCCGCGCCGACCTCGACGCGCTGCTCCGCCGTTTCTACACCGCCGCTTTCGACGACCCGCTGATCGGTCCCTTCTTCACGGAGATCGCCGGCACCGACCTGGACGTGCATCTGCCGCGCATCACCGACTTCTGGGAGCGCGCGCTCTTCCGCACCGCCGACTACCGCCGCAACGCCTTCGCCCCGCACGCCGCGCTGCACGCCGCGCGCCCGCTCACCGCCGAGCACTTCGGCCGCTGGGTGCAGCTGTGGCACGCCACGGTCGACGGACTGCACCGCGGCCCCCACGCGGACCGCGCCAAGGCACAGGGGGAGAGGATCGCGCTCGCCATGCTGCGGCGCCTCGGCGGCAAGGACGCGTCGACCGAGGGCGAGGGCCCCGGGTTCATCCCGCTCGCGGCGGTACGGCTGCGCGCGGCGGCGTGATCCGCGCGGGGTGAGCTCGGCGGCGTGATCCCCGCGGCGTGATCCCCGCGGCGTGATCCCCGCGGCGTGATCCGTGCGGGGTGAGCGCGGCGGGCGGCCCTCCGCCGACCCGGAGCCTCAGCCCTTCAAGGCCTCGTACCGCACCCCCGTCAGCCCCTCCGACGCCGCCCACAGCCGCTCCCCGGCCACGTCGTTCCGCGTCCACTTCGCCCGCCAGGACCGCGCGGGCGCCCCGCGGTAGCCGAGCGGTCCTGGGCCCGTGAACGAGTCGGGCCGCACCCCGGGCGCCGTCGCCGCGTACAGCGTGGGCAGCGCGCCCGCGTCGGCGGACTGCGCGACCACGAGGTTGCCGAGCGCCATGAAGCGCTCCATCCCCTTGCGGCCCTCCATCCTGGCGCCCGCGCCCTGCAGGTTCGTCGAGGCGTAGCCGGGGTGGGCGGCGGCCGCGACGACGTCGGAGCCGGTCGCGGCCAGGCGGCGCGCCAGCTCGTGGGTGAAGAGGAGGTTGGCCGTCTTGGAGCGGGCGTAGGCGATCCAACGGCGGTAGCGCGCCTCGCTGTTGAGGTCGCCGATGTCGATGTTGGCGAGCGCGTGAAGGCCGCTGGACACGGTGACGACCCGGGCCCCCGGCGTCTCCAGGAGGCGGGGCAGCAGCAGCCCGGTGAGCGCGAAGTGCCCCAGGTGGTTGACGCCGAACTGCGTCTCGAAGCCGTCCGCGGTACGGCGGTAGGGGAGCGCCATCACGCCCGCGTTGTTGATCAGCAGATCGAGGCGCTCGCTCCCGTACGTCGCCGCGAAGCTCCGTATGGACGACAGGTCCCCGAGGTCGAGCCGCCTGAACTCCACGTGGGCGCCAGGCGCTTCGGAGAGCAGCCGGGCCACCGCGTCGCCCCCGCGCTCCTCGCTGCGGCAGGCGAGCACCACCCGCGCGCCGCGACGGGCCAGCTCGCGCGCGGTCACATGGCCGATGCCGCTGTTGGCTCCGGTTACCACGGCCGTACGGCCGCTCTGGTCGGGAATGTCGCTCGCGGTCCACGCCGCCATGGCAGTGCTCCCTCCGCTTCGGCAACTTACTCCAGGGTAAGTCGCAGTGGTGGAGGGAGCCTACGGCAGGGCGGCCGCTCAGGCAGCGGCGCCGCCGTCGATCACCAGGTCGGCGCCGACCACCGAGCCGGACTCGTCGGAGGCCAGGTACAGCACCGCCGCCGCGATCTCCTCGGTCGTCGAGACGCGGCCCAGCGGCGTCGACTCCTTCATGCGCACCGCGCGCTCGGCCTCGGTCTCGCCGGGGCGCAGCGACATGGTGGTGTCGGAGGAGCCGGGGCTGACGGTGTTGATGCGGACGCCGTCACGGATGTGCTCGGCGGCGGCCGCGCGGCTCAGCGCGGAGACGGCGGCCTTGGTCGCCCCGTACGCGGCCGTGCCCCGCACGCTGATGTGCGCGCCGAGCGTCGAGCCGATGTTGACGATCGCGCCGCCCGTGGACTGTGTGCGCATCTGCTTGACCTCGGCCTGCAGGGCGAGCAGCACGCCGGTGACGTTGATGTCGAGCATGGTGCGCCAGTCCTCCTCGGGGAGCTCGGCGACCGGCTGCCCGGCGCGCAGGATGCCCGCGTTGTTGACGGCCACGTCCAGGGAGCCGAAGCGGTCCACGGCGGCGGCGACGAGCGCGGCGAGATCGGCCGAGCGGGAGACGTCGGCGGTGACGGCGAGGGCCGTGCCGCCCGCGCCCTCGATGAGCGCCACGGTCTCCTTGAGCGGGCCCTCGGTCCGCCCGGCGACGACGACGTTCGCGCCCTCGGCGGCGAACGCGAGCGCCATGGCCCGGCCGAGCCCGGAGCCGCCACCGGTGACGAGGGCGGTGCGGCCGGAGAAGCGGGAGCGGGTGGTGACTGCAGTCATGACAGAGCTCTTTTCTTGACCGATCGGTTCAGTATTAAGGCGTGCGAAAGGACGTGCAGAAGGCATACGAAAGAAAGGGGCAGGTGCGGTGGGTGAGGCAGGTGAGGCAGGTGAGGCAGGTGAGGTGGGTGGGGCAAGCGGGAAGGGGGCGGGAGGGGCGGGTCAGTCGAGCAGGGTCAGTGCCTGCTCCACCGCGTCCCGGATCCGCGCCGGGTCCCTGGTCGCCTTGCCGACCACCCGCAGCCCCTGCATCAGGACGAGCAGCATGCGGGCGAGCGTCAGCGGATCGCGGTCCTCGGGCAGCTCGCCCTGGGCCTGTGCCCGGACGAGGGCGGAGTGCAGCAGGGTCTCGATGCCGTCCCAGCTGCGCTCGACGGTGCGGGCGGCCGCCTCGTCGTGCGGGGCCAGCTCCGCCGCCGTGTTGGTGATGAAACAGCCGTTCAGGCGGCGTTCGTCGGCCGAGGACTCCATGCCGAAGCGGCGCACCACCGCGCGCACGGCCGGCAGTGCGGGGCCCGGCTGTGCCAGCTCGGAGAGCAGCAGTGGCTTCTGGGTCTCGCCGTACCGCTCCAGGGCCTTCATGTACAGCTCGTGCTTGTTGCCGAAGGTCGCGTACATGCTGGCGCGGCCGATACCGAGCTCCTCGACGAGGTCCGCCATCGACGTCGCCTCGTAGCCGCGCCGCCAGAACAGCTCCAGGGCTGACTGCAGCGCGGCGTCCGGATCGAATTCCTTGGTCCTTGCCACGTCGAGGACTCTACGGCTATCTGGAACGATCGGTCAAGGTAATGGCCGGGCGGGGCGGCGCGCGGTCAGGCGATGCGTACGGGGTGCGTCTCCACCGCGACCGCCTCGTCGTCAAGGCATCGCCCCGTCTCCAGGTCGAACCGCTGCTTCAGGAGCGGCGAGGCGACGAACGGGCGCCCCTGGGCGGAGCCGATGAGCCCGCGCGAGAGGACCGCCGCGCCCGTGAACGGGTCGCGGTTGTCGATGGCGTACGCGCGGCCCTCGCGGTCGAGGAACAGCGCGGCCTGGCGGCCGTCGGGGAGCAGGGCGGCGATGCCGCGCCCCGGGGTGAGCCGCGTGGGGTCGCAGATCTCGAACCAGCCGTCGTCGAGGCGGAGTTGGACGCTCGATGCCGTATGCACACTCATCGGGAGGCTCCTTCCAGGGGGCGGGTGCCGATCGACAGGAGGGGCAGATCCGGTTTGATCTGATCCCGCTCCGGTACGAAGCTCACGGTCGGGTCCGGCGTGCCCGGCGCGTTCACGAACGACACGAAGCGGGCGAGCCGGTCCGGGTCGTCCAGGGTCGTCGCCCACTCGTCGCGGTAGTGCGCGACGTGGTCGGCCATCAGGGACTCCAGGTCGGCGCAGATGCCCAGCGAGTCGCGCACCACCACGTCCCGCACGTGTTCCAGGCCGCCCTCGATCCGCTCCAGCCACGCCGCCGTGCGCTCCAGGCGGTCGGCGGTGCGGATGTAGAACATCAGGAACCGGTCGATCAGGCGCACCAGTTCGGCGTCGCTCAGGTCCTGCGCGAGCAGGTCCGCGTGGCGGGGCGTCGCGCCGCCGTTGCCGCCCACGTAGAGGTTCCAGCCGTTCGACGTGGCGATCACGCCGAAGTCCTTGGACTGGGCCTCCGCGCACTCGCGGGCGCAGCCGGACACCGCCGACTTCAGCTTGTGCGGTGCCCGCAGGCCTCGGTAGCGCAGCTCCAGGTCGATCGCCATGCGTACGGAGTCCTGTACGCCGTAGCGGCACCAGGTCTGCCCGACGCACGACTTCACCGTGCGCAGCGCCTTGCCGTACGCGTGGCCCGACTCGAAGCCCGCGTCCACCAACCGCATCCAGATCATGGGGAGTTGCTCGACGCGGGCGCCGAACATGTCGATGCGCTGACCGCCGGTGATCTTCGTGTAGAGCCCGAAGTCCCGCGCCACCTCGCCGATGACGATGAGCTTCTCCGGGGTGATCTCGCCGCCGGGGATCCGCGGCACCACCGAATAGGAGCCGTTCTTCTGGAGGTTGGCAAGGAAGTGGTCGTTGGTGTCCTGCAGCGCGGCCTGCTCACCGGCCAGGACGTAGCCGTCGGCGCCGATCGTCGGGGCCAGCGAGGCGATGATCGAGCCCACGGTCGGCCTGCAGACCTCGCAGCCCTCGCCGCCGCGCGCCCCCTCGCGGCCGTGCGCGTCGAGCAGCTCGCCGAAGGAGGTCAGGCGGAGGGCGCGCACGATCTCGTACAGCTCCTGGCGGGTCTGCCCGAAGCAGCCGCACAGGCCCTTGTCGACCTCGACGCCCGACGCCTCCAGATCCTCGTTCACGAGCTGCCCGAGGATCTTCACGCAACTGCCGCAGCCGGTACCGGCCTTGGTGCACTTCTTGACCTCGGGCACCGTTGTGCAGCCGTGCTCGGTGACGGCGCCCCGGATCGTGCCCTTGGTGACGTTGTGGCAGGAGCAGATGACGGCCGAGTCGGGCAGCGCGGAGGGGCCGAGCGCCACCGGGCCGTCCGCGCCGGCCGGCAGGACCAGCTGCTCGGGCGCGATCGGCGGCACGGAGCCGGTGAGCGGGCGCAGGGTGCCGTACGCCTCCGCGTCGCCGACGAGGATGCCGCCGAGCAGCGTGCCGTCCGCGCCGATCACCAGCTTCTTGTACGTCCCCGAGCGCGAGTCGGCGTACACGACGTCGAGGCAGCCCTCCGCCGTGCCGTGCGCGTCGCCGAAGGAGGCCACGTCGACGCCGAGGAGCTTCAGCTTGGTGGACAGGTCGGCGCCGGTGAAGCCGCCCTCCCGGTCGGCGATGGCGGCCGCCGCCGTCTGTGCCATCTCGTAGCCGGGCGCGACGAGGCCGTACACGCGGCCGTCCACCGCCTGCGCGCACTCGCCGATCGCGTACACGTCCGGGTCGCTGGTGCGGCACCGCTCGTCGACGGCGACGCCGCCGCGCTCGCCCACCAGGAGGCCCATGTCGCGGGCGAGTTGGTCACGTGGTCGCACCCCGGCGGAGAACACCACCAGATCCGTGGCGAGTTCACCGCCGTCGGACAGCTTCATGGCGGTGACCGCGCCCTCCCCGTCCGTCACGATCTCCTGCGTGCCGGTGCCCGTGTGCACGGTCAGGCCCATGCCGGTGATGGTGCGCAGGAGCGCAGCGCCGCCGCCCTCGTCGACCTGTACGGGCATCAGCCGGGGTGCGAACTCCACGATGTGCGTGGTCAGTCCGAGGCCGCGCAGCGCGCCCGCCGCCTCCAGGCCGAGGAGGCCGCCGCCGACGACGGCGCCGGTCGTCGCGTGCGTCTTCGCGTACTCCTCGATGGCGAGCAGGTCCTCGACGGTGCGGTAGACGAAACAGCCCGTCGCGTCCTTGCCGGGCACCGGCGGCACGAACGGGTACGAGCCCGTCGCGAGCACGAGCGTGTCGTAGGCGAAGGTCCGCCCCGAGCGCGCGGTGACCGTCCGCGCCTGCCTGTCGATGTGCTCGGCGGGCTCGCCGACGTACAGCTCGATGCCGTGCCGGTCGATGAACTCCCGGTCGGTGAGGGAGAGTTCGTCGGGCGTGCGGCCCGAGAAGTACGAGGTGAGCTGGACCCGGTCATAGGCGGGCCGCGGCTCCTCGCACAGGACCACCACGCGGTGGCTCTCCGTCAGGCCGTGCTCGGCGGCGGCCTCCAGGAAGCGCTGGCCGACCATGCCGTGGCCCACGAGGACGAGCGTGGGGCGGTGCGGTCGCGCGGTCTGTTCGGGCTTCGGCATGTCAGCGGCCTCCGTCGGGGGTGAGCAGGTGGAGCAGGGGGCTTGCGTCGTCGGGCAGCGGCTCCTCGGCCTCCCAGGCGCGGGCCAGGGCGCCGACCGAGCCGAGCTCGCCGAGCAGTACGCCGCCGACGAGCCGGTCGCCGCGGACGACGACCTTGCGGTAGGTGCCGCGGGTGGCGTCGGCGAGCCGGATGACGTCGTCGTCGGGGCGGGGCTCGATCTCGCCGAAGGCGGCGAGATCGAGGGAGCCGGGTCCTGGCCCGGACAGGGTGAGGCGGGTCAGGGTGCGGGAGCCGGTGTAGGGCCGTGCGCCCCGGCCGTCGGCCCCTTCCTCCGCTCCCGCCTCCTTGGCCAGCAGCGCGTCGGCGAGGGCGTCGGCCTGTTCGACGGCGGGCGTCGCGAGGCCGTAGACGCGGCCCGCGTGCTCCGCGCAGTCGCCGACGGCCCGGATGTGCGGGTCCGACGTCCGCAGCAGGTCGTCCACGACGATGCCCTTGTGCACGTCGAGTCCCGCGGCCTGCGCCAGACCGGTGCGGGGGCGCACGCCGCAGGCCAGGACGGTCAGATCGGTGGCAAGGGCGTAGCCGTCGGCGAGCTCGACGTGGCGGACCGCGCCGTCCTCGACGCCGACGCCGCGCACCCGGCACTCGGTGTGCACCTCCACGCCCAGGTCCGTCAGGTGCCTGCGCACCAACTCAGATGACTCCGGGTCGAGTTGACGCTCCATGAGCCGCTCGGCCTGCTGGGTCAGGACGACCTGGGCACCGCGCCGGGCCAGGGCGCGGGCCGCGGACACGCCGAGGAGGCCGCCGCCGATGACGACCGCGCGCACGCCCGGCGTGACGGCCGCGGACAGGGCGAGGCAGTCGTCCATCGTCCGGAACGCGTGCACGCCGCGGGGGAGTTCACGGGCGCCGGGCGCGAACAGGCCCCGCAGGGGAGGCAGGACCGGGTTCGAGCCCGTCGCGAGGACGAGGGTGGAGTACGGGACGACGGTGCCGTCCGCGCAGTGCACGCGGCGCTCGGCGCGGTCGACGCGGACCGCGCGGGTGCGGAGTGCTCTGCCGGGCGGGGTCGGCAGGGCGATGACCTCGGGGCCGTAGCGGCCCGCGAGGACCTCGGCGAGCAGGACGCGGTTGTAGGGGGCGTGGTCCTCCTCGCCGATCAGGACGGTGTCGCCGCCGAGCCGCTGCGCTGTGCGGGTGCCGGCCAGGCCCGCGCCGATCACCACTGCCGGTGAAGTCATGCTTCGAAGCGTGCGGGGCGGGTGTTACTCGGCAGGATCGCTTCTGTTTCCCGCAGGGAACGCTGCCCTCAGCGCTGGGCGCCCGCCCCTGTGAGGGCCCTGTCCCGCCGCTGAGCGGCGGATCCGCTCCCACCCGCCCGCCCGTTCACCGCACAGAGAATCCCTGCCGTAGGACCCCCATGCTTAACGGCTGTTGAGCCCTTCCTCAAGGCCGCCTTAAGGATCTCCGATACGCCGCTGACCAGCCGATTGCCGAGCCCTCCGGCGCCTAGTGTGCCGCCGTGACCACCGAGGCAGCCGACCCCCGACTCGACGCGTACCCGGCACTCTCCGCCTACCTGAACCGGACGGAACAGCCGCCCCTGGACGTGTCGACACCGCCGATGCCACCACACCCGGCGGGGACCGGGCAGCCGGTGGGCCCACAGCGCCGGACCCGCGAGCCCGCCGCGCCACGCCCGGCACGCGCGCGTGCCGCCCGGCCCCGTCGTGATCGCCCGGTTCATGAAGTTCATCGCGACGAACGCACGCGCACGCCGGGGCAGCCGGGTCGCGCCCGGCCCGCCACCCCCGTCCCCCCGATCCGCCTCTCCCCGCGCGCCCTGCGCACGGGAGTGCTCGGCGGGGGCGGTGCGGTCACCGCCCTGTGGGCCGTGCAGGTCGAGCCGTCCGCTCGGCTCGACGGGCTGTTCGCCACCGGGGCGCATCTCACGGGCCTGCTCGCCGGGTACGGGATCCTCGTCATGCTGTTCCTGATGGCCCGCGTCCCGGCCGTCGAGCACGGCGTCGGCGCCGACCGGCTCGCGCGGCGGCACGCGCTCGGCGGCCGGTACGTGCTGAGCCTGTGCGGCGCCCACGCCCTCCTCGCCCTGTGCGGATACGCCGCCCACGCCGACACCGACCTCTGGCACGCCACCCTCGACCTGCTCGGCTATCCCGGCCTCGCCGCGGCCACCGTCGGCACCGCCCTGCTCGCCGCCGTCGGCGCCACCTCCGCCCGCGCCGTGCGCCGCCGCGTCCCGCACGAGACCTGGCGGGCCGTGCACCTGCTCACCTACCTCGGCGCCGCCCTCGCCTTCGCGCACCAGCTCGCGGGGCCCGACGTCGCGGGCAGCGTCCTCAGCCTCTGGCTCTGGTCCCTGCTGCACGCCACCGTCGCCGTCCTCCTCGGCTGGTACCGCGTCGTCGTCCCCGTCCGGCAGGCACTGAGGCACAGCCTGCGCGTCATCGACGTACGCAGTGAAGGGCCCGGCGTCGTCTCCGTGGTCGTGCAGGGCATCGGGCTCGACCGGCTGCGGGCCGAACCCGGGCAGTTCTTCCGCTGGCGCTTCCTGCAGCGCAGGCTCTGGCACACCGCGCTGCCGTTCTCGCTCTCCGCGCCCGTACGCGACGACACCCTCCGCATCACCGTCAAGGCGGCCGGCGACCACACCCGGCGGATGCGGCGCCTGCGGCCCGGTACGCGCGTCCTCGCCACCGGCCCCTTCGGCGCGCTCACCGCCCACCGGCGCACCCGCCGCAAGGTGCTGCTCCTCGCGGGGGGCGTCGGCATCACGCCGATGCGGGCCCTCTTCGAGACGCTGCCCGGCGGCCCCGGCGACGTCACCCTCCTCTACCGCGCGAGCAGCGCCGAGCAACTCGTCCTGCGGGAGGAGCTGGAGGCCATCGCGGCGAGCCGGGGCGCAGGCCTGCACTATCTGCTCGGCCGCTCCGACGCCGCCTTCGACCCCCTCGCGGTGCAGGCCCTGCGCAACCTGATCCCCGACCTCGCCGACCACGACGTCTACCTGTGCGGCCCGCCGGGCATGTCCGCGGCGGCGACCACGGCGCTGGTGCGAGCGGGCGTTCCCGAGGAGCGCATCCACGCCGAGTGCTTCACGTTCTGACCCCGCACGTCACGTTCCGAACGGCACGAGCATCCGAGGACATCGACTGATCATGGGACGCCACCGCAGACCCGTCGCCCCCGACCGGGGCCCCACCCGCGAGGCCCGCCGCAGACTGGCGGCGGGCCTCGCCGGAGCGAGCGCGCTCGTCGCCACCGCCCTCGCCCTCACCGTCGACCCGGCGGCGCCCCCGGCCCCCGACCGCGCCCCGACCACGGCTCCCGAACCCCAGGCGGCGCCCTGACCAAGCGGTACGCGCCAAGCCCAGCAGCCCCTCGACTCTCCCCGCTTCCCTGCATGCCGCGATCACCGCATAAGGTCGCGATCATGCCTGACATATCCCTGACCACGGTCGTCGTCCTCTGCCTCGCCGCCCTCGCGGCCGGCTGGATCGACGCCGTGGTCGGCGGCGGCGGACTGCTGCTGCTCCCCGCCCTACTGCTCGGTCTGCCCGGATCCACCCCCGCCGCACACGCCCTCGGCACCAACAAAGCCGTCGCGATCGTCGGTACGACGGGCGCGGCGGTGACGTACGTCAGGAAGACACCCGTCGACGTGCGGACCGCCGTTCGCATCGGCCTCGCCGCGCTCGCCGGGTCGATGGGCGGCGCCTTCTTCGCGGCAGGGATGAGCACGGAGGTGCTCAAGCCCGTGATCATGGTGGTGCTGCTCGCCGTCGCCGCCTTCGTGATCCTCAGGCCCGCCTTCGGCACCGCACCCTCCGCCGAGCCCGCGTCCCCGAAGCGGATCCTCGCCGCGATCGGCCTCGCAGGTCTCGGCATCGGCTTCTACGACGGCCTCATCGGACCCGGCACCGGCACGTTCCTCGTCCTCGCCCTGACCGCCGTGCTCCATCTCGACCTGGTCTCGGCCTCCGCCACCGCGAAGATCGTCAACTGCTGCACCAACGCGGGCGCCCTCGCGATGTTCGCCTGGCAGGGCGCGGTCCTGTGGCAGCTGGCCGGGCTCATGGCCCTCTTCAACCTCGCGGGCGGCATGTTCGGCGCGCGCACGGCGCTCAAGAAGGGCAGCGGCTTCGTCCGGATCGTGCTGCTGACCACCGTCTTCGGGCTCGTGGTGAAGATGGCGTACGAGCAGTGGGTGGCCTAGGACATCGGCGTCCGGGGCGTCAGCGCACGGCGGTCAGGTGCGCGAAGACCACCACATTGCCCTGGTAGCCGGTCTTCTTCGAGTACGTGCCGCCGCAGGTGATCACCCGCAGCTCGGGGCGCGACGCGGCCCCGTACACCTTCTCGTCGGGGAAGTCCTTCGCGTCGTACACCTCGTTCGCGTCGACCGTGAAGACGGCCACGCTGCCGTCCCTGCGCTCGACCTCGATCGTGCGGCCCTTGTGCAGCGCGCCCAGCTCGTAGAAGACGGCGGGGCCCTCCTTGTTGTCGACGTGGCCCGCGACGACGGCGGTCCCGCGCTCACCGGGCGTGGTGCCCGCCTCGTACCAGCCCGCGAGGTTCTCGCGCTCGGGCGGCGGTACGTCGAGGCTGCCCTGCGGGGTCAGACCGAGCCCCATCAGGGGGGTGTCGACGCCGATCGCGGGGATCCTCACGCGGTCGGGCGGGGACGGGGGGAGCGGCGCGGGGTCGCGGTGGGCACCGGGGCCGTGGTCATGGGTGCCGGGGGCGGCCGACGCGGCCTGCGCGGCGGAGGGCTGGGGCGGCGGGTGCTCCTCGGTGCCGCTCCGCAGCAGCCACGCGCCGGAGCACAGCGCCACGGCGGTGACGGCTCCTATGACGGCGTTGCCGGTCTTCCCGCGCGCACCGGTTTTCCCGCGCGCACCGCTCTTCCTGCGTACACCGCGCATACGGCGCATACGGCGTCCCCCTCGGGATCGGGCGTTCCTCCCCCTCGTCCCCCTCCTGGACCGCGAGGGGACACGGGCCGGGAGGGGGCAGGGGTGGCGGTACCGGTGGACAGCGGAGGATGTCCGTCAGATCCTGTCGCCTCTCGCCCGGCGGTGCAGGAGCCAGGTACCGCCCGCGGCGGCGACGGCCAGGGCCGCCACTCCCGCCGCGGTCTGCACGGGGTCGGGACCGAGCGCGCCGCCGACCCCCGTCTTCACATGTCCCTTGGGGTGCGGCTGCTGCCGTTCCCCGGCGGCCGCGGTGGAGGTGACCGTGACCATCAGATCGCCCGCGACCTGCTTGTTCTTCGTGCCCGATTCGCTTGCGCCCGAGCACTTCGCGACGATCTCGTACGTTCCCGGCTGCGCGGACGGCGGCACCTTGAACTGCCCGATCGCGTCCTCCTGGTGCGTGCTCGGCACCAGCGTGAACGTGCCCGCGCCCACCGCGCTCGCGTCACCCGTCGCGGTCCCGCCGGAGCCGCAGGCGGTGGTGTTCACGGTGACGGTGGAGCCCGGGGTGACCGTGGCCGGATAGACCTCGAGTCCTCCGGCGGACGCGGCGGACGCGGGGGCGGCCAGGGCGCCCGCCGCGGCCACGGCGAGAGCGGTACCGGTCAGCAGGCGGGCAATGCGCATGTGCTCGTTCCTCCGAGGGCCTTCGCGAAGGCACGGCCCGCGGCACCCCCAAGTGCCGCTGCGTCGGTCGCGCCCCGCCCTACCGAGGTAAGTGGCACTCGCCGGAGCACGCCTCCTGATAGACCATCAGAAACCTGCGGAACGAGCGCCCCGCGATGCGGTGGCGGGCGCGTTCCAGCAGGTCATCGCCGTGCGGAGGGGGCTGGGCCGAAGGGTGCGCGTGGGGGCTGTGAATGGGTGACGTCGGCGCCCTGTGCCGCCGGGGCGCTGTTCGGCGCCGCCTGGCCCCCGTCCTCCGTCGTGCCCTCGCCCTCGGCGCACGGGTCCTGCTTCTCCACCAGGCGCCGCGCCCCCGGGCCGCGTGAGCCCAGTTCGTCCCAGGGGTTGGACAGGGCGCACTTGGCGAGGGAGAGGCAGCCGCAGCCGATGCAGTCGTCGAGGTCGTCGCGCAGTCGTTGGAGGGTGCGGATGCGGGTGTCGAGGTCCTCGCGCCACCACTCGGAGATCCTGGCCCAGTCCTCGCGGGTCGGCGTGCGGTCCTCCGGGAGCAGTCCGAGGACCTCGCGGATCGTGGCGAGCGGGATGCCGAGCCGTTGCGAGGTGCGGATGAAAGCGACCCGGCGCAGGGTGTCGCGGTTGTAGCGGCGCTGGTTGCCCGAGGTGCGGCGGGCGGAGATGAGTCCCTCGCGCTCGTAGAACCGCAGGGCGGAGGCTGCGACTCCGCTGCGCGTGGCGAGCTCGCCGACCGTGATTTCCTTCGCGTGCGGATCGAGAGAGGCGGTCATTCCGTCAGCGTATCCACGGACACCGCTTGACCTGAACCATGGTTGAGCTATCAGCCTTGGCGCATGACTGAGACCACGTCACCCCTGTCCGCTTCATCGACTTCATCGACTTCGTCGACGCCGTTCGCCCTCGCCGACGTCCCCGGCGACGACGTCCCCCTCCGCGTCGCCGTCGTCGTCGGCAGCAACCGCGAGGGCCGCTTCGGGCCGATCGTCGCCGAGTGGCTGTACGCCAGGGTCCGCGAGCGGTCCGACCTCGAACTCGACGTCGTGGACCTCGCCGATTCCGACCTGCCCACCGCCCTCTCCTTCAGCCCGTCCGACGCCGTGGCCGCCGAGCTCGGCAAGGTCACCCCGAAGCTGGCCGCCGCCGACGCGTTCGTCGTCCTCACGCCCGAGTACAACCACTCCTACCCGGCGTCCCTGAAGAGCCTCATCGACTGGCACCACGCCGAATGGCAGGCCAAGCCCGTCGCCTTCGTCTCCTACGGCGGGCTCTCCGGCGGCCTGCGCGCCGTCGAGCACCTGCGCCCGGTCTTCGCCGAGCTGCACACCGTGACCATCCGCGACACCGTCTCCTTCCACAACGCGGGCGCCCTCTTCGACGACGAAGGCAACCACCGCGACCCGGCGGGCGCGGACGCCGCGGCGAAGGTCATGCTCGACCAGCTGACGTGGTGGGGCTGGGCCCTGCGGGCGGCCAAGGCGGTCCGGGCGTACGGGAGTTAGGGCCCGGCAGGTGGAGTGGAGCGGCGCGGCGCGGTCACGCCCTCGGCAGCCGTACGACCGCCACCGCCCCGCCGTCGTCCGCGTTGGCGAGGTCCACGCGGGCGCCGATCACCTGGGCCTGGCCGAGCGCGATGGTCAGGCCGAGGCCCGTGCCCTGGCCGCGCTCGGCCACGCCCGTCTGGAAGCGCTGCGGGCCGTCCTTGAGGAGGTGCTCGGGGAAGCCGGGCCCGTGGTCGCGGACCGTGACGTCGGCGCCGTCGACCCGCACCTCGACAGGCCCCTCGCCGTGCTTGCGGGCGTTGCCGACGAGATTGGCCAGAATCCGCTCCAGGCGGCGCGCGTCGGTGCGTACGAACGTGTCGTACGCGGCGTCCGCACCCCGCGCCGTGAACCCGGCCGTGGAGTCGCCCGCCCGCTCCGCGATCGTCTCGACGAGCCGCCCCAGCGGGTGCACGTCCAGGTCGGGCTTCTCCACCTCCGCGTCCAGGCGCGCCACTTCGAGCAGGTCCTCCGTGAGGGTGCGCAGGGCGCAGACCCGGTCGCGCACCAGCTCGGTCGGACGGCTCGGCGGCAGCAGCTCGGCCGCCGTGTGCAGGCCGGTCAGCGGGGTGCGCAGCTCGTGCGCCACGTCCGCGGTGAAGCGCTGCTCGGCCTCCAGGCGCTGCTGCAGGGACGCGGCCATCGTGTCGACGGCGGTGGCCAGTTCGGCGACCTCGTCCCTGCCGTGCCGCACGCCGGGCGGGCGCGGGTGGTCGATGCGGGCGTCCAGGTCGCCCTGGCTGATGCGGCGCGCGATGGCCGCCGCGGTGCGCAGCTCGCGGCTGAGCCTGCTGGACAGGCCCGCGCCGCCCAGCGCGGCGAGGCCGACGACCGCGGCGCCCGAAACCAGCAGCTGGCGGTCGAACTCGGCCATCTCGTCGGCCTGTTCGCGCAGCGACTCACGGACGGACAGCACATGGCGGGGGTTGTCACCGACCGGCCGCGCCGCCCAGACACACGGGTCGTCCGACGCCATGTCGAGGTACGTCGTGCGCTCCCCGGCGAGCGCGGCCTTCCGCAGCGGCGCGGGAAGGCCGGGGTCGTCGAGGGCGGCACCCGTGTCGTCCCCGTCGACCTGCCCCGTCAGCTCGTACAGCTGGCGCACGCGGACGAGCTGCGCCACGGCCCCTGAACGGGCGTTCTCGGAGACCTGGTCGAGGCGGGCGTGGTGGACGAGGAACCCGATGGCGACGGCGACCACCGCGCAGCCCGTGGCGAGCAGCGCGGCGATCTTCCAGCGCAGCCCGAGGCTGTTGAGCGCGGCACGGAACCCGGCAACGGCTCCGGCTCCGCGTCCGGCTTCGGGTCCGGACCCGGCGCCGGGAACGCGCGGCATCACGGGCCTCCTGGGGCCGGTGACTTGGCGGGCGTGGGCTCCGACGTCTTGGTCGGATCCGGCTGTTTCTTGTAGCTCTTGACGTCGCTGACGGTCGACATCCGCGCGCCGTCCCAGTGGAAGCGCACGGCCTGTTCGCCGCCCTCCGCGCAGGGCGTGCGCACCAGCAGGTCGGGGCCGATCGTCTCCACGCTCAGGTTCCTGCCGGAGGTGAACAGGATCGGATAGACCTTGCCGTCGCGCTCGGTGTAGACGGCCAGCACGTTCCGTCCGCTCTCCGTGTCGGCGGCCACGAGCAACTCGGGCTTCTTGTCGCCGGTCAGATCCACGAACATCGGCGGACGCAGCCCGGCCCGCCCCGGGCGGTCGATCAGCCCGCGGTCGGCGAGCGGCCTGGTGCGCGGATCGGCCCGCAGGATCGCGTGGACGTCCATCGCGGCGAGCCCGCCCGAGCCGACCTTCGGCAGCCCCTTCAACGGCTGCGGGGGCGGCTGGCGCGTGCCGGCCTCGGCGCCGGGCGCCCGCGACGTGCCCGACCACGCGGGCCAGACCGCCTCGGGGTGCGGCTGCATGGAGACGGACGGCGCGGCCTCGCCGGGGCCGAGCCCGTTCGTGCTGCCGCAGCCGGTGAGCGCGAGGACCGCGAGGGCGGCGAAGGGGGCGGCGCCCAGGAGGAGCAGGCGGCGGAGGAACGGGTTCATGGGTGACTGACTGTCGAGGTGGAGGTGGAGGTGGAGGTGGAGGTGGAGGTGGAGGTGGAGGTGGAGGCGGGGGTGGAGGTGAGGGGGAGGGCTGGCGGTGGCCGGCCCAGGGACTGCACTGGGGATTCGGCAGAGGGCCGGCCACCGCTCCCGACGGTAGGAACCGCGCATCACAGAAAACGGGAGATTGTGTAACAGCTGCGAGTAAAGCTGATGAAAGATGAGGATTCGGGACCTTGGGCCTGGGCGCTCGCCCCTGGACATGCCCCTGGACGCGGCTGTGCACAATCGCCGTATGGACGTTGAACCCGCGGCGCTGACCGTACTGACCACGACGGACACCGAACACAAGGCGCGTGACCTCGCCCACGGAGCGGTCCGGGAACGGGTCGCGGCCTGCGCGCAGATCTCGGGGCCCGTCACCTCCGTGTACCGGTGGGAGGGTGACATCGAGACCGCCGGCGAATGGCAGGTGCTGCTCAAGACGACGCCGGAGCGCTACGCCGCCCTGGAGGCCTGGCTCACCGACGCCCACGACTACGACACCCCGGAGATCATCGCGACGCCGGTGGTGCGGGGGAGCGCGGCCTATCTGGCCTGGGTGGAGCAGGAGGTCGGGCGGTCCGGGGCCGAGGAGGAGACCGCCGAGTGACCGAGCGCGGCACGGCCCGGCTGCCGTTCTTCGTGTACGGCACGCTGCGCCCGGGGGAGCCGAACCACGCCGCGTACCTGACCGGCAGGACCGCGGAGGAGGAGCCCGCGCTGCTGCCGGGCGCGGTCCTGTACGAGGGGCCCGGCTATCCGTACGTCGTCGAGGACCCCCAAGGTGGCCCGGTGCGGGGCGAGTTGGTGACCGCTCTGCCCGCCGCGTACGACCGTCTCCTCGTCGCCCTCGACCTCCTGGAGGAGTACGTCCCCGGCGGCCCCCGCAACCTCTACGAGCGCGTCGTGCGCTACGTGGTCCGTCCGGACGGGGGTAGGGGCGGGGGCGGGGGAGCGGTGCGCGCCTGGGTCTATGTGGCGGCCCCGCACGTCGCGGCCGGGCTCCGGGCGTCCGGGGTGGTGATCGGGGGAGGCGACTGGGCGTCGCACCGGCTCGGTGAATGACCCGCCGGGTGACGCGTTGGGTATCCCGTGCCGCGGGGTTCAACTCCCGCCCCACGAAGCTGAATCCGCAGCTCAAACGCCCGCGTACGCGAAGCGAGTTCGCCCGGGGTGGGTCTCAGCCCCGGGCCCGCTCCCCGTCCTCCCGCTCCAGCCGCACCGCGCACACCTTGAACTCCGGCATCCGCGACACGGGGTCGAGGGCGGGGTGCGTCAGGGAGTTGGCGCGTCCCTCGCCCGGCCAGTGGAACGGCATGAACACGGTGTCCGAGCGGATCGCCGAGGTGACCCGCGCCGGAGCCACGGCCCGGCCGCGCCGCGACACGACGGCGACCGCCTCGCCCTCGGTGACCCCCAGCCGCGCGGCGAGCCGCGGATGCAGTTCCACGAACGGCCCCGGAGCCGCCGCGTTGAGCTCGGCCACGCGCCGCGTCTGGGCCCCCGACTGGTACTGCGCGAGCACCCGCCCGGTGGTGAGCAGCACGGGATACTCGGCATCCGTCTCCTCGGCGGCGGCCCGGTGGGTGACGGGCACGAAGCGGGCCCGCCCGTCCTGTGTGGCGAACCGGTCGAGGAACAGCCGCGGGGTTCCGGGATGCCGCACCTCCTCGACGGCCCCGACCGCTTCACTGTCCTCGGCAGCCCCAGCCACCTCACCGCCCTCGATGTCGGGGCAAGGCCAGAACACCCCCTCCCCGTCCCGCTCCCTCAGGCGCTCGTACGAGATGCCCGAGTAGTCCGCCGCCCCGCCCGCGCTCGCCCGGCGCAGCTCCTCGAAGGTCTCCTCCGGGTCCGTGGGGAATCCCTTGCCGTGGCCGAGGCGGGACGCCAGGCCGTGCAGGACGTCCAGGTCGCTGCGGACCCCCGGGGGCGGGGACACCGCCCGGCGGCGCAGGAGTACGCGGCCCTCCAGGTTCGTCACCGTTCCCGTCTCCTCGGCCCACTGCGTCACCGGCAGCACCACGTCCGCCAGTCGGGCCGTCTCCGACAGCACCACGTCCGCCACCGCGAGGAAGTCGAGGGAGCGCAGCCGCTCCTCCACGTGCGCGGCCCGCGGCGCCGACACCACCGGGTTGGAGCCCATCAGGAGCAGCGCCTTGACGTCCCCGCCGAGCGCGTCGAGCAGTTCGTACGCCGACCTGCCGGGCCCCGGCAGCGCATCGGGGTCCACGCCCCAGACCCCCGCCACGTGCGCCCGCGCCGCGGGGTCCGTCAGCTTGCGGTAGCCCGGCAACTGGTCGGCCTTCTGGCCGTGTTCGCGCCCGCCCTGCCCATTGCCCTGCCCGGTGAGACAGCCGTACCCGGACAGGGGCCGTCCGGCGTTCCCCGTGGCGAGGCACAGATTGATCCATGCCCCGACGGTGTCCGTGCCCTTCGACTGCTGCTCCGGCCCCCGCGCGGTGAGCACCATCGCGGCCTCGGCGTCGCAGAACAGACGTACGGCATCGCGCAGTTGGGGCACCGGCACGCCGGTGATCCGCTCGACGTGCTCGGGCCAGTGCGCCATCGCCGCCGCCCGCGCCTGGCCCCAGCCGCTGGTCCGCGCCTCGATGAACGCCTCGTCCGTGCGCCCCTCCGCCACGACCAGGTGCAGCAGGCCGAGCGCGAGCGCCAGGTCCGTGCCGGGGCGCGGCGCCAGATGCAGGTCGGCCTGCTCGGCGGTCCGCGTCCGCCGGGGGTCCACGACGATCGACGTCCCGCCGTTCTCCCGGAGTTCCGTGAGGTACCGCAGGGCGGGCGGCATCGTCTCGGCGAGGTTCGACCCGACGAGGATCACGCAGCCGGTCCGCGGAATGTCCTCCAGCGGGAACGGCAGCCCCCGGTCGAGCCCGAACGCCCGCTGCCCGGCCGCCGCGGCCGACGACATGCAGAACCGTCCGTTGTAGTCGATCTGCGACGTGCCGAGCACCACCCGCGCGAACTTCCCCAGCGCATACGCCTTCTCGTTGGTCAGACCGCCCCCGCCGAACACCCCGCACGCGTCCGCGCCATGTTCCGTACGCGTGCGGGAGAGACCGTCGGCAATCCGGTCGAGGGCCTCCTCCCAGGTGGCCGACGCGAGCCTGCCCGTGGCGTGGGATCGGACGAGTGGCTCCGTCAGGCGCACCCGGGAGGAGAGCACGGCGGGTGCTGTGCGGCCCTTGCCGCACAGGGCCCCTTTGTTGACGGGGAACCCGGAGCGCTCCACGACTTCCACGCCCTGAGGGCCCGTGGTCAGGCCCATCCCGCATTGCAGCGCGCAGTACGGACAGTGGGTCGCAGTCGCCGTGGTGTGCATGCCGTTCAGGCTCCGCCGCGCGTGTTACGTGCCCCTGCGCGATCGCGTTACGCGCGGGGTAAGCCGACCTCAGCGAGCCCCGTACCCCGCTGTGAGCCCCTTCAGGGGCACGGGGAACTGCGCGAGGACGGACCACGACCCGCACCCGGCGGACAAAGGACGAGGCAGACGCAACCTCGCTGCGGGCCCCGGGCCATGCCTCAGCGGGGTGCGGCCAGCGCCCGGTCCACCCCACGCTCCCGGGGCCCGAGGAAGTGCGGATCCGGCCGGAACACCGCGTCCAGCGCCGCCTTGCCCGCGGCGAACACCTCCCGCGCGCCGCCGTAGTACCAGGTCGCGTCGTGCACGGCGTCCACCCCGACGCCGTACGACGAGACGCCCGCCGCGTCGCACAGCGCGACCGCCCTGCGTATGTGGAAGCCCTGGCTGATCAGGACCGCCCGGTCGACGCCGAAGATCTTCTTGGCGCGGACGCAGGAGTCCCAGGTGTCGAACCCGGCGTAATCGCTCACGATGCGCTGCCCCGGCACGCCGTGCTTCTTCAGATAGGCGCGCATGGCGTCGGGTTCGTCGTAGTCCGCACGGCTGTTGTCGCCCGTGACCAGGACGACCTCTATCCGGCCCTCGCGGTACAACGCGGCCGCCGCGTCGAGGCGGTGGGCGAGATACGGCGACGGCTCGCCCTTCCACAGCCCGGCCCCGAACACCATCGCGACGCGGGTGCGCGGCGCGTCGTCGACCGTCCCGATCCGGTCGTCCGTCGACACGAACAGCCAGGTCGCGGGCGTCAGCGCGAGCACACACAGCACCATCACCGCCTGCACGGCCCGGCGCCGCCCCTTCGTCGTCCGCGGCAGCCGGACCGACCGCACCCGCCGAAGCCACGGCGCCCGCAGCCACTGTGCCGACGGCCTCAACCGCCTTGCCCACCCCGTGCGTTCCATGCCATCGCCCCCGTGCCCCACCGGACCTCCCCCGGTCCGATCACTGCCACAACCGTAAGCGACTCCACTGACAACGCGCCGTGCCGAGCAGCGACTCCACTGACAACGCGCCGTGCCGAGCCGTGAGACCTGGGAAAACAGCCGTCACCGCCGCGCAACGCCCCCGCAACACGCCCCGGCCATCCTCGGTCCATGACGCCGTCGAACCCTCCGCACGACGAGTCCGGCAGCACTCACCTCGACAGTACGGCGCAACTCATGGACCGCATCACCAGCCAGCTCGGCACCCAGCTCGGCCTCGTGTCGCCCGGCGGCAGACACCGCCCCGGCTCCCGCCCCGACCCCCGCCCCGCCCTCGTCCTGGTCGCCCACGGCAGCCGCGACCCGCGCGCCCTCGCCACCGTCACGGCACTCGCCGAACGGATCCGCGAGCTGCGGCCCGGCCTCGCCGTCCGCCTGGGCCACATCGAGCTGAACGAGCCGCTGCTCACCGACACCCTCGCCGCGCACCCCGGCGGCCGTGCCGTCCTCGTGCCGCTGCTCTTCGGCCGAGGCCGGCACGTCAAGCGCGACATACCCGCGGCCGCCGCGGGCGCACCCCACATCGACACCCGCGTCGCCGCCCCGCTCGGCCCCCACCCGCTGCTCGCAAAGGCGCTGCACTCCCGGCTCGTCGAGGCGGGCTGGCCCGCGCGCACCCTGCGCCCGGCCGCGCGCCGCCGGCACGCCGTGGTCCTCGCCGCCGCCGGCTCCCGCGCCCCGGAGTCCGCCGCCGACACCGAGTCCGCCGCCGAACTGCTCGCCGCACGCCTGGGCGTCCCCGTCGTCCCCGCCTACGCGGCGCCCACCGCGGCCTGCCCCCGCTCCGTGCCGGACGCCCTCGCCGAGCTGGCCGACCAGGGCCGCCACCGCGCCGCCGTCGCCGCGTACTTCACCGCGCCGGGCCGCTTCGCCACCCAGAGCGCACAGGCGGCCCCCTGGGTCGCGTCGGCCCCCCTCGGCGCCCACCCCACCCTCGCGCGCCTGGTCCTGCACCGCTACGACCAGACGCGCGCCGCGCCGCCCCGCGCCGAACAGCGCCGTCTCACGGCGGTCTGACGAAGGGCCAGGTCCGCGAACGGACTTCGGCGGCCGCGACCGGGCGGTCGCTCCGCGCGGCCGGAACCCGAGGGCCCGGAGTCCCCTTTGTCACTCCTTGCGTCTACTGTCGGTGCATGGAAGGCACAGCACCGAACGCGCGATACGACGCCTACGGCGCCTATGACGAGGCCGCCGTCGAGCGATGGGCCACCGAGCCCGACAAGAGGCCGGGGCGTACGGCGTTCCAGCGCGACCGCGCGCGCGTCCTGCACTCCGCGGCGCTGCGCCGCCTCGCGGGAAAGACCCAGGTGGTCACGCCCGGCACCCGGAGCCAGGCCTGGGACGCCAGCGCCCGCACCCGCCTGACGCACTCCCTGGAATGCGCCCAGGTGGGCCGCGAGCTGGGCGCGGCCCTCGGCTGCGACCCCGACCTGGTGGAGACGGCCTGCCTCTCCCACGACCTGGGCCACCCGCCGTTCGGGCACAACGGCGAACAGGCGCTGAACGAAGTGGCCCGCGACTGCGGCGGCTTCGAGGGCAACGCCCAGTCGCTCAGGCTCCTCACCCGCATCGAGCCCAAGCGCTTCGTCCGCTCCGAGTCCACCGACGAACTCGTCAGCGTCGGCCTCAACCTCACCCGCGCCGCCCTCGACGCCGCCACCAAGTACCCCTGGCCGCGCGGCGCGCACCCCACCGCCCCCGATTCACCCAAGTTCGGTGTCTACGAGGACGACCGGCCCGTGTTCGACTGGGTCCGCAAGGAGGCCCCCGGCCAGCGCACCTGCTTCGAGGCGCAGATCATGGACTGGTCGGACGACGTCGCGTACTCCGTCCACGACTTCGAGGACGGCCTGCACGCCGGGCACATCGACCCGAACGCCCTGCACGCGGAGCCCGAGCGCCGCGACATCTACGCGGTCGCCATCGGACGCTACGTACCCGAGGACACCGCCCCCGAAGAACTCGCCCAGGCCCTCGACCGCCTCCTGGACCAGGAGTGGTGGCCGCACGGGTACGACGGCTCGGCCGTCGCCCAGGCCCGGCTGAAGGACGCCACCAGCCAGCTCATCGGCCGCTTCTGTCTGGCCGCGGAGACCGCCACCCGCGCGCGGTACGGCAAGGGCCGCCTCACGCGGTACGCCGCCGAGCTCGTCGTCCCCCGCGAGGCGCGGCACGAGTGCGCGGTGCTCAAGGCCGTCGCCGACCGCTATGTGATGCAGCGCCCCGCGCAGGAGCGGCTCCGCGCGGACCAGCGCATCGTCGTCGCCGAGCTCGCCGAGGCGCTCACCGCCCGCGCCCCCGACGGCCTCGACCCGCAGTTCCGCGCGCTGTACGACGCGGCGTCCGACGACCGCGCGGCCCAGCGCGTCGTGGTCGACCAGATCGCGTCCCTCACGGACGCCGCGGCCCGCGCCCTGCACACCCGACTGACGGCGAGGCCCTAGTGAAACGACGGTAAGTGACCATGGAGTGACCACAGGGCGTGACGAGATGTGGCCAGTTGGAGCCACGCCCCCTTCCCCCATCACGCTCCGTGCGGGACGCTCCCTGTGGCGGCAAGGCATGTGGCAACGCTGTGTTCTTCCGGGGTATGCCCCCGGTACCCCCTGGCAAGGAGGCATCAAGTGGTCGACGCGGATCAGACGTTCGTCATTGTCGGAGGAGGTCTGGCCGGCGCCAAGGCGGCCGAGACCCTCCGTTCCGAGGGCTTCACCGGCAGGGTGATCCTCATCGGTGACGAGCGGGACCACCCCTACGAGCGCCCGCCCCTGTCCAAGGGCTACCTCCTGGGCAAGGAGGACCGCGACAGCGTCTTCGTCCACGAACCGGGGTGGTACGCGCAGGCCGACGTCGAACTCCACCTCGGCCAGACCGTCGTCGCCGTCGACCGCGCCGCCAAGGCCGTGCGCCTGGGCGAGGGCACCGTCATCCACTACGACAAGCTGCTGCTCGTCACCGGCGCGGAGCCCCGCCGCCTCGACGTCCCCGGCACCGGCCTCGCCGGCGTCCACCACCTGCGCCGCCTCGCGCACGCCGACCGCC
The DNA here is from genome assembly GCF_040647455.1 of Streptomyces sp. NPDC041068. NCBI lineage: Bacteria > Bacillati > Actinomycetota > Actinomycetes > Kitasatosporales > Streptomycetaceae > Streptomyces > Streptomyces sp. NPDC041068. The sequence continues at coordinate 44,605 of NZ_JBEZCG010000006.1, forward strand.
TCCGCCACGTGCTCGCCGCCCTCGGCAGGGACAACGGCCACCTGGTGATCGCCGGCGCGGGCTGGATCGGCCTCGAGGTCGCCGCGGCCGCCAGGGAGTACGGCGCGGAGGTCACCGTCGTCGAGCCCGAGGCCACCCCGCTGCACGCCGTCCTCGGCCCCGAGGTCGGCCAGATGTTCGCCGACCTGCACGCCGAGCACGGCGTCCGCTTCCACTTCGGCGCGCGGCTCACCGAGATCACCGGGCAGGACGGCATGGTCCTCGCCGTCCACACCGACGACGGCGAGGAGCACCCCGCGCACGACGTGCTCGCCGCGATCGGCGCGGCCCCGCGCACCGCCCTCGCCGAGTCCGCCGGGCTCGCCCTGGTCGACCGCGCGCACGGCGGCGGCATCGCCGTGGACGCGTCCCTGCGCACCTCGGACCCCGACATCTACGCGGCGGGCGACGTGGCCGCCGTCCACCACCCGCTCTTCGACATCCGGCTGCGCGTGGAGCACTGGGCGAACGCCCTCAACGGCGGCCCCGCCGCCGCCCGCGCCATGCTCGGCCAGGACGTCCGTTACGACCGCGTGCCCTACTTCTTCTCCGACCAGTACGACGTGGGCCTGGAGTACTCGGGCTGGGCGCCCCCGGGGACGTACGACCAGGTGGTGGTCCGAGGCGACGCGGGAAAGCGGGAGTTCATCGCCTTCTGGCTGCGCGACGGGCAGGTCCTCGCGGGCATGAACGTGAATGTGTGGGACGTCACTGAACCCATCCAGCAGCTGATCCGACAGGGCGAGCGCCCCGACCCGGACGCCCTCGCGGACCCCTCGATCCCTCTGGCGTCGCTGCTGTCGTGACGGGCCGGGCGTGAGTGTCACAGGGGCGCCGTAGTATTCCTACGTGGCAGGCAGGATCAATGACGAAGACGTGAAGGCGGTTCGGGACGCGGTCCCGATCGACGCCGTGGTCTCCGACTACCTCCAGCTGCGCAACGCAGGAGGCGGAAACCTCAAGGGCCTGTGCCCCTTCCACGACGAGAAGTCCCCGTCCTTCCAGGTCAGCCCGAGCAAGGGTCTCTTCCACTGCTTCGGCTGCCAGGAAGGCGGCGACACGATCGCCTTCGTGATGAAGATCGACCACCTCACCTTCTCGGAGACGGTCGAGCGCCTCGCCGCCCAGGCAGGCATCACGCTGCGGTACGAGGAGGGCGGGTACAACCCCGCCCACCAGCGCGGAGAGCGCATCCGCCTGGTCGAGGCCCACAAGATCGCCGCGCAGTTCTACGTGGAGCAGCTGGAGAGCGCCGAGGCCGAGATCGGCCGCACGTTCCTCGCCGAGCGAGGCTTCGACCAGGCCGCCGCCGCGCACTTCGGCGTGGGCTACAGCCCGGCGGGCTGGGACCACCTCACCCGCTATCTGCGCGGCAAGGGCTTCACCGACAAGGAGCTGACCCTCTCCGGCCTCTCCCAGGAGGGCCGCCGCGGCCCCATCGACCGCTTCCGCGGCCGCCTGATGTGGCCCATCCGCGACATCGGGGGCGATGTGGTCGGCTTCGGCGCCCGCAAGCTCCGCGACGACGACAACGGCCCGAAGTACCTGAACACCCCCGAGACGGCGATCTACAAGAAGTCCCAGGTCCTGTACGGCATCGACCTGGCCAAGAAGGAGATCGCCAAGTCCAGCCGCGCCGTCGTCGTCGAGGGCTACACCGACGTGATGGCCTGCCACCTCGCGGGCATCACCACCGCCATCGCGACCTGTGGCACCGCCTTCGGCGGCGACCACATCAAGATCCTCCGCCGCCTCCTGATGGACAACGGCTCGGCCCGAGTGATCTTCACCTTCGACGGCGACGCGGCGGGCCAGAAGGCCGCCCTGCGCGCCTTCGAGGACGACCAGAAGTTCGCCGCCGAGACCTACATCGCCATCGCCCCTGACGGCATGGACCCCTGCGAGCTGCGCCTGGCCAAGGGCGACGCCGCGGTCGCCGACCTGGTCGAACCCCGCACGCCGCTCTTCGAGTTCGCCCTGCGCCAGATCGTCGCCCGGTACGACCTGGAGACCCCCGCGGGCCGCGCCGCCGCCCTGGACGAGGCCGCGCCCGTCGTGGCCCGCATCAAGAACAGCGGCGCGCAGCACGAGGTCGCCGTCCAGCTCGCCGGCATGCTCGGCATCCTCGACACCCAGTTCGTGGTCAAGCGCGTCGCCCAGCTGGCCCGTTGGGCCCGCGACCGCGGCGGCAAGGGCCCCGCCCCGGCCCCCCAGCGCACCTCACCCTCGTACGAGAACGGCCCGCAGGGCTTCAGCGGCCCCGCCCTCACCCTGCGCAGCCCCGCCCACCGCACCGAGCGCGAGCTGCTCAAACTGGCCCTGCAGCGCCCCGAGTTGGTCTCCCCGGCCTTCGACGCGTACGGCGTCGACGAGTTCACCGCCCCGCCCTACGCCGCGGTGCGCCGCGCCGTCGAGGAGGCCGGCGGCGCCGAGCTCGGCGCACAGGACCCGCAGGAGTACCTGGTCCGTGTCCGTGACGCCGCGCCGGACGACGCGGTCCGCTCCATGGTCACCGAGCTCGCCGTCGAGGCGATCCTGCGCAAGACGGTCGACGAGGTGTACGCGGGCATCCAGCTCGTCCAGGTCCGTCTGCGCGCCGTGGACCGCCGCATCCGGGACGTCCAGGGCAGCCTCGCCCGGCTCGGCGCGGGCGGCGACCCACAGCATCTGACCGCTGTCCAGAACGAGTTGTGGGTCCTCCAGCAGTACGGCCAGGCGCTGCGCGAGCGGGGCGCCGACGCCCTCTGAGGCGCCCGGAGGCCCCCTCCGGGGTTCGTCCTAAGGCCAAGGGTTACCCGACGGGTAACCGGTCGGTCACGGACCGGACTCAAAAAGTCACCGCACGCCCCTCGTGGCGGCCGTGTGTCGTACCCCACACTGGGTTCCGGTGCCTGAGTCCTCGGAGCGCGGCCGACCCGCAGACAGCGGGTCCGACACCCCCGCGGTTCCACACATCGTGTTCGGGACGGACAGCGGCGAGGCCGCCGTCTCTCTCCCGTTGCCGCACGCCTCAGCAGCGATCATCCTGGAGGTCGCCCCCGTGCAGACCCAGACCCTCGCCCAGACCGACACCGCCGCGCACACGGATGCGGATACGGACGTCCTGGAGGCGGTCCCACCGCAGAGCCGCGCCGCCCACCACCCGGAGGCGCAGGGCGCCCCGGAAGCACAGTCGGCGCAGACGGCCCAGCCCCCGCAAGAGGGCCCCGAGACCCCCGAAGCCCCCGAGACCCCCGAGGCCCTCGAACCGGAGACCCTCGACCTGCCCGCCCCCCGCAGCCGCACCGAGACCGGCGGCCCCTCGTCCGACCTGTTCCGCCAGTACCTGCGCGAGATCGGCCGGATACCCCTGCTCACCGCGGCCGAGGAGGTGGAGCTGGCCCGCGCCGTCGAGGCCGGCCTCTTCGCCGAGGAGAAACTGGCGGGCACCCCCGACCTGGACAGCCAACTCGCCCTTGACCTCGACAAGTTGGTGGTCATGGGCCGGATGGCCAAGCGTCGCCTCATCGAGGCGAACCTCCGCCTGGTCGTCTCCGTCGCCAAGCGGTACGTGGGCCGCGGGCTCACCATGCTCGACCTGGTCCAGGAGGGAAACCTCGGCCTGATCCGAGCCGTCGAGAAGTTCGACTACGCCCGGGGCTACAAGTTCTCGACGTACGCGACCTGGTGGATCCGCCAGGCCATGTCGCGGGCCCTCGCCGACCAGGCCCGCACGATCCGCGTGCCCGTGCACGTCGTGGAGCTCATCAACCGCGTCGTACGCGTCCAGCGCCGCATGCTCCAGGAGCGGGGGTACGAACCCACGCCCGAGGAAGTGGCGGCCCACCTGGACCTGCCGCACGAGCGCGTCAGCGAAGTCCTGCGCCTGGCACAGGAACCGGTGTCGCTGCACGCGCCCGTCGGTGAGGAGGACGACGTCGCGCTCGGCGACCTCATCGAGGACGGCGACGCGACCTCTCCCGTGGAATCGGCGGCATTCCTGCTGCTCCGCGAGCACCTGGAGGCGGTCCTCTCCACGCTCGGCGAACGCGAACGCAAGGTCGTCCAGCTCCGCTACGGCCTCGCGGACGGCAGGCCCCGCACCCTGGAGGAGATCGGCCGCATCTTCGGCGTCACGCGCGAACGCATCCGCCAGATCGAATCCAAGACCCTCAACAAACTGCGCGACCACGCGTTCGCGGACCAACTGAGGGGCTACTTGGACTGAGGAGGGCGCGCCCCGCAGGGGACGCGCCCGAAGGGGCGCGGGGAACCGCGCGACCAGCCGCATCGGACCGGCACGCGCAGAACCCCAAAGCCCCGACGGCGCTAGTCGACTTCAGCCACGGCCTGCGCGAACTGCGCCGCATACAGCCGCGCATAGGCGCCATCGGCCGCCAGCAAGGCATCGTGCGTTCCTTGCTCCACGATCGACCCGTTCTCCATGACCAAAATCGTGTCCGCGTCACGGATCGTGGACAGCCGGTGCGCGATGACGAACGACGTACGCCCATGCGCGAGGCGGGCCATCGCCTTCTGGATGAGCACCTCCGTCCTCGTGTCGACCGAGCTCGTCGCCTCGTCGAGCACCAGGATCACCGGGTCGGACAGGAACGCCCGCGCGATGGTGATCAGCTGCTTCTCGCCCGCGCTGACGCCCGTGCCGTCGTCGTCGATCACGGTGTCGTACCCGTCGGGGAGCGTCCGCACGAACCGGTCCGCGTGGGCGGCGCGCGCCGCCTCCTCGACCTGTTCGCGCGTGACGTCCTTCGCGGCGCCGTACGCGATGTTCTCCGCGATGGTGCCGCCGAACAGCCAGGTGTCCTGGAGCACCATGCCGATCCCGGCCCGCAGTTCGTCCCGCGACATCTTCGCGACGTCGACGCCGTCCAGGGCGATGCGCCCGCCCGTCACGTCGTAGAACCGCATGAGCAGATTGACGAGCGTCGTCTTGCCCGCGCCCGTCGGCCCGACGATGGCGACCGTGTGACCCGGCTCCACCACCAGCGAGAGGTCCTCGATGAGCGGCTTGTCCTCGTCGTAGCGGAAGGAGACGTGCTCCATCTCGACCCGCCCGCTCAGCCGGTCGGGACGCTCGCCCGGCACCGGGTCGGCCTCCTGCTCCTCGGCGTCGAGGATCTCGAAGATCCGCTCGGCGGAGGCGACACCGGACTGCACGAGGTTCGCCATCGAGGCGACCTGCGTGAGCGGCATCGAGAACTGCCGCGAGTACTGGATGAAGGCCTGCACATCACCGATGGACAGCGACCCGGAGGCCACCCGCAGGCCGCCGACCACGGCGACGAGCACATAGTTCAGGTTCGAGATGAAGAACATCAGCGGCTGCATGACACCGCTGTTGAACTGGGCCTTGAACCCGGCCTCGTACAGCTGCTCGTTCTGCTCGGCGAACGCCTTCGCCGACTCGTCCTGCCGGCCGAACACCTTCACCAGGGTGTGCCCGGTGTACATCTCCTCGACATGGGCGTTGAGCGCGCCGGTCGTCCGCCACTGCTGCACGAACTGCGGCTGCGACCGCTTGCCGACCTTCGTCGCGACGAGGAACGACAGCGGCACGGTGACCAGCGCCACCAGGGCGAGCAGCGGGGACACCCAGAACATCATCACAAGGACGCCGACGATCGTCAGCAGCGAGTTGATGAGCTGGCCCATCGTCTGCTGCAGCGTCTGGTTGATGTTGTCGATGTCGTTCGTGACACGGCTCAGGACCTCGCCGCGCTGCCGCTTGTCGAAGTACGACAGCGGAAGCCGCGACAGCTTCGCCTGGACGTCGCCGCGCATCCGGAAGACGGTCGCGTTGATGGCGCGGTTCGAGAGCCGGGTGGCCACGGCCATCAGCAGCCCCGCGACCAGGAACGTGCCGAGTGCGAGCAGCAGGACTTCGCCCACCGCGCCGAAGTCGATGCCCTTGCCCGGCGTGAAGTCGACGCCGGAGAGCATGTCGGCCATGCCGCCGTCGCCCTTGTCGCGCAGGCCCTCGATGGCCTGCTCCTTCGTCACGCCGTCGGGCATGTCACGGCCGACGATGCCCGCGAAGAGCAGGTCGGTCGCGCGGCCGAGGATCTTCGGGCCGAGCACGGAGAGCGCGACGCTCACGACCACGGCCGCGAGCATCCCGTACAGCGTGGCGCGCTCCGGCTTGAACTGTGCGAGGAGCCGCTTGCCGGAACCCTTGAAGTCCATCGACCGGGAGTCGGGGCCCATCATCCGTCCGCCTGGACCAGCCATTACGCGGCCTCCGCTTCCGTCAGCTGGGAGAGCACGATCTCCCGGTAGGTCTCATTGCTCTCCATCAGCTCGTGATGGCGGCCCGTGCCCACGACGCGGCCCTCGTCGAGGACGACGATGCGGTCGGCGTCGCGGATGGTGGAGACGCGCTGGGCGACGATGACGACGGTCGCCTCGGCGGTCTCGCGGGACAGGGCGCCGCGCAGCGCCGCGTCCGTCGCGTAGTCGAGGGCGGAGAAGGAGTCGTCGAAGAGGTAGATCTCCGGGCGCTGCACCAGCGTGCGTGCGATGGACAGCCGCTGGCGCTGGCCGCCGGAGACGTTCGTGCCGCCCTGCGAGATCGGCGCGTTCAGGCCCTCCTCCAGGCCCTCCACGAACTCCTTGGCCTGCGCCACATCGAGGGCGTGCCAGAGCTCCTCGTCGGTGGCCTCGGGATTGCCGTACCGCAGGTTGGTCGCCACGGTCCCCGCGAACAGATACGGCTTCTGCGGTACGAGGCTCACGGTGCGGGCGAGCAGCGCGGGGTCGACGGTGCCCACGTCCACGCCACCGACGAGCACCTGCCCCTCGGTCGCGTCGATCAGCCGCGGCACGAGGCTCAGGAGCGTCGACTTCCCGCTGCCGGTCGAGCCGATGACGGCGGTCGTCTCACCGGGCCGCGCGACCAGGTCGACGGCCTTGAGGACGGGCTCCTCGGCACCGGGGTAGCGGAAGCCCACGTCCCGGATCTCCAGGTGGCCGTGGCTGCGCAGTTCGCGCACCGGGGCGGTCGGGGGCACCACGCTGGACTCGGTGTCCAGGACCTCCTCGATGCGCTCGGCACAGACCTCCGCGCGCGGCACCATCATGAACATGAAGGTGGCCATCATCACGGACATCACGATCTGCATCAGATAGGCGAGGAACGCGGTGAGCGCGCCGATCTGCATGTCGCCGCCGTCGATGCGGTGGGCGCCGAACCACACCACCGCGATCGAGGAGATGTTCACGACGGTCATCACGATCGGGAACATCAGCGCGAGCAGCTTGCCGGTGCCGACCGAGACCTCGGTCAGATCGGCGTTGGCCTCGCGGAAGCGCTCCTTCTCGTACGTGTCACGGACGAAGGCACGGATGACGCGGTTGCCGGTGATCTGCTCGCGCAGGACCCGGTTCACGGTGTCGAGCCGCTCCTGCATGCTGCGGAACAGCGGCCGCAGCCGCCGCACGATCAGGCTCACGCTGATGCCGAGCACGGGCACGACGGCGACCAGGACACCGGAGAGCGGCACGTCCTGGCCGAGCGCCATCACGATGCCGCCGACGCACATGATGGGCGCGGACACCATCAGCGTGAACGTCATCAGGACCAGCATCTGCACCTGCTGGACGTCATTGGTGGTCCGCGTGATCAGCGAGGGGGCGCCGAACTGGCCCACCTCGCGCGCGGAGAAGGACTGCACGCGGTCGAAGACGGCGGCCCGCACGTCGCGGCCGAGTGCGGACGAGGTCCGCGCGCCGTAGAAGACGGCGCCGATGTTGCAGACCATCTGCACGATCGTGACGGCGATCATGATGCCGCCGAAGGTGAGGATGTAGCCCGTGTCGCCCTCGACGACACCGTTGTCAATGATGTCGGCGTTCAGGGTGGGCAGATAGAGCGAGGCGCACGTCTGCAGGAACTGCAGGAGCACCAGCAAGGCGATGGGTTTCTTGTACGGACGCAGGTGTGTCCGCAGGAGTCGTATGAGCACGCTCGGTCTCTCGAGGAGTCGGGTGTCGGCAAGGTTCTGGGCGAGGTCGCCCCCAATCCTGCGACACCCGACCCGTGGGCGTGCAACCGATTAACCCATGACCCGGTCAAGTTTCAGTCCGGGTAAAGAAGTGGAGCCACTCAAGGATCTGGCCGGGTCATGATCCGCTCCGGAGATCCGCCGGTCAGGAGGCGAAGGCTCCGGGGTGCGACTGCTCCCGCACCGTCGCGTACTGCTGGCGCACCGCCTGCCCCACCGCGAGCTCCTCGCCCGGCTCGAAGACCTGAGCCGCGGCCCCCTGCCAGAGCGGCAGCTGCCCGCTCAGCGCCCACGCGGCCTGCCGCGCGGCACCGATCGCGGCGTAGTCCGCGGGCTGCGGCACCACGACCTGCGTACCGAACAGCATCGGCGCCGCGGTCTGCACGGCCGGCAGCTCGGCTGCGGCACCGAGCAGGAACACCCGCCGCACCTCCACGCCCCGCCCGCGCAGCACGTCGAGCGCGTCCCCGAGCCCGCACAGCATGCCCTCGAAGGCGGCCCGCGCCAGGTGCTCCGGCTTCATCGACTCGCGCCGCAGCCCGGTCAACGTCCCCGCGGCGTGCGGCAGGTTGGGCGTCTTCTCGCCCTCCAGATAGGGCAGAAGCACCAGGCCGTGCGCCCCCGGCGTCGACTTCATGGCGAGCGCGGACAGCTCCTCCAGGTCGGCGACCCCGAGCATCTCCGCGGTGCCGCGCAGCACCCGCACGGCGTTCATCGTGTGGACCACCGGCAGATGCATCCCGGTGGCGTCCGCGAGCGAGGTGATCATCCCGCCCGCGTCGGCGAGCGCCTCGTGGTGCACGGCCATCACCGATCCCGAGGCCCCGAGCGAGACCACGGCATCGCCCTGCTGCACCCCGAGCCCGAAGGCCGCCGCCATCGTCTCGCCGGTGCCCGCGGATATCAGCAGCCCCTCGGGCGTCGTCCCCGCGGCCTCGGCGGGACCGATCACCTCGGGCAGCATCGCCTGGTGCCCCAGGGCGAGTTCGACGAGGTCCGGGCGGTACGTCCCCGTCGCCGCCGACCAGTAGCCGGTGCCGGAGGCACCGCCGCGGTCGGTCGTGCGCCGGGCGGGCCGGCCGAGGAGCTGCCACACCAGCCAGTCGGGCGCCTGCATGAGGGCGGCCACGCGCCGGGCCGCCTCCGGCTCGGTCTTCGCCAGCCAGCGCAGCTTCGTCACCGGGTGGGCGGACTGCGGCACGCAGCCCACGGCCTGCGCCCAGGCCTCGCGGCTGCCGAGCCCGTCGATCAGGTCGACGGCGGCGACCTGCGCCCGCCGGTCGTTGCCGACGAGCGCGGGCCGCACGGTGTTGCCGTGCTGGTCGAGCGGCACGAGCGCGTTCTGCTGGGCGGAGACGCCGATGGCCTGCACACCCTCCAGGAGCCCGCCGCCCGCGGCCTCGCCGAGGGAGAGCAGCCATGCCTGCGGATCGACGTCGGAGGGCCTGCCGTCGGCGCTCTCCAGCGGATGCGGGGCATAGCCCTGCTTGAGTACGGCGCCCGTGTCCGTGTCACAGACCACAATGCGCGTGAAATCGGGCGAACTGTCCAACCCTGCGACTATCCCCATGCCAGGAATTCTGCCGCACCGCGAGACGTGTCCCGTACCCCTGTTCCCCACCCGTGCCCGGCGCCCGCCGGACGGCTAGGTGTTGCTCGTGCCCCAGTCGTCCTCGGTGTCGCCCTGCCCCCGCTCACGCAGGGACCGCACCCGGTCGGCCACCGAGTCGGGCATCTTGTCGCCGACCTTCTCGGAGACCGAGTGGAAGGCCTTGCCCGCCGCCTCGCGCCCCTGCTGCGTCGCGGACTCCACGGTGTTGCGCACGGCGGGGTTCTGCGCGATCTCGCGGGCGGACTTCTTCAGCTGCTCGTAGCGCTCGCGTCCGGCCCGGGTCCCGAGCACGTACCCGAGAGCCAGTCCCGCCACGAATGTGAGCCGGTACCGCATGGCTGCCACCCTTCCCTTGCGTCGGCTTCGCCTGTCTGTCGCACGTCTGCCACTCGCCTGCTGATCGGCCGAGGGGATACCGATTGGCGGAGCACCCCCCTGCTTGCGCTAATGTATGTGTCGCAGCGAGCGCCCGCCGCCCGGAGAGTTCCCAGCTAGGTGCGTTCGATGCAACGAGACGATCCCCTGTAGCTCAATTGGCAGAGCAGCCGGCTGTTAACCGGCAGGTTACTGGTTCGAGTCCAGTCGGGGGAGCTCGATCTCCTGTAGCTCAATTGGCAGAGCAGCCGGCTGTTAACCGGCAGGTTACTGGTTCGAGTCCAGTCGGGAGAGCTGTGACGAAGGACCCCTGAGATGCCTCTCGGGGGTCCTTTTTCGTGTCCGGTGGAACCAACTGGGCAGCGCTGCGGTCCTCATGGTCATGCGATGCCGACCATCCGAAGCAGGAGATCGTATGAGCGGCTATGCTGCGGCAGACGGCGCGCACAAATGTGCGCGACGCGCCGTTAGGGGCGGTAGCTCAGCCGGTTAGAGCAGCGGACTCATAATCCGTCGGCCGTGGGTTCGAGTCCCACCCGCCCCACCACAGCGGGTCCGTGCAGAATCGTTCTGACCTGCGCGAACGTATCCGAGAGGGCCGCCACGTAAACCGTGGCGGCCCTTTTTCACTCCTGCGTCACGATCGGGGGACCCGGCCGTGGGCCGAGGGGCGCGCGGATGCGCGCGCAGGCGTCCGGGCTCAGCCCTCCTTGCCCATGGCCCTGCGGACGGCGTCCCTGGTGCGGTCGACCAGCGCGGTGACCGGGCCCAGGGCCAGGTTCTTCGCGGCGGACTCCGTGCCGGGGTGCGGCCGCGTGGGCGCCATGGCCTCGGCGGCCTCGACGGCGCGGGCGAGGGAGGTGAGACGCTCGGGCGCGGCCGTGCGACGGATGTGGATGAACTCGTACCGTTCCTCCGCGCGCGCATGGGCCATGACGTCGGCGCGGAGCCCGGCGAGCTCGGACCGGAACTTCGGGTCGTCCGTGTCCGCGTCGTCGAGCCGGGCGAGCAGTTCCTTCGCCGCCCTCTCCTCGGCCAGGCGGTCCTCCACGACGCCCTCGCCGCCGGGCAGGGAACGCCGGACGAAGGGGTGTACGACCTCCTCCTCGGCGGTCTCGTGCACGGCGAGGAGCCGCACCAGGCGGCGGAAGGCGTCCTTGCGGGCGGCTCCGGTGGCCTGCTCGACCTCGTCGAAGAGGTTGCGGATGTCTCCGTGCTGGCGCATGAGCAGCGTCACCACGTCGGCGTCCGCACGCGGGGCGGGCTCCTTGGCGACACCGGCCCTCGTCACGCCCTCGACCCGTGCGGTGTCCTTGTCGCGCATCTCACTCCTCGGTCTTCTCACGCGAGGCCATGTCCGGGTGCTCGCCCCCGGGCTGCGAGCGGTACTCGCGCCCGAAGAGGTCCCTGTGCTGCGCCATGACCCGCTCACTGGGCGGCTCCTCGCCGCCGTGGATCCGCTCCTGGAGCCGCGCGAAACGCTCGTGCGCCTCGCGCACGTAGCCGGCCCCGAGCGTCGTCAGGTCCATCTGGGTGTCCAGGAGGCCGCGCACGTACTCCTTGTTGGGCTCGAAGGTGAGGACCCGCGGCAGCCGCGGTGCGACGACTTCCCGGGGGTCGCGTCCGTCGTGCCGCCTCATCAGGTCGCAGGCGATCCGCAGGTGCTCCAGCTCCATGTTCAGGTGCAGCTCCCAGATCGCCCTCACCTTGGGATCGGGCTCCTGCTCCATGAAGGAGTGGTACAGGTAGCACTCGTTGTACTCGTGGTTCACGAGCTGCTCCCACCACGTCTCGCCCGGGTCGACGAGTGACTCGTAGTGGGTGACGTGCTCCTCCTCGATGAGGGCGATCTCCTGGTAGAGCTGCCGCGCGATCGGCTCCATGTACTGCGGGCCGACGTTCATGTAGAAGTTCATCGTCTGCTGCTCCGCCGACATCACGGTCAGGGCGTGCAGCTTGGACAGCGGATCCGCCGTCGTGCGGTCGTACGGGTCGCGTACGTTGTCGTGGGGGTGCCGGTGGTGGAACTTGGTCGGCCGGCCCGGCATCACCTCGGTCAGGCCCTCGACGACGGCGTCCGCCTTGCGGTGCTCGACCATCTCGTAGAGGTTCGCGTACCGGTACAGATGGTCGAAGTCCTCCAGGACGCCGAACTGATAGGCCTGTTTCAGGCGCGCGGAGGGCTCGGAGCGGGCGACCCAGGCGGTGAGGTCCACGGCCACCTGCTCGTACGCGATGGTGGTCTCCAGGACCGAAGCGAGGCCGGGCAGCAGCCAGTTGACGGCCTTCTGCTGTTGCTGCTCGATGTAGCGGACCTCCGCGAGCCGCCTCTTGACCTCGGGGTCGGGGCAGTGCCTGGCGAACTGATGGCTGAACATCACCGCTTCGACCTCGATGCCGTTCATCGTGATGACGCGGCAGCGGGTGTACGGATCGCAGTGGTCGGGGTCGATCGGCTCGACGTCGAGCTCGCGCCAGTTGCGCAGCTGGCGGTCCAGCGGGATTCCGCGTTGTTCCAGGGGGTCGAAGGTCATCCTGACTCCTTGGGTCGGGTGGGAGAGCGGGGCCACTTGCGGGTGTCGCGCGGCTCCACGTAGGGCTCTTCCTCCTCCGGCAGACCGCCGCTGATCGCGCGCTGGCGGGCGAGCTCCGCGTCGAACTCCAGGCCGAGCAGGATGGCCAGATTCGAGAGCCACAGCCAGATCAGGAAGACGATGACGCCGGCCAGGGTCCCGTACGTCTTGTTGTACGAGGCGAAGTTCGCGACGTACAGCGCGAAGCCGCCGGAGGCGATCAGCCACAGCAGGACCGCGAGGGCGCTGCCCGGGCTCAGCCAGCGGAAGCCGGGGCCGCGGACGTTGGGCGCGCGCCAGAAGAGCAGGGCGATCATCAGGACCACGAGGACCAGCAGGACGGGCCACTTGGCGATGGACCAGGCCATGACCGCCGCGTCGCCCAAGCCGATGGCGTCGCCCGCGCGTTCCGCGAGCGGTCCCGTGAACACCACGATCAGGGCACTGACCGCGAGCAGGACCATCAGGACCACGGTGAGGACGATCCGCAGCGGCGTCAGCTTCCACACCGGGCGGCCCTCGGGGAGGTCGTAGACGGCGTTGGAGGTGCGGATGAAAGCAGCCACGTACCCGGAGGCCGACCAGACCGCGAGCACCAGGCCCACGATCGCCATCACGCCGCTGGTGCCGCCGCTGTCCCGCAGCTGCCGCACCGCCTCGCCGAGCAGGTCGCGCACCGGGCCCGGCGTCAGCTTCTGGAGGTTGTCGAGAACCGCGCGGGTCGCCGACTCGCCGATCACGCCCAGGAGCGAGACCAGGACCAGGAGCGCGGGGAAGAGCGAGAGGACGCCGTAGTACGTCAGGGCAGCGGCCCGGTCGGGCAGGTCGTCGTCCAGGAACTCCTTGCCGGTGCGCCGCAGGACCGCCCACCAGGAGCGCGCGGGCAGTTCGGTGGGTTCGTCCGGAGCGGCCCGTTCCACCTCGGGGGGCGGGCCGGCGTCGGTGGCCGGCCCGTCCCTGTCCTCGGCACGTCCGCGGTCCTGATCGCCCTCGTGCTCGTGCTCGTGCTTGTGCCTGCCGAAGAGTGCCATGCACGGACGAGTCGACCGGTTCGGGCGGCGTATGCGCGCGGACGTGTCGTTGTACGTGTCCTTTTGGCCATCGTGCCTGGTCGTCCCGGCGGACGGGGCTCCGTGCGGTGTTCCGGCCGGACCGCCGGGTACCCGGCGGCGCAATCGGGGGAGTCACGGACAACTCCGGAGGAGGAACCATGACGCAGAGTGGCGGACCCGATCGCTCCGCCCGTGACACCGGGTGGGAGGCCCGGGGCAAGGGACAGGAGGCCGCAGGCACGGCATGGGAGAAGGGACAGGACGTCGCGGGCGCCGCACGGGACAACGCCGGCGCGGTGATCCAGGAGGCCACGGCCCGCAGCAAGGACCTGTACGAGCAGGTCAAGGAGCGGGCCGCGGGCGAGGCCGAGGGGCAGGTGCAGCGGCTCGCCACGAACCTGCGCCATCTGGCGGAGGACCTGCGGCACATGAGCGAGAGCGCCAAGCCCGACTCGCCCGCCGCCTCGATGGTGCACGAGGTGGCGGACCGCGGGCGGCTGCTCGCCGACCGGCTCGACCGGCAGCGGCCCGGTGAACTGCTCGACGACGTGCGGGAGTTCGCACGCCGCAGGCCGGGGATCTTCCTGGCGGGCGCGGCGCTCGCGGGGATCGCGGCCGCGCGCCTGAGCCGGGGCGTCGGCACCGCGGGCGCGCGGGGCGGACCCGAGGCGGAGGAAGGCGAACGGGCGGCGCAGCTCCCGCCCGCCGCCCCCGGCTACACGCCAAAGACCGCGCTGCCCCCCGCCGGAGAAGCGCCACCGGCCTCGGGTGCCCCGCCCACCCCGCCCCTGCCGCCGGCGCCGGGCGCCCCGCCGCAGACCCGGCCCGGCACACAGCCGCCCACCGCGCCCGGTCAGGGGTGGCGGCCGTGAGCGCTCCGCACGTCGAACGCCGCGCGGAGCACGCACAGCCCGGCCCTGTGCACGCCCGTGACGACGCCTCGGTCGGCGAGCTGATCGGGGACCTCACCGGCGACCTCGCCCGGCTCTTCCGCGACGAGGTGGAACTGGCCAAGGCCGAGCTCAAGGAGGAGGCGGCGAAGGCGGGCAAGGCGGCCGGGATGTACGGGGGCGCCGGATACGCCGTCGGCCTCGCGGTGCTGCTGGCCAGCCTCGCGGCGGTCTTCGGGCTCCGGCACGTGATGGACATCGCCTGGGCCGCGCTGGTCATGACGGCGGTGTGGGCCGTGATCGGCGCGGTCCTCTACGCCACGGGACGCACGCGGATGAGGACCGTGCGGCCCAAGCCCGAGAGGGCGGTCGACTCACTGAAGGAGGACGCGAAATGGGCGCGACACCCGACGAACTGAGGCAGGACGCAGACACCACCCGCGCCCACCTGGCGCAGACGGCGGACCGGCTCGCGGAGAAGGTGAGCCCGCAGCGGGTGGTCCGCCGCCGGAGCAGGGCCGCGCGGCAGCGGCTCGGCACCGTCAAGGACAGGGTCATGGGAACGGCCGGGACCGGCAGGGACCGGCTGAGCGCACGGACGCACGAGACGGCCGCCGCGTCCGAACGGCTGGGGCAGCAGGTCAGGGAGGCTCCCGAAGCCATCAGGTCGCAGGCTCGGGGCACCCCGCTCGCCGCCGGGCTCGTCGCCTTCGGGACAGGGGTGCTGCTGGGCGGGCTGTTCCCCGCGAGCGAGGCGGAGGAGCGCGCCGGACAGCGGCTCAGGGAACGCTCCGAAGAGCTGGCCGGGCCGGTGAAGGAGACGGTGCGCGAAGCCGCCGAGGGCGTCAAGGAGGAGATGCGCGAGCCGGTCAGGGAAGCGGCGGAGTCGGTCAAGGGCACGGCGCAGGACGCCGCCAGGTCCACCGGGGAGGAGGCGCGCAGGGCCGGTGGCGAGGGAGCCCGGCAGATCAAGGGGCGGCCCGGCGACGCGTAGCGCGGCGGTGAGCGGCCCGGTGGGCCGCGGCCCCTTCGGCCTCGGTTCGGCACCGGCCGGCCGGGACGCCGGTACGAAGGCGTCCTGTGACCGGTCGGTGCCGCGTCGTGTCCGGGGGAGGGGGCCGGCCGGGGCGGTGGCCGCACGGGCCGGGCTTGGAGGTTCCTCCAGAGTGCGTGGCGGCGAAACGCATCTGCCATGGATGTCCGACTCAACTTTTACAAATGCGAGGCGATCACGCATATCTTGTCGCACATGCAGTCCTACACAATTGGGCAGGCCGCGCGTCTGCTCGGGGTCAGCCCCGACACCGCCCGCCGCTGGGCGGACGCGGGACGGGTCGCCACGCACCGCGACGAGGGCGGGCGGCGGCTCATCGACGGCCGGGATCTGGCCGCCTTCTCCGTCGAGATCGCGCAGAACGGCGGCACGGGCGACGAGGACGTCTCCTACACCTCCGCGCGCAATGCCTTTCCCGGCATCGTCACCGCCGTGAAGCTCGGCGACGTGGCCGCCCAGGTGGAGATCCAGGCGGGCCCGCACCGCCTCGTCTCGCTGCTGACCAGGGAGGCGGTGGAGGAACTCGGCCTGGAGGTCGGGATGCAGGCCACCGCCCGTGTGAAGTCCACGAGCGTGCACATCGACCGCGCCTAGCGCTGCGTCGTCGTCCCCTTCGCTCTCCGCCTCGCGTCGTCCGCCTTTCGCCAGGAGCCCCGCCCCATGTCCCACACGTTCCCCGCACTCACCGCCCGCCGCGCCGCCGCCGCGGCCGTGACCGCCGCGCTGCTCGTCCCGCTCGCCGCCTGCGGCAGCGACGACGACAACGAGAGCAAGAAGGACGGCGGCGGCAAGAACGCGAACCTCACCGTCCTCGCCGCCTCCTCCCTCACCGACGTCTTCGCCACCGCCAAGAAGGCGTACGAGAAGGACCACCCGGGCACGGAGCTCACGATCTCCCCGGCAGGGTCGCAGGAGCTCGCCGCGCAGGTCAGGCAGGGCTCGCCCGCCGACGTGCTCGTCACCGCCGACACCAAGACCATGGACGGGCTCGAAGAGGAGACCGGCACCCCCACCGTCATCGCCAAGAACCGGCTCGTGATCGCCACCCGCGAGGGCAACCCCGACAAGGTCAAGGGGCTCGAGGACCTCTCGAACAGCAAGCTGAAGGTCGTCCTCGCCGACGACACCGTGCCGGTCGGCCGCTACAGCAAGCAGGTCCTCGACAAGCAGGACGTCACGGTCAAGCCCGTCTCCAAGGAGGCGAACGTCCGCTCCGTGCTCAGCAAGGTCGAGCTCGGCGAGGCCGACGCGGGCATCGTCTACAAGACGGACGCCGCCACCGCGACCGACAAGGTCGACGCCGTGGAGATCCCCGACGCGCAGAACGCCGTCGCCTCCTACCCGGCCGCCACCCTCAAGGGCTCCAAGAACACCGAGGCCGCGGCCGCGTTCGTGAAGTGGCTCAGCACCCCCGAGGCGCAGAAGATCCTGCGGGACGCGGGCTTCCAGAAGCCGTAGCCGCCCCCTGACCACCGGGCGCCCGACGCCTCCCCGCAGCGGGCGCCCGGTCGTACGCGTCACCACCACCGATACCGGGACCTCCGATGAGCCGCCTCCGCCCCCGCACCCCCGGCCGCACCAGGGCGCCCGTCGCCCTCGCGCTGCCCGCCCTGCTCGCCGTCGCGTTCCTGCTGCTGCCGCTCGTCGGCATCCTCGCCAGGACCGAGTGGGGCGACCTCGGGGCGCATCTGACCACGCCCGGCGTCACCCAGGCCCTGAAGCTCTCGCTGGCCGTTTCCTTCTGGGCGCTCGGGCTCTCCCTGCTGCTCGGGGTGCCGCTGGCCTGGCTGCTGGCGCGGGTGGAGTTCCGGGGCAAGGCGCTCGTACGCTCCCTCGTCCTGCTGCCGATGGTCCTTCCGCCGACCGTCGGCGGCGTCGCGCTGCTGCTCGGGTTCGGGCGGCGCGGGCTGCTCGGGCCCTGGCTGGAGAACACCTTCGGGATCGTGCTGCCCTTCCACACCTCCGGCGCGGTGATCGCCGCGACGTTCGTGGCCATGCCGTTCCTCGTGATCAGCCTGGAGGGGGCGCTCGGCGGGCTGCGGCCCGGCTTCGAGGAGACGGCGGCCTCGCTCGGGGCCTCTCCGGTACGGGTGTTCCTCACCGTCACGCTGCCGATGGTCGCCCCCGGCCTCGCCGCGGGTGCCGCGCTGACCTGGGCGCGGGCACTCGGCGAGTTCGGCGCCACGATCACCTTCGCGGGCAATCTGCCAGGGACGACGCAGACGCTGCCGCTCCAGGTGTATCTGCTGCTCCAGGATTCGCCGGAGGCCGCGACCTCGCTGTCGCTGCTGCTGCTCGCCATCGCGATGGCGGTCCTGATCGCGCTGCGCGGGCGGTGGACGGCGGGGGCCTCGGTGCGGGTGCGGACCGACGGGCCCGCCGCCGCGGACGACGACGCGGCACTCGCCGAGCCGCCCCACCGGGTCGTCAAGGCCGGGCAGCCGACGGAGAAGTGGGCGCTGAGCGCCACCGTCACCGGCTACAACGAACTGACGCTCGACGCCGAACCCGGCACCACCATCGCCGTCGTCGGGCCCAACGGCGCGGGCAAGACGACCCTGCTGCGCGCCCTGCTCGGTCTGACACCGCGCGCCAGGGCGGAGCTGCGGCTCGGCGAGCTCGACGTCACCGCGTTGCCGCCGCACCGGCGCGGGGTCGCCTGGGTGCCCCAGGAGGGCGCGCTCTTCCCGCACTTGACCGCGCTCGGCAACACGGCCTACGGGCTGTCCGCGCAGGGGGTGCGCCGTGCCGAGGCCCGCCGCACCGCGCAGGCGTGGCTCGACCGGCTCGGCGTCGGGCACCTCGCGCACCGCAGGCCCGCGCAGCTGTCCGGCGGGCAGGCCCAGCGGGTCGCCCTCGCCAGGGCGTTGGCGGCCAGGCCCCGGCTGCTGCTCCTGGACGAACCGCTCGCCGCCCTCGACCAGACCACCCGCGCCCACGTCCGGCACACCCTGCGCCGCCACCTCGACGGCTTCGGCGGCGTCTGCCTGATCGTCACGCACGATCCCGTGGAGGCCGTCTCACTGGCCGACCGGGTCCTCGTACTCGACGAAGGGCGTACGTTGCAGGACGCGCCTCCCTCCGAGGTCGCCAGGCACCCGCGCTCGCCCTGGGTGGCGCGGATGCTCGGCCGCAACGCCTGGCCCGGCACGGCCGATGCCGACGGGGGCATCGAACTCGCGGGCGATGGACGGCTCGTCGTCGCGGACCCGCTCGGCGCGGGGACGCGGGCGCTCGCCGTCATCGCGCCGGAGGCCGTCTCCGTGCACCGCGAGAAGCCGGAGGGCAGCCCGCGCAACGTATGGCCGGGCACGGTACGGGAGATCACCACCGCAGGCAGCAGACTGCGGGTCCTGATCACCTCGGACGCGGCGCCGGACCTGGTCGCGGAGATCACCCCGCAGGCGGCGCTCGAACTGGGGCTCACGGACGGGGTCGAGGTGTGGACGAGCGTGAAGGCGACGGAGGTGTCGGTGGTGGAGCTCTGAGGACCGGTCCTCAGGCATCCGGTCCTCAGGCATCCGGTCCTCAGGCAATCGGTCCTCAGACAACTGGTCCTCAGACAACTGGTCCTCAGGCATCCGGTCCACAGGCAACCGCTCCTCAGAGCGGTGCCTGCCACGTCGCCGTCGTGCCCGCCTCCACGCCGTCCGTGACCCCGTCGTCGTACACCGTCAGGCGCACGCCTTCCCGGCCGTCCGGCAGGGTCGCCCTGGCGTCGACCGTGACGTCGACGCGGGTGACGGACGTGCGGCGGGACGTGGTGGCCAAGGCGCGGCGCAGGGCGGCCAGGAGGTGGCCCGCTGCCGGGTCCGTGACACGGGCGTCGACCGGGCCCGCGAAGTGCACCGACGGCTGGATGCCGAGGACCGCGGAGGCGCCCGCCGTCTCGCGCAGGACCTTGCCGCGGAAGGTGGCCGGGGCGTCGGCCGGCGGCTGCTGGAGCGCGAAGATGGCCGTGCGGACCTCCTGGATGGTGGACTCCAGCTCGTCGACGGCGTGGTCGAGGGTGGACTCCACCTTGGCCGACTGCGCCCTGCGGCGGGTCGACTCCAGCATCATGCCGGTCGCGAAGAGCCGCTGGACCACGAGGTCGTGCAGGTCGCGGGCGATGCGGTCGCGGTCCTCGAAGACGGCGAGGCGCTGCCTGCTCTGCTGGGCGTCGGCGAGGACGAGCGCGAGGGCGGCCTGCGAGGCGAACTGGGTGGCGAGCAGACGTTCGGCCGCGGTGTAGGCGGGCGCGCCGCGCCTGCGGGGCAGGGCGAGCGTGCCGATGAGTCGGCCGCCGGCCTGCAGCGGCAGCATCATGCTGGGGCCGAAGCGGGCGCGTACGTGCGTCGTCATGCGGGGGTCGGTCGCCGAGTCCTCGATGAACACCGGTTCGCCGCCGAGGAGTTGGGTCAGGACGGCGCTGCCGGGCTCGATGGTGGTGCCGATGAGGTCGTTGTGGTTGTCGGAGGTGCGGTTGTCGGGGGTGCGGTTGTCGGACGTCCGGATGTCAGACATGTGCCGTGCGGGCGTCTGCTTGTCTGACGTCCGCCTGTCTGAGGTCTGCCTGTGTGGCGTCTGCTTGCCTGAGGGCTGCTTGTCTGAGAGCTGCACCCCCAAGCCCCCCGCCGACGTCCCCCACCCGTGCGGCGCCCCATCCGTCGCCGCCGCGACGATGCTCATGCCGCCCGCCTCCGTGGGCTGCAGGATCACGCCCGCCGCCGCGCCCGCGAGGATCCTCGCCCGGTCCGCGACGGTCATCAGCGCGTCGGCCGCCTCCTCGCCCGTGAGCAGTGCCGTGGTGACCGCCGCCGCGCCCTCGATCCAGCGCTCACGCTGCCGGGCCGCCTCGAACAGGCGGGCGTTGCCGATCGCGATGCCCGCCTGGCTCGCCAGGACCCGCAGCAGCTGCCGGTCGTCGTCGGAGAAGGCGCCCTCCGTCTTCTCGGCGAGCAGCAGGTCGCCGAACGCCTCGTCGTGCACGCGGATCGGTACGACGATGACGGCGCCGTCGCCGTCCCCCTCGGTGTACGCGGGCGGCGCACCGTCGGCCAGGCGTCCGGGGCCGCCCGCCACGAACAGCTCGGCCGGTCCCTCGTGCCCGGGGGCGTGGGCGGTGAGCGAGCCGTACCCCGCCCCGGTCAGCCGGGCCGCGCTGTCCACGATGTGCTGGAGCGTGGCCCGGAGTTCCAGGTCCGTGCCGACGCTCAGGACGGCTTCGAGCAGGGGCATCGAGGGCAGTGGCGCGTCCGCTCCTTCGGGCATTTCTGTGACGTACTCCGTGTCGAGGGGATGCCGCGGGCTCAGCCGGCCAGCGGGGCCAGGGCCAGCGGCTGGATCTTGCCCTCAAGCATCGCACCGAGTCCGAGCACAGCGCACACATCAGGCCGTTCCGCGATATGTACGGGCATTCCGGTCGCGTCCCGCAGCATCTGGTCGAGGCCGGGCAGGAGCGCGCTGCCGCCGACCATCATGATTCCGCGGTCCGCGAGGTCGGCCACCAGATCCGGCGGGCAGTCCCGCAGCACCTTGCCGATGCCGTCGAGCACGGCGGTGAGCGGGGTGTGGATCGCGTCGCGGACGGCGGCGGTGTCGACCTGGACCGAGCGGGCCAGGCCCGTCGCCACGTCCCTGCCGTGGATCTCCGTCGACTCCGGCCCGTGCGGGGTCAGGCCGTTGCCGCTCAGGGCGAGCTGAAGGGGGCGTACGGACTGCGAGGGGAGCATCAACTCGTGCTGGTGGCGCAGGTGTTGGACGATCGCGTGGTCGATGGCCTCGCCGCCCACGGGAATGCGTTCGGCCGTCACGATCGAACCGAGGGAGAGCACCGCCACCTGGGTCGTGGCGGCGCCGCAGACCAGGATCATCGTCGCCTCGGGGCGCTCCACGGGCAGCCCGCAGCCGACCGCCGCCGCGATGAGGGTGTCCACCAGCTCCACCCGGCGGGCCCCGAGCCCGACCATCGTCTCGACGGCCGCCCGCTGCGCCAGCGGGTCCGCGTCGTGCGGGGTGCAGGCGGCGGCGCGCAGGCGGGGCTTGCGGCGCAGGGTGCGGCGGAGCTTCTCGCCGAGCAGGTGACGGAGCATCCGCTGGGCCATCTCGATGTCGACGACGGTGCCGCCGGAGACGGGCCGGACGACCCGGATGTAACCGGGGGTGCGTCCCGTCATCTGCTCGGCGAACTGGCCGACCGCGATGAGCGCGCCGGTCCGGGTGTTCACGGCGGCGGCGCTCGGCTCGTCGACGACGAGGCCCGCGCCCTTCACGAACACCCGGGTCCGCGCGGCCCCCAGGTCGACGGCGATATGGCAGCGGCGCAACTGCTCCAGACTGACGGTCATGGCAGATCCTCCCGAGAGCGCAGACCGTTACGGACCGTCGGACGGCGGTCCTGTCTCGCATCGTGCGGCGGGCGCGGGCGGCGCGCGCGTTGAGCTGAGCCGGGCGGGGTGCCGCCGCATGGGTGGTGTTCGGGGCGTCGCAGGCCGTGCGGCGGTTCCGTGTGAAGCAGTGAAGCAGTGCGGTTGTTCCAGTGGACCCGGAGGGTCGGCTACCGAAAAGGCGCATACGCGCCGATCTGGCGTCTTTGTGTCCCCGGGCCCAGGGGGCTCACGCGTTGCGCAGTGCGCCGGGCACGTCCGAGAGGAGTCCGCATGTGGAGCGGGCCCCGGCGGCGAGCAGGCGCTCGCGGGACCTGCTGTCGGGGGCGATCCCGATGAACGCCATGTCCAGGCTCCGCGCGGCGTCCGCCTCCACCGAGGACGAGCCGATCATGACGCAGCGGTCCGCAGGCGAGCCCAGCCGGTCCAGCGCCCGGCGCAGGCAGTCGGGGTCGGGCATGAGGCGGGTCAGGTCGGCGGTGCGGCCGTGGACGGCGGTCTCGGGGAAGGGGATCCCCCTCGCTCGCAGATACGTCGTCACGGCGCCCGGCGAGACATCGGTCGCGATGGCGACGTGGGGGTTGTTCTCGGTCAGGGCGCGCAGGACGTTCGCGACGGAGCCGGGCGGCCGTGCGGTCGGCGCGGCCTTCACCTCGATGCGTTCGAGGTGCGTGTGCAGCTCCTGGGGCAGAGAGGGGTGGCGCGCGAAGGCGCGCAGGACGTCCAGGGGGTGGATCCGGCCGTCCGCGAGGCCGGCGTGGCCGCCGCCGGGCAGGAGGGGCTCGCCCGCCTCGGCCGATGCGGGGCTGCGCTGCTCGGCGATCACGGCGGCGAGGGAGCGGGCGGCGTCGCGCGCGGCGTGGCCCGGGTAGAGGTGGGCGAGAGTGCCGTCGAAGCCGAGGATCACGGCGTTCCACGAGGTGAGGCGTGGGGTGGGCGCCGCGATCGCGTGGTACCAGTCGTCGGACTGGGGGACCTGCTCGAAGCGGGCGGTGGGGAGGCGGCCGGAGCGGACGAGGTCGTCGTGGAGGTCGTCGGGGATGATCACGACGGCCTGTCGGGTGCTCGTGCCGCTGAGCAGGCGTCGGCGCTCGGCGGGGAACGCCGCGACGGGTGCCGCCCGGTCCGGATCGGGGGTGACGGTGACGCCGAGGCCCAGCGGTGTCAACTCCCCGAGCATGTGGGGGAGTTGGTGCAGTACGACGGTCAGTGCCTGCAGGGGGTGGACCTCGGCGGCGACGGCCACGTCCCAGCCGTGGAGACGTGGGGACAGGGTGAACCGGTCGGGGCCGATGCCGCCCCGGACCAGGAAGCGTGAGACCACCTCGCCCAGGTTCCGCAGGGCGGAGTCCGGTACGGGGCGTGTCGTGAAGTCGAAGGTGAGCCCGGTCCTCGTGGGCGTCGAGGCCTCGGACTGGCCCTGCTCCGTGTCGAGCGAGGCCAGGTCGACCGCCTGGAGGGTCTCGTGCGGGGCGAGGACCTCGTCGTCGGCGTGGGGGAACTCTTGGAGCAGTTCGTCGAGTTCGGCGGGCACGGGTTCGGACCCGGCCTGGTTCTGGGCGAGTTCGCGCTGCAGGCGCACCAAGGACTGGTGCAGGGACCGGATGTCCGCGCGGGCCGCCTCCGCCGCGGGGCCCGGGACGTTCTCCAGTGGGTCGCCGTACCAGAGGTCGAGGGCGGACTGGACGAGATGGAACGCGTTCTCGGTATCGCCGTCGCGGCGTGCCTCCTCCGCATGGGCGGCCAGCCTCCGGCACCGGAACAGATCCACGTCGTCCGGATCGGACCGGAGGAGCAGCGCGTGCGATCCCGCCGCCCTCACCGAGTCGGGGCCCAGCGCGTTGCGCAGCCGGGAGGCGTAGGTGCCGATGAGGCGGCGTGCGTCCTTCGGCGCGTCGGGGCCCCACAGGCCGTCGATCAGTTCGTTGTACGTCACTCCGCGCTCCCGGAGCAGGAGCATGCACAGCAGCGCCTGCTCCTGTCGGGAGCCGGTGGCCAGCGGGCGCCCGTCATGGCGGACGGCGAGAGGGCCGAGCAGGGAGTAGCGGCGCTCGTAGTCCGGCTCGGGGTCGAGGCGGGAGAGGCGCTCCGCGCCGCGCAGTTGGGCGTCGGGGTCGTCGGACACGAGGTCGCCGATGGCGTCCCGCAGGGTCCACCGCAGCTCGCCGGGGAGGCCGAGGTCCCCCGAGGGCAGGGAGAGCTGACGCGACGAGGGGTACCAGGTCCCTCCGTACATTTCGCGGATGAGATGTCCGAGGTCGCGGAGGTCCTCCTCGCGGCTCGTGGCGCCGAAGGCCTTGATGCCGACGCCGGTCAGCAGCGGGCCGAGCGGGGTGACGACGACGTTCGAGGTGTGTACGGCGCCGTGGGCGATGCCGTCCTCGTGCAGGGCGGTCACCGCGGCGGCCAGCGGGGCGATGAGGGAAAGGAGTTGGGCGTCGGGGAGACGGTCCGGTGAGCGGCCGATCAGCCGGTCCAGGGTCCGTCCGTCGACGAAGTCACTGACGAGATAGGGGGTTTCGCCCTCGATGCCGTAGTCGCGGACGGCGGCGACATGCGGATGGCGCACCTGGGTGAGCCGGTGCGCGATGCCGGTGAAGGTCACCTTCGGCCACTGCGTCGGCTGTGGGTAGGTCTGTACGAGTACGCTCTCGTCGTCCTGCCAGCTGTCCCGCGCGAGCCACCGCGAGGAATCCGGCCCCACCTGCCTGTCGAGGCGGTAGCGGCCGGCGAGCAGCCCGGAGGCGCCACCGAGCCGCCGTACGCTCTCCTGGCTGACCGTCGCGAACGGCTCGGCCTCCAGGGCCGGTTCGTCCGTCCCGACCGCGCGGTGCGGGCCGCCGACCGCGCGGGCCCCCGCCCGCAGTTCTCCCGGTGCGGCCCCCGCCCTGTCGTCGATCAATCCGCCCACCTGTGCCAGGAATTGGCGGGTGCGGCCGCGCGCGGTGCGGGGCAGGCTGCGCAGCAGGACGTCGCGTACGCCGTCACGGAACGCGTACGCGCCCGGTGGCCCTTCCGGTGTGCCGCTGAGCATGCCGCTGAGGATCACCTCGGCCAGGTGCTGTGGCCGCGGGCGCTCCTCGACGGCGGCGTGGACCAGGCGCATGACCGGCAGATGCGGTGTCCCCATGGCCAGGTGGCCGGCGAGGCGGAAGGCTTCGGGGGAGGCCGTGGAGCGGAAGCGCAGCACGATCTCCTCCGCGGAGAGCAGGGCCACGTCCTCACGCTCCGCCGGATCGACGGGGGTCGGGGTGTGCCCCAGCCATGCGACTGCTCCTGGTAGTCGGGCTCCTCCAGGATCCGCCACGAGGGACGCCCAGTGCGAAAGCCAGGTCGCGGTGGGCTCCAGTACGGGCAGCGGCACGGCATCGGCCCCCGGACGCCGTCCGGCGTCGTACGGCGTGAAGCGGAGCGCGCTCGCGGGGGCGCCGGCGCGCGGCGCGCACAGCAGGCCCGGTTCCGTGGGCAGGGCGGTGGTGCGCCACAGGCGTTCGGGCAGCGGCTGTACGACGGCCAGCGGCATGCGCTCCGCCCAGCGGCGCAGCGTGCGGTACCAGCGCTCGCCCGGAGCCCCTTCCCGCCACTGCGGTCCCATGCAGTCGCTGATGAGCAGGGTCACGGTGCGGCCGTCGGCAGGAGGCGATGCGGCCTGGGGCGGGACCGTGCCGTCCGGGTGCGCCCCGTGGAGCTCGACGGTGCGGAAGACGCCGGACTGGGCGAAGGCCGTGTGCAGTTCGTGGACCAGCGGCCGCCACATGGGCATCGTGGTTCCGGTGTCGTACACGAGACACAGCCGCAGCCAGCGCTCCCGGGCCGGCCGCATGACCGGCAGCCAACCGTCCGGCCGGGCGCCCAGGCGGGCGATGCGGTGGGCCGTCGCCTCCTCGTCGAGGACCTGGCCGCTCGGTGAGGGCACTCGCCGCTTGAGCGGGCGCAGGGCGCGCTGCAGTGCGAGCGGGTGCCGCACCATCGGGGGGACAGGAACGCGCAGGAGGCGGGTGCCGTCGTCGGTCGGGGGCGGTGACGGCCGTGCGGGGGCGGACGTGCCGGTGGGCGAGGCCGCGTTCGTCTGCCAGGGCGAGGGCTCGGACGCCTCGGTGGCCAGATGGAGCGGGACACGGCCGTCGGCGAGGGCCTCGTCGGCGGATGGCGCGGGCCGGCCCGGATCCGGTGCCCCGTGCTCGGGTGCGTCGGGCGCCTCGGGTGCGGCCGGCCGCCGTACGTCGACGGGCGGGCCCGGGGCCGAAGGCGTGGCCATGTGCCCGGCCAGCCACAGCAGTTCGGCCACCTCGGCGGCGGAGAGGCGCTCACCGCCCGCTGCCTCGGCCAGGACGCGGGCCAGCGCCTCGGCCGGCCGCCCGGGCCGCGTGGGATCAGAGCGCATCGTGGCCCGGATCTCTCAGCTGGGTCAGGTAGGGCATGAGCTGGTGGGCCAGTTCGTCGCGCGAGGTGGCGTCGATGCCCGCGGCGCCGGTCAGATAGATGGCGTTGAGCAGCTGGTCGGTGGCGAGCTCGCCACCGCTGCCGCGCTCCAGGAACCGGGTGATCAGGCCGCGCGCGTAGGCGTCGGGCTCGCCGAGGTGCGCGCGCACGATGTCCTCCAGGTGGTCGCCCTGGGGCTGGCGCAGCTGGAGGGTGACGCAGCGGCGCAGGAAGGCGGGCGGGAACTCGCGTTCGCCGTTGCTGGTGAGGACGACGAAGGGGAAGGCGCGGCAGCGCACCCGGCCGCGCGTGATGGTGACCGGCTCGTCCGAGCCGTCTGCCGGCAGCTCCGCCGTCGGGGTGTGCCGGGCGACGCGGACCAGTTCGGGGATCTCGTACTGGCCCTCCTCCAGAATGTTCAGGAGGTCGTTGGGCAGGTCCAGGTCGCTCTTGTCGATCTCGTCGATCAGCAGGGCGCGGGGGCGCGCATAGGGCAGCAGGGCGGTACCCAGGGGGCCCAGACGGAGGTGGTCCTCCACGCCCGACCGGTCCCGCGGCTCGGCCCCGCCCGCGCTGCCTCTCGCGGCGTACAGACGGGACAGCGGGTCGTACTGGTAGAGGCCGTCGTGCAGGGTGCTGCGGCTGGTGATGTTCCAGCGCAGGACGGGGCCGAGCCCGAGCTCTCGGGCGACCGCGTACGCGAGGCTCGACTTGCCGCTGCCCGGCGGTCCCGTCACCAGGAGCGGCCGCCTCAAATACAGGGCGGCGTTCACCAGTTGGACGCTCTGGTCGGTGGGGCGGTAGGTCAGCGCGCGGTGCGCCCGGTCCGGCGACGTGGTCGCGTCGTCGTCCGCGGGGGTGGCCAGTTCGGGTCCGCCGTCGAAGGCGCGCCACGGCGGGGGCGGCGGGAGTTCGGCGATGCCGTCGTGAGGCTCGCTGTTTCCGGTGTAGACGGGCCACAAGGACATGCGTTCTCTCCGTAAGGTGCGGCGCTCAGGCGACGGGGGAGTGCAGGTGGGCTGCCGTGTCGGGGAAGCAGCGGGGATCGTCCCACAGGAGTTGTACGTCCCTGGCCCAGTGCTTGTCCGGCTCGTCCGCCGCGTCGGCCATCTCGCGCAGGGTCAGGACGTGGCGGGGCAGTTCGGCGGGCGGCAGCGTGGCGAGGTGGGCGTCGAGCGCGTCCAGGAACGCGGTGCCCGTGCAGTGGTCGCGGTGGTCGGCCGCTGCCTTGCCGACGGCTCCGTCGCAGCCGGTGCGCGGCCACATCAGTACGGGGACAGGGGCGTTCAGGGACGCCTCGAAGTGGGGTCTGACATGGCCGGCCTTCGGCGGTGCCGTGAAGCCCGCCAGATGGGCCCCGTCCTGTCGCAGCCGGAACCTGAGGCTGCTCGGCTTCTCGCCGGTCCCGCACTCGACACGGTGCAGTGCCGTCCGGTTCAGCCCGTCCAGTTTCTGCCAGGTGCGGGAGAGCTGGTGCCGCAGTCCGCCGGTGCGCCGGGACCGGTCGGTGACGACCAGGGGGTAGGAGCAGCCGAGCGGGGTGGGGTCGTCGGTGCTGCGCTGCCAGTGGGCCACGGGTTCGTTCAGCCAGTCCCGGGGCAGCGCGAACGCGACCAACTCCTGTGCATCGAAGTCGAGGTGCCAGAAGGCCTCGTCGATGCGCCGCTGCACGTACTCCCGTACCTGGTCCCGCCGGAGCGTGCGCGAGCCGACGGGATGGCGGTGCCCTTCCCGGTACGCGGACACCGTGACGAGGACCTGATCGCTTCCGGCGCCGCTGTGGTCGATCTCGACGAGGATGGGGGACCAGGCCGGACCTGTCGCGGTGGGCGCCTGTGGTGCGGCCGAGGCGTCGAGGAGAGCGGCGAGCCGGTCGGTGAAGCGGGCCACGGCACGCGGGTCGTCGACCTCCCAGAGCACGTACCAGGCCGCGGACCACAGGGACGAGAATCCCCGGGGCGGGACGGGCGGCCCGAAGGGGCCCGCGGCGTCGAGATAGAGCCGCTCCGCCTCGTGGGCCAGGTCGGTGTCGGCCGCCTTCTCCACGAGTTCGCGCAGCCGTTCCTTGGCCGTGGCCGGGTGTCCCGGCGTGGGGATCAGCTCACCCAGCCGCGGCCAGTAGCGGGCCATGACGGACAGGGGCAGCATCCGCCCGTTGCGTACGCCGGACGCGCCCGCTGCCGCCGCGACCATGCCCACGACCCGGCCGCTGTCGGCGTGGGTCACCGCGGCGCCGCTGAACCCCGGGGCCAGGGCCTGGCCGTGGGCGTTCCACGCCTCCAGTTGAATCCATTCGTCGGCGATCAACTGGTCGGCCGTGGAACGGTATTCGGCGAGCGTCCCCTCGTCGTATCCCCGGGGGAAGCCGTAGGCGAGCAGCCGGGGCCGTGGCTGACCGTAGGCGTCGTCGGGCGCGGCGAACCGGGCCGGGGCTATCGGAACGGCCCGCTCCAGCTCCAGCACGGCGAGGTCGCCGGAGTCGTCGTCCCGCTCGCCCCAGCCGCCGTGGGCGCGCACGTGGGCCCGGATGGCGCCGAGGTCCCTGTGGTGGGGGAAGGACACGCTGACCGCCGTGTCGCCGCTGTCCTTCACCACGTGCGCACAGGTGAGGAGTTGGCGCTCGGACACCAGGAAGCCGGCGCCGATCTCGCGGCCGCACGCGATGCGGGCGTGCCAGGACGCTCCGCTCATGCGGGGGGCGGGGTGGCGCCGTTCGACTGCGCCTGCCGGTCGGCGGAGGCGGCCGAACCGCCGGGCGACCAGGAGAGACGCACCACGAGGTGCCCCTCGGCCTGCCCCTTCACGATCACGGCGCCCGCCTCCGCGGACATCCGCACCCCGAACTCGATCTCCACCGAGTCGGGGCGGAGGCTGCCCTCGCGGAACACACGCAGCGCGGACTCGGCGGCCGCCCGCGCGCCGTCGAGGGACGCCTCGAACGTGCGGGCCGCCAGGGCGGGTTCGTCGCCGCGGGAGACGAGGCGGGAGCCGGAGCCTTCGTCCACATCGGCGACGACGACGCGCGCTCCGTCGTCGGTCGTGAACTCCACCAAGCCATCCATGACGCCCCCGTTGAGCTGTGTCGATCCCGTGCATCTGCCAACGGCATTGTTGCCGAAGGTACTTGGGGATGTCATCCGTACCCGTGCCCCATCGGCCACACGGTGCGGCATCGACTCCTGGCGGATACGTGCCCTGGCGGCTTTCCGCCACCTCCCGTCAACACCCCCGCAACTCAAGGCCCCTGACACTCTTCGCAGCACTCGGGCAACACCCCCGCCCGGGTCCGACGAAGAGAGGCAGCTCCATGACCAGAGCCCCCGCGCGGCGAAGAGCCCCGCTCGTGGCCGCCGCCGGTCTCGCGTTCGCCCTGCTTCCCGCCGGGCAGGGCGCCACCGCCACCGCCGCCGCCCCCGCCCCTGACAAGACGCCCTCCCGCACTGCCGACGCAGCCCGTACCGTCACGCTCATCACCGGGGACAAGGTCACGCTCACCCCGCTCCCCGGCGGCCGCAGGACCGTCACCGTGGACCGGCCCGCCGGGGCGAGCGGAGCCGTGCGGACCTCGATGTCGGGCGGACACGTCACCGTCGTACCCGACGAGGCGCGGCCCCTTCTGCGCTCCGGGGCCCTCGACGAGCGGCTGTTCGACGTGACGGAGCTGCTCAGGCAGGGCTACGGGGACCACGGTCACGGCGAGCGGGGGGCGGTGGCCGGGCTTCCTCTCATCGTCACGTACGACACGAAGGCCCGGGGCGCGCGGCAGCTGCCCCGCGGCGTGGAGAAGGTGCGCTCCCTGGAGAGCGTCGACGGCGTCGCCGTCACCGCCGAGAAGCCGGGCGCGCTGTGGCGGTCCGTGAAGGACGAGGGGTCCGGCGTCGACAAGGTGTGGCTCGACGGGCGCGTCGAGGCCGACATGGCGCAGAGCAACGAACAGATCGGCACCCCCAGGGCCTGGGAGGCCGGGCTCACCGGCAAGGGCGTCAAGGTCGCCGTCCTCGACACCGGCGTGGACGCCGAACACCCGGACCTCAAGGGGCGTGTCGGCGAGAGCAAGAGCTTCATCCCCGGTGAGGAGGTCGCCGACCGCAACGGCCACGGCACCCATGTCGCCTCCACCGTCGGCGGCAGCGGCGCCGCCTCGGAGGGGAAGAAGGAGAAGGGTGTCGCCCCCGGCGCCTCCCTCGCCGTCGGCAAGGTGCTCAGCGACGAGGGCTTCGGCAGCGAGTCGGAGATCATCGCGGGTATGGAGTGGGCCGCCAAGGACATCGACGCCAAGATCGTGTCGATGAGCCTCGGTTCGCAGGAGGCGAGCGACGGAACCGACCCGATGGCCGCCGCCGTGAACTCCCTCTCCAAGGAGACCGGCGCCCTCTTCGTCGTCGCGGCGGGCAACACCGGCGCGCCCTCCTCCATCGGCTCGCCCGGCGCCGCCGACTCCGCGCTGACGATCGGCGCCGTCGACTCCGCCGACGAGGCCGCCTACTTCACCAGCCGGGGACCGCGCGCGGGCGACAACGCCCTCAAGCCCGACCTGTCGGCGCCCGGCGTCGACATCCTCGCGGCACGCTCAGGGCTCGTCGGCGGCGAGGGCTTCTACACCGAGATGAGCGGTACGTCGATGGCGACCCCGCACGTCGCGGGCGTCGCCGCGCTGCTCGCCGAGAAGCACCCCGACTGGAGCGGCGCCCGGCTCAAGGACGCCCTGATGTCCGGCTCGAAGCAACTCGACGCCTCTGCCTATGAGGTGGGCGCGGGGCGACTCGGCGTGCCGGATGTCATCGACGCGAAGGTCACCGCGAGCGGCAGCGTCGACCTCGGGTTCTACGGCTGGCCGTACGACGACAACAAGCCGGTCACCAAGACCCTCACGTACACCAACTCCTCCGATGAGGACGTGAAGTTGAGCCTCGCGGCGCAGGGCGGCGCGGACGGCGTCGTGAAGCTCGCCGACGCCGAGCTCACCGTCCCGGCGCACGGCACCGCGTCGACCACCGTCACCGGCGACGGGGCGAAGGCGCCCGTCGGGAACACCAGCGGCGCGGTCGTCGCGAGCGCCGGCGGCAAGAAGGTGGCGCACACCGCCTTCGGCCTGGTCAAGGAGGAGGAGCGGTACACGCTCACCGTCCGCGTGAAGGACCGGGACGGCGCGGCGACCCCCGCCGACCTCGTGGTGCAGCAACTCGCCGAGGGCACCGAGCCGTTCCCTGCCGCGGTCGGCGACTCCGGCACCCTGAAGCTCCGCATGAAGCCGGGCACGTACACCCTGTCGACCTTCCTCGACGTGCGCGGCGGCAAGGGCGAGGACTCCCTCGGCCTCGGCTTCCTCGCCGACCCGCAGATCACGCTCGACCGGGACCGCGAGATCACCCTCGACGGGCGGAAGCTGCGCGAGATCAAGGCCGACGTCGGCCGGCGCACCGAGACCCGGCAGCTCCTCATGGAGTACGACAGGAAGGCGGGCGGCGCCGATCTGATGGGCGCCGTCCAGGTCCCCGTGAAATACGACAGCATCTTCGCCGCGCCCACCGCGAAGGTCACCGACGGCAGCTTCGAGTACCGCACGGTGTGGCGCCTCGGCAAGCCGCTGGTGGACGTGAAGGGCCTGCGCGAGGCCGTCGCCCAGCCCGGCGGGACGATCGCCGAGGGGCGGCACAAGTGGGCGCTGGTGGACGCCGGTGACGGCACGCCGGGCGCGTACGAGGGCAAGGACGTGCGCGGCAAGGCCGTCGTGGTGCGCCGCACGGACGCGGCCAGCCCGGCGCGGCTCGGACAGGCCGCGCAGGACGCGGGCGCCGCGGCGCTGTTCGTGACGGACAATCAGGCCGGGCGTCTCAACGCCTGGTTCGGCACGGACGACAACGGCGAGAGGCCGCTGCAGATCGCCACCGTCGACGCCGCCGACGGGGCCGGGCTCATCGCGGCGGCGAAGGCAGGGAAGAAGGTCGAGAGTACCGGCACCCTCAACACTCCCTACGTGTACGACCTCTCCGAGGGGCACAAGGGTGCCGTGCCCAAGGACCTCACGTACGAGCCCTCCAAGCGTGAACTGGCCGTGGTGGACAGCAAGTTCCATGCGGTGAAGCCCGCGAAGGGCGGAGAGTACCGCTACTCGATCACCGACGCCTTCCCCGTCGGCATCGGCTTCCAGGAGAAGGTCGACTACCCGGCCGAGCGCACGGAGTACGTCTCCACGGGGGCCGGTCAGCTGTGGCACGAGTCCGTGTCCACCGGGCCCGGGGCGCTGGAGGAGCGCAGCGGCCTCGTCGCCTACAAGGGCGGCAGGCACACCGACCTCGACTGGTTCAAGCCGGTCCTGCACCCGTGGCTCGGCACCGGCCTCGGCTGGGGGCAGCAGCGCAGGGGCAACGACCTGGAGTTCAACGTGCCCGGGTGGGGCGACTCGGGGCCCGATCACACGGGCTTCGGCGACGTCTGGAACGAGGACTCGATGACGCAGGTCAGCGAGGTCTTCGTGGACGGGGTGAGCGTCGATCGGCGCAAGAGTTCGGGTGTGTACGTGTGGGACGCGGATTCCGCGGAGCGGACGTACAAGGTCGTGACGGATACGACGCTCGACGCGGAGCGGTGGTCGCTCGCGACCAAGGGGCACGCGGAGTGGACCTTCCGGTCCAAGGAGACGCCGGAGGACAAGAAGACGTTCCTGCCGTTGCTGAACCTCGGGTTCGATGTGGAGACGTCGCTTGCCGGTGATGTGCGAGGTGGTCGGACGGTCGACGTCGGGATCTTCTCCGAGTATGTGAAGGGGGCGCCCGACACGGGGGTCATCGGGGGCGGGAAGTTGTCCGTCTCGTATGACGAGGGGAAGACGTGGAAGGCGGTCGCTCTGGAACGGGACGGCAGGAAGGCGGCCTGGGAGGGGGAGTTGAAGGTGCCGGGCGATGCGAAGTCTGTGTCGCTGCGGGCTTCGGCGAGTGATGACCGGGGCGGGGTCGTCTCGCAGGAGATCGTCAGGGCGGTGGGGGTGAGGTAGGCCTGCGGGTTCTTCCCCGATCCCACCCCTTCCCGGAACCAGGGGGCTCCGCCCCCTGGACCCCCGACAAGACCAAGATGTCCTCAGACGCCGGACGGGCTGAGAGATGGCGCCGGATGGGTTGAGAGGCAGCGCCGGGTGGGCTGGGAGGCCGCGCCGGGAGGTCGCGCTGAGTGGGTCGAGAGGTCGTGTCGGGCGGGTTGGAGGGCAGTCCGCCCGGCACGGCTGAAGAGCGCCGCGTGACGGCTGAGAGGCCGCGCCGGGGCGGGCTGGGAAACCGCGCCGGGCAGGCCCGGAGGCCGCGGCCGGGCGGCCGGGCGGCCGGGTGGCCGGGTGGCCGTGTCGGGCGGCTGTGTGGTGGCCGGGCGGAGTGGGCAGGTGTGGTTCGGTCGGGCTCAGCCTGTGGGAAGTGCCCGTTTCATGATCTTCCCCATGTCGTTGCGCGGCAGCGCCTCCAGATACCGCACCACCCGCGGCCTCTTGTGCGGGGCGAGAGCGGATGCCACGTGGTTCGCCAAGTCCTCCGCGGGCGGCGGGGCATCGGCGTCCGCGGGAACGATCCATGCCACGATCCGTTCGCCGAGGTCGGGGTCCGGCTCCCCGGTGACGGCGGCCTCCCGTACCCCGGAGTGCGAGAGCAGCGCGTTCTCGATCTCGCCCGCGCCGATCTTGTAGCCGCCGCTCTTGATGAGGTCCGTGGCCTTGCGGCCGACGATGCGTACGTAGCCGTCGGGGTCCCGCACCGCCATGTCGCCGGTGCGGAACCAGCCGCCCGGCGCGAAGGCCTCGGCGGTGGCGTCGGGGCGGTTCAGGTACTGGGTGAAGAGGTTGGGGCCGCGCACCTGGATCTCGCCGACCGCCTCGGGGCCGCGCTCAGTGATCTCCGTGCCCGCCTCGTCGACCAGGCGCAGGTCGACACCCGGCAGCGGCACCCCGACCGTGCCCGCGCGGGCCTCGCCGTCCGCCCGCACGCTGGTGTTCATGAGCGTCTCCGTCATGCCGTACCGCTCGACGACGCGGCGCCCCGTGGCCGCCGCGATGCGCTCGTGGTCGTGGACCGGCAGCGCCGCCGAGCCGGAGACCAGGAGCCGTGCCCCGGCCAGCGCCTTCGCCAACTCCGGTTCGCCGGGCAGGGCTTCGGCGATCCGGTGGTACATCGTCGGCACCCCGAACAGCATGGTCGCCCCGGAGCCGAGCTCGCGGGCCACGCCTTCGGTGCTGAACCGCCCGAGGTGGCGCACGGAGCCGCCGCGCCGCAGCGGGCCGAGCGTGCCGAGGATCAGGCCGTGCACGTGGAAGAGCGGCAGGCCGTGCACGAGGACGTCGTCGGCGGTCCACTGCCAGGCGTCCTCCAGGGCGTCCAACGTGGCGGCGATCGCGCGACGCGGGACGACGGCGCCCTTGGGCGGGCCCGTGGTGCCGGAGGTGTAGACGATCAGGGCGGGGGTTTCGGGGTCCGGTTCGCCGGGGGTGCCGGTGGGGTGGTCCCCGCCGTCCTGGCGCAGGACGCCGTCCTGTCGTACGTCGACCTCGTGCCGCTCCAAGCCGACCAGTGCGGGCGGCAGTTGGGCGCCGGGCTCGACGAGCACCAGGGAGGGCGCGCTGTCGCGCAGGATGTGAGTGAGCTCGGAGTCGCCCGACTTCGGGTTGAGCGGCACGGCCGGTACGCCGGCGAGCAGCGCGGCGACCACGCCGACAGCCGTCTCCAGGGACGGCGTGGCCCAGACGGCGACCCGGCCCGCGTCACGCAGCCGCTCCGCCAACGAGCCCGCGATCGAGGCCAGTTCCGGGTAGGTCAGCGAACGGTCGCCGAACCGCAGGGCCTCGCCGTGCGCGGCGTCCAGGGCCGGGAAGAGGGGTTCCACGTCTCGTACTCCTCGTTGTCTGCTCGGTGTTGTCTGCTCGGTCGGTGCACAGCCTGTGCAGTCTCTGCACCGGTGCGTAATGAGAGTGTTACGCCGCCGAAGGTGCGGTGTCACAGTGATCGCTGAGGCTGATGTGGTCATCAATTGCCCAGCTGAACACCAGTAATCCGGTCCTCCCCCCCACGATCCGAACAGGATGGGACCACCTTCATGTCCGATGTCCTGAGGCGTCCCGATGCCTCGACCCACTCGCCCCACCCTCCACAGGTGCTCGTACCGCACCAGTTCACCACCTCCGCCCCCGCGTCGACGGGCCACCCTCACGTGCTCGCGGTCGGCGCCCCGGGCCCCGGCAGGGAACAGCTCACCCGCATCCTCCGCCGCACCGGCCACGAGGTCACGCACGCCGTCCCCGGCGACGTGCGCCGCCAGGTCAGGCAGGCCACCCCCGATGCGATCGTCGCCCTGGACGACGGCCCCGACGGGTGCAGCCGCGGCCGCGACGTCATACGCGAGGTCCGCGCCGACCCGGCGGGCCAGGCCCTGCCGCTGGTCATGGTCACCGCCGGGCGTGCCCCCGCCACCGTCGCCGAACTCCTGCGGCACGGCGCCGACGACTGCGTGAATCAGGCGTCCGACCCGGACGAGCTGTCCGCCCGCATCGCGGCCAAGCTGCACCGCGTGCCGGTCCCCGTCGAGCAACTGCTCCTGGACCCGCGCACCGGCCTGTACTCGGCGCCCCACTTCATGGCCGAGCTCGACCGCGAACTCCAACGCCCCGCCGCGGCACGGCGCGGCGGCATCCTCGCCGTGGTCCGCGTCGCCGAGGCCGAGGCTTTGGAGACCCGCCTCGGGCCGCGCGTGCGGCGCGAGGTCGCCGAGCGGCTCGCCCAGGTCGGCGAGCGTTCGGGCAATGTCTGCGACCGGCTCGGCTGGGACGAGGAGGGGCGCCTGCTCGTCCTGATGCCCGGCGTCGACGAGGAGGCGGCGGCAAAGAGCCTGCGGGAGTTCGCGGCCTCCGTGGCCGGCACGCGGTTCGTCGTGGCCGACGAGAACGTCCGGCTCACCCCGGCGGTCGGCTGGACCCCGCTGCCCGCCCGCACCGGCAGGGGCGCGGCCGCGCAGGCCGCCGAGCAGGCCCGCGACGCCGCCGACGAGGCCCTGCGCCACCGCGACCTGCGGCCCGTGCGCTACGAGCCGTGGATGCGGGCCGCCGCCGCGCACGGCCACCGCAGGGCTCGACCGGGCCCGCGCGCCCTGCTCGCCGCCGTGACGCCGCTGCTCTCCCCGGTCCTGATGCTGGCGCTCGGCGTGGGCGTGCCGTTCCTGCTCTACCAACAGGCGTACGAGGCGAGCTGGGACGCGGCCGCGGTCGCCTACTGGGTGGTCGTCGCGGGCCTGGTGACCTCCGCCCTGCTCATCGTCCTCGAATGCCTCTACTCGCTGGACGCGAAGCAGCGCCCGGCCGCGCCGGGAGCGCCGTACCCGGCGGCGAGCGCGGTCATCGCGGCGTACCTGCCGAACGAGGCGGCGACGATCGTCGACACCGTCGAGTCGTTCCTGTGCCTGGACTACCCGGGCGACCTGGAGATCGTCCTCGCCTACAACACCCCGCACCCGCTGCCCGTCGAGGAGACCCTGCGGGACATCGCCCGGCGCGATCCGCGGCTCGTGCTCCTTCCCGTGGCCGGCAGCACCTCCAAGGCGCAGAACCTGAACGCGGCGGTGACGCGGGTGCGCGGTGAGTTCGTCGGCATCTTCGACGCCGACCACCACCCGGCACCCGACGCCTTCCGGCACGCCTGGGACTGGCTGTCCAACGGCTACGACGTGGTGCAGGGCCACTGCGTCATCCGCAACGGCGAGAGCTCGTGGGTCGCGCGTCTGGTCGCCGTCGAGTTCGAGGCGATCTACGCGGTCAGCCACCCGGGCCGCACCCGGATGTACGGCTTCGGGGTGTTCGGCGGCTCCAACGGCTTCTGGCGCACCGATCTGCTCGCGCGCACGCGCATGCACGGCTCGATGCTCACCGAGGACATCGACTCCACGATGCGCGCCCTGAACGAGGGTGCCCGCATCGCCATGGACCGCACGCTCATCTCGCGCGAGCTCGCCCCCACGATGCTGAAGCCGCTGTGGAACCAGCGCTCGCGCTGGGCACAGGGCTGGCTCCAGGTCTCCCTCAAGCACCTGTGGCGGGGCCTGCGTTCGCCGGTCTTCACGCGCCGCCAGAAGACGGGCCTGTTCGTGCTGCTCGGCTGGCGCGAGGTCCAGCCGTGGCTGACGCTGCAGATCCTGCCGATCCTGCTGCACGCCGCCCTGCGGGCAGGCGGTGCGGACCGGCTCGACTGGGCGGTCCCCGTCTGCCTCGTCGCCGCGGCGCTCACGCTGTCGGCGGGCCTGGTGCAGGCGGCGTTCGCGTGGCGGCTCGCCGTGCCCGAACTGCGCCTGCGCAAGGGCTGGTTCTGGCGCTACCTGTTCGTGACGACGTTCTTTTACACGCACTTCAAGAACATGGTGGCAAGGGCCGCCCATCTGAAAGAGGTGCTCGGTGACCGCCAGTGGCGGGTGACGCCGCGCGCGGCCACCGCCGGGCCGACCGGTGCCGGGAGGAGTTCGTGACCTCGCTCGTCGCCCCCGGGACCACGGCGCCGCCCCGCGCCCCGGCAGCCCGCGAGCAGCCGCAGGCCCGCGGCCGCGCCCCGGAACTCCAGGGACTGCGCGGCCTGGCCGCGCTCAGCACGGTCGTCTTCCACGTCTGGCAGCAGTACTGCACCTACGACGCGGCGGGCTCGCACCCACCGATCGACCATCCCTACGTCGGCGCGCTGATCTCCCTCGAAGTGATCGACCTGTTCTTCGTGATGTCGGCGTACCTGCTCACGCTGTCGTACGCGCGCGCGGCCATCGACGGCAAGGAGGGCGCGGTCAGGCCGGGAAAGGTGTTCCTCTTTCGGCGGGCGATCCGCATCCTGCCGCTGTACTTCCTCGCGGTCGTGGTCGTCTGGTCGACGCGGAACCCGACGCTGCCGGGGGACTGGCGCGACCTGGTCGAGCACCTCACGTTCACGCACGTCTTCGACCGTGAGCGGATCTTCTACACCCTCGGCCCGACCTGGTCGCTCTCCTTGGAGGTCGCCTTCTATCTGGTGCTCGTGGCGCTCGGGCCGCTCGCGGTGCGTGCCTGCCGCGGGCTGCGCACACGCCGGGCGAGGGCCGCCCTGTGCGCGTCGGGCTGTGCGGTCCTCTTCGCGGCGCCGCTCGCGTGGATCGCGTACGCGCACTACGTCCTCGGCGTGCCGCACACGAACTGGCCGGTGTACTTCGGGCCGCAGGCCCGCTTCGGCGGCTTCGCGGCGGGCATGGGCCTCGCGGTCCTGCTCACGGCGCTCGGCGAGGACCGTGGCCGGTTGCGGGCGCGGTGGGCGACCGCCTTGTCGGCTTCGGCGCTGGGCGGCCTGTTCGCGCTGTCCCTGTCCTCCGATCCGGAGAACTTCGCGCACACCTTCTACCACCCGATCGCCGCCGTGCTGTGGTTCGCGCTGCTGTACGCGACGCTGCGCATCCGGCGCGAGGAGCGCCGACAGACGCGCCTGCACGGCCTGTTGAGGGCCCGCTGGGTCACGGCCGTGGGGCTGATCAGCTACAGCCTCTACATCTGGCACGAGCCGGTGATGCTGTGGCTCGACGCGTCGGGGCTGCTGCCGTCGTCGCAGGCGGGCTTCCCGGTCGCGGTGCTCGTCGTGCTCCTGGTGGCCCTGGCGGTCGGCACGGCGAGCTACTGGTTCGTGGAGTACCCGGCGGGCCTGCTCGGCAGGGCGAAGGACGGCAAGGGGAAGGCGCGCGACTTCTACCCGGGCTGAGCACGACACGGCGACGCCGCCTCTCCGTGGGACGGGGAGAGACGGCGTCGCTGTGTGCTGCCGGTGACGTCCTGGACGTCAGACCAGCCAGCCCAGGAAGTGGGCGAGACCGGCGACGACGTCAGTGATGAGGTTCATGGTGGTGCTTCTCCTTGTGGGACTTTCAGGAAGGTCGGAACCCGGCGACATGCGGGCCCAACTGCCCGGACCTGTATGGGACATGGGCCGGGAGCGCAGTCACGGTCTGCAGCCCGTCGCTTGCGCACCGTAAGCATCGTCAATCGCGGGGGCCTCGCGCAATTCCTGGCGCGACGATCACCTGTTCCAGGGAACAACTGCCCAGTCGTTCGCATTCGTTGTTCGCATCTTCACCCTGTCCTGCTGTACTGACGCCCCATCAACCTGGGGGTGTGCCATGGCATTTCGGGCAACTGTGAGCATCGCCGCGAGCGCCGCGCTGCTGGCCTCGGGCATGACCGCGGCGGCCGCCGCGCGGGACTCGGGGGTCTCCGGGGGCGGCGCCTGCTCGCCACGCGTGTCCGTCGACCGCTACTCGGACGCGCTGGACAAGACGCGGGTCGACGGCCGGCTCGTGGGCGGCCTCTCCGCGCTCGCCGTCGAACGGGACGGCTCGGTGAGCGCCGTGTCCGACCGCGCCGCCCTCTTCCGGATCGACGTACGCGGCAAGGAGCCGCGCGCCACCGGGTTCGTGCCGCTCGCCGACGAGGCGGGCGCGGCGCTCGACTCGGAGGGCCTCGTCCTCGACCGCGACGGCAGCCGCCTGATCACCGACGAACGTGGCCCCGCCGTTCTCGGATACGGCCGGGACAACGCCCTGCTCGGACGGCTGCCGGTGCCGCAGCCGCTGCGGGTCGCCCCCGCCGGGCGCGCCCGGGTCAACCAGACCTTCGAGAGCCTCGCCCTGCAGCCGGGCGGGCGCACCCTCGTCGCCGGCATGGAGGGGGCGCTGGCGGGTGACGGCACGGACGCGGCGGGGCGGCCCCTGAACCGCGTACAGACCTGGCAACGCGGGGCGCGGGGCGGTGAGTTCACGCTCGGGTGGCAGTACGCCTACCCGGTCGACCCGGGCAGGGGCCTCGTCGAGCTCGCGCCGACCGGGGACGGGCGGTTCCTCGTCCTGGAGCGGCAGTTCACCCCGGACTTCCTCATCGACGTACGCCTGTACGTGGCCGACGCGCGCGGCGCCGAGGATGTGAGCGCGGTGGAGAACCTCGGCGCGGGAACGCGCGCGATGCGCAAGACCCTGCTCGCCGACCTCTCCGACTGCCCCGACCTCGGCGCCCCCTCGAAGCTGCCGCCCGGGAACAACCCGCTGATCGACAACATCGAGGGGATGGCGGTGGTGGGCGGCGGTGCGCGGGGGCGCCTGCGTCTGCTCCTGGTGAGCGACGACAACGAACTCCCGCAGCAGATCACGCGCCTGTACGACCTCAGGGTCGCGCTGCCGCGCAGGTGACCCGCATGACCGTCACCGGTACTCCGCGAAGAACTCCCTGATCTCGGTGAGCATCAGGTCGGGCACCTCCAGGGCGGCGAAGTGGCCGCCCCGGTCGTAGTCCCGCCAGCGCACCACGTTGTTGGTCTTCTCCTCGTCGCGCCGCAGCGCGATGTCCTGCACCGTGAACTGGGCGATGCCCAGCGGTACGTGGGTGGGCTCCTGCTCGCCCCAGGCCTGTGCCTCCTCGTAGTACAGGGCGGCGGAGGAGCCCGCGGTGCCGGTCAGCCAGTAGATCGTGACGTTCGTGAGCAGGACGTCACGGTCGACGGCCTCGTGCGGAACCTCCTTCTCCAGGTTCGTCATGTCCTTGAACTTGTCGACGATCCAGGCGAGTTGACCCACGGGGGAGTCGGTCAGGCCGTACGCGAGGGTCTGCGGCCTGGTCGACTGGATCGCGATGTAGCCACCCGCGGCCTGCATGAACTCGTATCTGCGCCGCACCCTGGCCCGCTCGCGGTCGGTGAGCGTCGGGTCGTCCTCGGTCGCGCTCGGGTAGGTGGTGCCGCCGTTCACGTGCAGGGCCACCACGTGTTCCGGGTCGACGGCGCCGAGCGCGCGGGTGATGCCGCTGCCGAAGTCGCCGCCCTGTGCGCCGTACCGGTCGTAGCCGAGCCTGCGCATCAGCTCCGCCCACGCGCGGGCGATCCGCGTGGTGTTCCAGCCGGCCTCGGCCGTCGGGCCCGAGAAGCCGAAGCCGGGCAGGGAGGGGATCGCCAGGTGGAAGTCGCGGGACAGCGGGCCGATCAGCTCCAGGAACTCCACGACCGAGCCGGGCCAGCCGTGCGTCAGGAGCAGCGGCAGCGCGTCGGGAGCCGTGGACCGTACGTGCAGGAAGTGGATGTTCTGGCCGTCGATCTCGGTGGTGAACTGCGGGTGCGCGTTCAGCCGTGCCTCCCAGGCGCGCCAGTCGTAGCCGTCGGCCCAGTGGTCCGCCAGCTCCTTCAGGTACGCGACCGGGGTGCCGCGGCTCCAGTCCTGGCCCGGGATCTCCGAGGGCCAGCGGGTGCGGGCCAGGCGGTCCCTGAGGTCGTCCAACTCGGCCTGGGGGACGGCGAGGTGGAAGGGGTGGGTCTCGGCGGTGGCGTCCGTGTTCGGCTCCATGCCCTGAACAGTAGGAGCCCTTGAGGACAGGTTGTGTCCTCAAGGGCTCAAGGGCTCAAGGGCTCCGGGTCTCCGGGCCTCCGGGTCGGAAAGTGCCGTCCGGGGGCTTCAGTGGGCCGGGCGCTCAATACGTCAGCAGCACACCCGCGTACGAGACGCCCGCGATCACCACCCACGAGAC
Source organism: Streptomyces sp. NPDC041068 (assembly GCF_040647455.1). NCBI lineage: Bacteria > Bacillati > Actinomycetota > Actinomycetes > Kitasatosporales > Streptomycetaceae > Streptomyces > Streptomyces sp. NPDC041068. The sequence continues at coordinate 86,513 of NZ_JBEZCG010000006.1, forward strand.
GAGCCCGAGCGCCGCGACCCGGCCGCCCGTGCGCGTCAGGGACGGCAGGTCGACCGCGCTGCCGAGGCCGAACAGGGCGGCGGCAAGCAGGAGTTCCTGCGCGGTCTGCGCCACGTCGATCGCCCCGCCCGGCAGCCAGCCCGTGGTGCGCAGCGCGACCATGGCGATGAAGCCGACGACGAACAGCGGTACGAGCGGCGGCCGCTTGGCGCTCCTGGCGGCCCGCCCCGCGCCGGACCTCGACCTCGCCCGCGCCCTGACCGACAGGGCCACCGCGGCGACCAGCGGCGCGAGCAGCGCGACCCGCATCAGCTTGACCAGGACCGCGTCGCCGAGCGCCCCCGCGCCCGCGGTCTGCGCGGTCGCCACGACCTGCCCCACGTCGTGCACGCTCGCCCCGACCCAGCGCCCGAACTCCGCGTCGCTGAGCCCCAACGGGCCCTGCAGCAGCGGCAGTACGGCGATGGCGAGGGTGCCGCACAGCGTCACCAGGGCCACCGAGGTGGCGGTGTCCCGCTCGTCGCTCTCGGACACCTCGCCGACCGCGCCGATCGCGGAGGCCCCGCAGATCGAGTAGCCGGTGGCGATGAGCAGCGGCTGGTCGCCGCGCAGCCCCATGCGGCGGCCCAGCCACCAGGTGCCGAAGAAGGTCACCGCGACCACGCAGAGCACCATCACGACCGAGGCCCAGCCGAGCCCGAGCACGTCGTCCAGGCTCAGCTTCAGGCCGAGCAGCACGACGCCGACCCGCATGAGGCGCTTGCCCGCGAACGTCAGGCCCGCCTTGCCGGGACCCCGCACGAACGCGTGCGCCGCGCCCGGCAGATGGGCCGCGACGATGCCGAGCACCACGGCGGCCGTGAGCATCGGGACGCCGGGCACGAGCCGGTGCACGCACCAGGCGACGCCGACACCGAGGACGGCGAGCGCGAGGCCCGGCAGCTTGCCCGAGGGGCGGCGCGGCGCGACCGCCGAAGTGATGTCCTGTGTACGGGACTTGGCGCGTTCTCCGAGCAGCGCCATTACCGGTCGGCCGGCAGCTCGTACACCCGGCGGACGCTGCTGCCCAGGCGGGCGATGTCCGCGCCGTAGATGTGGAGGGATATCGCGCGCGTCCCGCAGGCGTTCCACACCCGGTGGATGTCGCCGGGCGGCGCGAAGCCGCAGACCGCGCCCTGCGGGTTGACGACGTCCTCGGTGGCGATCAGGCGCGCCGTTCCGCCGGTCTCGGCGGCGGGTACGAGACGGTAGCGCCGCTCCTGCTCCTCGCCCTCGTGCACGCCCGTGACGCACCAGGACACGTGGTCGTGGACGGAGGTCCGCTGCCCCGGCAGCCAGACCAGCGCCACGATGGAGAACGAGCCGTCGCCCTCGGCGTGCAGGACGTGCTGGCGGTAGCGCTCGGGGTCGCCCTCCTGCTGTTCGGCGGTGAGCAGATCGGCGGCGCCCAGGTGGGGCGAGAGCCGCTCGCCGACCAGGTACGCGGTCAGGTCGGGAGGCAGGCCGCGCCCGACGGCCTCGCGCACGTCGGCGACGAGGGTGTCGAGGCGCTCTGTGGTCCGGGCGGCCCGGTACGCGGTCGTAGTGCTCATACCGGCAGCGTCGCGCCGCCCGATCCATCACGTCCAACGACAGTTGTTTGGCATCCCCGCAACTTTTGCTTATGGATGGCGCGTGGGTGTGGCCGGAATGGGCCGCTTCCCTCCCGGAGGGAGGTCAGCAGCCGACGCGGTTGGCGGCCACGGTCCTCAGTTCGTCCAGGACCAGGGCGGTCGCCGGTATGCGCAGGTGGTCCTTGAGGACGTACGCGGAGACCTGGCGCCGCGAGGCGGGATCCAGGGCGCGTCCTGTCACCTTGCGGTGGCACAGGAAGTTCAGGACGAGGCCCGGCATCATCGCGACGCCGAGCCCCTCGGCGACCAGGCTCTGCACCACCAGGTTGTCGTCGGTGGTGAACGCGATGTCCGGCGCGAAGCCCAACTCGGCGCACTCGTGCAGGAAGTTGGCGCGGCAGCGGGGGCAGCCCGCGATCCACCGCTCCTCCGCCAGCTCGGCGAGCTTGACCGAGCGGCGGCGCGCCATGGGGTGCCCGGAGGGCATGAGCACGGTCAGCTGGTCCTCCATGAGCGGGATCTCCACCAGCTCGTCCGGCACCTCCTCGTGCAGGCCGGGGTAGGTGAAGGCGAGCGTGATGTCGCACTCGCCGCGCACCACGCGGCGCAGCGACTCGGGCGGCTCGTCCTCCAGGAGCTCCACGCGCACCCCCGGATGCCCCGACGCGAGCTTGGCCAGGGCCTCCGGGATGAGGGTGGCGTTGGCGCTGGGGAAGGCGCAGAGCCGCACCCGGCCCGACCGCAGCCGGGTGATCGCGTTCATCTGCTGCTGGGCGGTGGAGATGTCGTCGAGGATGATCCCCGCGTGCCGCGACAGCGCCTCGCCGGCCTCCGTCAGCCGCATCCGGCGCCCGACGCGGGTGAACAGCGGGGTGCCGACGGACCGTTCGAGCGCCTTCATCTGCTGGGTGATCGCGGGCTGCGTATACCCGAGCGAGCGGGCGGCCGCCGAGTACGACCCGGCCCGGACCACTTCGTGGAAGGTCTTGATGTGCCGTGAATCGAACACCGCTGAATCATAAGCAGATGTTGGGAGGACCGAACAAGGGAGGGGGTCGGGCTTTTGTGAGGGGCTGGGCTCCGCGTTTCGGAGAGAAGCTCTTCTTGGGGCAGCTCATCCTGTCCCTCAAGGGGAAGGGGCCCACTCTTTGAGGGACAGGATGAGCTGCCCCCGGTCCGCGTCGACCAGCAGGACCCTCGCGGTGATCTCCTGGCCCACGCACAGGACTTCGCCGGGGTGGTCGATGTGCTTCCGGGAGATCTCGGGGAGGCGTACGAGACCCTGGGCGCCGTTCACGTCCACGAAGGCCCCGAAGTGCGTGAGCGCCGTCACGGCGCCGCGGCAGACGTCGCCCCGCGTCAGGCCGCCCAGGGTGGGCTCGGGGCCGTCGTCGGCGTGCGGGTGCGGCAGGTCGTACGGGCGTGTCACGGTGTGAAGGACTCCAGTGCCTTGTCGAAGTGGCGTTTCGCCGTGGTCTGTTGGGGGGCGGGGGCCGAGATCCACAGGTCGTACATCTTGCCGCCTTCGTTCCAGCTCAGGTCGTAGGTGACCCGGGGGCCGCCGTCCGCCGCCGTGCCGTCCCACGTGAAGGTCCACAGGGCCGCGGGGTTGCCGTTGTGCGTGGTCTCGCGGACCGAGCCGCCGCGGTAGCCGGGGTAGTCCGACGGGCCGTCCTCGTGTGCCTGCCGCATCACCGCGAGCGGCCCGTCCGGGTCCTGGGCCTGGGGGTGGATGCCGACGCGGAACTGTTTGCCCGCCGAGTAGTAGTAGACGCGGGGCGGTTCGGGGGAGCGGGTGAAGCCGTTGGGGACGGCAAGGGAGAAGCCCGCCGGGTCGGTGACCGTGCGGTAGCCGGTGGGGGTCGTGCCGCCGTCGGAATCCGGGGGGCCCGAGGGGTCGGCGGGCGCGGTCCTGCCCGCGTCGGGGTCGGTTCCGTCCGCGCCGCCCTTGCCGTCTCCCCGCTCGGCAGGAGGAGTGCCGCCCTTCTCCTTGCCCTTGGGTGGCTTCGGCTTCGCGCTCTTGGACGGCTCGCTCTTCTCCGGCTCGGGCGAGCGCGACTCCTCCCGCACCTCCTGCGCCGGACCCCCGCCGCCCGCCTCCCGCTCCGTGCCGCCGTCGCCCCGCGTCAGCGCCCACACCCCGCCGCCCACCCCGCCCGCCGCGAGCACCGCGACGAGGACACCGCCGAGCAGGGACACCCGCATCCGGGACTCCCGGCGCCCGGCCCGGGGCGCGGCGCCGAGCACCACCGGGTCACCCGTGTCGTCCGCGCCGCCGGACCCGCGCCCGGCGCGCGGCGGCGCCGCGGCCGGCGGCGAGGGCGTGTGCGCCACCGTCGGCAGCCGCTCCTCCTCCAGGAAGCCCCGCAGAGCCCGCTCCGCCTCGTCCGCGCCGAACCTCCGCTCCGGATCCCGCTCGAGGAGACCCCGTACGACCGGCAGCAGCGGTCCCGCGGACTGAGGCGGGCGGATCTCGTCGACGACCACCGCGTGCAGCACCCCGGCCACCGAGTCCCGGTGGAACGGCGACTCGCCCTCCACGGCCGCGCAGAGCAGCACGCCGAGGGACCACAGATCGGACTCGGGACCCGTGTGCCGCCCCGACATCCGCTCGGGCGCGGTGTACTCGGGCGAGCCCACGAACGCCCCGGTCTGTGTGAGCGTGGTCTGCCCCGCGACCTGCGCGATGCCGAAGTCGGAGAGCACCACCCGGTCCGTCCCCGACTCCAGGAGTACGTTCGCGGGCTTGAGGTCACGGTGCAGCACCCCGGCGGTGTGCGCGGCGCGCAGCGCGGCCAGCAGGGCGAGACCGATCCGGGCCGCCTCCGCGGGCGGCAGCGGTCCCCGCGCGGCGATCCGGTCGGCGAGCGAGCAGCCGTCGATCAGCTCCATCACCAGCCAGGGCCGCTCCTCGTGCCGGACGACGTCGTGCAGCACGAGGATTCCGGGGTGCTTCACCTGCGCGACCGACCGTGCCTCGCGCAGCGTCCGCTCCCGCTGCCGCTCGGCGTCGAGCTGCGAGAGCCCGGCGTCGACGTTCAGCTCCTTGACGGCGACGTCCCGCCCGAGCAGCTCGTCCTGCGCCCGCCACACCGTGCCCATGCCGCCGCGCCCCAGCCGCGCCGCGATGCGGTAGCGGCCGGCTATCAGTTCCCCCGTGCTTGCCATGGCCGCATCATACGAACTCCCTTGTCCCGCGCCGAAGTTGGGCCGATCGAGGTCACGGGGACCTGTCGGATCCGGGGGGAGTGTGAGGGGAGTGTGAACAGCGCGCGACCGTGCGACAGTTGCCTCCGCGCGCTGGTCACGTGTCGTGCCTGATCGGCTACTTTGGGTCACTTCAGCGGATCGCGACGGGGCGGTCCGCGTGGTGGAGGGGAACGCATATGAGGCGACTCAGCATGACCAGGACGGCCAAGGCGCTCGGGGCGTTCGCGGCGGCCGCGGCACTGGCACTCGCCGTGCCGGGCTCGGCGTACGCGGCGGAGGGGGTCCTCGTCATCAACGGCCAGGCCTACGAGAACCCCAGCGGCTGCTACAGCGTCGACTGGTTCCCGAGCTCGGTGGGCAACCACACCGACGCCATCGCCGAGGTCCACTCGGGCCCGGACTGCTCGGGCCCGGTCGAATGGCTCGTCTACCCCGGCGAGACCTACCACACGGAGACCGCGCAGAGCGTCTTCATCCTCTGACCCCGAGCCGAAGCCGCGTGCGCCCCGGCGAGCGTACGCAGTCGGCGGCGTACGCAAGAGGAGCTCCCGCGGCACAGCCCACCCCGCGCGGGCCTCGGTGACGTGGAGGCCGAGGTCCGTAGGCGCCGGGGCCCACGACGCTCAGTGCGGCGTGGCCCCGGCGCCGGGGAACGCCACCCGCTGCAACAGCCCCCACGTGAACTCCGCGACGCAGCGCCGCCGTTCACCGTCCGCGTCCGGAGCCTCGAACGTGAGGCCCCACCGCGTCGGTGCCGTCCCCTCCATGGGGCGGGCAGGGGCGAAGGCGCGCGCCGCCTCGTCCACCGTGCACGACCACGGCGTGAGGTCGTCGAGCGTGCGCAGCGCGGGGCCGGGCACCCCCGGCGCCCGCACCAGCCACTCGTTCCACACGGCGCCGTTCGGCGCGAGCAGCACCTCGAAGCGCAGATCGGGCCAGAGCGGCACGGGCCACAGCAGCGCCTCGCACTCCAGGTCGCCGATCGGGCGGCGCTCGCTCACCTCGGGCGTGCCGAGGACCGAGCGGTAGCGGGAGGCGGCGCCCCGGGACCCGGCCCCGCGGCTCATCGCCTGCCAGCGGCGATTGGACTCGCGCATCTCGGCGGTGGACACCCCCAGTTCGTGACGGGCGTTCTCCACCAGGTCGGGGTTGTGGTCGGCCATCCGGCGCAGCAGTACGAGCTGGAAGTCCAGCGCGGTGAACGGGCCGGAGCCACGGGAGGAACTAGCGGGCATGCGCCCCATCGTCCCGCACCGCGAACGCTCCCGGACGGCGCCCTTCGGGAAGGAAGAGGACCGAGTTGACGTAGCGCGGATGTCTCGGCGTGAGGACCCGGCGCAACAGGCCCTGCGACACCACGTACGCCGCAGAGGCCTGGTGCGCCTCCAGGTCGAAGGCGTCGAGCGGCAGCCACATGTCGTACGGCAGGACCCAGCCCCGGTAGCCGTGGTGGTCGGTCAGGAGCTCCACGATCGGGGCGATCGGCTGGATGCGGGACTCCAGCTCGATGAAGATCGCCGGGCGGTCGCGGCCGATCAGCTCCTCGGCGCCGCGCAGCACCGGCAGTTCGTTGCCGTCCACGTCGATCTTGACGAAGTGGACGTCCCGCAGGCCGAGCCCGTCCAGGGTCAGACACGGCACGTCGACGGCCGTGTCGTGGATGTCGCGGCGGATCAGCGAGGAGACGCCCCGCTCCCCGCGGTCACCGGGCGGCAGCCAGAGCCGGGCGGTCCCTGGCCGGTCCGTCGCCGCGGCCTGGATCACGCGTACGTTGCCGGGGGTGCTGGAGGCGAGCAGCCGCGCCAGGTGCGGCACCGGCTCGACGGTCACCACGCGGTGCGCGCGCGAGGCGAGGCGGCGCGACCACGGCCCGTACCAGCCGCCGACGTCCACGGCGGTGGCGCAGCCCGGCGGGCAGAGGTCGGCGAGGCGCGCGAGCTCCAACTCGAAGCGCGGATACACCAGGCGGGCCAGGGTGGCGATCAGACGGTCGGGGACGTAGGGCGCCACGCGGGCGGCGAAAGTCATACGCGCCCCCTCTCACGGGGAGATGCGCTTGAGCAACTGCTCGTGCTCGTCCTCCGGGACCTGCTCACCGGAGGAGGGCAGCAGCTGCGGGATGCCGTCGACGATCGGATAGCGGCGCCGCAGACGGGGGTTGTAGAGCGCCTCCTCCGGTACGAAGGGCTCCTCGGGGGTCAGCAGGTGCAGCGGGCCCTTGTCCAGCGGGCAGGCGAGGATCTTCAGCAGCGGGTCGTCGTGGTTCATCCGCTCGTCAACTCCTTGGTGGGGGAAGGTGGTTGTGGGGCGCTCGCGTCATGCTTGGGCATGGCGAGCAGCACGGACACGGCGAGCAGCGTGCCCGCGATCCGCAGCGCGAGGCGGACCGGGTCGTGCGGCAGCGCCTCGCCGAACGCCAGCGTGCCGAGTACCGCGGTGAACAGCGCGGTAACCGTCGTGCACACCGGGACGATCAGGGACGCCCGGCAGCGCTGCAGGGCCGCCTGCGACATGATCAGGCCGAACACGCCCGTGAACAGCAGCAGGTACGGGTACGGCGAGCGCAGCAGGTCCACGAGCGCGCCGCCGAGGTCCCCGGTCGTCAGATGGCTGGAGACGCCCTTGATCGCCAGCGAGCTCACCCCGTACAGCAGGCCCACCGCGACGCCGTACTCCACGCCCGCCGTCGGCATGCGGTGCCGGTGCCGCGCGCGGCGTTCCGCGGAGCCGTACAGCCAGACACCGGCCGCGAGCGAGGGCAGGCAGACCGCGAGGACCAGCGCCACGGGCGCGTGGCGGCCGACCGTGTCGCTCTCCTCGCTCAGCGAAAGGACCACCATGAGCAGCGCGAGCAGGATCGCGCCGACCGCGTACCGCTCGCGGCCCGAGGTCCGCTCACCGAGCAGCACCGAGGACAGGAGCAGCAGGAGGACCAGGCCCGACACGAAGATGCCCTGCGCCGCGGCGATCGGCAGCGTGCGGTACACCACGAGCTGCGCGGCGAAGCCCCCCGCCAGCGCCAGCGATCCGCCGATCCACAGCGGGCTGCCGAGCACCTGCCGCAGCAGCCGCGCGGGGCTGCGGACGCTCACCGACGGCATGGCCGTCAACGCCCGCTTCTCCAGGACGAACCCGGTGCTGTAGAGCAGGTTCGCGACCAGCGCCGCGGCCACACCCCACCACATGGGGCTCAAGACCTTCGGGCGTGCAGCAGGAGGATCGAGGCCGCGCCCGGCACGGCGCAGGCCAGCCGGTCCAGGGCGCGCAGCGGGCGCGGCACGCCGTGGAAGGGCGCGCCGGACAGACGGACGACGTCGAAGCCGCAGGCCGTGACGAACTCCCGCAGGGCGCGGGCCGTGTAGAGCCGCAGATGGCCCACGACCTCCTTGCCGGGGCGGCCGTGGATGCCGCGCAGGCTCACCTCGGAGAAGACGGGCTGCACGCCGGCCAGGAGCAGGCCGCGGTTGTACCAGGCGGCGAGGTTGGGCGTGGAGAGCATCAGGTGCCCCCCTGGCCTGAGGACCCTTCTGAGTTCGTCGAGCGCGCTGTCCGGGTCGACGAGGTGCTCGATGACCTCGCTGAACAGCACGGCGTCGGCCGCGCCGTCCGCGAACGGCAGGCCGCCGTCGGTGAGTTCGCCCCGTACGACGTACGGAAGCCGGGCGTGGGCGCGCTTGAGGGCGTCCTGCGACCAGTCCACGCCGATCACGCGGTGGCCCGCGAGGAGCGGGGCCGCGGTCGCCGCCGCCGTGCCGTCGCCGCAGCCGATGTCCAGGACGGTCGCGGTTCGGGCGGTGGCGGGGCCGAGCGCGGCCGCGAGGATGCGGGCCTGGCGCAGGCTGCGGGCGTCGCCGGACGCGACGGGGACGGCCGGGTCCTCGTAGAAGTCGCGCAGGCCCGTGGGTCGCTTGGGTGTGGTCGTCGCGGTGGTCACTTGGGCCCCTCGTGGGTTTCGTGGGGTTCGGTGTGCTCCGTCGCGTGCAGGTAGTGCTCGAACAGATCGCGCAGGTGGGCCCCGTCGCCGTGGCTGAGCAGCGTCTTCGACCAGCGCAGGGCCAGGTGGAGGCGGCCCGCCGTCGACGCCGTGGTCACGGTCAGACCGCGCGGGAGCCGGGCGGGCGCGGAGAACCACACCGCGTGCGCGCGGCCCGCCTCGCCGAAGTCCAGGGCGTACGGGACACGGCCGATGTTGCTCAGGAGCGTCGTCGACGTCCAGGGCGCGGCGGCCCTGCGCAGCCCGCGGGTGACGGCCGCGCGGAGGGTGACCGGCAGGACGGGGGCGGTCAACAAGGTTGCTCCGTGGCCCAGTTGGGGCCTGGCCAGGGACTTCAGGGCGCGGGTGCGGTCGGAGGTGCGGCGAAGGAGGTCACGGGTCGCTTCCGGAGTCCATTCCTCGCGCGTCAACTCATCCGCCCCGAAGGGGACTTCGACCAGGCGCGTGCCGTTGCCGATGGGCATGGTGGCGTCGCGGGGGCGGTCGTCGACGGGCATCGTGATGCGGAAGGGCCGCGGGCGCGCGCCGTGCTCGCGGTTCCAGTGGGCGATCATCAGCGCGGTGGCGACCATGAGTTGGTCGTTCACGGTGAACGGGGAGCCCTTGGGGCGGCGCGGCACGGGCAGCTCCGCGACCAGCATGCCGTTGCCGGGGGAGGGTTCAGGGGTGCCCTTGGCGACCCGGGCCGGGGGTGACCAGCCGGAGGGGACGTCGGTCGGGGGCGGCTCCTGCGCGCCCTTGCCGGGAGTGCTCGGTGTGCTCGGCGTACGGGTCGGGGGCGCGGCGGGGGAGTTGTCCTTCCCGCCGTACAGCTCGGCCGCGGTCGCGAGGACACGGAGACAGGCGGGGCCGTCGAGGGCGGTGTGGTTGATGGTGAGGAAGAGGACACTGCCGCTTCCGCTTCCTTTGCCGCTTCCATTTCCGCTTCCGCTGCCGTCGCCCTGATCCGCCGCCGCGGTCTCGGCCGCCACCACCTCCAGGCGGATCGGCGGCGAGGACGTGAGCGGCGGCGCCTCGGCCAGGGCCCGTTCGCGGGCCCGCTTGAGCGCGTCCGGTTCCGGGGCCGGGAACGTCACCACCTCGACGTCCGGGTCCTCGGTCAGCTCCCACTCGTAGCGGCGCCGGTACCAGGGCCCCCGCGCCTCCCGCATCAGGATGCGGGGGTGGCGGCGCAGGGCCTCGGTGAACGCTGCCCTCAGACGGTCCCGGTCGGGGGTGCCCGGCAGGTGCACCTCGATGTGCACGGTCTCCGGCTCCTCCTCCTGGAGGCAGTGCCGGGAGACCTCGTCGACGACGGGGAACGGCACGCGCGCAGGCGGCCTTCCGGGTCCTTCCGCGCGCCGTGCCGGATGTTCCAGTGCGGTCATCGCTGGGTGCCTTCTCCTGTCGTGAACGTCCGCCTGCGGCGGAAGCGGACCGTGGTCCTGCCCGGTGGCGCGGGCTCCGGCTGGGCCGCCGCGGGCCCCCGGGCCGAGACGGTCGGGCCCGCGTGACCCGCCTCCGGCGCGGCGCCCGGCGGGCCGTTCTCGCCGCGGTTGCGGCGCGGCAGCGGGGGCGCCTGGCCGCCCGGGTCGCGGTCCGGGCCGAGGGACGGCGTCGCGGGGTCGGGAGCGGGCTGCGCCGGTGGCTGCGGCGGCGGGTTGCCCGAGCCGTCGTCCAACGTAGCCGCGGTGCGCGGCGGTGTCTCCCGCACCGTCACCAGTGCCGCGAACAGGGCGATCAGGGCGAGGAGTTGAGCCGTGTGACCGAACGCCCCCTCGTCCGACTCGAAGGACCCGCCCGCGCCCGTCGCCGCGGCGATGCCCGCTCCCGCCATCGCGAGGAACGCGATCGGCACGAGGAGCGCGTGGCGGCGCCAGGCCAGCAGGGCGAGGGCGGGAACCAGGAGAGCGAACGGGCCCGCGACGGCCGCCGCCACCAGCGTGAGCGCCACCGTGCCGAGGACCGGGCCCGGCGCGGGCGGCGCGGGGGCGGCCGCGTCCGGGTTGGGCTCACGGCGCCGGAAGAGGACGAGACCGACCAGGGCGAGGACGCCGACACCGGCCAGGATCAGGCCGATCTCGTAGATCTGCGACGGCTCGTAGGTCAGCTTGACCGTGCCGCCCTCGCCCTTGGGCACGAGCCAGCCCTGCTGCCAGCCGTCGAGCCGCAGCGAGGTCAGCTCCTTGCCGTTCAGCGTCGCCTTCCAGCCGTCGTTCACGTTCTCGTACGTCGTCAGGTACGAGGCCGCTCCCGCGCCGACCGTCACCTCGCGGCGGTCGCCCAGCCAGTCCTTGATCTCCATCTCGCGCGAGGTCCTGTCGAGCGCGGCCGGGGTGCCGCGGGTGAGCGAGGCGTCCATGACGGCGAGCGGGCCCGCGTCGCCGGTCTCCACGCTGTGCGCGCCCGCGTCGAGCCGCACCGCGGTGTCCTTCGAGCCCTGTTGGCAGAGTGTGATCTCGATCGGGCGCCGGTCGGTGAGGTCCTGGACCCTGCCCTTGGCGCTCGTCTCGTACAGCTCGCCGTCGATCGACATCGTCGGGCCCTGGCCGCAGGGGAGCGAGAAGCGGTCCGAGGGGTCGGGCCGCGGCGTGCGGTACTTGTCGAGGGCCGGTACGTAGACCTCGGTCAGGCCCACGGGGAGTTGGAGGTCGTCGTCCGCCACCGGGTTGTGGACGGTCAGCGGAGCGGTCTCCGTGATGGTGATGTCCATCTCGTCGGTGGTGATCGGGGCGAAGCGCGCGTTGCCGTTCTCGTCGACGCCCGCGGTCGCGGCGCCGTCCGGCGAGCTGATCTCGATCTTCACCGGGCGGGTGGAAAGGCCGCCCGCCGCCGGCAGCACGATCTCGCCGACCGGCTGCTTGTCCGGCCACTTGAGGTGGATCACCGGACGGTTGTCGGTGCCCGCGATCCAGGCCGTCGTCAGATCGCCGTCCGTGAGATTGCGCGGCGACAGACCGATGCCCAGCTTGGCCGTGGAGTCCGCCGTCGCCACGATCTGCTGCCTCTGCTCGGGCGCCACCTCGTAGAGCAGCTCGTCCAGTTCGGCGCCCGGCACGGCCACCGCGCTCGCCTTGACCTGGTACTCGCCGTCGGCCGTCGTCGTGAAGCGGCGGTGCAGCCCGGACTCGGCGTTCACCGGCGAGAGGGCGCTCGGGTCGGAGGAGCGGTGCAGGGAGTAGGTGGTCGCCTCGGCGTCCGTGGTCTTCTCGGCGTCCGTCGGCAGCTGGAGGAGCTTGGTGATCCGTACGTCCGGGATGCTGATCTCCGAGAAGCCCGCACCCGTCAGGCCGGGCTTGGCCGTCTGGGTGTCCAGAATCGTGATCTTGATCCAACTCGACGCGCCCGCACGGGCCTTGATCCGCTGCGTCATGCCGTTCGGCTGCAGATCGCTGGTGACCCCGCCCCGCTCCGTCTCCACGCGCACCTTCGTGGGCGCGGAACGCACGCCGTCCTGCGGCAGCGGCGTGACACGGAAGGAGGCGGGCACCGTCACCTTCGAGTTGAACTCCGCCTTGATCCACTCGCCGTCCGCGGAACCGGCGTTGCCCTCGGCCCAGGCCGTCGCCGGGTTGCCGTCGAAGGCGTTCACCGGGTCGTACTGCGGCAGATGGAAGAGCCAGTTGCCGTAGGAGGACGCGGACACCTTCTTGGCGCCGCGCAGCTCCGCCGTCGTCTGGTGCTCGACGCCCTTGGTCGGCAGGATCTGGTGCGGCTTCTTGCCGGGCTCCTGGAGCGCGTCCTCGGCGTTGCGCTCGTCGCGCCCGTACGTGTACGACGTATTGGAGTTGACCAGGCCGAAGCGGGTGTCCGCGCGGCGCAGGCCGTCACCGACCGCCTCCAGGCCCGGCGTCCCGACGCCCGGGTGGTTGTCGCCCGTCAGGACGGTCGGCCGGTCCCGCATCGCCGGGTCGGCGGAGAGCGGGAGCAGCGACTCGGGGCCGCCGCTGACGACCGCCGTGTTCGACACCGGCTTCAGACCCGCCTGGCCGGGACGCTCGGCGCCTTCGCCGGGGGCGTAGATCTCCACCGCGCGCTGGCGCGGGTAGAGGCCCTCGACCTGGATGGGCGTGTCGTTCGGGATCTTCCCGTCGGTCGTCGTCGGACCGAAGCCCGTCACGCGGCGGAAGCCGGACTCCTCCAGGGTGCGCTTCACGGTCGCGGAGGGGACGTGGCCCACCTGATCCGGGTCGAGGTCATTGCGTACGACGACGTAGTAGAGCCCCGCACGCGTCAAGTAGTCCCGCAGGCCCGGCACTTCACCGCCGGTCATCAGTGCCTGCTCCACCGCGTCCATCGCGCGGCGGTTGCCCGGCGTGCCGAACGGCACGTAATCGCGCTGCGCCCACCGCGAGTCGGCGAGCACGTCGAGGGGCTGGTCGATGGGCGAGCCCCAGGTGTAGATGCCGTGCGCGGTCGCGGGGACGACCAGGGCGCGCGAGTCGGGGGAGTACTTCTCCAGCCAGTCGGCCGTCGTCTGCCAGTACGTCGGCAGCTTCTGGAACGAACCCGGCTGCAGGATCGAGCCGTTGAGATACGGCCAGAGCAGACCGGGGAGCACCAGGACCGCCGCGATCAGCGGCGCGTACCTGCGGCCGCGCACCGGCCGCGCGCCGCGCGCCTGCGCCGCCACGCCCACCAGGTGCATCAGACCGAATACCAGCGCGAGGGCGAGCCCCGCCTGGAACTTGTAGATGTTGCGGAACGGCACGAGCCAGCCGTTCAGCCAGGACTGCACCGTCTCGTGGAAGGGTGCCCCGAACGCGCCGCCGTACCCGGCGAGCGTGATCAGTACGACCGACAGCACGGTGAGCACCAGCCAGCGCCGCTCCGGCAGGTCCCGGCGCGCCAGACCCGCGAGACCGAGCCCCGCGGCCAGCGCGGAACACACGATCGTCACGACGGCCGTCGCCACCGTCCAGCCCGCGGGCAGCCACGCCTCACCGAAGTTCAGGTACGCCACCCAGTTCCCGGCGCCGCGCAAGGTCTCGGTGGCCGACATCGTGCCGGTGGTGGTGGCCGAATTCTCCACGTACGGAAGGAAGTTCTCGCCGTAGAAGCCGAGCATCAGCAGCGGTACGACCCACCACGCGGTCGCCAGGATCACGCCCGGCACCCACCACATGAGCAGCTTCCGCTTGCGCGGGCCGTTCGGGCGCGACAGCAGATACAGGGCCACCGGAAGCAGTGAGGCCAGCGTCGACGCCGCGTTCACCCCGCCCATGAACGGAATGATCAGCGCCGAACGGCAGGCGGCCAGGCGCGCGCTGATCCGCTCGTTCAGAAGCGGCAGCAGCACCCACGGCAGGACCGCGCCGGGCAGCGCCGCCGCCGACGTCGACCCGACGACCACGGTGAACGTCGGCCACAGCGCGTACACCACCGCGCCGAGCAGCCGGCTGGGACGGCTGCCGATGCCCAGGCGCTCGGCCAGGCGCAGGGCGCCCCAGAAGGCCGCCGCCACGATCAGCGAGAACCACAGCCGCTCGGCCAGCCACACCGGCAGCTGCACCAGCTTGGCCAGGCCGTAGAACGGCAGCATCGGGAACGCATAGCCGACGTACTGGTCCTGGATTCCGCCGAAACCGCCCCTGTCGTGCCACAACTGGCCCAGGTCGGAGAGGAACTGCCAGGGATCGACGGCGACACCGAGCTTGGTGTCGAACGTCATCCGCCCCGGTTTCACCGCGCAGAACAGCACGAACACCACGGCCCAGAACCCCAGCAGCCAGCGCCGCGAACGCGGCCCCCGCGAGGGTTCAGGGGCTTCGGTCGTGGGCCGTACGGCCGCCGGGGGTGGGGCCTGGACCGTGGTCATGGACACCGCCTGAGGATGAGGAGGAGATTCCAGGTCGCGAACTCGCGCACACCCGGCACCTTGGTGATCGCCCCGGCCCAAAACGGCCAGTAGCGCGAGCGGGCCGACACGACGGTCACGTCGTCGCGGGCCCGCACCTGGCGCAGGGTCGTCCCGACGTGGTGCGCGAAGAGGTTCTCGCCGAGCGTGTGCTTCGCGGCCCTTCCGGTACGTCGTTCATAGCGGGCGCGGCCGCGCTCGGCGCCCAGGTAGTGCCAGGGCGCCCACTCGTGACCGCCCCAGGGGGAGAGCCAGTTGGTGAACGAGACATACATCAGCCCGCCGGGCCTGGTGACCCGGACCATCTCGCTCAGGAACGTCTGGGGATCGTCCACGTGCTCCAGGACGTTCGAGGAGAACGTGACGTCGGCGACGCCGTCCGCCAGGGGCAGCAGATAGCCGTCGGCCACGACCGAGCCCTGCGGGGGCCCCGCCCCCAGCTCGGCCGGGTCCGGCTCGAAGAGGAAGCTCTGCGCCCCGCGCCGCCGGAACTCCTCGGTGAAGTAGCCGCCCCCGCCGCCGATGTCGACGACGACGCGGCCCTTCACCGGTACGTACGCCTCGACCTGGTCGGCGGCGTCCCGGGCGAGGAGGGTGTAGCAGCGCTCGGGCTCCCGCTGCTCGCGCAGGAAGGCCCGGAAGAGGGTGGCGGAACGGCGCAGCGACGGGTCCTTCACACAGACCCCTGGGACATCGGGTCCCCGAGGGGCGCGTGGTGAGCGGCGACCGCCTCGGCCGCCACCGCCTCCGCGGCCACCGCCTGGAACTGCCGCACGGTGTTGGCCCAGCGGAACTGCGCGGCCCGTTCGCCCGCGGCCTTGCCGAGGGCCCTGCGGCGCTCGGCGCTCAGCGCCAGGGTGCACCAGGCGGCGGCGAAGGAGCTCTCGCCCCGGGCCAGGAGCCCGGTCGCGCCGTCCTCGATGGAGTCACGGACGCCGGGGACGTCGAAGCCGATCGAGGGCGTCGAACGCGTCGCCGCCTCCGTGATGACGAGCCCCCAGCCCTCCACGGCCGACGGATGCAGCAGCATCCAGGCCTCGCAGAGCAGCCGGTGCTTCTCGGCCTCGGAGACATGACCTCTGAACTCGACGCCAGGGCCTGCCAGTTGCTCCAGGCGCTGCCGCTCCGGCCCGTCGCCCACGATCACGAGCCGGCCGCCCGTGACGGGTCTGACGCGCTCCCACAGCCGCAGCAGCAGATCGATCCGCTTGTACTCGACGAGCCGGCCCATCGCGAGGAACAGGGGCTCGTCCGAGCGGGGGTGCAGCGGGCCCGGCTCCTCGACGCCGTTGTGCACGATCCGGATGCGCTCGCGCTCGACGCCGATCGCCCGCAGCGCCGTGGCCGTCGACGGCGAGACGGCCACGAGCAGATTGCCGCGCTGGGCGCCCGAGAGGGCCCAGTGCTCAAGTCTTCGGCCGAGCCGGGCCGCGGGGGCGAGCGCGCCCTGGAAGCGCATCCCCCACAGATCGGTGTGGACGTGGTTGACCAGACAGAGGGTGGGCCCGCGGTGCCACAGCGGCGCCAGGTACGGCATGCCGTTGCAGACCTCGACGAGCAGGTCGCAGTCACCGACCTGCCGCGCGAACGCGGAGCGCGCCCGCAGGTAGTGGCCCAGGTCGCCGCCCGCGGACACCACGCGGTAGTCGCGGTACGCGGCCGGTCCTCCGCACAGCAGAGTGACCTGGTGGCCCAGCTTGCTGAGCCCGTCGGCGAGTCGGTCGACGAGGAGTTCGGAGCCGCCCGCGGCCGGATTGCCGAGGTCGCGGTGGGCGAGGAAGACGATCCGGCGCGGCTGTGGGGGAGGCGCCGGAAGCCGCTCCGCGCGCCGTGGGGCGGCCGCGCGCAGCGAGGACGGTACGTGCTGGGGCATGCGTGCTCCAACTCGTCTCAGGGTGCGGAACTGTGGGGGCTGGCTTGCGGAGGTGCTGTGCTCGGCCTGTGCGGGGGCGGTGCGAGGACTGTGCGGGGGTGGGGCTGGACAGTTTTCGCCGCCCGGAACCGCGCGGCTACTCACCGAAGTGACAATTTCCGGGCTTTCCGGAGCTGACGTCTCATCACATCGTGGTGGGCTGCAGGGCCGTCGGTGACGTATCAGGATTCGGACTGCCCGGCTCCGCCGATTCATCGCGCCGTCCCCGCCCGTTCGCCCCGTCGTCACGACGCCCTCGTACGACGAGCACGATTCCCGCCACCGCGAGTACCCCGCCCAGCGCGGCCGCACCGACCGGAAGCGTCTCGCCGACCAGTTCCAGACGGCTGTTGTCGTCCTTTGCGAGCTTGACCTGGGCCTTCTGCGTGGCCGGGGTGAACGCGATCCGCTCGCTGTCGAGCAGCACCGTCGCGTCCTTGTCCGAGCCCGGCGCGCGCAGCGTCTTGCGGGGGCCGATCGCGGCGTAGATGATCCGGCCGGTGCGCTGGTCGGCGACCAGCTCGACGCCGTGGTTGGCGTAGTACTCGTCGGCCATCACCTGGCTCTTCCTCGGCTGCCCGACGAGCCGTCCCGGCACCTGACGCGTGCCCGTCCTGGTCGCCTTCACGGTGCCGGTGAAGCGGAGTCCCTCGTACCCCTGGATCTTCTTCGTGCCCCGGTAGGTCAGCGGCACGGTGGCGCCCAGCGTGGGGTCCCACCAGCGGTAGGACCGCTTCTCCACGTCGAAGGGAAACTTCAGATAGGCCTCGCCCTCGAAGTACGGCTCCTCGCCGCAGCAGTGCACCGGCGCGTTCGTCTCCCGGTCGGTGACCCAGCGCTCGAGGGTCCACTGGAGCGAGTCGTGCGGGTCGGCCGCGGGCAGCGACTTGTCCGGGTCGATGGACGTGGACACGTCCCAGACCGCGCGCCCGCTGTCCTCGCTGTCGGCCACGTCGCCGCGCACCTGCCGGGTGACGGTGAGGTTCTGGTCGCGGACCGTCTTGATCTTCTCGGTGTCGAAATAACTTCCCTTGCCCTTGAAGACGGTGGTGATGTCGATATCGACGGGCGTGCGTTTCGCGCGTGGCTCGACGTACCAGGCCAGCATCGGTGCGAGGACCAGAAGAAACGCGCCAAGACCGAGAAGGATCAGCGAGAGCGGAGAAGCCGTGCGGCGCATGGGGGTCACTCCTGGGCTGAGGGCGGGAGAAGTGTTACCGAGCCGTATGGGCCGGGAACCGTAGGCGCACCCTTGACGAGGTGTCAATGCATTGCCGACACTGGGCACTCGCCGGACGGGGCCGGCGTGGACTGTGCGACCAGCGACTTCATGGCGAGAGCCGCTCGACCATGACCAGGGACCGCGTGACCGGGGTGGGGACGACCTCCGACAGAGAGGCTGACCCTCGCAATGCACCGACTGCTCGCCGCATCACTCACCGTCGCCGCCGGGGCGCTCCTCGCCGTGGGCGCGTCGCTCGGCATCGTCGCCCTCCTCAACGCCACGCCCGACCAGCCGAATACACCGCTGGTGCATTACGAGACGCCTGCGCGGGGGCAGTGAGTGACTGTGGCTGCCACGCGTACGCAGGCCTCTGACGACTGGATGTCGGACGACCGGTTGTCGGACGACCGGTTGTCCGAGGACCAGTTGTCCGAGGGCCGGTTGTCTGAGGACCAGTTGTCCGACGACCGGACTTCTGATGACCGCATGTCCGACGACCTGACGGCTGGTGACCGGGCGATGTCCGACGACCGGACCTCCGACCACCGCTCCGCCTGGCGCGACGTCCCCCCGCACCAGGTACGGCAGTTCGCCGCCCTCGCCCTGGAGGAGGTCCCCGCGCTCGCGCAGGACATCCTGCGGGAGATCCGCGCCGAGTACCCCGGGCTGCCCGTCGTGCTCGACGACTCGGGCGAGCCGATGGCGTTGATCGGGATCCGCCGCGCCCTGGAGGGGTTCGTCCAGCAACTGGCGTCCCAGGAGGGGCGGCCGCGCTATCACCTGGAGGTCTTCCAGGAGTTCGGCCGCGGCGAGGGTCTGCACGGGCGCAGCCTCGACTCGCTCCAGGCGATCTACCGCCTCGGGGTACGTCTCGCCTGGCGCCGCCTCGCCGAGATCGGCCAGCAGATCGAGATCCCGCCGCCTGCCATGTACGAACTCGCCGAGTCGGGCTTCGAGTACCTGGACGGGCTCGTCGACCAGTCCGTACGCGGATACGCGGAGGCCGCGGCCCGTGAGGCGGGCGAACGGCTGCGGTTGCAGCGGAAGTTGATGGAGCTGCTGCTCACGGACCGCCGCCCCGACACCGGCAGCGGCGGCCCGGCAGCGTCAGGGCCCGGCTCGGGATCGTCGTCCGGCTCCGGTTCCGGATCCGGGGCCCTCGGCAACGGACTCGGCGAGCGCGCCGCCCGGGTCGGCTGGCAGCTGCCCGAACGCGTCGCCGTGGGCGTCCTGTTGCGCCCCGCCAGGGAGTCCGTCGCCCCGGCCGTGGGGCAGGGCGTGCTGCTCGACATGGAGGCCGAACAGCCCCGCATGGTCGTGCCCGACCCCGACGCGGCCGGACGCCCCGAGCTCCTGCGCCGTGCCATGGCGGGATGGTCGGGAGCCATCGGACCGCCCGTGCCCCTCGCCGACGCCGCCAAGTCGCTGCGCTGGGCCGAGGCCGCGGTGCGCCTGATGGAGCGCGGTCTGCTGCCCTCCGGTGAAGTGCTGCACTGCACCGAGCACACCGAGGCCCTGGTGCTCCTGCAGCCCGAGGAGCTCATCGAGGACCTGTCCCGCCGCTGCCTCGCGCCCCTGGACCACTGCGGCCCCGCCCACGGGCGCCGCCTCGCCGAGACCCTCCTGGCCTGGCTGGAGACGCGCGGCGGCGCCCCCGAGGTGGCCGCCCGCCTCGGGGTGCACCCCCAGACCGTCCGTTACCGCCTCCGCCAGATCAGGGATCTCTGGGGCGACGAGATAGACGACCCCGACCGCCGCTTCGAGCTGGAACTGGTGCTCAGGGCACGGCGGTTGAGGGGGCAGCTGGGCAGGGCGTAGCAGGGCCCGGCCCGTTCCCCCCCCAGGGGGTGCGGGTCAGTAGCACTGCCAGGTGAACAGCGCACGCTCGAAGCGGAGTTCGGCCAGGTCGGCCGGGCGTATCAGCCAGTACAGGCAGCCCGTGTCGCCCCACATCATGTCCGCCGTGTCGTCCGACTCGAACTGGGCCAGCTGCACCCACTGGTCCATCTCGTCCCCGAGGCGGGGATCGTGCCAGTCCGTCCCGGGGCCGAGCGCCGCGCGTGCCACCTCCAGTTCGACCGGGCCCTGCACGGACTGCGGGGTGCCGCCGAGCTGGTGCCCCGCCGCGTCGTCGTAGTCGAGCAGGGCGTCGGCGAACTCGGCGGAGCACAGCGGGTGTTCGTACTCCTCCAGGAGCTCGCCCTCCGGCGCGACCACCCGCTGGATCTGCGGATGCGTGGGTTCCGCCACCGTCAGGATCACGCGCGCGGCGAGCGGCACATGCGGGTAGGGGTCGAGGCCCGCAGGCGTGGCCCGCTCGGTGACGGGAACCCCCGCGGGCACGTGGACGACACGGGCGCCGTCCCATGTCTCGGGGTCGCCGACGTCCACCAGGGCGTCCCCGTCGTCCAGTTGGCCGTCGAAGTGGAAGAAGGCCAGTGTGCCGCTCGTGGGGAACGGTATGTCCAGCGCGTCCGCGGGCAGCGCCGCGCAGTCGACCGAGGCGACGAACGACAGCGGGCCGAACCCCTCCCACACCGGCCATTCCACGTCCGCGGGGAGCCGGGGCTCGCCGCCCAACTGCCCCACCACCGCGTCGTCTCCGCCGGCCCCGGCGAGCCGGATGCCGGGCCGCAGCAGCCCCAGCCACTGCTCGGCCGCGTCGGAGGGAAGGTGGGCGTGGGCAAGGGCGTGCAGCGCGCCCGAGAGGTTCTGCGTCATGCCCCGATCATGCCTCCTGCCACTGACAACTCCCGCCGTGCACGCCCTTCGCCACGGACAACGCCCGCCGCGCCGGAGCTTTTGATTCCGCACACAACTTTCACAGCGGCGGCTTCCGCTGTTACCGGCGGTGCACCTAGCCTCCATGCCTCATGGACTACTGCCACCCGTGCCGCAGGCACCTCAACGGCGCCCTCGCCTGCCCGGGGTGCGGTACCCCGGCCGAAGCCTGCCGGGAGTACGCGCAGTCCGTCGCCGCGCGGGAGGAGCCCGACGGGTACGACGACGCGTACGAGGACGAGTCCCCGCGCACCGGTGGCCGCTCCCGCCGCAGGGAGCGCGGCCGCAGGGCGCACCGCCGCAAGCGCCGCAGGATCCTGCTCGTCACCGCGGGCCTCGCGCTCGCGGCGGGCGGCCTGAGCCTCGCCGAACTGGGCACGGAGGGCCCGTCGGAGGAGCCGACGGCCGCCGCCGCGCCGGACGGCGACGCGGCCCGGACTCCGTCCGCGCAGGAGGCGCAGGACCCGGAGGGCGGCACCTCCGACGGCACGGCGGCCGCGGAGCAGGCGGCCGCGTCGGCCTCCGCGACGCAGGCCGAGGCCGAGGCCGAGGACAAGGGCAAGGTCAAGGGCAAGGACAAAGACGGCAAGGAGAAGGGGCGCGAGGGGAAGAAGGCGCGGGAGAGCGAAGAGGCGGGCGGCGAGGGGGAGTCGGACGAAAGGCCCGGCCCCTCGTCCCCCACCGAGTCGGCCCCGCAGGGCGACTCGCCAGGCCCGTCCCGCCCCACGTCACCCCCACCCGCCTCGGAGAAGCCACAGCCGACCCGGCCTCCCGAGCCGTCCCCGACCGAGACGTGCGACCGCTTCCTGTGGTGGTGCACGTAACGGACGGTTGGCGGTGCACGTAACGCACGGTCGGGCCGCGTCCCGAAGGGGCGCGGGGAACTGCGCGACCAGCCACGAAGTACCCGCGGACGGAATGCCGGCAAGGAGCTTCCCCCCCCCGCCTCTACCGCCCCGCCCCTACTCCACCTCACCCAGCATCCTGCGCAGCAGCCCTCGCAGGGACAGCCTCTCCTCGCGCGACAGCTCCGCCAGCGGCTCCCGCGCGAAGTTCAGCGATTCCCGCAGGCTCCGGGCGACCCGGACGCCCTCGGCCGTGGGCGCCGCCAGCTTCACGCGCCGGTCGGCGGGGTCGGGCCGCCGCTCGACGAGGCCGCGCGCCTCCAGGCGGTCGACGATGCCCGTGATGTTCGACGGCTCGCACTTCATCTTCCGCGCCACGAGCCGCATCGGCATCGGTTCGAGCGAGAGCAGCCCGAGGACACGGGCCTGCGCCCCGGTCAGCGCGTGCTCGGCGGCCGCCTCCTCGTACTCCTCGTGGTAGCGCCCCACGACCGTGCCGATGAGCTCGACGACTTCGAGAGTCAGCGGATCGATGTTCGTCATGGTCACCAGGCTACCCATTTACTTGACATTCTTAAATATTGAGGAGCATGGTTGTTTCAGAACCTGAAGTATTTCTGAGGCACCAGGAGGACGCCCCTATGTCCGTCACCCCCGAGCAGCTCCCCTCCGTCAGCCGTGAATGGCACCTCGTGCGGCGCCCGGAAGGCTGGCCGGTCCCGGAGGACTTCGCCCTGCGCGAGGTTCCCGTCACCGCCCCGGCCGAGCGGCACGTCCTGGTCCGCAACCTCCACTTCTCCGTGGACCCGTACATGCGGGGCCGGATGAACGACGTGAAGTCGTACATCCCGCCGTTCCAGCTCGAGAACCCCATGGACGGCGGCGCGGTCGGCGAGGTCGTCGCGTCGAACGCCGAGGGCTTCGCGGTGGGCGACCACGTCCTGCACTTCGGGGGCTGGCGCGAGTACGCCACCGTCCCCGCCCGGCAGGCCACGAAGGTGGACCCGCAGGCCGCGCCCCTCTCCGCCTACCTCGGCGTGCTCGGCATGACGGGCCTCACGGCGTACGCGGGACTGCTCGAGGTGGCCTCCTTCAAGGAGGGCGACTCCGTCTTCGTCTCCGGTGCGGCCGGTGCCGTCGGCAGCCAGGTCGGCCAGATCGCGAAGCTGAAGGGCGCCTCGCGCGTCGTCGGCTCGGCGGGCTCGGACGACAAGGTGAAGCTGCTCGTCGAGGAGTACGGCTTCGACGCGGCCTTCAACTACAAGGACGCGAAGCCCGTCGTCGAGCAGCTCAAGGAGGCCGCGCCCGGCGGCATCGACGTCTACTTCGACAACGTCGGCGGTGAGCACCTGGAGGCCGCCATCAGCCGCATGAACGTGCACGGCCGCGCCACCATCTGCGGCATGATCGCCGGCTACAACGACACCGAGCCGACCCCGGGCCCGACCAACCTCGCCATGGTCATCGGCAAGCGCCTGCGGCTGCAGGGCATGCTCGTGGGCGACCACGAGGCGCTGCAGCCCGAGTTCGTGCGCGAGGTCGGCGCCTGGGTGCGCTCCGGCGAGCTCAAGTACCGCGAGACGGTCGTCGAGGGCGTCGAGAACGGCGTCGAGGCATTCCTCGGCATGCTCCGCGGCGAGAACACGGGAAAGATGATCGTCTCCCTCGCCTGAGACGGCCCTGTCGTCGATCTTCCGGCATCCGATAACCTGATTCCACAATTCGTGGTTGTGGGCGCGCGCCACGTCACATCTCAGGAGGAACCGGCAGTTATGTCCATCCAGAAGATCGACGTCAAGTACACCGCCGTCGCCACCGCCGAGAACGGCCGCGACGGCCGCGTGGCCAGCGACGACGGCAAGCTCGACGTCGTCGTGAACCCCCCGAAGGAGATGGGCGGCAGCGGCGCGGGCACCAACCCGGAGCAGCTCTTCGCGGCCGGCTACAGCGCTTGCTTCCAGGGCGCCCTCGGCGTCGTCGCCCGCAAGGAGAACGCCGACATCTCCGGCTCGACGGTGACCGCCAAGGTCGGCATCGGCCAGAACGAGGCCGGTGGCTTCGGCCTGGAGGTCGAGATCACCGCCTCCATCCCGAATGTGGACGCGGCCACCGCGCAGTCCCTGATCGAGAAGGCCCACCAGGTGTGCCCCTACTCGAACGCCACGCGCGGCAACATCAAGGTCGAGCTCGCGGTCGCCTGACCCGGCCCGCCTCCGCGTACGCGAGGGCCGCACCCCGAAGCGGGGGTGCGGCCCTTCGTCGTACGCGTCGCAAGGCGACGTACGTCGGTGGAAGGCGCCGTACGTCAGCCCGTCGCGAGCGCCGCCTCGTGCACCACCCGTGCGAGCCGCTCGTTCTCCGCCGCGGGGCCGCCGGGGAAAGCGAACCGCCGCCGCGCGTACCCGTACGCGAGACCGCTGCGCGGATCGGCGAACGCCTGCGAGCCGCCCGCGCCGCTGTGCCCGATGGCGCCCGCGCCGAGGAACGGGTACCAGGCCTCGGCGGTGGCCTGGAAGCCGACCGCGAACACCTTGTGGGCCCGCGCCACCAGGTCGTGCCCGATCGACTGGATCTGCCCGAACTCGGCGAGGGTGTCGGGCTTCAGGAGCGCCTCGCGTCCTTCGATCCCGGTGGTCGCGGCGGCGTACATCCCCGCGAGGCCGCGCGCCGAGGCCACGCCGCCCACCGACGCGGGCCCCTTGGCGCGTACGAGGCGGGAGTTGGGCAGCGCCTCCAGGTCGGTGGGCTGTGCTCCGTTGCGGTTGAAGGCGATGGAGGTGAGGGTGTGCGGCCCGGTCGGCAGGGCCGCGAGGAGCGCCTGCTGCTCCGGCGTAGGGGCCATCGGCAGGACCGAGTGGAACCGTCCTTCGTGCTCCTCGGGCAGGCCGAGGTAGAAGTCGAGCCCGAACGGGGCGCGCACCCGCTCCTCGTACAGCTCCTGAAGCGTCCGCCCGGTGGCCCGGAACACCACCTCGCCCGCGAGCGCCCCGATGGACAGGGCGTGGTAGCCGAAGGTGGTGCCGGGCCGCCAGTACGGGCGCTGTGCCGCCAGGCGCGCGGCGACCGCCCGGTCGTCGGCGAGTTCCTCGGGGGAGAAGCCGGAGTCGGCGCCGGAGACGCCCGCGCGGTGTGCGAGCAGCTCGCGCAGGGTCACCGCGCCCTTGCCCTCGGCGGCGAACTCCGGCCAGTAGTGGGCGACTTCACGGTCCAGGTCGAGCACGCCGTCCTGGACGAGCAGGGCGACGACGAGGTGGGCGGCGCCCTTCGTGGACGAGTACACGCCGTACAGCGTGTCGGCCCCGGTGTCGGGCCCCACCCACAGGTCGACGACCCTGCGGCCCTTGACGTACGCGGCCAGCTGTCCCGCGTAGTGGGGCTCCTCACCGGCGAGGACAGCGGTGAACTCGTCGCGCACCGCCTCGAATCCCTCGACGACGGTGCCCTGCACTCGGATCTCACGGGTCATGCTGAACAGCCTCCAGGGCGCGACGGGACGATCGTGCTCCGGTCAACCGCCCCACCCCGGCCCGGCATTCCCGCCCTGCCCCGGCCCGGCATCCCGCCCCGCCC
The DNA here is from genome assembly GCF_040647455.1 of Streptomyces sp. NPDC041068. Classification (NCBI taxonomy): domain Bacteria; kingdom Bacillati; phylum Actinomycetota; class Actinomycetes; order Kitasatosporales; family Streptomycetaceae; genus Streptomyces; species Streptomyces sp. NPDC041068. The sequence continues at coordinate 111,499 of NZ_JBEZCG010000006.1, forward strand.
GGGACGGGATGCCGGGCGCGGCCTCAGCCGACGCTCAGCAGCGCCCGCCCGACCTGCGGGAACACCCCCTTCGGGTGGTCGCGGAAGAGCGGCTCGGTGCCGAACAGGACGACGTCCGTGCCCTTGGCCGTGCCGCTGACGACCGCGGCCTGTCCCGCGGCGTCCTTCGGCCCGCCGCTGCCGTCCTGCGCGGCCCTCCAGTGCCCGGACACCAGCGGGTTGCCGGTGCCGTACCGCTGCTCCACGCGCACACCCGAGCCGAGGCCGGTGAACCACACGGGGCTGTAGACGAAGCTGTGGTCCGGGGCGCCGCCGGTGATCGTGCCGCCCGAACCGGTCACGCGGACCACGCCGTTGGCGTCGCCGTTGCCCTCGACGGGCTCGGCGGCGATCAGCTTCGCGTCGGAGTTCAGCGCGGCGCCGCCCGCGCCGCGGCCGACCAGGCCGCCGTCCTCGGCGAGGAAGCGGTCGAGGCCGGCCTTCGCCGAGGCGTTGAGCTCGGTGTAGTCGAGGCCCGCGGAGACGAAGAGTACGTCCGCCTTCTTCCAGTCGAAGCCGGAGTTGAGCGTCGCGGTCGACACGGGCACCACGTCGAAGTGCATCTCCCGCAGCGCGAACAGCTCGCCGGGCGTGACGGCCGCGGCGACCCGCGTGCGGTGCAGCGCGGCGCCCCCCTTGGCCTTCGTGGCGTCGAAGGAGACGTCGTACCTCTTCGCCGCCTTCGCCGCGGCACGGCGCGCGGACGACGGCACGATCGCGCTGCCGTCACGGTCACGGCGTACCGAGATCCCGTCCGCGAGCAGGGAGTTGAGCGCGGCGATCTCGCGCGGGTCGTCGAGCCGCAGCCGCAGATTGCCGCGCGGCGCCACGTACCCCACATGAGAGGCGGCCCGCACCGGACGCGCGTGGACGCCCGACAGGTCGCCGCCCTTCACGGCGTCCACGCTCGCGCCCCACAGCCGTCCGAGGCTCCAGCCCGAGATGTCGTACATGGTCGACACCTTGTCGCTGATGTCGCGCCCGTCGGCCAGCATCACATTGGCCAGGCCCCGCTTGGGCTGGTGCATGTCGACGACGTACGAGCCCTTCGCGTACGTCCGCCCGCCGAGCCGGAAGGCGTGGCTCGCCCGCTCCACGCGGACGTCGCCCGCGATCAGATGGTCCACGAGCCGCGCCGCGGCCGTCGCCGAGCGCTGGTCGCGACCGCTGCCCTTGGCGCCGCCCGCCGGAATCACGTACGCACGCGGGAACTCGGTCGTGTACACGTCCTCGGGACCGATCCCGGGCACGCCGGGCACGGTCTCCTCCGACACCGGCACCTGCTTCGCGCCGGTCGCGCCCCGCCGGAACACCTCGATCTGGTCGGCGATCACCGAGGTGCGATGACGGTCGGTGTAGTCGAGGGTGGCGCGCATCGCGGCGCCCGCGATGTCCGTGTTGATCCTGGCCCTGCGGCGCAGCTCCGCGACCGGCTGCGACTCGTACTCGTCGTTGTTCACCTGCATCGGGAACTCGATGGTGTGCGTGGCGACCGCGCCGTGGAAGGGCATGTACTGCGGGGTGAAGATCGGCGGCCAGTCGTCCCAGCCCTCCTCCTGGTCACGGAAGGGGATGACGGCGGGCTTCACGCCGTCCTTCTCCTCCGTGTACCCGAGGCCGTTGACGGCGGCCTCCATGCCGAGCGCGTTGGCGTAGGAGTTCTTCAGGAAGAGGTCGTACTCGTAGTTCTCGCCGTGCGGGGGAGTGGTCGGCTCGATCAGCGTGCCGTTCACATAGCCGTGCAGGTCGATCATGACCGCGGGCTGCTTGGCGATGGCGATCTGCCGGACGGCGCGGACCTCGGGCTGCGAGGCGGTGATGAAGTCGCGGTTGAGGTCGAAGCCGTTGGCGTTGGCGCGGGTGCCCGCGATGCGTCCGTCGGGATTGGTGGTGATGTTGAAGTAGAGGCGGTTGTGCGCGAGGAGGTCCTTGCTCTTCGCGTCCTTCGCGCTCGCCAGCTTCTCGATGAGCTTCAGGGCCGCGTCGGTGCCCTCCCACTCGTTGCCGTGGATGTTGTTGTTGATGAAGACGGGTGTCTTGTACGAGGACTTGATCGCCCCGTCCTTCGCGGCTCCCGCGGGGTCGTTCTCTATTCGCTCCCGCATCCGCGTCTGCCGGGCCGTCTCGCGCGCGGACTCGGGGGCGGTGACGGTCACGAGGTAGAGCTGGTGCCCGCCCGCGGAACGGCCCGCGATCTCCACGCTCACGCGGTCGCCGACGCGCTGCAGGGCGTTCAGCTTCGGGGCTATGCCGTGGTACGGCGTGAGCCCCAGCTTGATCGACTTGTCGGCCGGATTCTCCGGGGGCACGTCGAGCTGCTGCTCGCGCGGGTACCCGCGGCCCTTGTCACCGCCGAGCCCCGGGGCCGTGGACCGCGCGTCGCCGAGGGCGCGCTCGGCGGCCGCCTGTGGCGTCTTGGCGGCCCGGTCGGCGCCGAGCGGCGAGCCCTCGCGGGTGACCGGACGGGGCGTCGGGTCCGCGGTCGCGCTGCCCGGGGCGAGCGCGGTGAGGACCAGCGCGCCGACCGTGGCGGTGGCGGTGAGCAGAACGGGTCTGTGCGGAACGGGCCTTTTCGGCCGGGATATACCCATACGTACCTCCGGAAGATCGGTAAGCGAGGTCTTACCGGTTCAACTCCCGTTCAACAAGAGGGCCTTGCTTCCCTCCTGTGCCGTCCCGGCGCACGCCACCTGTGACAGTCCTGGCACATGACCACGAACAAACCCCCGGCGACCTGCGGCTAAGGTGTGCCGCATGCGCGATCTCGGTGTGGGCTTCGGCTACTTGATGAAGGGCCAGCGCTGGGTCGCCCAGCACGGCAAGCAGTACGGATGGGGGCTGCTGCCCGGCCTCATCACGCTCGTCCTCTACGCGGCCGCGCTCGTCTCGCTCGCCCTGTGGGGCGTCGATCTGGTCGGCTGGGCCACGCCGTTCGCCGACGACTGGTCCTCGCCCTGGCTCGGCCTCTTCCGCGGCTTCCTGACGGCCCTGCTCTTCGCCCTCGCGCTGCTGCTCTCCGTCGTCACCTTCACCGCGGTGACGCTGCTCATCGGGGAGCCCTTCTACGAATCGCTCTCCGAGCAGGTCGACATCTCCGAGTGCGGCCACGCCCCCGAGTCGGGCCTTCCGCTCTGGCGCGACCTGTGGATCTCCGCGCGGGACAGCCTGCGCATCGTGGTGCGCGCGGCGCTGTGGGGCGTCCTGCTCTTCGCGCTCGGCTTCATCCCGGTCGTCGGTCAGACCGTGATCCCGATGGTCGGCTTCTGCGTGACCGGTTTCTTCCTCGTGGAGGAGCTCACCGCGGTCGCGATGCAGCGCCGCGGTGTCCAACTCCGCGAGCGCCTCGCCCTGTTGCGCGGTCGCAAGCAACTCGCCTGGGGCTTCGGGACGCCGCTCGCCGTCGCCTTCCTGGTGCCGTTCGTCGCCGTGTTCCTGATGCCGGGCGCGGTCGCGGGCGCGACGCTGATGGCACGGGACCTCCTTGGCGAGAACGGCTCGGACGGCGACGGCTCACGTACCGCCGTCGCGGGTCAGGACGACGACGAGGCGGCGACCCCGAGGATTCCCTTCACCTGAGCGATGATGTCGAGCCGGTTCCGCACGAACTCGGGATCGGTGACGGCGCCCGTCGCCGGATCGGTGTTCCCCGCGCCGAACTGCAGGACGGGCGTGTGCACATGGCCGCCGGGCAGCCTCTCGTGCAGCCCGAGCCGGTCGCGCAGGAGCGTGGCGCGGTAGGCGATCTCGTTCGACAGGTAGTTGCCCCCGCCGCCCTCGCGCGCCGTCGACCCCTCGGTGGGCCCGCCGGGCCTGACCACGGGCTCGCCGCCGCCCGCCGGGATCTCGGTCACCGACGTGTTGTCGTACACGGGGAAACGGCCGGTCTTCGCGGCCACGATGTCCTTGTACGGGAGGGTCGTCGACGTCCACTGGGGCTGTGAGGCGGGGTCGCCCACCGGGACGGTCCCGGTGCGCGAGAGGTTGTCGTTGTCGGGGAAGCCGCCGCGCCAGGCGCCGTTGGTCCGCTCGACGTCGAACTTTCCTACGCGACCCTGGCTGATGGTGGTGAACAGGTCGACGCGCGGCAGATGCGGCCGCAGTGCCCGCTCCACGGCCCCGTCCGAGAAGTCCTGCCAGCGCACGGGGAAGGTCACCGCCTCGATGCGGGCAGGCCCGTCGGCGGTCCGGATCGTCGTGCCGTCCAGGGCGAGCGCGGCGGCGCCCGACGGGTTGCTGATCCGGACGTCCCGGTCGAGGGTGAACGGGTCGAAGCCGGTCACGAGGATGCGCTTGACGTGCCCCTTGCCGCGCCCACCGGGGTAGTGGACGGCGTCCTGCCCGCGTGAGCTGCGCTCCAACTCGCCTATGAGCCGCGCCCGCTGCTCTTCGTCGAGCCGGAAACGGCCGGGCTCCCACTGCCGCAGCTCCCGCGTCATGCCGAGCCGCGCCCAGTACAGCGGCCGGTCGTCGTCCCGGCTCAAATCCCCGCCCGCCGGGCCGCGCCCTTGCGCACGGTCCACGGCCCGCCGCCACAGCGCCTTTCCTTCCCGTACGACGAGACGCCTGGCCTGGCCGTAGGAGTGCGCCTTGTCCAGCGCGCGGGCCAACTCCGGTGCGGCGGAGTCGAATCCGCTGCGCCGCAGGATCTCCTGCGGGGCGGCGCGGTCCAGCCGCAGCTCCTCGGCGGTGGGGGCCGTGCGGCCTGCCGGGGCGGCGGAGGCGGGAGCGGGGGCGGCGAGCCCGGCCAGCAGGGCGGCGACGCCGAGGGCGCCAAGTCGTGAGAGCACGCGAGTCCTTCCGTAACCGGTGGGGTGGCGGAAGTATCGCGGGACGGGAGGGGCGGGCGCTACGGGGTGCGTACCGCAGGGTGGGCGGGGCTAGGACGCCTTGCGCGTCATCCGGGCGCGGGCGGCGGCCGCGAGCAGCACGCAGCCGACGGCCCCGACCGCCAGGTCCGTCCACGCGGGCGCGCCGGCCTCCCGCAGCAGGGCGGAGACGCCGAAGCTGGTGTTCCAGCCGGACTCCGTGACCGCGGAGCCGAAGCCCTGCACGACCAGGATGAAACCGAAGAGCGCCAACAGGCCCTCGGAGGACTTCTTGGATTGCGTTGCCATCTGCGTATCTCCCCGAACGTGGCGCCGTGCGTGCGGCACCGCTTCTCCTCTGCGGCGCCACGCGTGCGGCACCGCTTTTTCCGATGCGGTCGCATCAGATCATGCATGCAGCCGGGTTACGATGCAACCGCATCGAAAACTTCACGCCCCGCCCGACGCTCCTGGAAGGAGCCATCTCACGTGCCCAGACAGGTCGACTACGAGGACCGCCGCAGTCGCATCGCCGAAGCGGTCTGTGTCCTGATCGCCCGCTCCGGGATGGAGTCCGTCAGCCTCCGCGACGTCGCCGCGGAGGCGAAGGTGTCGATGGGCGCCGTCCAGCGCTGCTTCCGCACCAAGGACGAGATGCTGCTCTTCGCCCTGGAGGGCATCTCGCGCCGGATCGGCGACCGCGCCAAGGCCCGCATCGAGGCCTCGGACTCCCCGCAGTCGGCCGTGACCCTGCTGGACCGCACCCTGTCGGCGCTCGCCCTGGTCGAGGAGGAGGACCGGACGGAGGCGCGGGTCTGGGGAGCCTTCGTGGCCCACGCGGCGGTCAGCGACGAACTCGCGGCGGTCCTGCGCGAGACGTACGCGAAGCTGCGCGAACTCCTGGTCTGGCTGATCGGCTACGGCCAGGACACGGGCGAACTGCGCACCGGCCTGGACCCGACGGAAGAGGCCCACGCGCTGGTGGCCCTGACGGACGGTCTCACCGCCCAGGTCCTGGTGGGCCACCACACACCGGAGTCGGCGCGGGGGGTTGTGGGGCGGTACGCGGAGGGGCTGAGGGCGTAACGAGGGCGTGGGAGGCGTCACGCTGCGCGGATGGCGGGCAGTCGCTCGCTCGGGCCGACCGGTCACCGCTTGCGCCGGGCCTCGGCGCCGGTCCCGCCGTGCGGGTGTGCCGCCCGCACGGACTGCCGCTCGCTCTGCGTGAACCGATCGCCGGGGCGCGCCGCTCGGGCTGTCGGTGCCGGGTGTGTGGGCCGGGGTTCGGGCTGTCGGTGCCGGGTGTGTGGGCCGGGGTTCGGGCTGTCGGTGCCGGGTGCGCGGACCGGGGTTCGGCCTGTCGGTGCCCGCCGCGCGGACCGGCGGTCGGCCCCGCCCCGTAATTCGGTTGCCGCTTCCGCCCCGCCCCCGCGAAGCTCGGCCCATGACCACCACCCCGGCCGTCGCCGCCCTGCCGCTGACCGTCCCCGCCGCTGGTCCGGTGCGGGGGCAGCGGCAGACCGGCCGACCGCGGAGGCCGATCACCGCGCGCGCATGAGCGCGGTCCTGGTCGCGGGGCTTCTCGCCGGGTACGGCATCGCCATGCCCGTCGGCGGCGTGGCGACCTACCTGGTGGCGCTCACCGCGCGCACGTCCCTGCGGATCGGCGCCTGCGCGGCCCTCGGCGTCGCGACCGCCGACGGCCTCTACGCCCTGGTCGCCGCGGTCGGCGGCGCCTCGCTCAGTGACGTCGTCGAACCGGGCGTCGTGCCGCTGCGCTGGGCCTCGGTCCTGGTGCTGCTCGCCCTCGCGGCACGCGGCGCGAGGGTGGCCGTCCGCCAGTACCGCGGGCGCGGCACGGCCACCGGCGGAACCGGCACACCGCCGGGCCCCGCCCGCGCGTACGCCGCCCTGCTCGGCATCACGCTCCTGAACCCCGCCACGGTGATCTACTTCGCCGCGCTCGTCCTCGGCAGCCCCGCCACCGCGTCGCTGACGCACCTGGAGCAAGTGGCCTTCGCCCTGGCCGCGTTCACCGCCTCGGTGAGCTGGCAACTGCTCCTCGCGGGCGGCGGCGCACTGCTCGGCCGCGCCCTGACGAGCAGCAGGGGCCGCCTGCTCACGGCGCTGGCGTCGAGCGCACTGATCACGGGCCTGGCGGTGCACCTCCTCGCGTCGGCGCCGTGAGCGGCGTTCGGTTCCGCTGCCGACGGAGGGTTCGGGCCGTTGCCGACCGAGGGCTCGGGCCATGCGCCTCGGCCCGTCCCTCTCGATCGGCCCGTCTCGGTCAGGCCACCTCGGTCAGGCCGCCTCGGTCAGCCTGCCGACGACGAGCCGTGCGACGCGGACCATCGCCGGGTTCGTCTCCTGGTTGTAGTACGCGAGTTCGTCGAGGGCGATCGTGAGGGCCCAGCCCCGCCCGCGCTCCCACATCGCGTCGTCGGCCGCGGGGCCGAGCCCGGCACGGAAGGCCTCGCGGGCCCCGGCATCCATCAGGTACCACGCGGCGATCAGATCGACGGCGGGGTCGGCGAGGCCCATGCAGCCGAAGTCGATGACGGCACCGAGGCGGCCGCGGTCGACGAGGACATTGCCCGGCTGCAGATCCCCGTGCACCCACACAGCGGGCCGCTCCCATGCCGGGGCGGCCACGGCGGCGTCCCACACGGCGGTCGCGGCCCGCTCGTCCACGGTGCCGCGCAACCCGGCGATCACCTCGCGCGTGCGGGCGTCGCGCCCGGCCAGCGGGTCGCCGCGGTAGGAGACGGGCGCCCCGGCCGGGTCGACCTCGCGCAGCGCGACCAGGAACTCCGCGACGTCCTTGCCGAACAGGGCGGGCTCCGCGAGCGGTTCGCCCGGATCGGGCGTCGCGCCGTCCAGCCACCGGAAGACCGACCAGGGGTACGGGTACCCCTCGCCCGGCTCGCCCTTGCCCAGCGGCGCGGGCACGGCGACGGGCAGCGCCGCCGCGAGCCGGGGCAGCCACCGGTGCTCCTGATCGATGTCCTCGGCGGCCCCCGCCACCCGCGGCAGCCGCACCACCATGTCCGCCCCGAGCCGGTACATGGCGTTGGACGTCCCCGCCGATTCGACGCGCTCCACCGGGAGTTCGGCCCACTCCGGGAACTGGCCGGCGATCAGACGACGCACGAGGGCCTCGTCCACGTCGGCTTCGTCGGCGTGCATCCTGCCTTCGGGCACGGGGTCTCCTTGATCGGGCATCCCATCGTCACCACACGGATGTCCCGACGCATCCGATTTTGCTTTTGTCCTTTGTCGTGTGGCTATGGTGATCACCGCGCCCGACACCTTTGACCGAATTGTCGTGGCCTGGCATTCGGCTCGCGGAGGCACCCCCGATGAAACGGATCCTGCCCGTACTCTGCCTGGCCGCCACCGTCCTGCTGTCCGGCTGCGGCGTCGAGGGGGCCGCCCCGTGGAGGAAGGACGCGTCGGAGGACGGTCCTCCGAAGGCCACCGCGCCCGTGTCCGAGTCCGCGGCCGAACTGGCCGACCGGTACGGCACATCGGGAGGGGACAAGGGGGTCTACGGGATCAGCCACGCGAAGGACGAGAGCGGCGTCCTCGTCCTGACCGTGCGGACCCGCAAGAAGGACGGATACGAGCCGTTCGACGACTTCGCCACCCACCTCGCGGCCTTCCTGGCCGCGGAAGACGTCCGTCTCGACAAGGGATACGTGCTCAACGTGTACGGCCCCGACGGAGTACGGCTGCACAACTACAGCACCGTCGTGGAGAACACCCCATGATGCGCGCACCGTTCACTCGTTGATACGACGGCCCCGGCGGCGCGCCCCGTCACCCGGCCGGGCAGGCCGCCCGCAGCGCCCGCAGGAAGGACGCCACCGAGGGTGGCACCGCGCGGCCGCGTGGCGTCGCCGCGTACACCGCGCGCGTCGGGGCGGAGTCGTCACGCAGCGGGACCAGGGCGATGTCCGGGCGCACCGACTCGGCCGCCAGCGCGGGGACCAGGGCCACGCCGAGCCCCGCGGCGACGTACCCCTGTTTCGCGGTCCACTCCGCGACGACGTGCGCGACGCGCGGCCGGAAGCCGTGGTGGAGCGCCGAGTGCAGCAGGGTGCCCTCGACGCGTGCGCTCCCGGATATCCAGTCCTCGTCGGCGAGTCGGGGGAGTCGGAGGTGGGGCTCGGACGCCAGCGGGTGGGTCGAGGGCAGCGCGACGTACAGCGTCTCGTCGAGCAGATGATGCAGCTCGTACGCGGCGTCGGGCAGCGCGCCTCCCGTCGTCGAGACCACCGCCAGGTCGAGCTCGCCTTCCGCGAGGCGGGACAGGAGCACGGGTGTGAGTCCCTCCTCCCGGGTGAGGGCCACGCCGGGGTGGCGGGCGCGGAAATCCGCCAGCGCCCGCGGCACGAGCCCCGCGTCCGCCGTCGCGAACGCCCCGACCCGCAGCAGCCCTCCCGATCCGTCCCGCAGCGACGCCAACTCCCTTTCCACGCGCCGCAGTCGGGCCAGCACCTCTTCCGCGTGCGGCAGCAGGGTGCGGCCCTGCGCGGTAGGGCTCACCCCGCGCGGCAGCCGGTCGAAGAGCGGGGCTCCGCCGAGTGCCGACTCCAGGGCGGAGATCTGCCGCGACACGGCGGACTGCGTCCACCCCAGCTCCCGCGCGGCCACCGTGAACGACCCGTGCCGGGCCACTTCCAGGAAGGTCCTCAGCCAGACGGTCGAGAGGTCGGGGGGTGGGGCGTCCGGCAGGAGTGCGATGTCCACCGGTCGCGCGATGTCCACCGGTCGCGCGCTGTCCGCCGGTCGCGCGCTGTCCGCCGGGCGTGCGGTGTCCGCCGATTGCGCGCTGTCCACCGGTCGCGCGGTGTCCGTCGGTCGTGCGGTATGCGGTTTCGGCATGGCTCGCATGCTAGAGCCTCGCTTGTCGCATCCCCGAGCCGGGCCTAGCGTCGGGGGCATGGAAAAGATCGCATTCCTCGGACTCGGTCACATGGGTGAGCCGATGGCCCGTCAACTCCTCGCCGCAGGCCACCCGTTGACCGTCTGGAACCGCACCGCGGCGAAGGCGGAGCCCCTCGTCGCCGCCGGGGCCGAGGCCGCGGCGAGCCCCGCCGACGCCGTGCGCGACGCCGATGTCGTCATCACGATGCTCGCGGGCCCCGACGCCGTGCGCGACGTCGCCGAGGCCATCACCCCCGCGCTGCGCCCCGGCATCCACTGGGTGGAGATGTCGACCGTCGGGCCCGACCTCGTCAAGGAGTTGGGGGAGCGGGTCCCCGCAGGGGTCACCCTCGTCGACGCCCCCGTCATGGGCAGCACCGACAAGGCCGCGGCCGGACGCCTCGGCATTCTCGCGGGCGGCGACGCGGCGGGCGTCGAGCACGTTCTCGCCCGCTTCGGCCCCGTCACCCGCACCGGCGCCCTCGGCTCCGGCGCGGCGCTCAAGCTCGTCGTCAACACGGCGGTCATCGGCGGCGTCGCCCTCGTCGCCGAGGCCATGAAGCTCGCCGACGCCCTGGGCCTGGACGAGGCCACCGCCAAGACGGCCCTCGCCGGAGGGCCGCTCGCCGGCGCGGTCGCCCGCGCCTTCGCCGCCGACGTGCACTTCGGCAGCGACCTCGCCGTCAAGGACGTCGGCTTGGCCACCGGCATGGCTCAACTGCCGGTCATGGAGGCCGTGTCGGGCCACCTCGAGGCGGCCGCCGCCGACCCGGACGTCGTCCACGAGGACATCTCCCGCGCCGTCACCCACATCCGAGCCCGACGCGACGCCTGACACCGGTCCGCGACAAGGAGCGAGCATCATGCAGATCACCCTCGACAACCCCACCACCGCGCCCCGGCCGCTCGGCCCCTACTCCCAAGTGGCCCGGGTCCAAATCGCCGGCGGTGGTGCGTTGTTGTACCTCTCGGGTCAGATCGCCGAGGGTGGCGACGTCGCCACGCAGTCCCGGGGGATCTTCGAGGCCCTCGACGCCCTCCTGAAGGCCCACGGCGCCACGCTCGCCGACGTGATCAACATCCGTACGTTCATGACGGACATCGACACCCTCGCCGAATACGCCTCCGTACGCGGGGAGTTCCTCACCGGAACCCCGCCCACCAGCACCACCGTCGAGGTCCCGCGACTCTTCCGCCCCGAGGCCCTAATCGAGGTCGACGTCGTGGCCGCCGTCGGAGCCCCGGCCGGACCCCTCCCCAAGTAGCGAGAGAAAGGCCCTGAACGCCCCCGGCATGTCCACCGAATCGGGGTCGAGCAGCCACTGGTACTGCAGCCCGTCCATCACGGCCGTCATCAGCGGGGCGGCCGCCTCCGGGGTGAGTCCGCCCGGCAGGCGGTCCCCGTACTCGGCGCGCAGCACCGCCGCGAAGTTCGCCCGCACCGCCTCGTACCGCCCCGTGAAGAAGGCCCGCGCCGGATGCCCGTCCGTGACGCTCTCGCCGAGCAGGGCCGAGAAGGTCTGCACGATGCCGGGGCGCATCGCGTTGTACTCGACCAACGAGCCGAGCAGATCGAGCCGCCACTCGCCGCGCGGCACCGCGTCCCACTGGTCACGCGCCTCCAGGACGGCGACCAGCAGGGCGTCCTTGGTGGGGAAGTAGTGCAGCAGGCCCTGCTGGGTGAGCCCGACCCGCTCGGCGACCGCCCCGAGGCTCGCGCCCCGGTACCCACGCTCGGCGATGACCTCGAACGCCGCCCGGAGGATCTCCGCGCGCCGCTCCTCGCTCCTGGCCCTGGCCGCCATGGCCCGCCCCCCTTCCTGAAGTCCCTGCTCGGAGGACCGTACGGCATCTTGAGATAACGGCAGCATAACGGAACCTACCGATCTACAGGTGTGCGATGCAGGATGGAGGCACCGGCGCAGACGGACCGGCACGGTACGGACTCAACGAGGAGGCACCGCCATGGCGGGAACCCGGCCCACCGAGGCCACGCGGGCGGACCAGGACCAGGACCAGGGGCAGGGGCAGGGCCGGGAGCAGGGGCGGGACCGGGACCGGGCCAGGGAGGCGGCCGTCGAAGCCGCGCTCGGCAAGCTGGATCTCGACGCCAAGGCCCGCCTGCTCGGCGGCCGGAACATGTGGGAGCTGCACGCCCTGCCGGAGATCGGCCTGAAGCCCCTCGTGATGTCCGACGGCCCGATCGGCGTGCGCGGTGTCCGCTGGACCGCCGACGACCCCTCCATGGCGCTGCCCTCCCCGACCGCCCTCGCCGCCACCTGGGACCAGGATCTGGCCCGCCGCGCCGGCGTGCTGCTCGCGCAGGAGGCCCGCCGCAAGGGCGTGCACGTCCTCCTCGCACCCACCGTCAACCTCCACCGCTCCCCGCTGGGCGGCCGTCACTTCGAGGCGTACAGCGAGGACCCCTACCTGACGGGCGTCATCGGCACCGGTTACGTCCAGGGTGTGCAGTCCGGCGGCGTCGGCACGACCGTCAAGCACTTCGTGGCGAACGACGCCGAGACCGACCGCTTCACGGTGGACAACAAGGTCTCCCAACGCGCCCTGCGCGAGCTGTACTTGGCCCCCTTCGAGGCGATCGTCGAGAACGCCCGCCCCTGGGGCATCATGACCGCGTACAACCAGGTCAACGGCGTGACCATGACCGAGCACCGCCACCTCGTGGGCGAAGTCCTGCGCGGCGAGTGGGGCTTCGACGGCTACAACGTCTCCGACTGGATGGCCGCCCGCTCCACCGTCGGCGACATCGAGGGAGGCCTCGACGTCGCCATGCCGGGCCCCCGGACCGTGTACGGCGAGCCGCTCGCCGCCGCCGTCCGCGCGGGCGAGGTCACGGAGGGGACCGTCGACGCCGCCGTCCGCAACGTCCTGCGCCTCGCCGCCCGCGTCGGCGTCCTCGAAGGCGCGGAGCCCGTCGTCACCGAACCGCCCGCCGAGATCGACGGCGAGGCCCTGGCCCGCGAGATCGCCCGCCGCGCCTTCGTCCTCGTACGCAACGAGGTACGCGGTGAGGTGCACGACGAGGTGCGCGGTGAGGTGCACGACGAGGTACGCAACGAGGTGCGCGGTGAGGTGCACGACGAGGTACGCAACGAGGTACGCGGTGAGGTGCACGACGAGGTACGCGGTGAGAATCGCGCCCTGCCGCTGTCCCGCACCGGCACCGTCGCCCTTATCGGCGCCGCGGCCCGCGACGCCCGCGTCCTCGGAGGCGGCTCCGCCACCGTCTTCCCCGCCCGCGTCGTCTCCCCGCTCGACGGCCTGACCGATGCCCTTCCCGAGGGCGCGCTCTCGTACGCGATCGGGGCCGACCCCAGCGACGAACTCGCCCCCGCGGACAAGGGGTTCGTGCTCCGCGCGGTCTGCCGCGACGCCGACGGCACCGTCCTCGGCGAGGGCAACCTCCCCACCGGGCAGGTCCAGTGGATCGGCGACGACCTGCCCGCGGGCGTCACCCACGCGACCATGGCGAGCGTCGAGGTCGTCGGCACCTTCACGCCGCGCGAGAGCGGCGAGCACACCTTCGGCACGCGCGGCCTCGGCGCCTTCACGCTCACCGTCGGCGGCGACGTCCTCTACAAGGGCGTCCAGGAGATGGGCTCCGAGTCCGACCCCTTCGAGGCATTCTTCGGCTCGCCGGTCGAGCGCGGCAGGGTGGCGCTCACCGCGGGCGAGCCCGTCGAGATCTCCCTGCGGCACCCGCTCGGCAAGGCGCCCGCGGCCCCGCTGCCGGGCGTCATGTTCTCCCTGGTCCACCTCGGCCCGCGGCGCGGCGCCGACGAGTTGATCGCCGAGGCCGTCGAGGCCGCCCGCGGCGCCGACACCGCGGTCGTGGTCGTCGCCACCACCGAGCGCGTCGAGTCCGAGGGCTTCGACCGCCGGGACCTGCGGCTGCCGGGCCGCCAGGACGACCTGGTGCGCGCGGTGGCCGCCGCCAACCCGAACACCGTGGTGGTCGTCAACTCCGGCTCCCCGGTGGAGCTCCCGTGGCGCGACGACGTCGCCGCGGTGCTGCTCGGCTGGTTCCCCGGCCAGGAGGGTGGCGCCGCCCTCGCCGACGTCCTGCTCGGCACCGAGGAGCCCGGCGGCCGCCTCCCCACGACCTGGGGCGACTTGGCGTCGGCCCCCGTCACCGAGGTCACCCCGTCCGACGGTGAGCTCGCTTATGCCGAGGGTGTGTTCATCGGCTACCGCGCCTGGGAGAAGGCCGGCGCCACCCCGTCGTACGCCTTCGGCCACGGCCTCGGCTACACCGACTGGACGTACGAGTCGATGACCGTCGAGGGCACGACGGTCACGGTCCGCGTCCGCAACTCCGGTGAGCGCGCGGGCCGCGAGGTCGTCCAGGTCTACCTGGCCCCCGCCGCCCCCGCCGCCCGCCACGGCGCCGTCGACGACGACCGCCCGGCCCGCTGGCTGGCCGGTTTCGCGGGGGTCGAGGCGGCACCCGGCGAGAGCGTGGAGGTGACGGTCGAACTCCCGCGCCGCGCCTTCGAGACGTGGGACGAGACCACGAACGCCTGGACGTACCGAACGGGCATGTACGAGGTCCAGGCGGGCCGCTCGATCGCGGACCGCCGCCTGACCGAGACGCTGGTGGTCTGAGGCACCTCGTCAGGGGTGCTCCGTAAGGGTGGTGGGGAACTGCGTGCGCCAAGCCACAACGGACCCGCAGACGAACTCACCGCGCCTCACCGCGCCGAGAAGCCGTACACCGTCTCCGACCGGTACACCCCGCCCGGCCGCAGTTCCGTACTCGGAAACCGCGGCCGGTTGGGGGAGCCGGGAAAGTGCTGCGTCTCCAGGGCGACCCCGTCGCCCGGAGCGAACGGCAGGTCGGGCGCGAAGTGATCCGCGGTGTACAGCTGGAGCCCCGGCTCCGTCGTCGCCACGGTCAGGACCCGCCCGGACCCCGGATCGCTCAGCTCGGCCACCTCGACGGGCTCAGCGGTGACGCCCTTGTCCAGCACGTAGTTGTGGTCGAGGCCGGGCCCGAGCGCCCGCGGCGCGCCGAAGTCGAAGCGCGTCCCCGCCACGTCCTCGTACTCCCCGGTGGGAATCCCGTCACCGTCCACCGGGGTGATCCGCGAGGCCGCGATCCGCGCCTCGTGTCCGAGCGCGGTCCCGCTCCCCGCCCCCGCCAGATTCCAGTACGTGTGGTTGGTGAGGTTCACGACGGTCGCCGCGTCGGTCGTCGCCTCGTACGCGATCCGCAGCGCGCCCGCCTCGTCCAGCGCGTACGACGCCGAGACCGCGAGCCGCCCGGGATAGCCCTCCTCGCCGTCGGGGGAGACCCGCGAGAGCCGCACCGCGTGCTCGCCCACCGGCTCCGCGTCCCAGATCCGCTTGTCGAAGCCGCGCTCGCCGCCGTGCAGGGCGTTGGGCCCGTTGTTCCGCGCCAGGTGGTACGCGCGCCCGTCGAGTTCGAAGGCGCCGCCCGCGATCCGGTTCGCGTACCGCCCCACCAGCGCCCCGAAGTACGGCCCAGGATGCTTCAGATACCCCTCGATCCCCTCGAACCCCAGCGCCACCGGCGCCACTCGCCCCGAGCGGTCGGGAACTTCCGCCGACTGCACGATGCCGCCGTACGTCAGGACGCGCACCCGCACTCCGCCCCTTTCCAGCGTCCAGCGGTGGACGGGGCTGCCGTCGGGAAGCGTCCCGAAGAGTTCACTGCGCATGATCGCGACCCTACGCCGGGCCGCGGCCCGCTACGCCACGGGCTTGGGGGACGTCACCTGGCGGTAGGCGATCTCGGCGAGCCGCGACTGCCCGTTCTTGCTGGGGTGGAACCAGTCCCAGTGGCTCAACTGGTCGCCGTCGAAGCGGTAGTCGAAAACCGCCCCGCCGTCGTACCGACAGCGGCGGTCCTTCGCGCACACGTCCTTGAGTACGTCGTTGTACGCGATCACGCGGTCCTGCACCGACTCGCGCCGCTGCGTCGCCCCGGTGTCCAGGTCGTCGGGGTCGGCCAGCATCGAAGAGCAGATGCCCAGCTTCCACACCTGTTTGCCCAGCGGATTGGTGCGCCCCGTCGACCAGAGCCGCTTCAGGTCCGGCACGGACGACACGTACACCTGCGTCTTCGGCAGTGCGCGCCGCAGTGTGCGCATCGCCTCCTCGAAGTCGGCGCGGAACTCGCCGACGGGCGTCATCGCGGCGGCCGAGGAGCGGCAGGCGTCATTGGCGCCCACCATCACGGTCATCAGCTCGGGCCGCTCGGCGGCGGCCCGTTCGATCTGCTCGGACAGATCCGTCATCCGCGCGCCGGTCTTCGCGTGGTTCCAACTGTGCGAGACGGCACGCTCCTTCCCGAGCAGCCGTGTCGCGAGGCTCTTGATCTCGGGGTCCGAGCCGGTCGCCCAGGACACCTCGGGGCAGTCGGAGAGGACCGAGCAGGCGTCGAAGCCCCGGGTGATGGAGTCCCCGACGGCGGCCATCGAGCGGGGCGAGGTGTCCCAGGTGGGGGTGGGTTTGGGGGAGGGCTTGTGGGCCGACGGACCGTTCGGGGCCGAGGAGTTGCCGCCCTGCGCGTCGCAGGCGGTGAGCGCGCCGGCGCCGAGAAGGGCCGCCGCCGCGAGAGCGACGGCGCCGCGCGAGCGGTGCCTGCGGTTCCGCATCCCCTGGTCCCCTCTGTCGTCCCACGTGACGTGGTGCGTGTCGCCGTACGTGTCGTCGTGCGCTTGCCCGGGGTTGCGCCCCGCCGGGTGAAAGGTCGGAGTTTCCTGGCCTCCGGACCGACGGTACGTCACACTCCTTGCGCCGCCGCACGGTAGCCTCGGCCCGTAGCTGCCGGGCCACTGCTGTCACGGCAGCGACAGGGCGGGTGATCCACCCGGTGGCGCCCCGCTGTTGTGGTTCCGCTAAATTACATCACGTCACATCTGTCCCCTTTTTCTAGTTTTCTCTAGTCTTTGGGAAAATCGCTCGGCACGGGCGCGAGGCCGCTGGGGAAGGCGAACCTCGACCCACACTGGAGGTCCCGGTGACGACACGTGGAGTTCTGTATGTGCACTCCGCTCCGCGCGCGCTGTGCCCACACGTCGAGTGGGCTGTCGCGGGCGTGCTCGGTGCGCGTGTGAGCCTCGACTGGATCAGGCAGCCCGCGGCGCCGGGCACCTGGAGATCCGAATTCTCCTGGCAGGGCTCGGTGGGCACCGCCTCCAAGCTCGCCTCAGCCCTGCGCGGCTGGGATCTGCTGCGCTTCGAGGTCACCGCGGAGCCCTGTGCCACCGCCGAGGGCGAGCGCTACAGCGCCACTCCCGAGCTCGGCATCTTCCACGCCGTCACCGGGATCCACGGCGACATCCTGATCCCCGAGGACCGGCTGCGCGCCGCGCTGGCCCGCTCGCAGCGCGGCGAGAGCGACCTGGAGGCCGAGCTCGCCAAGCTGCTCGGCAAGCCCTGGGACGACGAACTGGAGCCGTTCAGGTACGCGGGCGAGGGCGCGCCGGTGCGGTGGCTGCACCAGGTCGTCTGAGCCCACGCCCCGACTCGTACGCGAAAGGGCCCCCACCGCACGGTGGGGGCCCTTTCGGTTGCGCAGTGCGACCGGGTCAGACGGTCCGGAACGCCAGGACGACGTTGTGGCCTCCGAAGCCGAACGAGTCGTTCAGCGCGGCGATCCTGCCCTCGGGGAGCGGACGCGCCGTGTCGCGGACGATGTCCGCGTCGACCTCGGGGTCGAGGTTCTCGATGTTGATCGTCGGCGGGGCCACGCGGTTCTTGAGCGCGAGGACCGTGGCCACGGTCTCCACGCCGCCCGCGCCACCCAGCAGGTGACCCGTCATCGACTTGGTGCTGGAGACGGCCATGTGGTCGACGTCGTCGCCGAAGGCCTTGCGCAGCGCCTTGATCTCGGCGACGTCGCCCTGCGGCGTCGAGGTCGCATGCGCGTTCACGTGCATGATCTCGGCCGGCTTGAGGTCCGTCGTGTCGATCAGGTTCTGCAGCGCGGCCGCGATGCCGTTGCCGGACGGCTCGGGCTGCGTGATGTGGTGCGCGTCGGCCGAGATGCCCTGGCCGACGGCCTCCGCGTAGATCTTCGCGCCGCGGGCCTTGGCGTGCTCCTCGGACTCGAGGACGATCACGCCGGCGCCCTCGCCGAGCACGAAGCCGTTGCGGTCGGCGTCGTAGGGACGCGAGGCGCCCTGCGGGTCGTCGTTGTTCTTGGACATCGCCATCATGTTGCCGAACGCGACGATCGGCAGCGGGTGGATCGCCGCCTCCGTGCCGCCCGCGACGACGACGTCGGCGCGACCGGTGCGGATCATCTCGATCGCGTAGCCGATGGCCTCGGCGCCCGAGGCGCAGGCCGACACCGGGGTGTGGACGCCCGCGTGGGCGCCCAGCTCGATGCCGACGTTGGCCGCCGGGGAGTTGGGCATCAGCATCGGCACGGTGTGCGGGGAGACGCGGCGTACGCCCTTCTCCTTGAGCACGTCGTACTGGTCGAGGAGCGTGGTGACGCCGCCGATGCCGGACGCGATGACCGCGCCCAGACGGTGCGGGTCGACCGAGGTGTCCTCGCCCGCCTTGGCGGTGTAGCCGGCGTCCGCCCAGGCCTCCTTGGCCGCGATCAGCGCGAACTGCGCCGAGCGGTCCAGCTTGCGGGCCTGCGGCCGGGGGATGATCTCGCCCGGCTCCACGGCGATCTGACCGGCGATGCGGACCGGCAGCTCGGCTGCCCAGTCCTGCTCCAGAGCGCTGACGCCGGAGCGGCCCGCGAGCAGGCCCTCCCACGTCGACGCTGCGTCGCCACCCAGCGGTGTGGTTGCGCCGATACCGGTGACGACCACGGTGCGATTGGTCGAGTTCACAGGAAAATTCTCCACGGTGTTGAGGGGATCAGCGGCGCCACCGCCGGGTGGCGACTGAGCACGGCTGGATCAGCCCTGGTGCTCGAGGATGTACTTGGTCGCGTCGCCGACCGTCTTGAGGTTCTTGACGTCGTCGTCCGGGATCTTGACGTCGAAGCGCTCTTCGGCGGCGACGACGACCTCGACCATGGACAGCGAGTCGACGTCCAGGTCGTCGGTGAAGGACTTGTCCAGCTGGACGTCCTCGACCGGGATGCCGGCGATCTCGTTCACGATCTCCGCGAGACCGGCGACGATCTCTTCCTGAGTGGCGGCCATGTTGGCGCTCCTTCGTATGTATCCAGAGGGTGTGGCGCCCGCCGCGGCAGCGGCAGGTTGGTTGCAGCCGTACGGATCGGAAGATCCGGACGTGATGCCTAGGGGAGGGTAACGACCGTGGCGGCGTACACGAGACCCGCCCCGAAGCCGATGACGAGCGCGGTGTCGCCGCTCTTCGCCTCGCCGGTCGCCAGGAGCCGCTCCATGGCGAGCGGGATCGAGGCGGCCGAGGTGTTCCCGGTGGTCTCCACGTCACGGGCGACCGTGACGTGCTCCGGCAGTTTCAAAGTCTTCACCATCGAGTCGATGATCCGCATGTTGGCCTGGTGCGGAATGAAGACGTCCAGGTCGTCCGCGGTGATTCCGGCCGCGTCCAGCGCCTGCTGGGCGACCTTCGCCATCTCGAACACGGCCCAGCGGAAGACCGCCTGGCCTTCCTGCGTAATGGCAGGGAACTTGTCGGGGGCGCCGTTGCGGTACGCCTCCCAGGACTCGGTCTGCTTGATCGTCTCGGACTTGTCGCCCTCCGAGCCCCAGACCGTCGGGCCGATCTTCGGTTCCTTGGCGGGGCCGACGATCACGGCACCGGCGCCGTCACCGAACAGGAACGCGGTCGCGCGGTCGTGCAGGTCGGTGAGGTCGCTCAGCCGCTCCACGCCGATGACCAGGACGTACTCGGCGGAACCCTCGACGACCATGCCCTTGGCGAGGGTCAGGCCGTACCCGAAGCCGGCGCAGCCCGCGGAGATGTCGAACGCGGCGGGCTTGCCCGCGCCGATCTTGTCCGCGATCTCGGTCGCGATGGCCGGGGTCTGCTTGAAGTGCGAGACGGTGGACACGATCACGCCACCGATCTGCTCGGGCGTGATGCCCGCGTCGGCGATCGCCTTGCCCGCCGCCTCGACGGACATCGCGGCCACGGTCTCCTCGTCGGAGGCCCAGTGGCGGGTGGCGATGCCGGAGCGGGAGCGGATCCACTCGTCGGACGAGTCGATCGTCTCGAGGATCACCTCGTTCGGCACGACGCGGGTGGGCCGGTAGCCGCCGACGCCCATGATCCGCGCGTACGGTGCGCCCTGACTGGGCTTGATCTTCGACATGCGCTACGGCTCCTTGTCTGTCGTCGGCTCAGGAATGCTCGGCGACGAGCGCGCGGGCCGCGTCGAGGTCTTCGGGGGTCTTCACAGCGAGCGTCTTGACACCCTTGAGCGCGCGCTTGGCCAGACCGGTCAGGGTGCCGCCGGGGCACACCTCGATCAGCGCCGTGACACCGAGCTCCTGGAAGGTCTCCATGCACAGGTCCCAGCGGACCGGGTTGGCCACCTGGCCGACCAGACGGGAGATCACGTCGGCGCCGGTGGTGACCGTCTTGCCGTCGCGGTTCGAGACGTAGGCGAACTTCGGGTCGGCGGGGGTGAGGCCCTTCGCGGCCTCCTCCAGCGCCGCCACGGCCGGAGCCATGTGCTGCGTGTGGAAGGCACCCGCGACCTTGAGGGTGACGACCTTGCGCACGCCCTCGGGCTTGTCGGCCTCCAGGGCAGCCAGCTGCTCCTTGGTGCCCGCGGCCACGACCTGGCCCGCGCCGTTCACGTTGGCCGGCGTCAGGCCGAGCTTCTCCAGGTGCGGGAGGGTGACCTCGGGGTCGCCGCCGAGCAGCGCCGCCATGCCGGTCTCCGTGACGGCGGCGGCGTCGGCCATGGCGAGCCCGCGCTTGCGCACGAGACGCAGGGCGTCGTCGTCGGTGAGCACGCCGGTGTACGCGGCGGCCGTGATCTCGCCGACGCTGTGTCCCGCGACGGCGCCCGGTGTGATGTCACCGAGTGCCGAGGCCGACAGGATGCCGGCGGCCACGAGCAGCGGCTGCGCCACGGCGGTGTCGCGGATCGCGTCCGCGTCTCCTTGCGTGCCGTAGTGGGCGAGGTCGAGCCCGATGGCGTCCGACCAGGCGGCGAGCCGGTCAGCGGCGCCGGGGAGGTCGAGCCAGGGGGTCAGGAAGCCGGGCGTCTGAGCGCCTTGGCCGGGAGCGACGAGTACGAGCACTCTCACACTCTCTCTTGTGGACGGTGGGGCCCGCCCGTGGGGACAGGGACGAAGAACGGCTGGGGGAATTGTAGAGGCCCGACAAAATCCTACGATTGAGGATCCCCGTCGGCCAGACGCCCCAGGATCAGCGCGATCCGCAGCGTGAATGCGGAGCGCACATCGGAAGGTGACCAACCGGTGACGTCAGTCACACGTCGAAGCCGGTAGCGCACGGTATTCGGATGAACGAAGAGCATCCGTGCCGCCCCTTCGAGGCTGCTCGCCTGCTCCAGATAGACACTGAGGGTTTCCAGGAGCGCCGAGCCCGCTTCCTCCAGTGGTCTGTAGATCTCCTCCACCAGCTGTTCGCGTGCTGCCGGATCCCCGGCGATCGCGCGCTCGGGCAGCAGATCGTCCGCGAGGACGGGCCGCGGGGCGTCCTGCCAGGCAGCACAGGCCTTGAGCCCGGCGGCGGCGGCCTGCGCGGAGCGGGTCGCGGCGAGCAGGTCGGGGACGATGGGCCCGGCCACGACGGGACCGGCGGCGTACGGCCCGATCAAGGACTTCGCCACATGCAGCGGATTGTCGTTGCCCCCCGCGATGACCACCAGGCGGTCGCCGAGCACACCGGTCAGGACCTGCAGCTTCGCGTGCCGGGCGGCGCGGCGGATGGCCTCGACGGTCAGCTCGCTGTCGCCGTCGGGAGCGGTGCCGAGGACCACGCAGACATGCTCGGGCGAGTTCCAGCCAAGGGCCGCGGCACGGGAGACGGCACCCTCATCGGCCTCCCCGGAGAGCACGGCGTTCACCACGAGCGACTCCAGGCGCGCGTCCCAGGCACCCCGTGCCTCGGCGGCCTGCGCGTAGACCTGCGCGGTGGCGAAGGCGATCTCGCGGGCGTAGACGAGCAGGGCCTCCCTGAGCACGGACTCGTCACCGGGAGCCGCGACCTCGTCGATCGCGGACTCCATCACCTCGATCGTCGTACGCACCATCTCCACGGTCTGGCGCAGGGTGATCGCCCTGGTCAGCTCGCGGGGGGCGGTGCCGAAGACGTCGGTGGAGATGGCCTGGGGCGCGTCCGGGTGCCGGAACCACTCGGTGAACGCGGCGATACCGGCCTGGGCGACCAGACCGATCCAGGAGCGGTTCTCCGGCGGCATCGCCCGGTACCAGGACAGCGTCTCGTCCATGCGCGCGATGGCCTGCGCCGCGAGGCTCCCGGACGACTTCTCCAGGCGCTTCAGGGTCGCGGCGTGCGCATGGGCGGTCCGACGGGCGTCCGGGCCGGATTCCCGGCGGGGCTCCTGATGGGCTTCGTTCGCTGAGGGTTCGGGCACGGGGACAAGACTGCCTTATCGGGGCGGGGACATGCGGTGCCGGGGCTAACGTGGGGGACGTGATTGATGTACGGCGCTCCGGCGACCGGTACCGCGGCGGGGAGCCGACGGCCGGCATCGAGTCGTTCCACGCGTTCTCCTTCGGGCCCCACTACGACCCGGACAACCTCCGCTTCGGCGCGATCCTGGCCTGCAACGAAGAGCGCCTGGCCCCCGGCGCGGGATTCGACGAACACCCGCACAGCCACACGGAGATCGTGACCTGGGTCGTCGAGGGCGAGCTCACCCACCGCGACTCGACGGGCCACGCCTCGGTGGTGCGCCCGGGCGATGTCCAGCACCTGTCCGCGGCGGGCGGCGTCCGCCATGTGGAACGCAACGACGGCGCGGACACCCTCGTCTTCGTCCAGATGTGGCTGGCCCCGCTCTCCCCGGGCGGCGACCCGTCCTACGAAGTGGTCCGCGGCATCGCCGACTCGACGCCCTACGCGGTCCCGGAGGCGGGCGCGCTCCTGCACGTGCGCCGCCTTGCCGCGGGCGAGCGCACCGCACTGCCGGACGCGCCTTTCGCGTACGCCCATGTGGTGCGCGGGGAAGTGCGGCTGGGAGGGGCCCAGTTGGGGCCGGGTGACGCGGCGCGGATCACGGGGGAGGCGGGCCTGGAGGTGGTCGCGTCGGCCGCGGGCCCCGTGGAGCTCCTGGTGTGGGAGATGGCCGGAGCCTAGAGGTCCCCGGCGGGGGAGGAGCGGCGCCGTCGGTGCCGGGAGGGTTGGCCCCGTCGGCGCAGGGAGGGTCCCGCCGTCGGTCCGCTCAGAGCTCGGCCAGCACCGCGTCGGTGAACGGCGGCCACACCTCGACGGCCCACGGCCCGAAGGGGCGGTCGGTCAGCGCGACGCACGCGGCGCCCGCGTCGGGGTCCACCCACAGGAACGTCCCGGCCTGCCCGAAGTGCCCGAACGTCCGCGGCGAGGATGAACTCCCCGTCCAGTGCGGCGACTTGGAGTCCCGGATCTCGAACCCGAGGCCCCAGTCGTTGGGGTTCTGATGCCCGTACCCCGGCAGGACGCCCTTCAGCCCCGGGTACGTCACCGTCATCGCCTCGGCCACGGTCCGCACGTCGAGCAACCGCGGCGCCTGTACCTCGGCGGCGAACCGCACCAGGTCGTCGACCGTGGAGACCCCGTCCTTGGCGGGCGACAGGCCCCCTTCGAGCGTGGTGGACGTCATCCCCAGCGGCTTGAGCACCGCCTGCCGCAGATACTCGCCGAAGGCGATGTCCGTCGCCTTGGCGATGTGGTCCCCGAGCACCTCGAACCCGGCGTTCGAGTACAGCCGCCGCGTCCCCGGCGCCGAGGTCACCCGGTGCTCGTCGAACGCCAGCCCGCTGGTGTGCGCGAGCAGGTGCCGCACCGTCGACCCCTCGGGCCCGGCAGGTTCGTCGAGCTCGATCGCCCCTTCCTCGTAGGCGACGAGCGCCGCGTACGAGGCGAGCAGCTTCGTGACCGAGGCGAGTGCGAAACGCCGGTCCGTGGGGCCGTGCGTCCCGACGACCGTCCCGTCCGCACGGACGACGGCGGCGGCAGCGGTGGGGACCGGCCAGTTCTCGATCAACGCCAGGCTCTGCATGCCTACGAGCCTAAGCGCCCTGCAGTCGCAGCCGCATCGAGGGGTCGGGCTTGCGCACGAAGCCGAGCGAGGCGTACAGCGGCTCCGCCTCCGGCGACGTGTTGAGGTCCACGCTGCCCGCCCCGCGCTCACGGAACCAGTCGAGCAGAGCCTCCGTGCACGCCCGCGCGTGCCCCCGGCGCCGCTGGTCCGGGTCGGTGGCGACGCTGAACACATGGCCGACCCGGCCGTGCGGATTGCCGACCCGACCGATCCGGTACTCCAGCGTCCCCGCCACCAGCGCCGCGAGCCCGCCCGGCCGGTCCGGGTGGTCGACCACGAACGCCGCGAAGTCCCCCTGCCGTTCCTCGAGCCGACGCCGTACGGTCGTCGTCGACTCGGCGTGCCAGCTGGTGTCCGACTCGATCGCGGAGCCGGCCGCGAAGACCGAATCGATCATCACCTGACGCAGCCTGATCAGTTCTTCGGCATCCTCTGGCGTGGCCCGGCGCACAAGATTCATGCCGGGCACGGTAGTGACCATGAGCTGAGACGTCTCTCGGATTTCCGCTCCCTTCCCTCGGATTCCCTCGGATTCCCTCGGATTCCCTCGGATCCACTTGCTTGGAGCGCACTCCAAGGTCCTAGCGTGAGGGGCATGACGGTGATGGACACCACCCCCGCACCAGCCCGCCCCGCACCCGGGTCCGAGGCCTGTGCCTCGGTGCCGGCCGGGCCACCGCGCCCGGACGGGCAGGACAACTACACGATCAGCGAGGTCGCCGCCTTCACCGGCCTGAGCGCGTACACCCTGCGCTGGTACGAGCGGATCGGTCTGATGCCGCACATCGACCGCTCCCACACGGGACAGCGCCGCTACAGCAACCGCGACCTGCGCTGGCTCTCCCTCGTCGGCAAGCTGCGCCTGACGGGGATGCCCGTGGCGGACATGGTCCGCTACGCCGAGCTGGTGCGCGAGGGCGAGCACACCTTCGCCGAGCGCCAGGAACTCCTGGAGGCGACCCGGCGCGACGTCCGCGCCCGCATCACGGAGCTGCAGGACACCCTTGCCGTCCTGGACTACAAGATCGACACGTATGCGAGCGCCCGGCGGGCGTCGGAGAGGCCCTGAACACCGATGACGGCTGAGAACACCCGTGGAAACACCCCTCCTCACATCACCGCGGACATCGCGAAGGTGCGACTCGGCACCGGCGGACCCGAGGTCGGCGTCCAGGGCCTCGGCTGCATGGGCATGAGCTTCGCCTACGGCCCCACGGACGCCGACGAGGCCAGGGCCACCCTGGACCGCGCTCTCGAACTGGGCGTCACCCTCTACGACACCGCCGACGTCTACGGCATGGGTGACAACGAGAAATTCCTCTCTTCTTTTGTCAAGGAACACCGTGACGAGATCGTCCTCGCCACCAAGTTCGCCCTGGCCATCGACCCGGACGACCCGACGAAGCGGATCGTCGACAACACTCCCTCCTATATCCGCTCCAGCGTCGAGGCCAGCCTCCGCCGCCTGGGCACGGACGTCATCGACCTCTACTACATGCACCGCCGCGACCCGGACGTGCCCATCGAGGAGACGGTCGGTGCACTCGCCGAACTCGTCGCCGCCGGCAAGGTCAAGCACCTCGGCCTGAGCGAGGTCACCGGCAGCGAACTGCGCGCCGCGCACGCCGTCCACCCCATCGCCGCCGTCCAGTCCGAATGGTCGCTCTTCAGCCGCGACATCGAGCGGGGCGTGGTCCCCGCCGCAGCCGACCTGGGCGTGGCCCTCGTGCCCTACTCCCCGCTCGGCCGGGGCTTCCTCACCGGCTCCTTCGTCAACGCCGACAAGGAACTCGGCGAGGACGACTTCCGCCGTCAGCAGCCCCGCTTCACCGGCACCAACGCCGCCGCCAACGCCGCCCTGCTGGCCCCCGTCCGCGCCGTCGCCGACGCCCACGGCGCGAGCCTCGGACAGATCGCCCTGGCCTGGGTGCAGCAGCAGGCCACGGCGCACGGCCTGCCCGTCGTCCCGATCCCCGGCACCCGCAGGCGCACCCGCGTCGAGGAGAACACCGCGGCCACCCGCATCACCCTCTCCGACGACGAACTCGCCCTCCTCGCCCCGATCGCCGCCGACGTGGCGGGCGACCGCTACGCCGACATGACCTTCACCTCGGCGGGCCGCGAGTAGCCGGAACCAGCGCGGCGGGCCGGGACCCGGGTGACGGGCCGGGACCCGAGCGAGCAGCAGGGACCGATGGCCCGGACCGCCCGCTCGCTCAGGCCAGTCCCAGGGCGAAGACCGCGAAGCCCGCCGCCAGGAGTCCGGCCAGCGCCCGCCGGGCGTGGGTCGCCCGCTTCCAGGGGGCCTCGAAGCCGCGGGCGTACCGGCCTATGAGCATCAACAGCCCCGCGATGAGCGGAAGCCAGGCGATCCGCGCGGCTATCCACCCGACGGTGTCCGGGCTCGTGGTCAGCCCCGGCACCGCGCCGAGGAACGAGCCGGGCACGGCCGCCGTGAGCAGCGCCGTCTGGTGCCAGCACAGGATGGTCATCGCCGACAGGTTGATCACGACCACCGGTGCCCACAGGGCAGGCCTGCGCAGCAGACTGCCGATGCGGTCCCGCAGCAGGATCGCCGCACCGCTCTGCGCGGCGGCGAGAGCGAGGACCAGCAGCGACGGCGGATGCGAGTTCGTGCGGGCCTCGCCCGGGACGCCGACCATCGACGCCGGGTAGTGGAAGGCGAGGAGCAGGGCGGCGAAGAGCGCCGTGCCGCCGACGAGCAGCAGCCACGCACCGCGCCTGCCCAGCTTCTTCTCGCCCCAGCTGACGCCCAGTTGATAGGCGAACATCCAGCCCGGCAGCAGATTCAGCAGGCTCAGCCAGGAGGGCATGGCGTCCGCGAACGGGCCGTACCGAAGGAAGTCGACGACGGCGACCGAACCGAGCAACGGCACCGCGGCCCAACCTCCCATCCGCTCCGCCAACCGTATGCACCAGGGAGTGAGAGCCGTGATCACCGTATAGACCCCCACGAACCACAGGGGTTGGATGACCAGCGTGGATCCGGTGCGCAGTGTCGTGCCCGGCACTCCCAGGGCGTACAGCACCGGGATCAGCGCGGCCCAGACGGCCGCCACCCCGAGGACCGGCCTGCCGAGTCTGGCGAGGCGCCCGCGCAGCCAACTGCCCGTCGACTCCCCGCGCGCCACGGCTCGGCGGTAGGAGAGCGTGGAGGCATAGCCGCCCACGAGGAAGAAGATGCCCAGCATCTGCAGCACCCAGCTGAGCGGTGCGAAGAAGCCGAACGAGGACAGTGGGCTGGCGTTGTGCAGGGCGCCGCCCGAGTCGAGGGTGAAGCCGCCCAGGAGCCAGTGTCCGAGCGGTACGGCGAGCAGGGCCAGGGCGCGCAGCCCGTCTATGGCCCGGTCCCGGTGGGCGGGGGTCTTGGCGTCGATGGCGGATGCCGTGCCGCGCAGTCCGCTCAGGGTCGGAAGGCTCATGTCCGTGCTCCGGTGGGTCGGTTGACGCTCGGGGAGTGGTCTCCGTCGGCTATGCGGGCGAAGGCGCGCAGGGAGTCGGTGCCGGGCGCCAGATAGCCGGTGTGGCCCTCGGCCTGCTCGGCCGGGACACGGCGGGCCCCGAAGCCGGGGGAGGTGGGGTCCTCGCCGTGGCCGAGGCCGAACAGCTCGACGCTCGGCACCTTGTCGATCCAGTCGCTGTCGTCCTTGGCGGCCCAGACCCGGGCGGTGGTGTGCAGATCGGCCACGCTGTCCGCCCGCATTCCGGGGGAGCCGAACACCACCAGGTCGGAGGCGGGCAGCTGTGGAGCGGCCAGGCCGCACACCACTGAGCCGTAGCTGTGGCAGAACACGGCGGGGCGCGGGGCACCGGATGCCGTCAGGCCCTGCGTGAAGCGGACGAGGCGGGGCGCACCGGCCTCGGCGAGCCGACCCGTGGCGGCGTCGGGGCCGATGCCGACCGGGGTGGTGTATCCCACCCAGGCCACCACGGCGGTGCGGTCGCCCGCCGCCTTGTGCAGGGAGCGGCTCATGCCGGCCGGGGCGCCGTACTCGTCGTGGGTGCGGTCGAAGTTGCTCAGGTCGATGTCGGAGCCCGGCACGACGACGGACACGTGCTCGGCCTTCGCCAAGTCCCCGTACACCTCGGCCACTTGGCCGCGCCCTCGCGGATCGAAGGCCAATATCTGTCGGCCGGGGGCGAGCAGTTCGTCGTAGCGAACGACCAGTGAGCGCGCCCGCTCGTGGTCCTGCAGGGTGAGGTCGGGATCGGTCGACCGGGCCTTTTCACGGGCCCGCTCGGCGCGCAGGGAGCGGGAGTTGGCCTCGTACCGAAGGGCTGTGGGGGCGCCGTCCAGATTGCCGACGACCGAGGGGTGGCGCACCACCAGCTCATGCCGCTGGGCGGGGCTCAGCGAGTCGAAGAACGCGGCGATCCGGGCGGGGGAAGCGGTCGCCGGGTCCGGCAGCCGCACCCCCAACGCATGGTCCGCGCGCCAGGAACTCGTGCCGGGCGGTGGGCCGGTGAGCGGCTGCTGTTCATTGCCGACGGCCCAGCCCGCCGTGCCGGCCACGACCGTCGTGGTGAGCGAGGCGGCGACCAGCGCCCTCTTGCTCCGTGCTTTCCAGGACCGAAGCCGCATGGCCCGTCTCCCTCCCCGCTTCGTGGCGCTCTGTGGCCTGACGAAGCGAAAGGTAGGAAGACGGTGTGCGGCGGTACGTCACACCGCGGAGCCAACTCTCAGGTCATACCGGGGTATGCGGTGGTGATACCGAGGTAGGGGGTGGGCTACTGCTCGCCGGGGGTGACCAGGCCCGACTCATAGGCGAAGATCACGGCTTGGGCGCGGTCCCGCAGGTCCAACTTGTTGAGCACACGCCCGATGTGGGTCTTGACCGTCTGCTCGGCGAGCACCAGGCGCTCGGCGATCTCCTGGTTGGACAGGCCGCGCGCGATCAGCACCAGTACCTCGGTCTCACGCGGTGTCAGGCCGTTGAGCCGGAGCGACTGGTCCTTGCGCGGCGCGGTCCGCTGCTTGGCGAAGTCCGCGATCAGACGGCGGGTCACGGACGGGGCGAGCAACGCCTCACCGCCCGCCACCACGCGTACGGCGGAGATGAGGTCGGCGGGCGGTGCGTCCTTGAGGAGGAACCCGGAGGCTCCGGCGCGCAACGCCTCGTACACGTAGTCGTCCACGTCGAAGGTGGTGAGCATGAGCACCTTCGGCCGGTGCACGACACCCGGCGGCGGGTCCAACAGGGCGCGGGCGGCGGCGAGTCCGTCCATCTCCGGCATGCGGACGTCCATCAGGACGACGTCGGGATGGGTGCTGCGGCTGACCTCGACGCCCTGTTTGCCGTCCGGCGCCTCGCCCACGACGTCGATGTCGCTCTGCGCCGCGAGCAGCGCGGCGAATCCCGCCCGCACCATGGCCTGGTCGTCGACGATGATCACGCGGATGGTCATGCGGTGCCGGAGTCCTTTGGGAGAAGGGGGAGTCGGGCGGCCACGCGGAAGCCGCCGTCGGGCAGCGGCCCGACGTCGACCGTGCCGCCGACCAACCGTACGCGCTCGCGCATGCCGACGAGTCCGTGGCCCGTGCCGCTGCCCTCCAGAGGGGCGGGTGGCTCCTTGGACGGGCCGTTGACCACGAGGATCAGCAGGAACTCGTCGTCCAGGCTGACTGTGATCTTGGTGGGTGCGCCCGGTGCGTGGCGCATCACGTTCGACAGGGCTTCCTGGACGATGCGGTAGGCGGACAGGTCCACGGCCGGGGTCACATCCGCCAGGTGCGTGAGGATCGCCAGCTCCGGGCGGGAGAGGTCGATCGGTATACCGGCCCGCACCGTGGCCTCGACCAGGTGCGGCAGTCGGTCGAGGCCAGGCTGGGGCGCCCGCTCGCCGTCCGCCCCCTCGCTGCGCAGCACCGCGAGCAGGCGACGCATCTCGGTGAGGGACTCCCGGGCGCTCGCCGCTATGCTCCCGAACTCCTCGCATGCCTCGTCGGGAAGTCCCTCGAGGCGGTAGGGAGCGGAGTCCGCCTGCACGGTGATCACCGACATGTGGTGGGCGACGACGTCGTGCAACTCTCGGGCGATACGGGCCCGTTCCTCGAGAAGGGTGCGCTGGGCGCGCTCGGCCTCGCTGATGGTCTCCTGCTCGACGAGCCTGCGCTGGGCGTCGCCGCGCTCACGCAGCAGCGCGCCGAGCAGCAGCACGGCCCCGCTCAGGACCATCAGCAGCACACTGGTGTCCTGGCTGCCCTCGCCGCGGAACGCGCCGAGCACCAGTCCGGCGACCACGGTGACCAGCCAGATCACGAGCAGGGTGCGGCGGCTCTCCCGCAGGGACAGCGCACAGCACAGGACCAGATACCCCACGATGATCATGGGGGTCCACGGGGCGGGGCGCCCGGGATCCGCGGCCATCGTCGCGATCGCCCCGAAGACGTCCGCGACGATCACGATCCACCAGGCCGGGAGCGGCCGGGTGATCGCGAGGAGCAGGGGGGCGGACTGGGCGACGCCGAGGGCACCTGCCAGGCCGCCGTCCACCCCGTAGTCGTTCGTCAGGACTTGGACGGTGACCGGGATGAGCACGGTGACGAAGCACACCGCGATCACCAGGGGCAGCATCCGCACCCAGCGTTTGGGCGCGTGCGCGAGCAGTGGCTCGGCCGGGCCCGCGGGTGTGGAGAGCGAGGTGCCCGCCGTCCGCAGGCCGTCGAGGATCGCGGCGGCGGCACGCCGAAGGGCGGCCGCGCGCCCCTCCCGCGGGGGCGCAGGACGGCGCGGCTCTTGGTCGTGAGGTGTCGATGTGCTGCTCATGGCCTGATCAGCGTAGGCGTGAAGCCCCGGTCATGACGTCATACCGGGGAGCCGGACCGCACCTCATACCCAGGTATCACCCGCGCCCCCCCACGGGCCCCACACGTGACCGGCGCGGATCACAGCTCCGCCAGCAGTTCGGCCTTCTTCGTCGTGAACTCTTCGTCCGTGAGCAGACCCGCCTGGTGCAGCTCGCCCAGGTGTCTGATGCGGTCCGCGATGTCCGCCGGATCGCGGCGCACGGCCGGGGTCACCGAGGCGCCGGTGCCCGTACCGCCGGCGGTCAGGGCAGGGCCGGCCGGGCCCGACGTCCGCACCGCGGCGAGGACCGACGCGGCGAACGGCAGCGATTCGTGGACCGGGCCGTAACCGAGGCCGAAGACGACGGCCGCCGGGTCCTGGTCGGCCTGGGCGGGCTGTGCCACGGGAGTCTCGCGGCGCAGCAGCCGCAGATGGCCCTCGAACAGTTCCGGGGAACGCCATTCGATGCCGCACAGGTCGGTCACCGGGAAGCTCTGGTCGCCGGCCTTCCACTTCGCCGACGATGCGCCCGTCCAGAACCAGCGGAAGGACACCTGCTTGCCGTCGAAGGAGGCCTTGCCGTCGTACGCCTTGAACTGCAGGGGCGCTTCGGGCGCGGCCACCAGATAGCGGTCGGGAGGCTCGCTCTCGCCCGGGATCTGTGCCCGCAGCTCGTCCGCGTAGTACTCCGCGAGCGTCTCCCGCTCGGCGGGCAGAACCAGGCGGTACGGGTCGCAGCCGTCCTTGAGCTGGCCCGCCGCGGCCTCCATCAGAGGATCGGCGCCCGGTCTTGGAACGGCATGCAGGACCATGGTCCCGCGCTTTCCTGGGGAGAGTGTCACCGCTGCGATCGCCTCAAGGGGGATACGCCGTTCACCGAGCGCCTGGAAGAGCTTCGGTGTGCGGATTCCCCGTTCGAAGCGGATGAGCACGGAGTCGGACTCGAACTCCCAGGCGGCATGAAATCCGGCCAGTACGTCACCCATGCGGCTCATCGTAGGCGGCACGCGCGCCTCCGTCCCTCCTGCGGCGGGCCGCTGTTTCATCGATTTCTACGCGCGTCAGGCCGCGGCCTCGCCGGAAAAACCCTTCCGGCAGGCGTCGCCCCCGCTGGCGCACTGAACTCCGTGGTACGAACCAGTGCCGATCGCGGCGAAGTTGCGCAGGCTCTCCGTGCCCGGCTCGAAATAGCCCGTGTGCCCCACCGCACCCGCCGCGGACAGCACGCGCGCACCGAAGGCGCCGGACACCGGGTCGGCACCGTGGCCGAGCCCGCCGACCTCCATGTACGGCACATCCTGAATCCAGTCGTCGCTGTCCCTGGTGGCCCAGATCCGGGCCCCCGACCCCAGCTGCGAGGCGGAGTCGGCCCGCATGCCGGGGCTTCCCGCGACCGCGATGTCGCTCACGCGCGCGGGCAGGCTTCGCGCGGCCACACCGCACACCACGGAGCCGTAGCTGTGGCAGTACAGCGCGACCGGAGTGCGCCCGGGGAGCCCGCGCACCATGGCGTCGAGGCGCACGGCCCCGTCCTCGGCGCGCATGGCCGTGGCCGCGTCGACGCCGATACCGACGGGCGCGGTGTAGTCGGCCCAGGCGATCACGGCGGTACGCGTGCGTGGCTTCACCGAGCGCTCCGCTTGGTAGAGCGACTTCGCCATGCCCACCGGCGCCGAGTACTTGCGGAACGTCCGCTCGAAGGTCAACACGTTCGTGTCGACACCGGGGACCACGACCGAGACCCGGCGGGCCTTGTCGAGGTCTCCGAAGACCTCGGCCATGCGTCCCGAGCCCATGGGATCGAAGGCGAGGACCTGACGTCCGGGGCGCATCATGACCCCGAACCGCTTCATCCTGCGTTCGGCCTCCTGCTGCCCCGCGGGGGAGAGGCGGTTGTCGTGCATGCGCTGGCGTTCGACCTTGCGAGCCTGCCCCAGAGCGATGTGGTTCGCGCGGTAACGCAGCTTGGCGGGCGCGCCGTTCATGTTGCCGACGGCCAGGGGATAGCGGGCGGCCAGACGGTTGCGCTGCTTCACGTCGAGCGAGGCGAAGAAGTGGGCGAGGCGGCCGGCGGGAGCGTCGGGGTCGGGCAGTGCCCGTCCGTCGATGCTTCCCCGCTCCCAGGCGGAGAGAGCGGCATCGAGCGGGGACGCGGCGTCCTTGTTGTGGCGCACCGCGGTCCAGCCCGTGGTCGCCAACATGACGAACACGACGGCGAGCGCGAGCAGAGCGCGCCAGACGCTGAGTTGGGGGGATGAGTCGAAGGAAGTCACTGCGGAACACCCTAGGAGAACCGTGATGCCTACCGTGCATCGCGTGAGGTAGATCACGTTTCTGGAGGGGTAATTGAGGCAAAGCGGGCGCATCCGAAGTGACGCCATCACGCTCTGTGGGCGGCGCGTACGCGCGGCGCGAGAGGGGTGGGAGTCACTCACGGTATGCGTGACATCGCTCAACGTGCATGCGAATTGCGAGGGTTGGGTGATCTCGCCGTGCGGGGACTCGGTTAGTGCGCGTCGCTCCGGCGGGGTCCGTGTCCGTGCCAGTCGTCCGCCAGTGCGGGCCCCAGGTGCTCAAGATATTGCACGGTGATCGCGCGGATCGATTCCAGGCTGAGGTCCTCGCCCGCGCCCCACAGTCGCCCCGCGACCCGCATGACGCCGCTGAAAGCGGCCACCGCCACGCTCGGGCGAGGGTCGCCGGGATCCAGTCCCTCGCGTTCGGCGATCACCCTCGCGACCTCGTCCTCGGTCTCGATGGAGCGGCGCAGATGGGCGGCGAGCAGCGAGGGGGTCGATTCGATCATCTGGTAGGCGCGCATGTGGAGTTCGACGGGGACGACCTCCTCGATGGACTCACCCATCACGTCCCACGCGCTGAGGACGGCCTTGCGCAGGGCGACCAGCGGGGTTTCGTGGGCGGGGCGCTCGCGCAGGGCCTCGACGAAGCGCGCCTCCACCATCGCCTGGATCGCGAAGGCGGCTTCCTGCTTGTTGGCGAAGTAGCGGAAGAACGTGCGCTGGGAGACGTCGACGGCCTCGGCGATCTCGTCGACGGTTGTCTCCTCGTACCCCTTGGTCGTGAAGAGTTCGAGCGCCGCACGCAGGAGCGCGTCCCGGGTGCGCTGCTTCTTGCGCTCGCGCAGTCCGGGCCTTGCGGGCTCGCCGGAGGTGATCCCAGCGGTCTCCCGCTGCGCCTCCGCGGAGCCCATCGCTCGCTGACTGGCCTTCACGCCATGGTCCTCTTTTCGCCGTCGGCCCAGCTCACCCTACCTGTGAGCCAGGTGACAGTTACCGACTTGTGAATTGGTTTGTCAACTGTCAGTGGCTGACACTAACCTCAACGCATGACTAGTCAGACCACCGTCGACAAGGCGGACAGGGCACCAGAGCCCCCGCCCGCTCCGGCCGCGGCCAAGGGGCTCCGTGGCCACCCCTGGCTGACGCTGTTCTCCGTCGCGATCGGCGTGATGATGGTCGCCCTGGACGGCACCATCGTGGCGATCGCCAACCCGGCCATCCAGAAGGACCTCGGCGCGACCTTCTCGGACGTCCAATGGATCACCAACGGCTACTTCCTCGCCCTCGCCGTCTCGTTGATCACCGCGGGCAAGCTGGGTGACCGCTTCGGCCACCGGCAGACGTACCTCATCGGCGTGGTCGGCTTCGCCGCCGCCTCCGGGGCCATCGGGCTGTCGGACACCATCGGCCTGGTGGTCGCCTTCCGTGTCCTCCAGGGCCTGTTCGGCGCCCTGTTGATGCCGGCGGCGCTCGGTCTGCTCCGCGCCTCGTTCCCGGCCGAGAAGCTCAACATGGCCATCGGGATCTGGGGCATGGTCATCGGCGCGTCCACCGCCGGCGGCCCGATCCTCGGCGGTCTGCTCGTCGAGCACGTCAGCTGGCAGTCCGTCTTCTTCATCAACGTGCCGGTCGGCGCCCTCGCCCTCGGGCTCGGCCTGTTCATCCTCAAGGACCACCGGGCCGAGAACGCCCCCAGGTCCTTCGACATCCCTGGCATCGCGCTGCTGTCGGCGGCCATGTTCTGCCTGGTCTGGGCGCTCATCAAGGCTCCGAAGTGGGGCTGGGGCGACGGCATGACCTGGACGTTCATCGCCGCCTCCGTACTGAGCTTCGTGCTCTTCGCGGTCTGGGAGACGAAGGTCGAGGAACCGCTCATCCCGCTGGGCCTGTTCCGCTCCGTGGCGCTGTCCGCCGGTGTGGTCCTGATGGTGCTCATGGCCATCGCCTTCATGGGCGGGCTGTTCTTCGTCACCTTCTACCTGCAGAACGTGCACGGGATGAGCCCCGTCGAGAGCGGTCTGCATCTGCTGCCGCTCACCGGCATGATGATCGTGGGTTCGCCGCTGGCGGCCGCGATGATCACCAAGGCGGGCCCGCGCATCCCGCTGGCGGTCGGTATGGCGATCACCGCCATCGCCATGTACGGCATGTCCACGCTGGAGGCGGGCACGAGCAGCGGCCTCATGGCGGTCTGGTTCGCGCTCCTCGGCCTCGGCCTCGCCCCGGTGATGGTCGGCGCGACCGAAGTCATCGTGGGCAACGCGCCCATGGAGCTCTCCGGTGTCGCCGGTGGTCTCCAGCAGGCCGCGATGCAGGTCGGCGGCAGCCTCGGCACCGCCGTCCTCGGTGCCGTCATGGCCTCGAAGGTCGACAGCGACCTGCCCGGCAACTGGGCCGACGCGAAGCTTCCGCCGCTCAGCTCCGCCGACCTGGACAAGGCGGCCGAGGCCGTCCAGGTCGGTGTGGCGCCCGTCCCGCCGAAGGCTCCGCCGTCGGTTGCCGAGCAGATCACCTCGGTCGCGCACGACACGTTCATGTCCGGCATGGGCATGGCCTGCCTGGTCGCCACCGGCGTCGCCGTGGTCGCGGTCTTCATCGCCTTCCTGACCAAGCGGGGCGAGAACGCCGAGGCCGGAGCGGGCATGGGCCACATCTAGGGCGCAGAACGACGGCCGGAGCCGCGGCGCGCATCCGCCGCGGACGCCGGGCGGACGGTGGTCATCGGGGAAAGCCCCTCAGGGACATCCTGGGGGGCTTTCGCCTATCCGGGTGACGCACATTCGTACCCCTTCCGATGGCCCGGTCGGAAGGTCCACAGTGCAGACAGGAGATCCGCACGACGCGGACAACTGATCCACACATCACGGGGGTTGAACCACATGCGCACGTCCATGCCCACAACCGTCACAGCCGTCGCACTCGCCGCGGTGATCCTCACACCCGCGCACGCCGGGGCCGCCGCCCCGCCGACACTGCGCGGATGCGGGCCGGGTGAGCTCTGCCTCTGGGAGAAGGCGGAGTTCCAAGGCGCCCGACAGGTCTACGAGTTGGCGGACATCGACATCGAGAGCTGCACCGCGCTGCCGGAGGGGGGCAGCGCGGAGGCACTCGCGAACCGCACGGGCCGACCCGTCACCGTGTACCAATCGGCGGAGTGCGCCGAGACCGGCGAATTCAACACCTACCCGGGCAGCGGCACCTGGGCGCCCGAATCGCCTTATCGCGTACGGGCCTTCAAGGTCTGGGAAAGCTGAATGGGGGTACTCGCGGAGCCGAGCCCGAACCGGCTGACCCGAGAACTCGGGGAAGGGGCGGACCGCGCGACATGGGGGATCGTCGGACTCGTCTGCGCGATCGCGGGCTTCTTCGTGCTGGGTGCAGCCCTCGGCCCGACAGCGATCGTCTGCGGCTGGCTCGGCACGGGGCGCAGCTGGACCGGTGCCCGTCCGGTACCGGCCCTGATCGCCCTCGTCCTGGGCGCGATCGACACCGTCCTCGCACCCATATGGATAGCCGGGGCAATCACGTATGGATAGCCGGGGCAACCACGACGAGCGGCATGCTCTGAGCCCAGGGTTGTCTCTGTCCCGGCCTCAGGGCGCCCCCGCCCCGCCGAGAGCCTCCGTCCCCGCGACGCCGCTCTCGGCGGCCATGGGGCGGGGCACCGTGCCGGACATCGGCGCCGAGCCCGACGTCCGGGCCGCGCCCGCCGCAGACAGAGTCGTCACCTGCGCACGCAGCGCCCGCACCTCCGCCGTCAACGCCTCGATCGCGGCTGTCTGGCGCCGCTCCTCGGCATCGTCCTTCTCGAAGCGTGCGATGAACCACGCCGCGATGTTCGCGGTGACGACACCGAGGAGCGCGATGCCCGACAGCATCAGCCCGACCGCGAGCACCCTGCCGAGGCCCGTCGTCGGTGCGTGATCGCCGTAGCCGACGGTCGTCATCGTGGTGAAGGACCACCACACCGCATCGCCAAGTGTCTTGATGTTCCCGTTCGGTGAGTCCCGCTCCACGGAGAGCACCGCCAGGGAGCCGAACATCAACAGACCCACCACCGAGCCCGCCACATACGTCGTCAGCTTGATCTGCGACGCCATCCGGGCCCGTCGGCCGACGAGCATCAGCGTGGAGACGAGCCGCAGCAACCGCAGCGGCTGAAGCATCGGAAGGATCACGGCGCACAGGTCGAGCCAGTGCGTGCGGACGAACCGTCTGCGGTGATCGGTGAGGAGGAGACGCACCACGTAGTCGACAGCGAACGAGCCCCAGACGACCCACTCCACCAGCGTGCAGGTCCTCGTCACGGTCCTGCTGGCATCAGGCATCACGATCGGCACGGCGTAGGCGACGGCGAACGCCACCGCGAGCGCGAGAAGCGGGCGTTGGGTGCGCCGCTCCCAACGGATCTGTGCCGGTAGTTCCTTCATGGGCGCATCGTAGAAAACGCAGGGCACCGTGGAAAACGCCGAAGGGCGACGGGACCCTGGTCCCGCCGCCCTCCAGTCCGTATGAGGGGCGATATCAGGCGCGATATCAGGCGCGATATCAGGCGCGATATCTGGCGCGCCTCGTGAAGCGCCCCGTGACGTTACGCGTCGCCACCGGCCGCGCCCGGGTCGGCGGCCGTGACGTCGAGGAGCTGGTAGCGGTCGATCGCCTGCTTCAGGACGGAGCGGTCGACCTTGCCCTCACGGGCCAGTTCGGTCAGCACCGCCACGACGATCGACTGCGCGTCGATGTGGAAGTAGCGGCGGGCGGCGCCGCGGGTGTCGGCGAAGCCGAAGCCGTCCGCGCCCAGCGACTGGTACGTGCCGGGCACCCAGCGGGAGATCTGGTCGGGAACGCTCCGCATCCAGTCGGAGACGGCCACGAACGGGCCTTCCGCGCCGGTCAGCTTCTGCGTGACGTACGGGACGCGCTGCTCCTCCTCGGGGTGCAGGAGGTTGTGGCGCTCCACGTCCACGGCCTCGCGGCGCAGCTCGTTCCAGGAGGTGGCCGACCAGATGTCCGCCTTGACGTTCCACTCCGAGGCGAGGATCTGCTGGGCCTCGACCGCCCACGGCACCGCGACGCCGGACGCGATGATCTGGGCCGGAATGGCGCCCTGCTCACCGGACTTGAAGCGGTAGATGCCCTTGAGGATGCCGTCGACGTCCACGTCGGCAGGCTCGGCCGGGTGCTGGATGGGCTCGTTGTAGACGGTGAGGTAGTAGAAGACGTCCTCGCTGTCGGGGCCGTACATCCGGCGCAGGCCGTCCTTGACGATGTGCGCGATCTCGTAGCCGAAGGCCGGGTCGTAGGCGACGCAGCCCGGGTTGGTCGAGGCGAGCAGCTGCGAGTGGCCGTCCGCGTGCTGCAGGCCCTCGCCGGTCAGCGTCGTGCGGCCGGCGGTCGCGCCGAGGACGAAACCGCGCGCGAGCTGGTCGGCCATCTGCCAGAACTGGTCGCCGGTGCGCTGGAAACCAAACATCGAGTAGAAGACGTACACGGGGATGAGCGGCTCGCCGTGGGTCGCGTACGCCGAACCGGCGGCGATGAGGGACGCCGTGCAGCCCGCCTCGGAGATGCCGTCGTGCAGCATCTGGCCCGTCGGCGACTCCTTGTACGCGAGGAGGAGGTCGCGGTCCACGGC
Source organism: Streptomyces sp. NPDC041068 (assembly GCF_040647455.1). NCBI lineage: Bacteria > Bacillati > Actinomycetota > Actinomycetes > Kitasatosporales > Streptomycetaceae > Streptomyces > Streptomyces sp. NPDC041068. Next base: position 150,204 of record NZ_JBEZCG010000006.1, read on the forward strand.
CTCGTACTGCTGGCCGAGCGGGTTGTAGATCTTCGCGCTCGGGAAGAACGCGTCCATGCCGAAGGTGCGGTACTCATCGGGGGCGATCAGCACGAAGCGCTTGCCGATCTCCTTGTCCCGCATGAGGTCCTTCAGGATGCGGACGAACGCCATGGTGGTGGCGATCGACTGCTGGCCCGAGCCCTTCTTCGCGGTCGCGTACGTCTTGTCCTCGGGGAGCTGCAGCGGCTTCGAGCGCACGACGCGGGTCGGGACGTAGCCGCCGAGGCCCTTGCGGCGGTCGTGCATGTACTGGATCTCTTCGGAGTCGCGGCCCGGGTGGTAGTACGGCGGGGCGCCGTCCTCCAGCTGCTTGTCCGTGATCGGGATGTGCAGACGGTCGCGGAAGCCCTTGAGGTCGTCGACCGTCAGCTTCTTCATCTGGTGCGTGGCGTTGCGGCCCTCGAAGTTCGGGCCGAGGGTCCAGCCCTTGACCGTCTGGGCGAGGATCACCGTCGGCTGGCCCTTGTGGGCCTTGGCCGCCGAGAACGCGGCGAAGATCTTCTTGTGGTCGTGACCGCCGCGGCCCAGGTGGAGGATCTGGTCGTCGGTCATGTTCTCGACCATGGCGCGCAGCCGGTGGTCGTCGCCGAAGAAGTGGTCGCGGATGTAGGAGCCGGTCTCGGTGGCGTACGTCTGGAACTGGCCGTCGGGCGTGGTGTTCAGCTTGTTGACCAGGATGCCGTCGCGGTCCTGCGCGAGCAGCGGGTCCCAACTGCGGTCCCAGACCAGCTTGATGACGTTCCAGCCGGCGCCGCGGAACTGCGACTCCAGCTCCTGGATGATCTTGCCGTTGCCGCGCACCGGGCCGTCGAGGCGCTGCAGGTTGCAGTTGACGACGAAGGTGAGGTTGTCCAGGCCCTCACGGGCGGCGATGGAGAGCTGGCCGAGCGACTCGGGCTCGTCCATCTCGCCGTCGCCGAGGAACGCCCAGACGTGCGACTTGGAGGTGTCGGCGATGTCGCGCGCCTCCATGTAGCGGTTCATGCGCGCCTGGAAGATCGCGCCGAGCGGGCCGAGGCCCATGGAGACAGTCGGGAACTCCCAGAAGTCCGGCATCAGGCGCGGGTGCGGATACGACGAGAGGCCGTTGGGTGCCTTGGACTTCTCCTGGCGGAACGCGTCGAGCTGCTGCTCGGAGAGCCGGTCCAGGAGGAAGGCGCGGGCGTAGATACCGGGGGACGCGTGCCCCTGGAAGAAGATCTGGTCGCCGCCGTCGCCCTCGTCCTTGCCGCGGAAGAAGTGGTTGAAGCCCACGTCGTAGAGGGAGGCGGAGGAGGCGAAGGTGGCGATGTGGCCGCCGACGCCGATGCCGGGGCGCTGGGCGCGGGAGACCATGACCGCGGCGTTCCAGCGGGTCGCGTTGAGGACCTTGCGCTCGATCTCCTCGTTGCCGGGGAAGAACGGCTCGTCCTTGGTCGCGATCGTGTTGACGTAGTCCGTACTGCGCATTTCGGGCACGGCGACACGCTTCTCGCGTGCGCGCTCGATCAGCCGGAGCATCAGGTAGCGGGCCCGCTCACGGCCGCGTTCGTCGACCGCGGCATCGAGGGAGTCGAGCCACTCCTGGGTCTCTTCGGGATCGAAGTCCGGGACCTGACTCGGCAGGCCGCCAATGATGATCGGGTTGCGATCGGATCCGGAAGCCACGCTGTTCCTTCGCTGTTGGGGCTTTCGCCTGGGTTATGCCTGGCCGTGCACCGCTCCCCATCGTGTACCGCGTGGACGCAAACGTCATCTCTACCGATAGGTAACCGAGACGTTCATCGGTCGACCCTGGGGTAGGCTCGGCCCAAATCGCAACGATACGCCCATCCTGCCTAGCTGCTTCGCAGAGCCGTTCGGCCTCGTACGGATGTGGCGACAGTTGCGTCGACACGGCCGGGAACGTCACCGTTTCGGCGGTCTCGGCGGCCGGGTACTTGCGCGATCCGTCCCGCCCGTGTGGACTACGGCCAACGCCCCGCGCACGCGCGTGGCTGACAGGCATTCCCAAAAACATGATCAGGAGGCAATCCGTGAGCGCGACCGCGGACCACGCGGAGACGAACCTTGCCGTAAGGCTTGGTTTCCAGCCCGACCAGGTGGTCCAGGAGATCGGCTACGACGACGACGTCGACCAGGAGCTCCGCGAGGCCATCGAGGAGGCCACTGGCACAGAGCTCGTCGACGAGGACTACGACGACGTGGCTGACGCCGTGGTGCTCTGGTTCCGTGAGGACGACGGGGACCTGACTGATGCGTTGGTGGACGCCATCGCGTACATGGAGGAGGGCGGCTCGATCCTGCTGCTGACTCCGAAGACCGGGCGCGACGGCTATGTCGAGCCGAGCGAGATCGGCGAGGCCGCCACCACGGCCGGCCTGTCGGCGACCAAGAGCGTCAACGCCGGCAAGGACTGGAGCGGCAGCCGTCTGATCACGCCGAAGGCGGCCGCCAAGAAGCGGTGACGCTCCGCTTTGGGGCGCGGGTTTTCGTTCTGCGGGTCCGTTGTGGTTGATCGCGCAGTTCCCCGCGCCCCTGGACGGGGCGCTTCGAGGCCCCTCGCCGACCTGTGTCGGCGAGGGGCCTCACGCATGCGGACGTAGGGTGGAGTCACCCGAACAGCCCCACCCGAGGGGCACCGTCGAAGGGATGCGTATCTCATGGCGCTCGCTGGAATCGCGACCGGCACCAAGGCCCCGGAATTCGAGCTGAAGGACAACCACGGCCGGACCGTGAAGCTCTCCGACTTCCGCGGCGAGAAGAACGTGGTGCTGCTCTTCTACCCGTTCGCGTTCACCGGCGTGTGCACCGGCGAGCTGTGCGCGCTCCGCGACGAGCTGCCGAAGTTCGTCAACGACGACACCCAGCTCCTCGCCGTCTCCAACGACTCCATCCACACCCTGCGCGTCTTCGCCGAGCAGGAGGGCCTGGAGTACCCGCTGGTCTCCGACTTCTGGCCGCACGGCGAGGTCTCGCGCGCGTACGGCGTCTTCGACGAGGAAAAGGGCTGCGCGGTGCGCGGCACCTTCATCATCGACAAGGAGGGCGTGGTGCGCTGGAGCGTCGTCAACGCCCTGCCGGACGCCCGCGACCTGAACGAGTACGTCAAGGCCCTGGAGACCCTGTGATTCCTCAGGGGTGACACCCTGTGATTCTTCAGGTGCAGAGCCTGTGGCGGTCGGGAACCGGTCACTAGGATCCACACGTTGATCCGATGGCAACGCAACGCTTGGGGCTCCCCGCCCCTGGACACCAATTGGGAGGACTCGTGGGAGTCAGCCTCAGCAAGGGCGGCAACGTATCGCTGAGCAAGGAGGCGCCGGGCCTGACCGCGGTTCTGGTCGGCCTGGGCTGGGACGTCCGCACCACCACCGGTACGGACTTCGACCTCGACGCCAGCGCGATCCTGACGAACGCGGAGGGCAAGGTCAGCAACGACCAGAACTTCGTATTCTTCAACAACCTGAAGAGCCCCGACGGCTCCGTCGAGCACACCGGTGACAACACCACCGGTGAGGGCGAGGGCGACGACGAGGCGATCAAGGTCGACCTCGCCGCGGTGCCCGCCGACGTCGAGAAGATCGTCTTCCCCGTCTCGATCTACGACGCCGAGACGCGTCAGCAGTCGTTCGGCCAGGTCCGCAACGCGTTCATCCGCGTCGTGAACCAGGCGGGCGGTGCGGAGATCGCGCGGTACGACCTGTCCGAGGACGCCTCGACGGAGACCGCGATGGTCTTCGGCGAGCTGTACCGCCACGGCGCCGAGTGGAAGTTCCGCGCGGTCGGCCAGGGCTACGCCTCGGGTCTGCGCGGCATCGCGCAGGACTTCGGCGTCAACGTCTGAGCCGAGTTCGCCCCTTAGCCCCGTCGTCCGGCGCCGCACACACACCCGTGCGGCGCCGGACGTGCTCATCACCTCTTGTTCCCGCACCATGGGAACTTCTGCTCTCGTCACCTCGGGGAGGACCATCACCATGGGCGTCACGCTCGCCAAGGGAGGCAACGTCTCCCTCTCCAAGGCCGCACCCAATCTCACCCAGGTCCTCGTCGGGCTCGGCTGGGACGCGCGCTCCACCACCGGCGCCCCCTTCGACCTCGACGCCAGCGCGCTGCTGTGCAACGCGGGCAGGGTCCTCGGCGACGAGTGGTTCGTCTTCTACAACAACCTCAAGAGCCCCGACGGCTCCGTCGAGCACACCGGCGACAACCTCACCGGTGAGGGTGATGGCGACGACGAGTCGGTCCTGATCGACCTCTCCAAGGTGCCGGTCAACTGCGACAAGATCATCTTCCCCGTCTCGATCCACGAGGCGGACAACAGGGGGCAGACCTTCGGTCAGGTCAGCAACGCGTTCATCCGCGTCGTGAACCAGGCGGACGGCCAGGAACTCGCGCGCTACGACCTCAGCGAGGACGCCTCGACGGAGACCGCGATGATCTTCGGCGAGGTCTACCGGTACGGGGGCGAGTGGAAGTTCCGTGCGGTCGGACAGGGGTACGCGTCGGGCCTGCGCGGCATCGCTCTAGACTTCGGGGTCAACGTTTCTTAAAGCCGGGGACCGGCGCGGGGGAGACCGCTACACGGGAGCCCGTACACACACGATTGGGTAGCCAGTGCTTCTGAAAACCTTCGGCTGGTCGTTCGCGGTCACCGCGCTCGGTCTGGTCGCGGCGGTGTTCTACGGAGGGTGGACCGGCTTCGGGGTCGTGGCGATCCTGTCCATCCTCGAGATCTCGGTGTCCTTCGACAACGCCGTGGTCAACGCCGGAATCCTGAAGAAGATGAATGCCTTCTGGCAGAAGATCTTCCTCACCATCGGCATTCTCATCGCCGTGTTCGGCATGCGGCTGGTCTTCCCTGTCGTCATCGTGGCCATCAGCGCCAAGATCGGGCCCATCGAGGCCGTCGACCTGGCGATGACCGACAAGGACCAGTACCAGCAGCTGGTGACCGACGCCCACCCGTCGATCGCCGCCTTCGGTGGCATGTTCCTGCTGATGATCTTCCTCGACTTCATCTTCGAGGACCGTGACATCAAGTGGCTCGGCTGGATCGAGCGCCCGCTCGCCAAGCTCGGCAAGGTCGACATGCTGTCGGTCTGCATCGCGCTGATCGTCCTGATGGTCACCTCGATGACCTTCGCCACCAACGCCCACCAGCACGGCGGCGCGCATGTGGACAAGGCGCAGACCGTCCTCATCTCCGGTATCGCGGGTCTGATCACCTATCTCGTGGTGGGCGGACTCTCCGGTTACTTCGAGAACAAGCTGGAGGAGGACGAGGAGCGCGAGCACGAGGCCGAGGAAGAGGCCAAGCGCACCGGCAAGAAGAACACCGGCATGGCGATGGCCGGCAAGGCCGCGTTCTTCATGTTCCTCTACCTCGAGGTCCTGGACGCGTCCTTCTCCTTCGACGGTGTCATCGGCGCCTTCGCGATCACCAACGACATCGTCCTGATGGCGCTCGGCCTCGGCATCGGCGCCATGTACGTCCGGTCGCTCACGGTCTACCTGGTCCGCCAGGGCACCCTCGACGACTACGTCTACCTGGAGCACGGCGCGCACTACGCGATCGGCGCCCTCGCCGCGATCCTCCTGGTCACCATCCAGTACGAGATCCACGAGGTCATCACCGGCTCCATCGGTGTCCTTCTGATCGCCTGGTCCTTCTTCTCGTCCGTGCGCCGCAACCGTGCGCTGGCGGCGGCCGAGGGAAAAGCGGGGTCGGACGAGAAGTCTGAGGTGTCGTCCGGGGTCTGACGCTGACTGAATCCCTCGCCGACCTGTCCGATTCCGCATTCCGGAGTGTGACGGCGGCCAGGGTGAGGAACGCTCTGTGCGGGGCGGCCTTCGAGGAGATGTCCTCAGGGTCGCCCCGTCCGTATTCGTACGTGGCACAAGGGCACTTGGGGGCGGAATGTCCTTCTGGGACGGTCTGTGGCGTGGCCGGTCGACGGAGTTCGCATCGGGCAGCGCGGCGACGAACTCCATCGAACTGACCAAACGGAACCCGACGGTCTCGCTCACCAAACAGGGCGCGGCCACCGGCAATCTGCGGGTCAACCTGTCCTGGCAGATGCGTACGTCCGACCTCATCGGCAAGCAGCGCAATCGCGGCAGCCTGCTGAGGCACCCCTTCAAGATGTTCCAGCCCGACGTGGTGCAGGCGCACACCCAGGGCGTGGTCAACGTCGACCTCGACATCGGCTGCCTGTACGAGCTGATGGACGGCACCAAGGGCGTCGTCCAGCCGCTCGGCAGCTTCTTCGGGAGCCTCAACGCGCCGCCGTACGTGAAGCTGAGCGGCGACGACCGGTTCGGCTCGCCGTCGGGCGAGACGATCTACGTGAACCTCGACCACCGCGAGTCCATCAAGCGGCTCCTGGTCTTCGCGTACATCTACGACCAGACGCCCGCCTTCGACCGCACGCACGCCAAGGTCACGCTCTACCCCAGCAACGGCCCGCGGGTCGAGATCGACCTGGACGAGCGCCAGCCGCAGGCCCGCTCGTGCGCGGTGGTCTCCATCGAGAACATCAAGGACGAGCTGATCGTGCGCCGCGAGGTGAAGTTCGTCTACGGCTTCCAGGCCGAGCTCGACCGGCTCTACGGCTGGGGCCTGCAGTGGGGCCGCGGCTACAAGACCAAGGTGGGCTGATCCCGTGCCCCCGCCGGGCCGGGCAGGCCCCTCAGCGGGACAGGAACTGCGGCCCCTGCGGGGGCAGCCGGAAGTTCGGGTCGGGCATCGGGGCCACCGGCTGCGGATAGCCGTACGAAGGCTGGGCGACCGGGGCGGGATGCGCGATCGGGGCGGGCTGCGTGGGCGCCGCCGGAGGGTAGCCGTACGCGGGCTGGGGCGCCGGATGGCGGGGCGGCTCGGGCGGATAGCCGTACGCGGGCCGGGGGGCCGACTGCGGGGCGTGCTGCGCGACGGACGGCTGGGCCACGGGCTGCTGCGGTACGGGCTGCTGGGGCGGCAGCGGGAAGGAGGTGGAGGCCGGCGGTGCGGGCTCGGGCGACGCGGAGTCCGAGTCGTCCACCGAGATCCCGAAGTCGGAGGCGAGACCCTCCAGGCCGTTGGAGTACCCCTCACCGAGCGCGCGGAACTTCCAGCCCTCGCCGCGGCGGTAGAGCTCCCCGCAGATCAGCGCCGTCTCCTCGCCGGTCTGCGGAGTGATGTCGAAGTAGGCGAGCGGCTCGGCGTCGGCGAGCGCGGCGTCGTACAGCAGGATCCGCAGCGCGGGTACGTGCTCGAAGGGGACGCCCTCCGCCGAAGCGGCCAGGAGCACTCGGCTCACCGCCGGGTCCATGCCCGCCAGATCCGTCTGAATCGTGTCGGTCAGGCCCTCGGCGACCCGCTTCTTGCCGAGCCGCCAGACCTTGCCCGCGGGGTGGCGCGGCTGGTTGTAGAAGACGAAGTCCTCGTCGGACCGGACGCGGCCGTCGCCGCCGAGGAGCAGCGCCGACGCGTCGACGTCGGGGACGCCCTGGCCCGGGGTCCAGCGCAGCACGGCGCGGACGGCCGAGGCTTCGAGAGGGACGTTCGACCCCTTCAACATCGCGTGCGTCATGCGGTCATCCTGCCTTCCCCCGTCAGGACGGGACAACGCGGGGGGCCCAAGGTCCCGGTCGCGTCGGCAGGCGCCTGACCTGCGGGTGGTGCGAGCGTGCGACGGTTGTGTGGTGTGCGTGTACGACATGGCCGGGTTACCTGAAGTTCATGCCCGGAGGGAACCCCCGGCACCCGTCTCTACGTACTATTACCGGCCACATCCGAACGGCCCACGTCGACGAAACAGGCGATAGCAGGGGAATCTCATGCGTCATTTCGGGCACATCGCCCCAGAGGTGCGGCAACGCCTCTTCCACAGGGAGCCGTGTGCCTTCACCGCGGACTCCCCGCCCCATCTGCTCGCGGCCGCTCTGGGAGCCACGCTCTACAGCCCGGCCACCCGCCCCCGCCTCGCCGACGACATCCTCAAGCAGGCCGGGCGCGGCGTCGTCTCCATGGTGCTCTGCCTGGAGGATTCCATCGACGACGCCGAGGTCACGGCCGCCGAGGAGAACCTGGTCCGGCAGTTCGCCGACCTGGCGGGCCGGGGCGTGGAGCCGCCCCTGCTCTTCATCCGGGTCCGCGCCGCCGAGCAGATACCCGACCTGGTCCGCAGGCTCGGCTCCGACGTCCGGCTGTTGTCCGGATTCGTACTCCCCAAGTTCACCGAGGAACGCGGTGTTCCGTTCCTGGAGGCGCTGGCGGCCTCGGACCTGCCCGGCGGGCGACGGCTCTTCGCCATGCCCGTCCTGGAGTCCCCCGAGCTGCTGCACCTGGAGAGCCGCGCCGAGACCCTGGCCGGGATAGCCCGCACCGTCGACAAGTACCGCGACCGGGTGCTCGCGCTGCGCCTCGGCGTCACCGACTTCTGCTCCGCGTACGGACTGCGCAGGCCGCCGGACATGACCGCGTACGACGTACAGATCGTCGCCTCCGTCATCGCCGACGTCGTGAACGTCCTCGGCAGGGCCGACGGCACGGGATTCACCGTGACCGGACCCGTGTGGGAGTACTTCCGCGTCCAGGAGCGGATGTTCAAGCCGCAGCTGCGCCGCAGCCCCTTCCTGGAGGGCAGGGCCGACGAACTGCGCCAGGCCCTCATCGAGCACGACATGGACGGCCTGCTCCGCGAGATCGAGCTCGACCGCGCCAACGGCCTGCTCGGCAAGACCTGCATCCACCCCTCCCACGTCCTGCCCGTGCACGCCCTCTCCGTGGTCAGCCACGAGGAGTTCAGCGACGCCGAGGACATCCTGCGTCCCGAGCGGGGCGGCGGCGGGGTCCTGCGCTCCTCGTACACGAACAAGATGAACGAGGTGAAGCCGCACCGCGCCTGGGCCGAGCGGACCCTGCGGCGCGCCGAGGTCTTCGGCGTCGCCAGGGAGGACGTCGGCTTCGTGGAGCTGCTCACCGCCGGGCTGCCCGGCTGATGGAGATTCCCGGCCGATGAACAAGACGAACATGAGGAACATGACGTACGTGACCGAAGAAGCGGGGCCCGAGGCGACGGTGTGGTCGGGGACCTGGGTCGCCGAGCGGCTCGGGGTCGGGCTCGACGGCGACGAGGCGCTGCCCGGCCTGCTCGGGCTCGCGCTGCGCCGCAACCCCAAGCGGGCCCACCTCCTGGTGTCGAACGTGCTCGGCAAGCACGTGCCGCAGCGCCCCTCGGTCGTGTACGCGGCCGGGCACGACCTCGGCGTCCGGGTGCGGAGCCTCCTCGGTGACGACGAGGCCCGACGCGCCCTCGTCCTCGGCTACGCGGAGACCGCGACGGGCCTCGGCCACGCGGTCGCCGACGGCGTGGGCCTCGCGCCCTATCTGCACTCCACCCGCCGCCCCGTCGAGGGCGTCGAGCGCGCGGGCGGCTTCGAGGAGTCCCACTCGCACGCCACCTCGCACCTGCTGCTGCCCGAGGACCCGCGGCTGCTCGCCGGGGAAGGACCGCTCGTCCTCGTCGACGACGAGTTCTCCACCGGCAACACCGTCCTGAACACCGTCCGAGCCCTGCACGAGCGCTTCCCGCGCGAGCGGTACGTGATCGTGGCCCTGGTCGACATGCGCTCGCCCGAGGACCAGGGGCGGCTCGACGACTTCGCCCGCGAGATCGGCGCGCGCGTCGACCTCGTCGCGACGGCGTCCGGGACGGTGCGGCTGCCCGACGGCGTCCTGGAGAAGGGGCAGGCGCTGGTCGCCGAGTACGAGCACGAGCACGAGCACGAGAGCGAGCACGAGCCCGAACACGAGCCCGAACACGAGAGCGGGCCCGGGGGCGAGTCCGGGGACAAGCCCGAGAGCGCCGCTGTCCCGCGGCCCCGCGGCGAGCGCGCCCCGGTCGACCGCGTCGAGCTCGGCTGGCCCGCGGGCGTCCCCGACGGCGGGCGGCACGGCTTCACGCCCACGCACCGCGCGGCCCTCGACGCCGCGCTGCCCGACATGGCGGCCCGGATCGCGAAGGCGCTGCCCGACGACGCGCGCCGCGTGCTCGTCCTCGGCTTCGAGGAGCTGATGTACGCGCCGCTCGCGCTCGGCGTGGAGCTGGAGCGGCGGACCGGCGCCGAGGTGCGGTTCTCCACCACGACCCGATCGCCCGTGCTCGCCGTGGACGACCCCGGCTACGCGATACGCACCCGCCTCGCCTTCCCCGCGCACGACGAGCCCGCCGAAGGACCCGGAACCCGGTACGCCTACAACGTCGCGGGCGCCGGCTTCGACGCGATCGTCGCCGTCGTCGACTCGGTCGCGGACACGCCCCAACTGCACGCCCCGGAAGGTCTGTTGGCGCGGCTCTCCGCGCACACCGGGCGTGTCCTGCTGGCCGTCGTCCCCTCGTACATACCTGAGTTCGCGCCTGAGTGCGCCTCTGCGAACGCCCCTGAGAACGCCCCCGAGAACGTGCCTGCGTACGTTCCTGAAAGGTCCCGCATGCTCCCCGAGCCCCTCCGCGGCCCCGCCTTCTCCTCGTACGCGCCCGAAGACGTCGGCTGGCTGCTCCAGGACCTCTCGGACGTGACGCTCGAAGCGCCCACGGAGGAGCGCGAGGAGGCGATACAGAGCGGTGGCGCGCACTACGCCGAGTCGCTGCCCGTCGAGTACCAGCCGAGCGAGCGCTACCAGGAGCTGTTCCGCGCCGCCCTCGACACCTCCGCCGCCCGCATCGCCCAGGCGGTCGGCACGGTCGCCGAGACCGTCCTCGCCGAGCGGTCACCGCGCCCGGTGCTCGTGTCGCTGGCCCGCGCGGGCACTCCCGTAGGCGTCCTGATGCGCCGCTGGGCCGCGCACCGGCACGGACTCGACCTGCCGCACTACGCCGTGTCGATCGTGCGCGGCCGCGGCATCGACGCCAACGCGCTGCGCTGGCTCGCCGCGCACCACGACCCGGCCGACGTCGTCTTCGTCGACGGCTGGACCGGCAAGGGTGCGATCACCCGTGAACTGGCCGAGGCGGTACGGGAGTTCGAGGAGGCCGGTGGTCCCGCCGGGTTCAGTCCGGAGATCGCCGTGCTCGCCGACCCCGGCTCGTGCGTGCGCACCTACGGCACCCGCGAGGACTTCCTCATCCCCTCCGCCTGCCTCAACTCCACGGTCTCCGGGCTGATTTCGCGCACCGTGCTCCGCGCCGATCTGGTCGGCCCGGACGACTTCCACGGTGCCAAGTTCTACCGCGAGCTCGCGGACGCCGATGTGTCGGGCGAGTTCGTCGACGCGGTCGTGAGCCGTTTCGGCGAGGTCGTCGACGCGGTGGACGCCCAGGTCAAAGAGGTACTGTCCGCCGAAAGGGCGCCGACCTGGGAGGGCTGGGCCGCCGTCGAGCGGATCAGTGAGGAGTACGGCATCCACGACGTGAACCTCGTCAAGCCGGGCGTCGGCGAGACGACCCGGGTGCTGCTTCGTCGCGTCCCCTGGAAGATCCTGGCCTGCGCGGGCGCCGGGGCGGACCTCGATCACGTACGGCTGCTCGCCGAGCAGCGCGGTGTGCCGGTCGAGGAGGTCGGTGAACTCCCGTACACCTGCGTGGGGTTGATCCACCCCAAGTACACGCGGGGTGCGACGGGGGCGGACGGCAAGGCGGTGGCTGCCAAGTGACTTCCGTGATGGTCGCCAGCGACCTGGACCGCACCCTCATCTACTCCTCCGCCGCCCTCGGCCTGACCATGTCCGACGCCGAGGCGCCGCGGTTGCTCTGCGTCGAGGTGTACGAGGGCAAGCCGCTCTCGTACGTCACCGAGGCCGCCGCCGGGCTCCTCGACGAGCTGGCGCGCACGGCGGTCTTCGTGCCGACCACCACGCGGACGCGCGAGCAGTACGGGCGCATCCATCTCCCGGGGCCCGCACCGGAGTTCGCGATCTGCGCCAACGGCGGCCACCTGCTCGTCGACGGCGTCTCCGACCCCGACTGGCAGGCGACCGTCGCGCGGCGGCTGGCCGCGGAGTGCGCTCCGCTCGACGAGGTCCGCGCGCATCTGGTGCGTACCGCCGATCCGGCCTGGCTGCTCAAGGAGCGTGTCGCCGAGGACCTCTTCGCGTATCTCGTCGTCGAGCGTGCGCTGCTGCCCGATGAGTGGGTCAAGGAGCTCGCCGTCTGGGCCGAGGGGCGTGGGTGGACGGTGTCGCTGCAGGGTCGGAAGCTCTATGCGGTGCCGAAGCCGCTGACCAAGAGTGCGGCGGTGCGGGAGGTGGCTCGGCGTACCGGTGCCGAGGAGATTCTCGCCGCGGGTGACTCGTTGCTCGACGCGGATCTGCTGCTTGCCGCCGATCGTTCTTGGCGGCCGGGGCACGGGGAGCTCGCCGATACGGGGTTTGTGGCGCCGGGGCTCACGGTGTTGCCGGAGCGGGGGGTCGCCGCGGGGGAGGGGATCGCCGGGGCGTTCCTCGATGCGGTGGGGCGCGGCTAGCCTTGCGCCATGCCTCGTTACGAATATCGGTGCCGGTCCTGTGGTGACACGTTCGAACTGAGTCGGCCCATGGCCGAGTCCGGTGACCCGGCGGTGTGCCCTGCCGGGCACGGGGACACGGTGAAGTTGTTGTCGGCGGTGGCGGTCGGTGGATCGGCGGCGTCTGCGCCTCGCGGTGGCGGTGGTGGTGGCGGCGGTTGCTGCGGTGGGGGTTGTTGCGGCTGACAGCGCCGTTGGGGGTTTGTTCGGGGTTGTCTGCGGGGCGGATGTGGTTGCTCGCGCAGTTCCCCGCGCCCCTGACGGGGCGCCGTCGGGGTGTGGTTCGGGGGCGTCCGCGGGTTCTTCGTGGCTGATCGCGCAGTTCCCCGCGCCCCTTACGGGGCGCTCCCGGCCGGGGTCAGCGGATCACTGTCCCAGGTCCCGCCCCCAGCAACCCCAGTTCCGCCCGCGTAGGCGCCCCCTCCCAGTCCCCCCGCGACGCCACCGCGAACGCGCCCGTCGTGACAGCGCGGTCCAGGCGGGTCGGTACGGGTTCGGCGTCCAGGAGGGCCGACAGGTAGCCGGCGACGAAGGCGTCGCCCGCGCCGACCGCGTCCACCGCCCGCACCTCGCGCGCGGGGGCGTGGAGTTCGCCATCGGCGGTGTGCGCCGTGGCGCCGGACGCGCCGAGTTTGACCACCACCTCGCGGACGCCGAGTTCCAGGAGGGTCTTCTCCGGGGACGACGGGGTCGACTCCGATGACGCGAGACACAGGGGCAGTTCGTCGTCCGAGGCGATGAGGACATCCACGTACGGGATCCAGGACCGCAGTTCCGCCGCCGCCTCCCGCGAACTCCACAGGCGGGAGCGGAAGTTGACGTCGAGGCAGGCCTGCGTGCCGTGGTCGCGGGCCAGGCGCAGGGCGCGGCGGCAGGCCTCGGCCGCCGACGGGCCGAGGGCCGGGGTGATGCCGGTCAGATGCAGGACGCGCGGCGCGGGGCCCGCGGCGAAGGCGGCCTCCACCGCTTCCGGGGTGAGCCGTGAACCCGCCGAGCCCGCGCGGTAGTAGTGCACGCGGGTCACCTCCGGCAGCCTCGGCTCGAAGAGGATCAGGCCCGTCGGGGCGGCCGGGTCGCGCGTCGCCCCGGTGACGTCGACGCCCTCCGCGCGCAGCGTGCGCAGGACCAGTTCACCGGCCTCGTCGTCGCCGACCGCGCCCGCCCAGCGGACGGCGTGGCCGAGGCGGGACAGGCCGATGGCGACGTTGCTCTCGGCGCCCGCGACGGACACGTCCATGGAGCCGCCCAGTTTGAGCGGTCTGCTGCCGCGCAGGGCGACCATGGATTCGCCGAGGGTCAGGACGTCGTAGCGTGGCGCGCCGGGCCTCACGAGGTCACCTTCACGAACTCCGCCGCCCGTGCCCGCAGCGCGGCGAGGTCGCCGCCGTCCGCCGCGTCGCCGATCAGCGGTGAGCCGACGCCCACCGCGACCGCGCCGAGCGCCAGATACGCCTCGGCCGCCGCCGCGTCCACGCCGCCGACCGGCACGAAGGGCGTACGGGGGAAGGGGCCTTGCAGGGCCTTGAGATAGGCGGGGCCGCCCACCGCCGAGGCGGGGAAGATCTTCAGCGCGGTCACGCCCGCCGCCTCGGCCGCGATGACGTCGGTCGGCGTGAGGACACCGCCGAGCACCACAAGCCCGAGCCGCACCGCCTCGTCGACGCCCGCGCCGAGGCCCGGCGTCACGATGAGGTTGGCGCCCGCGTCGGCGGCCGCGCGGGCGTCCTTCGCGGTGAGGACCGTGCCGGCGCCGAGCCAGACGTCGGCGCCCAGTTCGGCGCGCGCCCTGCGCAGCACGCCCAGGGCGTCGGCGCCGCTGAGGGAGACCTCCACCAGAGGGATGCCGGATTCGGCGAGCGTCATGACCGTACGGAAGGAGGCCTCGGGGTCGGTGCCGCGCACGATGGCGACGAGGCGCCGCGCCCGGAGCGCCGCGGGGAAGTCGAGGAGGTCGGGCATCTCCCCAGATTCGCACAGCAGTGTCAGCGCGCCCGCCCCGGGTGCTGCGCCCTCCCGACCCGCGGAATCGGCCGTGCCTGATCGGGGTGGCGGGCCTTCCAGTAGGGGTTGTCGTGCGGCAGGCCGCCGCTGACCCGCCCGTACATCCCGAAGGCCATGAGCAGCACGCCGACCACGAAGCTGAACAGGACGTTCTGGATCCGGAACGCCAGGAAGTTGTAGCGGGAGTCCAGCAGGGCGAGATTGACGAAGCCGCTGAGTACGAACGCGGCGCCGAGGACCATGTTCAGCGTCGACGCGGTGTTGCCGCCGATCACCATGCCGGCGAAGAGCAGCAGACCCACCGCGATCGACAGGACGCTGAGCGCGCCGTTGGTGTTGAGCCCGGCGACGGTGTCGCCGCGGGTGTCGAAGAAGCCGACCTTGTCGATGAGCCCGAGGACGCCGAACGCGAGCAGGACGAGCCCCATGAGACCGGCGCCCGCGCGGTAGACCTTGCTGAGCCGGTGGTCGACGGGCAGCTCCTCGTCGAGCCTGATGTGCCGTCCGCGGCCCTTCGCCCCCGGGTGGAGTGTGTGCGTGGCCATGTCCGCCTCCCTGGTCGTGCGGAGGCCCTACGTCCGTACGTGGAGTCCGTACGTAACTCCAGGATCCGCCCGCGGGGCGGCGACTGCCAAACGCAGCGGTCCCCTCAGCGCTCTGGTCCCCTCAGCCTCCTGACCCCCTCAGCCCCCCTGGTCCCCTGGTCCCCTGGTCCCCTCAGCCTCCTGACCCCCTCAGCCCCCCTGGCCCCGCTCCTCGCGGATCTGCGCGACCACGCGCGCCACGGTCGTGCGCACCGCCTCGGTCTCGGTCAGGAAGTGCCAGTAATCCGGGTGGCGGCCCTCCAGGGAGGCCACCGCGCGGTCCAGGCGGGCCACGGAGTCGTCCAGCGGGCGGGCGTGGCGCGGCTCGGGGGTCTGGCGGCCCGTCATCGCCAGGCGCTGCGCGTCCCGGATCGCGAAGCGGGTGCGCTCGATCTCCTGCTGCGGGTCCTTGGCCACCGCGTTCAGCCGCTGGAGCCGGTCGCCCGCCGCGGAGACCGCCTCGTCCGTCGAGTTCAGCAGCGCGCGGACCGTGGAGAGCAGGGAGGTGGCGTCCGGCCAGCGCTGTTCGTCGCGGGCCTGCTGGGCCTCCTCGAGCTTGGTCTCGGCCTGGCGCACGTTCTGAGCGGCCTGGTCGGGGACGCGCTGCAGGTCCTGCCAGCAGGCGGCGGAGAAGCGGCGCCGCAGCTCGCTGAGGACCGGGTCGACCTGGCCGCTGCGGGTGGTCAGGGCCTGGGCGCGGGTGCGCAGCGACACGAGGCGCCGGTCTATCTCGGCGGCGCGCTCGGGCAGCCGCTCGGCCTCGGCGCGCACGGCCTCGGCGTCGCGCAGGACGCGGTCGGCGCGCTGCAGCGTCTCCGGTACGCCGTGCCGGCCCGCGCCCTGGTTGAGCTTGGTCAGCTCGGGGCCGAGGCCGGCGAGGCGGGCCGCGAGGTCGTCGGCCTTGAGGCCCGCGGCGCGCACGGCGTCCAGGGCATTGCTGGCGGCGAGCAGCGTCTGACGGGCGCGCTCCACGGCGGGCGCGAGCCGGGCGAGCTGTGTCTCCGCCTTGTCGAGCAGCGGGCCGAGGCCCTGCTGGAAGCGCTCCAGCTCCTGCTTGGCCCTGCCCAGCTCGTCCTTGGCCTGGGTCAGTTCGCTCCGCGCGCGGGACGCCACCGACGACTCCAGGTCGTCCCGGTCGAGGTCGTGGGCGTCCACCGCGCTGATGTACTGGTGGCTGACCTCGTCGATGCGCCGGCCGATCGCCTCGAAGTCGGAGACGGCGCGCTGGGCCGCGGGGGAGGAGTCCACGGCGACGATCGTCTCGATGGAGATCCTCAGCTCGCGCTGGGCGGTGTCCAGTTCGTAGAAGGCCGCGGCGGCGGCGTCCTTCGCGGCCTGTGCCTCTGCGCGCAGGCTCTCGCCGCGGCCCCCGAACCACCGGCGGGTGCCGCCGCCGGCGAACGCGGCGGGGACGGCCGCGGCGAGCAGCGGCAGGGAGAGGGTGACGGCGGTGACGAGGACGAGGGAGTCGCGCAGGGGGCCGAGGGCGTCACGCAGAGGGCCGAGGGCATGACGCCGGGGTCCGCCGCGGCGGGCGCCCGCGCGGGGCGAATGCGTGGGGCCGTGCGGCGCGCGCACCGCGCCCGTCCCCTTCCCGGTTTCCGTCTTCCCCGCCGCTGTCTCCTCGGCCTCGGCCTCGGACTCGGACTCGGTCCCTGCCCCTGCCCCTGTCCTGTCCGGTGTGTACGGCTGCGAAGGTGTCGCCGTCACTATGCCTCTCCCGTGCTGTCATCCGCCCTGCCCGGTGTCACATTCTCCCACCGGTTAAAGACGAATACACGGGCCGGTTAGTTCGCGCTGCGCACGGTGACTTTGCCGTCGTCGCTGCGGACGGACACGTGGTGGGGGCTGTTGTCGGCGCGCGGCACCGCCACATCGACGGAACCGTTGCGGGTGTCGGTCCGTACGTCGTACAAGACGGACGTGCCGTCCTTCTTGTCCGGAACGGCGATGTCGACGGAGCCGTCCTTGCTGCGGGCCTCGACGCGGTCGGGCACGGCGGTCAGTTCGAGCTTCACGGCGCCGTCCTTGGAGTCGACGGCCACCTTCCGCGACGTCACCCCGCTCGCGGTGACCGAGCCGTCGGAGCTGTACAGGTCGAGCGGGCCCGCGGCGTTCTCGACGGTGACGGAGCCGTCCTTGGTGCGCACCTTCAGGGTGTCCCGGAAGCCGCTCGCGGTGACCCGGCCGTCCTTGTTCTCGACGGTCAGGGCGACACCGCGGGGCACCTCGACACGGTGCCTGGCCGAGCAGTTCGCGATGACGCCGGAGCACTTCATGCCCAGCGTGAGCCGGTCGCCCTTCATCTCCCACGTCACCTTCGGGTCGCCGCCGAGCACGGTCGACCCGTCGAACCACCGGGTCACGCGTACGTCCTTGGTGTCGCCGCGCGCCGGGACCAGTTCGAGCTCGGAGTCGCTGGAGTCGACGGTCAGGGTCTTGCCGGGCAGCGCGAACGCCTTGTGCTCCGGGTCGGTATCGCTCCCGGCGTCGGCCCCGCACGCCCCGACGAGCAGGGCGACGGCCACGGTCCCTCCGGCGGCGGCGAGTGCGCTGACCGCGCGCGGGCGGCGGCTGCGGACGGTCATGACGGGCTCCCCCTGAAGACGATCTTGTATCTCTCCGTCAGACTGTACGGACCTGCCCCAGCCGGGACGATCCGGGCCACCACAGGGCCGGGGGTGGGGTTAACCCCCGGTCGGGACGCGATACGGGTTTGCGGGGCACTGCCTGCGGCAAGGTAGGCTGTCCACTCGTTCCCGGGCGCGTAGCTCAGGGGTAGAGCGCCTCCCTTACAAGGAGGATGTCGGCGGTTCGAAACCGTCCGCGCCCACCGGTAGGAAGTAGCAGGTGAGAGCCTGTTTTATGGCCCCTCAGTCGTGATCGGCTGGGGGGTCTCTTCGTGGCCGGAATCCACTAAAAGTCCACATCCCCGCGTGATCTTGAGATGCCCGTCACTCGTTCGAGGGACTGGACGGCGCCGGTCTCGCGCATGGAGTCACTGCTGAACCAGCGCACGGTCGCACCGCAGCGCTTGAGCTCACGAGCGCCGAGGTCGACGGCGGCGCCCGCACGCAGGGCGATGCCGCAGAACACGCAGTCCTGGCCGCGGACCTGGCGATCTGACAGCAAGGCGACTGACGGCAGCCGAGACTCCCAGCGAGGTGCTCGGTGAGGGTCATCCGATGACCCCCGCTGGGAGTCTCGGGCCGCCGCCGGGGCCGAGCGCGGCAGCCAGGTGCGCGGGGTTCATGAGGCGACCGCGGCCGTCCGGGGCTTCCAACCACACACGACTGCCAACGCAGCGGTGTGTGGGCGGGCAGTGCAGCGGCCAGTCAGGAAGGCGCACGGTGATGTGCCGGACGTCCTCAAGTTGCTCGGCTGCTGAGAGCGGGACCAACCACCATGCGCTCTTCACCCTGAAGTCGATGAGGACGGGGCCTTACGCAGCTCGCCGCCGAGCTGGGGGTAACGCGGCAGTGGCTGCACGCCCCGCGGCTGAAGGACCCAGACTTCCCGGGCGCGCGCAGGAAGCCGGGGAGCACCCGCGACTTCTGGGACCTCACTGAGGCGCGCGCGTACTACAAGGCGCGGGAACTGCGGCCGGGTGAGCGCACGGACCTGAAGGGCGGGGGCTCGGGCGCCGACGACTGAGGCCCCCTGCGTGGCTAAGCCCCTGCCTCGCGGGGCGAGGTGGGGGCTTCGTGCTGCTCGCTCAAGATCCGTTCGTGGCAGACATCTCCGATCAATTGATCAAGCTGGAGCGATCCGCCGGGGAAGAGCGCGCCAAGCTCGCGGGCCTCGACGGCGAGGAGTACGCCGCGCGGTGGCGCCGGTGGGGCGACGAGCCGAGGCGTTCCGGGCGGCCGTCACGGCGCACGCGGCGGCGACCGGACAGGCTCGACATGAGGTCGAGATGGCGACGAAGCAGGCGGTCCGGCATGCCGAGGACGGGTTGGCCGAGTGACTGCACGTGCGTGAGTCTCTGGAGTGACGATGGGCCGCGCGTTCTGCGGAACTGTCGGGAATGGGTCTTCCGGCCTACTTGGCGCGGCGCTTGAATCGGGGTTCCGCAGGGCCGCCCAGCGGCCCTGGATGCGCCAGCTGAAGGAGTCACGCGGTGAGCATGATCCAAAGCGGCAAGCTGACCCTGGATTCGTCCCACTCCACCGAGACGACCGGCGGCAAGACCGATACCTTCAAGCGAGTCGACTTCCCCACCCCCTTCCCGCCGGGGTCAGACATCATCGTGCAGGTCACGGTGCAGACCTTCAACGGGCCCGAAACACCGGGCGTGCGGCTGCACGAAGTGAGCAACACCGGCTTCAAGATCCGTTTCAATGAGATCTACGGCGGCGGCGTCACGGCCGACGGCAAACACACCAGCGAGACCGTCGGCTGGACTGCCTACACCATCTGAGACACGCAACAGGTGGCCCTGCGGCATTGCCGCCTCGGGGCCACCACGCTGTTGCTACCTGAGCCGCGGGCAATGCCCGGCCTACCTGCCGGTGCAGTCGTGCAGAGCGCTGCACCGCCGGGTGCACTCCTGTGTACCCGCAGATCACTAACCCGCCAATCACGGTCACGGTGCCCCGACCAAGAGGAACGTGAGCACCAGGCCCCAAGGCCGGCTCCTCGTCCATCGTGCTTCCGCCCTGCGCCGACAGGTGGCCGGAGCGGGTGCAGTGGCGGGGAGGGCAGGCGCGCCAGTACGAGGCGGCCTAGGGCATCAGGGGCACCGAGAGCACCGTTTCGATCCTGATAGTTCGACGGAGCGGCACTGCCCGACCGAGGCCACGCTCAAGGGCCCTCTGGACTGCTTCCCAGAGGGCCCTTAAGCGTTGTGAAGTGCGGGTCAGCGCGCCTTCCCTCGGCGCTGCAAAATCACGGATCTGTTAATACGTGTGACGGAAGTCGCGCATCTTCTTGAGGAACTTCCAGAAGACGAATCCACCCGCAACGAGCAATGCGGCGCCAAGGGTGACGATCCAAGCTGACTTCTGTGGTTCCGCGGCGATATATCCAACCCCGGCCGCCATGAGAATTAGTCCCAGGATCACCCCCGAGAGGCTCGGCCAAATGTTCCTCGGCTGCGCTGCATTCACCTCGAAAACCCCTACTTGGTCTTGTGGATCGGCCACAGCTTCTTGTTGGAAGACTTAACCGTCGCCGGAGTCTGCGGGCCGTACCTATTCACGATAGCATCGAAGGTTACCGTCGAGTAGGGGCCGCAGACGGGGAGGTGCTTGGCGAGGCATGACTGGAGGACTACCTTCCCGCGGAGGTGCTGGCGGTTGCTGTCACCCGTAACGATGTAGGGCTGCGTGAAGTCCATCTTGATGCCGAGGGCCTGGCCCTGGACGTTGTTGTGGCCAGAGAGTGAGCCCGTGACGCGATCAATGGCGCCGTTGCTCTTGGTAACGGTAGTCACCGTGAAGTCGATTTCTCCGGTGCGGGTAGTTCCCGCACCGCCCCCCCCGGGTAGAACTTCCAAACCTTGGTGCTGGTGGTGGTACCGCCCTTTGCGTGTGCCGCGGGTGCCATTGCAATTCCGGAAAGTGCCACCAGCGTGGTCGTTCCGATAACTGCGGCCTTACGTATGTGCATGTGTTCCCATGGTTTAGCTTTCAAGCGGATGGTCGAGTTCCGCCTGTGATCACGGTATGCACATCCCGAGGGTAAGATCAACTTGGTTGAGGAGAACTTGAGCATCGCCCACTTGGCATCGCGGAATGACGCTGGATATTCCCCGACTTCCCAAAGTCGTCCATCCGTTGGTGCCGAACTGCCGGGCCTGCTATAGCCCAGCGTGAATCGACAGGGGGGAAGCGCAGCACCCCGAGCGATATGTCGCGCACCCGTCCAGTAAACGCCGAACGCAGAGATGCAGTCGCGGTGGCGGACAGGCCGATGTCGGGTGGGTCGGGGCGGCCGACCTTCGATTCCGAGGCCCTCAGTGTCAGCAGTGCGCCAACGCGCCGCTTAAGCCCTGGCCTGAGGTGGCCTGCACTGTGACGGCCGTTACAGTGGACTCCGTGTCGTTGAGCGATCGACTCGGCCGGGAGTCCACAAGGAGTCCACAAAGCCCCCTCGGTGGGCCTCGGCGGCTCTTGGAAACTCTGGATCTTGGGAGCGATGCTCTTACAAGGAGGATGTCGGCGGTTCGAAACCGTCCGCGCCCACCGGTGACGAAGGCCCCCCGCCGATCTCGGCGGGGGGCCTTGTCCTTGGCCGTGGTCTCTTGTGGTCGTGGTCTCTTCGCCGGGGCGCTCGGTGCGGCGAGGGCCGGGTCAGCGGCCGGAACCCGGGTGGGTCCTGCGGTACCTGCGGTCCCAGCGCTCCTGGCGTTCCTTGCGGATGCGGTAGTCGCGGTAGGTCTTGGGATAGCCGCCACCGCCTCCGCCACCGCCTGATCCGCCCATGCCTCCGCTGCTGCTGGAGTTGCTCTTCTTGGTGGTGGAGCCGCCGCCTTCGTAGAACCGGGCCAGGTAGAAGGCGAGTGCCGCGGCGGCCAGCCACAGGATTGGCTGGTTGAAGCCCAGGCCGAAGAGCGCCAGGATCGCGATGACTATCAGGACGTTCATGGCTGCACCTCCGTGGCTCGAAGGGGGCTCGAACGGAGCGTGAACGGGCTTGGGAGAGGCTCCTTCACGCCGTTGGTAGAAGGAGTCAACGCCCGCCGTCTGCGGCTGTCAATGGATTTACGACAGGGATCCGTCCGGTGTCTCGTGGGCGTGTTTGAGACGGGCTCTCGCGGCGACCGCATCGGGTCCCGAGACCTGTTCCCAGTAGCGATGGCAGCTCACGAAGACCGCCAACTCCCGCTCCCGCGCCCGGAGTTTCTCGACCTCGGACTGTTCGTCGGGGCTCCAGCCGGGGGAGGCGGGGCGTTCCACTTTCCGCCAGCCGCCGGTGTCGCTGAAGCCGTCGAGCGGCTCGACCGACCAGGGCAGACGTTTGAGCAGCGCCAGGAGTTCGGAGCGGACCTGGTGCAGTTCCTCCTGGCCGGCGAGGAGGTCGCTCGGGAAGTCGTGCGAAGGGGATGCGGACACGCCGTAATGCTACTCCTGTTCGAATTTGCGGTGCGAGCGATACACGCGCGAACGAGCCAGAGAACGAGCCAGAGGGGGCAGAGGGAACAAGGGAGGGGCGAGCGGTACGAGGGGCCGTGGTGCCGGTGGTTCACTGGGGCGCATGGCGTCCGTGCTGTGGATCGGTGGGCCGCCGGGGGCGGGCAAGACGACCGTGGCCCGGCTGCTCGCGCGGCGGCACGGGCTGCGCTGGTACAACGCCGACGCCCACACCTGGGAGCACCGCGACCGCGCGCTCGCCGCGGGGCACGCGGCCGCCGCCCGGTGGGAGCGGCTGCCGCCCGCGGAGCGCTGGTCGGCGCCGCCCGGGGAGCTCCTCGCGATGTCCCTGCACCACGAGCGCGGCGCGATGATCGCCGAGGATCTGCGCGCCCTGCCCGACGCCCCGCTCACCGTCGCCGAGGGCACACCCGTCACGCCCGCGGTCGCCGGGGCGGGCGACCGTGCGGTGTGGTTGCTGCCGACGCCCGAGGTGCAGCGCGCCCGCCTCGCCGGACGCGGACTGCGGCCGGGAGTCGCCGAGTTGTACCGGTCGCTGCTCGGCGAGATCGAGACGCAGGTGGCCGGGTCCGGCGCGCGTGTTCTGGCCGTCGACGGGCGGCGGAGTGTGGCGGACACCGTCACCGAGGTGGAGAAGCTCTTCGCCGATGCCCTGGCAGCCGGGCCCGTGGCGCGCGGCGCGGCCGAGCGGGCACGCCTGCTGCGGTACGCGAACCGCGCGACCGTCCGGCAGTACGAGGGGTTCTTCGCCCGCCCCTGGGCGCTCGGCGACGCCGCGGCCGCCGTTCTGTCCCTGGCCTGCGAGTGCGGGCGAACGGCGTGCCAGGCGCAGGTCGAGCTCCCCCTCGGGGAGTTCCGCGAGGAGCGGCCCGTGCTGGCACCGGGGCACCGCCTGCCGTAACACTGGAGGCATGTGCCGAAGCATCAAGACGCTGCGCCCGCCCGCCATCCCCGAGGACGCCACCGAGGAGGAGATCCGGGCGGCCGCGCTTCAGTACGTGCGCAAGGTGTCCGGGTTCCGCGCCCCGGCCGCGCACAACCGCGAGGTCTTCGACCGCGCCGTGGACGCCGTGGCCGAGGCGACGGCGGAACTGCTGGCGGGGCTCGAGGTGCGCGGGGCGCGGGCCTCGCAGAGCGCCTCCTAGCCCGCGGCTCGGCAGCTCCGTCCGCCGCGGTCTGCACAGCTCGGCAGCTCCGTCCGCTGCGGCCCGCGCGGCTCGGCAGCTCCGCACGCCGCGGCCCGTAGCGCGGTCCGCCGCTCAGCCTGCCGCCGGGCCCGCCTCCTGGCGCGCCTCGTGTCGCGGCCGTCGCACCAGGAACGCCGCGCCCGCGCCCGCCGCGATCAGCGCGAGCAGTGAGACGCCCGTGGCCAGCCAGGTCGCGCCGAGCCACTGGCCGCCGAAGTAGCCGAGGGCGACGCTGTATCCCGCCCAGGCCACCCCCGCCAGCGCCGACCACGGCAGGAACTCGCGCACCTTGCGGTGGGCCGCGCCCGCGCCGAGGGAGACGACCGAGCGCCCCGCGGGTGCGAAGCGCGCGATGACGACGAGGACGCCGCCGCCCCGCGCGAGCGCCGTGCCGAGCCGCTCCTGCGCGGTGGTCAGACGCCGGGAGCGGGCGATGGCGCGGTCCAGGCGTGCGCCGCCGCGCCAGGCGAGGCGGAACGCGGCCATGTCGCCGAGTACGGATGCGGTGGCGGCGCACAGCATGAGCATCAGGATGTCGGGGACCCCGTCCGGTACCCGTCCCGTGCCGGTCTGGGCCGCGGCTGCCGCGGTGGCCGACATGATGACGAGGACGCCGCTGGGCAGGACCGGCACGAAGACGTCGAACAGGACGGACAGGGCCACGACCACGTAGATCCAAGGGCTGCCGGTCAACGCCCCCACACTTTCCAGCACCGTGACTCCCCGTTGTTCCCCGTTCGGCAGTGCGTTGCCGCTGTGTCGCGAGGAAACGGCAGGGGCGGCCTGATGTCAGCTGTACAGCGTACGCCGCGTGCTCCGCCGTAGATCCACTGGGGCCCCGGACGACCGTCACGTCATGTTCACCCGGCTGCCTCCTCCGGCGCGGCGCGCGCCTGCGAAGTCCCGTACGAACGAGGCAGGGGCCAAGGGGGACAAGCGCAACACGAGGAACAGGAGCGGGCGAATGGCGGCAGGAATACTGGTCGGCGCCGTGGCGGCGGCCGTGCTGAGCACGGGCGGCGGCGTGACCGGCGGCGGCGTGCAGGGCGGCGTGCCCGGGGACGGAGCGACCGGCGGCGTGACCACCCGCAGCGCGGCGGACGCCTACTGGATGCGGGCCGAGGCGACCTTCGCGCCGCCCATGGCCCTCATCCCCTCGCCCGCGGTCACCTACGACATGGGCCTCGTTCCCGCGGCGTCCTGGATCCAGGTCGAGCAGCGCAGCGACGCGGCGGGCACCACCGTCACGGCGCGGGTCAGGGGCCTGAGGCCGGGCCATGCGTACGGCGTGCACGTGCACCGGAAGCCGTGCGGCGCGACGCCCGACGCGGCGGGCGGCCACTACCAGCACCGCGTCGATCCGGTGCGGCCGTCGAAGGACCCCGCCTATCTGAACTCCGACAACGAGGTGTGGCTGGACTTCACGGCCGCCGCGGACGGCTCGGGGTCGGCGTGGGCGCACCACCGCTGGGGATTCAGGCCGGGCGAGGCCGCCTCGGTGGTCCTGCACCGCGAGCAGGGCGGCGCGGGCGACCGCGTCGCGTGCTTCACGGTGCCGTTCGGTTCGCTGCCCGTGGCCTAGGGGCGGCGGGTGCCGCAACGACGGCGGCGCCCCCTTCCTCGTACGTACGAGGAAGGGGGCGCCGTTCCGTGCGTCAGGCCGCGAGCGGGGCGCGCTCGGAGGCCTTGTCGGCCTCGCTCTCGCCGCGCGCGGCGAAGAACCGGTCCAGGCCGAACGCGCCGGACCCGGTGAAGACGAGCAGCAGCATCGCCCAGCAGAACATCGCCGAGGCCTCGCCGGCGTTCTCCATCGGCCACAGGGCCTCCGGCTGGTGGACCTTGAAGTAGGCGTACGCCATCGAGCCGGACGAGATGAACGCCGCGGCGCGGGTGCCGAGGCCGAGCAGCACCAGGCTGCCGCCGACGAGCTGGATGACGGCCGCGTACCAGCCGGGCCAGGTGCCGGCGTCGACGGTGCCGCCGTTGCCGTCCGCGCCGCCGAGGACGCCGAAGAGCGAGGAGGCGCCGTGGCAGGCGAAGAGCAGGCCGACGACTATGCGGAACAGCCCGAGGGCGTAGGGCTGGGCGCTGTTGAGACGTCCAGTCATGGTGAGGGACTCCTTCGGTTTTGGGGACGTTAACCGAGCGGAGGCCCAAGATTAGGGGAACCTAATTAGTGCTTGCAAGTTCAACATTTGGTCAGTCGGAGGTTCCGTTTCCCGTCTGGCCTGGGGAGCTGTGGTCCCGTCGGCCGTGCGCAGCGCGGCCCGCGCCACCGCGTCCGCGTCCGACAGGGTGACCGAGTCGACCCCCGGCCTGGCGCCCGCGGCGGTCACCCAGTGGACCCCTTCCGTGGGCACGCCGAACGCGAACCTCCGTGTGTGGAAACGACCTTGACGGTCGATCAGGTGGTAGGGGCGCGGCGTGACGTCCAGGCCTCCGGTTTCGTGGCCGCCGACCGCGTGCGGCCGGCACCGGCCGCTGCGCAGGAGCCGTCCGAGCAGGGGGTCGGTGGTGCGGCGCAGGTCGGGCTCGGGGAGCCGGGCCTCGATCAGTGTGGTGACGCGCACATCGGAGCCCGGCACGTCGGGGGAGTGGGCGAGGAAGGAGCCGTCGCCGGGGCGCACGGCGAGGCGCGGGCCGAGCACCTCCAGGACGCCCGCCTCGATCAGCGCCGTCATCTCCTCGATGCGGCGGCGCGGCGGGCCGATCGACAGGAAGGCGTTGAGCGGCGTGTACCAGCGGTCGAGGTGGTCGCGGCGCGAGGCGCCGGTCAGGCCGCCGTGGTCGACGATTCTGCGGAGCTCGTTGCGCAGGTCGCGCAGCACGTCGAGGGCGGCCTTCAGCGGGCCCGCGACATTGCCGAGCGTGGCCTGCGCGGCGTCCTCGCGCAGCCGTTCCAGGAGCCAGGCGCGGTGCTCGTCGGGCGAGGCGAAGCCGTGGTCGGGGTGCGGCCGCGAGAGCCGGTCCCAGGACCAGCGGTCGGCCTCCGCGACCCCGAACTCGGCCAGGACCAGGGCCTCTTGGGGGCTGCGGTGACCGGTGGCGAGAAAGCGCTCCCGGAAGCCGCGGAGGCGCGGGGGCTCCTGGAGGCCGGGGGAGTCTCCGGCGTCCCGGTCGTCCCCGGGGGCGCGGGTGCTCCGGGTGTCTCCGGCGTCTTGGAAGTCTCCGGGGTCTCGGGTCCTTCGGGTGTCTCCGGGGTCTCGGGTGCTCCGGCTGTTCCTGGTGTACCCAGCGCCCCGGTCGTCCTCGGCGTCCCCGGCGTCCTCGGCGTCCTCGGCGTCCTCGGCGTCCCGGGCATCCCCGGCGGCTTCGCGGTGTGCGAGGAGTGTCGCGTAATAGACCGTCTCCACTTCCTTGGCGACCAGCGGCCATATCTCGTCGAGGAAGTCGGGGGCGTCGCCGCTGTCCGCGCGCTTGCGGAAGCGGGCTATGACGTCGCCGGTGAGGACGGCGGGAGCGTGCCGACCGTATGCGCCCTTCGCGTTGTCGCCCCGCGCCTGGTACGGGACGCCGCGTCGCGAGCCCGCGTACAGCCGCGGCTCGTGGCCGGAGGGTTCGTAGCGCAGGCCGCCGCCGGGCGTGCGCAGGTAGCGGCCGCCGCGGCCCGCGGTCAGCAGCGCCATGTGGTCGAAGAAGTTGAGGCCGAGGCCGCGCAGGAGTACGGGCTCGCCGGGGGTGATCACCGAGAGGTCCAGGTCCGCGGGGTTGGCGGGCGGGAAGTGGCGCAGGCCGTGCCGCGCCGCGTGCTCGGTCAGCCGCTCCTGCTCCTGGCCGCCGGCCGCCGGCAGGTGTCCTTGCGCGAGCACGACCGCCGAAAGCCCGGACAGCTCCAGGCCGTTGTCCAGGACGAGGGCCTGCAGACCGTCCGCCGTCTCGTCGAGGCTCACCGCGCGCGCCGCGTGGACCTGGACGCGGATCGCGTCGGGAGCGCCGCGCACCGTCTCGGCGAAGACCCACTCCAGATAGCGGCCGTAGCAGGCGCGGGTCGGGTAGTCGTCGGGCCCGAGCCCCGGCACGTGCCCGGCGGCCGCCCATTCGTACAGGCTCGGCCCCGGGCGGATCGGGCCCGAGCAGTCGACGCTCGCGTCCGTGAAGAGGGTGACCTGCGAGGCGACGGTGTTCATCAGGAGCTCGCCGGGCTGCTCCGTGCGCCAGACGCGGCCCGCGCCCGGCGGCGCGGGGTCGACGACGTGGACCGTGAGGCGTACCCCGGGCGCGAGGAGTTCGGGCGCCGACGCGCAGAGCCGTTCCAGCACGCTGGTGCCGCGGGGGCCCGCGCCGACCAGAGCGAGGGCGGCCGCCTCCGGAGCGATTTCGCGCGGCGCGGGTGGAGATGCAGGCAAGAGCGTGACTCCCGGGGCTGACGTGACGCTGGAAGCGGATGGTCCGCCTCATCATGCCGCCGGGGCCCCCGATGCCGAACCCTTGACGGAGGATCCAGTTCCGGCTGTGGGGTGTGTCACGCGAGGGACGTGCGGGTCAGGGGGAAGTCGGGGAAACCCCTCCACAAACCCCTTACCAATCCCCTACGTTCGACCCTCTGCGCTCGGCCTCCTGCGCTCGGCCTCCTGCGCTCGGTCTCCTGCGTTCGACCCCCTGCGCTCGGCCCCCTGCGTTCGACCCCCTGCGTTCGACCCCCTGCGCTCGGTCTCCTGCGCTCGGCCTCCTACGTTTGACCCCCTGTGCTCGGCCTCCTACGAGAGTCGCGTCTCCTCCGCCGTCTCCAGGCGGACCCCGCCACCCCGCACCGCCCTCGCCTGGTCGAGCCGGAGCCGGGCCGAACGGCCGCGCAGCGTCAGCGTCATGAGCTGGTTGCCGAACCACGGTCCGCCCGTCCTGCGCCAGTCGATGCCCGCCTGCGTCACCCCGCCGTGCCGCGCGAAGCGCCGGCCGAGCGCGCGCCCCGTACGGCTCCAGCCGAAGCGGAAGCCGAGCTTTATCGAGCCGGGGATGGAGTTGTGGACGGGGGAGCAGGTCAGCTGCAGGACACGGGCGTCGGGCCCGTCCCCCGAGGGCCAGCTCGGCTCGGCGACGTACGCGTGGTGGACGTCTCCGGAGAGCACGCACACCGTCGCGGGCGCCCCCCTGCCCGAACCCGCCTCAGTGATCAGCGCGGTGAGCGCCTCGAAGGAGGTGGGGAAGGCCGCCCAGTGCTCCAGGTCCGAGCGCCTGCGCAGGTTCTCGCCGAAGCGGGCCCAGCGGGCACCGCGCTCGCCGCGGCACAGCGCGGCGTTCCACCCCTCGGCGTCATGGATGAGGTGGGGCAGGAGCCAGGGCAGGGAGGTGCCGATGAGGAGGTGGTCGTACGCGCCCGTGTCCGTGCCCTCCAGGGCCTGCTCGCGCAGCCAGCGGGCCTCGTCGGCGTCGAGCATGGCGCGCTTGTCCTCCTCCAGGACGCGGGCCGCGCGGGTGTCGACCATCAACAGGCGTACGCGTCCGAAGTCCCGCCGATAACTCCAGCGGGCGGAGGCCGCGTCCGCGTCGGCCGCGGCGGCGAAGGCGCGCAGCGCGTCCGTGCCGTCCGGACTCGCGCGCACGGCGGCGTAGAGCTCGTCGTCCGCGAGCTCCTCGGGCCGCAGATTGCCCAGGTGCTGGTGGACCCAGTACGACATCAGGCCGCTCAGGATCCGCTCGCGCCACCAGGACGTGGCCCGCATCTCGGCGAGCCAGGCCGCGCTGGTGTTCCAGTCGTCGATGATGTCGTGGTCGTCGAAGATCATGCAGCTGGGCACGGTGGACAGCAGCCAGCGGATCTCCGGGTCGAGCCAGGACTCGTAGTAGAGGTGGGTGTACTCCTCGTAGTCCGCGACCTGGACGCCCGGGGGATCGGCGAGGTCGCGGCGGGCGGCGAGCCAGCGCTGGGTGGCCTTGGAGGTCTGGTCCGCGTACACCTGGTCGCCGAGCAGGAGCAGGACGTCGGGGCGCTCCGCGTCCGGGTTCGCCGCGATGCGGGCGGCCAGCGTGTCCAGGGCGTCGGGCCCCACCGGATCGTCCTCGTCGGACGGCGGCGCGGCCCAGCGGCAGGAGCCGAAGGTGACGCGCAGCTCGGCGTCCGAATCCCCCGAGGGCGTGCGGATGGTGCTCGCGGGGAAGGGGGAGTCGGGCAGCGGCCAGACCGCGGCGGCCGTGTCGCCCTCGCCGAGCCGGACCTCGTACGCCGTCTCCGTGCCCGGGGTCAGACCGGTCACCGGTATCAGCGCGTAGTGGTGACCGGCGACCTGGAAGGTGCGCGCCGAGCCGTGCGCGCCGTCCGCGCACCGCACCTCCGCGGTGCAGGGCCGGTCGGCCTCGACCCAGACGGTCGCCGTGGAACCGTCGACGTACCTC
This sequence comes from Streptomyces sp. NPDC041068, assembly GCF_040647455.1. Classification (NCBI taxonomy): domain Bacteria; kingdom Bacillati; phylum Actinomycetota; class Actinomycetes; order Kitasatosporales; family Streptomycetaceae; genus Streptomyces; species Streptomyces sp. NPDC041068. Next base: position 179,907 of record NZ_JBEZCG010000006.1, read on the forward strand.
AGCAGTGGACCAAGGCGCAGCCGTGCCACAGGTGATCACCCTCCTCCGTCGCCCCGTACGGTACGGAACGACGGAGGTGGGCGGGCCGGTTCCGCGAATTACCCCTGCCTTCGGAGATCTCCGGAGGTCAGCGGCAGTTCAGGACCTCGGCAGCCGCGCAGGATCTCGGCAGCCGTTCAGGATGTCGGCAGCCTTTCAGGATCTCAGCAGCCGTTCAGGATCGAGGAAAGGGCGCTCTTCTCCTCGGAGTTCACGTTGAGCTTGTAGTGGTGCTTCACGTCCACCCACATCCGCGCGTAGTAGCAGTGGTACGAGGTGGTGGGCGGCAGCCATTCGGCCGGGTCCTTGTCGCCCTTGGCCTGGTTGACGTTGTCGGTGACGGCGATCAGCTGCGGCCGGGTCAGGTCGTTGGCGAAGCCCTGGCGCTGGGCGGTGGTCCAGCTGCTCGCGCCGGACTTCCAGGCCTCGGAGAGCGGGACGACGTGGTCGATGTCGACGTCGGACGCGGCGGTCCAGGTGCCGCCGTCGTAGGGGGACTTCCAGGTGCCGGAGACGGCGGCGCAGCTGGAGTCCTGCTGGACGTTGGTGCCGTCGCGCTCGAGGACGACCTCGCGGGTGTTGCAGGCGCCGGACTGCGTGCTCCAGTGCGGGAACTTGTCGCGGCTGTAGCCGTCGGAGGAGCCCTCGGCCTTGACGGTGAGCTCGCCGAGGTAGGTGCGGGCCGTGGCGGCGCTGACCGGGGCCGGGGGAGCGGCCTGGGCGGGGGAGGAGGTGAGGAGGGTCGCGGTACAGGCCAGGACGACGGCAGCGGCGGCACTGGCGTGACGGGTGCGTCGACGCGCGTAGACAGCGGACATGCGAACTCCCTTGGTGTGGGGGGAAGTTGACCGGTGGGGCGGTCATGGTTGCGTGGTGGGGTTACCTGCGGATGTGCATCCGGTGACAGGGTCGCGTCAAACAGGTGGGTACTTCAAGGGTTCTGGCGCGGTGTCATATGCATTGCACGGAGCGGAAGTTGCTTCTATGTGATCCACGTCACGCCCTCCGCGTGATCCGGGTCACGCGGCGGCGGGGCGAAAGGCCCTGGCCGGGGGTGGTGGAAGGTCCCGTACTATGGACGGCGCAGAAGGGGAGTAGCTCTTCGCCGGACCGTCGACATACTGCTCAGCTCGTCTGAGCCGGCGCCCGGAGGCAGGCCCGCGAGGGTCGGCCGGCGAGACCTTCGGCAAGCAGTGCCGGCGTACGCATCCGCGTGCGCCGTGACGTACGCATATCCGTGTACGTCCGTGTGCGCTGCCGTGCCGAGGTGTCGTACGCGAAGCGGTGGAACACTCTCGGTGGGGCGGCCCCGACCGATTGAGGAACCCTTGATCAGCTTCAGCGTGACGGCGCTCGTCTTCGGCGTCGTCTTCCTTGCCGAGCTGCCGGACAAGACGGCCCTCGCCGGGCTCGTCCTCGGCACGCGCTACCGCGCCTCGTACGTCTTCGCGGGCGTCGCGGCCGCCTTCGCAGTCCATGTGGTCCTCGCCGTCGCGGCGGGCAGTGTCCTGACCCTGCTCCCGCAACAGCTGGTGCACGCGCTCACGGGTGTTCTCTTCCTCGGCGGCGCGGCGATGCTGCTGCTCAAGGGCGGCGACGACGAGGAAGAGGTCAAGCAGCCCGAGGACCAGAGCTTCTGGAAGGTCTCGGGGGCGGGCTTCATGCTCATCCTGGTCGCCGAGTTCGGTGACCTGACGCAGATCATGACGGCGAACATGGCGGCCCGCTACGACGATCCGCTCTCCGTCGGCCTCGGCGCCGTGCTCGCGCTCTGGGCGGTCGCGGGGCTCGGCATCGTCGGCGGAAAGGCGCTGATGAAGCGGGTGCCGCTGGCGCTCATCACGAAGATCGCGGCGCTGCTGATGCTGGGGCTCGGGGTGTGGAGCCTGTACGAGGCGATCTCTGCGTGAGGGGTGGCGAGTCGTCCCATTTGGGCTCGCTTATACGGTGTGACCTGCGGCGTTGGCGTTTGGCGCCCACGTTTTGTACCGTGCAGGAACAAAGTGGCTCCGCCCGTACTCCCTGACCGGCGGGCGGGGCTGCCTTGATCTTCCTCTGCGCTCTGGAGCATGCCGATGACGGCCACGACCGCCTCCCCTGTTCTGACCGCCCGCGCCGTTCTGCTCGACATGGACGGCACCCTCGTGAACTCCGACGCCGTCGTCGAGCGTTGCTGGCGGCGCTGGGCCGAGCGGCACGGACTCGACTTCGACGAGGTCATCAAGGTCGTCCACGGACGGCAGGGGTACGCGTCCATGGCGGTGCTGCTGCCGGAGCGGTCCATGGAGGAGAACCACGCGGAGAACCGCGAGATGCTCGCCGCCGAGACCTCCGACATGGAGGGTGTCGTACCGGTGCCCGGCGCGCCCGCGTTCATGGCCGCGCTGTCCGGTCTGCGCCTGCCGCACGCGCTCGTGACCTCCGCCGACGTGCCGCTGTCCACCGGACGGATGGCCGCGGCCGGGCTCGCCCTGCCGGAGGTGCGGGTGACCGCGGAGAGCGTGGGCGCGAGCAAGCCGGACCCCGAGGGCTTCCTCAAGGGCGCGGCGGAGCTCGGCTTCGACCCCGCCGACTGCGTGGTCTTCGAGGACTCCGAGGCGGGCATCCTCGCCGGGCGGGCCGCCGGCATGCGGGTCGTGGGCGTCGGCCCCCGGGCCGCGCAGTTCGGGCCCACGGTGCACGTCGAGGACCTGACCGGCGTCGAGGTCGCCGATGCCGGGGACCAGGGGATCCGGCTGACGTTCGGCTGACGTTCGGCTGAGCGGGAGGCGGCCCGCCGGACGCTGCGCCTACGGCTCCGTCGTCCTACGTCCTACGGCTCCGTCGTCTCCGATTCGAGGCTGCGGCGCGTTTCCCTGCCGTACTCGCCCGGCGGGTCCTCATGCAGGCCCCGTGCCCACTGGTAGCGGGTCACCGCGGAGGTGACTTGGGGGGAGTACGTGCCGTCCCGTTCCCCCACGTACAGGTAGAGCTGGCTCAGACGGCCCTGCAGCTCCGTGACCCGGGGCCCCTTGTCGCCCTCCCGCAGCGTCGCGGCCTCCGCTCTGCCGGGCGATGACGACGACGTACCGACCGAGCCCGTCGCGCGTGCCGTCGGCGGCGCCGGTGACGACGGCGGAGGCGGTGCCGAGCGCGTGGGCGAGGGCGGCGGCGTCGCGCTCGGAGTCGCCGAGGAGCTGCGCGTGGGCGACGGGGAATCCTTCCGCGAGGGCGGTGCCGGCTTCGTCGGGTCCGCGGGTGCCGACATCGGGGCGTCCGGCAGTGCGCGGTCCCTGGTCGGCCCGTCCGTCGCCGAGGAGAACAGGCCCGTCACCAGGACGGCGGCCGCGGCCACGGCGGCCACCGTGCCCACCGCCCCGGCGAGCAGCAGGTAGCGGCGTCCACGGACCGCTCTTCCGGCCGCCTCCGGGGGCGGGGTCTCGTACGACTCGGGCGACTGCCCTTCGTACGACTGGGGAGGCAGGCTCTCGTGGGCTTCGGGAGGCTGAGTGGACGGCTGACCGGATGACTGAGTGGGCGACTGAGCGGACGACTGGGACGGCTGAGCGGACCACTGGGACGGCTGCACGGTCGGCAGAGCGGGAGGCTGCACGGGCGGAACGGATGGCTGAGCAGGTGGCAGAGCGTCCGGCAGGGGCGCGGTGTGCGCGGTGGGTCCGGTTGGGCCAGGGGGGCCGGTTGGGTCAGTAGGTCCGGTTGGGGCGGCGGGTCTGGTCGGGCCAGCGGGTCTGGTTGGGGCGGCGGGTCTTGTTGGGCCAGCGGGTCCGGTCGGGGCGGCGGGTCTGGTTGGGCCAGCGGGTCCGGTTGGGCCTGGGGCGGTCGGGTCGGGGTCCGGCAAGGACACATAAGGGCGTATGCGCAGGGGGTTGAAGTCCTCCGCGGCCGCCGCGTCCGCGGACCGCGTGCGCCGCGCCGCGTCCGACGCCCGCCGGGCACAGCCGCACGCCGCGGCGCTCCCGGGCTCGCGAGCCCTCCGGCACTCGGGGCATCGCAGGCTGTCCGGCTTTTCCTGGCCTTCCGGCCTCTTCTGGCCTCCCGCCCTCATCTGGGACTCCGGCCTCTGCTTGGGCCCTGGCCTTTCCTGGGGCTCCGGCCTCTTCTTGGTCTCCGGCCTTTCCTGGGTCTCCGGCCTTTCCTGGATCCCTGGCCTCTTCTGGGACTCTGGCCTTTTCTGGGACTCCGGGGGCTTCTGGGTCTCCGGCCTTTCCCGGATCCCTGGCCTCTTCTGGGACTCCGGGGGCTTCTGGGTCTCCGGCCTTTCCTGGGCCCCCGGCCTCTCCTGGGCCCTTGGCCTCTTCTGACCCTCCAGTCTTTCCGGGCCTTCAGCTCCCTCCGGGCCTTCAGCCCCCTCCAGGCCCCCAGGCCCCTCCCGCTCCCGTCCGTCTCGCTGGTTCCGTCCGGCCATCGCCGTGCCCCTCCCCTCCCGTGGCTCGCGCACCATGCGGTGCGTTCGCCCCAGGGAACCCCAGCGATTATGCAGACCCTCGCCTCGCTCCAACAGGCCATAACCGGTGACTCGGATCAGGATGGAGAGGAGGCTCTCAGGGGACTCCCGGAGTCCCGGACCCCCGGACTCCCGGACTCCGGGACTCCCGGACCCCCGGACCCCCGGACCCCCAGGAGGTGTCCATGACGCAGGACGTCAGCGCCCGCCCCGCGGGGCCCGAGCCGGTGCCCGGCCAGGGCGGCAACGGGCATCCGCCCGGCGGCGTACTGGTCTCCATCGGCGCGCTGCTCCTCGGCATGCTGCTCGCGGCCCTCGACCAGACGATCGTCTCCACCGCACTGCCGACGATCGTCAGCGAGCTCGGCGGCATGGAGCACCTGTCCTGGGTCGTCACCGCGTACATGCTGGCCTCGACGGCCGCGACCCCGCTGTGGGGCAAGCTCGGCGACCAGTACGGCCGCAAGAAGCTGTTCCAGACCGCGATCGTGATCTTCCTGGTCGGCTCCGCGCTGTGCGGCATGGCGCAGAACATGCCGCAGCTCATCGGGTTCAGGGCGCTCCAGGGCCTGGGCGGCGGCGGGCTCATGGTCCTCTCCATGGCGATCGTGGGCGACCTCGTCTCGCCGCGCGAACGCGGCAAGTACCAGGGCCTGTTCGGTGCCGTCTTCGGCGCGACCAGCGTCCTCGGGCCGCTGCTCGGCGGGCTCTTCACCGAACACCTCAGCTGGCGCTGGGTCTTCTACGTCAACCTGCCCATCGGCGTGATCGCGCTCCTCGTCATCGCCACCACGCTGCACATCCCGGTGCGCGGCGCCGTGCACACCATCGACTACCTCGGCACCTTCCTCATCGCGTCCGTCGCCACCTGCCTGGTGCTCGTCGCCTCGCTCGGCGGCACCACCTGGGCCTGGGGCTCGCCGCAGATCATCGGGCTCGCGGTGCTCGGCGTGGTCCTCGCGGTGGCCTTCGTGTCCGTGGAGAAGAAGGCCGCGGAGCCCGTGCTTCCGCTGAAGCTGTTCCGGATCCGCACCTTCACGCTCTCCGCCGTCATCAGCTTCATCGTGGGCTTCGCGATGTTCGGGGCGATGACCTATCTGCCGACGTTCCTGCAGGTCGTGCAGGGAGTCACACCGACCATGTCGGGCGTGCACATGCTGCCGATGGTGGCCGGCATGCTCCTGTCCACCACCGCGTCCGGGCAGATCGTCAGCCGCACGGGCCGCTGGAAGGTGTTCCCCGTCGCGGGCACGGCCGTCACCACGCTCGGCCTGCTCCTGCTCCACCAGCTCAACGAGAACAGCCCCACCGGCGAGATGAGCGCGTACTTCTTCGTCTTCGGTCTGGGCCTCGGCCTCGTCATGCAGGTGCTCGTGCTCATCGTGCAGAACGCCGTCAGCTACGAGGACCTGGGCGTCGCCACGTCCGGCGCGACCTTCTTCCGCTCGATCGGCGCCTCCTTCGGCGTCGCGATCTTCGGCACGATCTTCACCAACCGGCTCGGCGACAAGCTCACCGACGCCCTCGCCGGACAGCAGCTGCCGCCGGGCCTGAGCGTCGGCACCCTGGAGGCGGACCCGCGCGGCATCGCGCGCCTCCCCGCCGACCTGCGTCCCAGCGCCCTGCACGCGTACGCCTCGTCGATCACGGACGTCTTCCTCTACGCGGCGCCGGTCGCCCTGCTCGCCTTCGTCCTCGCCTGGTTCCTGAAGGAGGACAAGCTGCGCGGCTCGGTCACGGCGCCGGACCCCACCCAGACGCTGGCCAGCAACCCCGTGGAGCGTTCCTCGTACGACGAGTGCGCGCGGGCCCTTTCGGTGCTCGGCACGCGCGAGGGGCGGCGCGCGATCTACGAGAAGATCACGGCGCGGGCGGGCTACGACCTGCTGCCCGCGGCCAGTTGGCTGCTCCTGCGCATCGCACGGCACGGCTCCGTGGAGCCCGCGGTCCTTGCCGAGCGCACCACCGTGCCACTGACCGTCATCACGGCGGCCGCCCGCCAGGTCGAGGAGCGCCACCTCGCCGAACGGCAGGGACTGGAGATGATCCTGACCGAGCAGGGCCGCGAGGTCGCGGGCAAGCTGGCCGCGGCCCGCGAGGAGTCCCTGTCCGAGCTGCTCGGCGACTGGTGGGGCCCCGACCGGCCGACCGACCTGGCCCAGCTGGTCGAGGAGCTCAGCGCCGAGCTGTGCGGTTCGGAGTCGGAGCGGCCGCAGGACGGGTCGGCGTCAGCCCGCGCCACCACCTGAGGCGAGCTTCTTGGCGAACCAGTGCTGGGAGTACGGGTCGTCGTTGTACGGCTCGGTCTCCTCGAACCCGCACCGCGTGTACAGCGTGCGGGACTCCACCAGGTCGGTGCGGGTGTCCAGGACGATCAGCTCGGCACCGAGCGCACGGGCCGCGTCCTCGGCCGCCGCGATCAGACGGGGCGCGCCGCCCCTGCCGCGCATGCCCTTGCGTACGAAGACACGCTTGAGCTCGGCGGTGTTCGCGTCGCGGAGCCGGACACCTGCCGTGCCGACCGGCTCTCCTTCGAACCGCGCGACCAGGAGCACGCCGTCCGGCGGCGCGAGATCGGCCCCGGTCTCCTCCGCGATCCCGCGCTCCAGCTCGGCGGGGTCCGTGGGACGCCCGTCGTGGAGCAGATACCAGCGGTCGCTGACCTCGGTGTAGTACGTGCGCCAGAGCGCGGCGGCCGCGGGGGAGTCATACGCCTCCGGGGCGATGGTCCAGGAGCCGGTGGGGGTGATGGGGGCGGCGTCGGTCATGCGCTCATTCTGGGGTCGCGCGGACGCCGCCCCGCAAGTGAATTAGCTCTTCGGGGCGGCCTGTTGGACGACCTCGAACGACCAGACCGTGGACCCGGAGGCGGCGGGCCTTGGCCGCTCACCGCCGCCCTCGCCGCCACCCTGGTGCGCGGCCTTCATGGGGCCCTCCATCCACGCCTGGAAGGAGGCCTCGTCGCGCCAGCGGGTGTAGACGAGGTACTGGTCGGTGCCCTCGATGGGGCGCAGCAGTTCGAACCACTCGAAGCCGTCGGAGTTCTCCACCGTGCCCGCGCGGGACGCGAAGCGCTTCTCCAGGACCTCTCGCTGTTCCTCGGGGACCGTCAGGGCGTTGATCTTCACGATGCTCATGCCGCCATCCTGCCGCACGGCACGGGTCACATGCGCAGCAGGTGTTCGGCCGTCTCGCGGTAGTCGCGCAGGGCCAGGCGGAGCTGTTCCGTGTCGGCGGTGGGGGTCTTCGCCGGGGTGCCCTCAGGGGTCGGGGCTCCGCTGCCGGGGATGCCCTCGGACGTGCCCTCGGGCCTGCCCTCGGACGGCAGGGACTCCCAGGACGTGCGCAGTGTGCGGCGGCGTTCGGTGAGGGTTCGGGTGAGACCGGTGATCGTCTCCTCCAGGATGCGGTCCGCGTCCTCCACGGCGTCGCGCGGGCCGTCGACGAAGCCGTTCACCGCGTTCTGGAGGCGCAGCGTCAGCTTGTCGCGTTCCGTGGCCGGGAAGAGGGCGGTCGTGTGCGCTGGGGTCGTCGTCCGCTCAGCCATGCTGAACTCCCTTGTGGGTGATGCCGGTCGAGCTCTTGCGCGGGGTGTGCCTGCCGTGGTCGGCCGGGGCGCGGTCCGTGTGCTGCTCCGCCATCAGGGCGTCGAACAGCGCCCGTGCCTCGATCATGGCCGCGCGCATCTCCTCGGTGCCCCCGTGGTCCGTGCCCGCACGGCTGTCCTCGCCGCCCGTCGTGTCGAGCGCCGCGCGGTGCACCCTGCGGTAGCCGTGGACGTGGTGGGAGTGGTGCACGGAGAGCGCGTCGAGCTGGTCCTCGTAGTGACCCGCGTCGGGGAAGCCGCGGGCACCGGCGAGTTCGGCGATGAGCCGGTCCGCCTCGGTCACCGCCTCGCGTGGGGAGTCGACGAAGCGCTCCTGGGCGACGGTCCAGCGGACCGTGAACTGCTCGCGCGCGGCGGGGTCCAACGGCCGCGTACGCAGGGAGCCGTGCCGCTTCACACGCTCCCCGAGGTCGCGTTCGGCCGCCTTGGTGTCGCCGTCGTGGCGGGCGACCGCACGGTCGTACTCGGGCCCGAAGCGGCGCTTGAGGCCGCGCCCGCCGCCGGCCCGCAGCCGCTTGCGGTTCAGCACGGCCGCTGCGGCGACGACGAGGACGGCGACGACCACGATCAGAGCGATGATCATGACTGTGGACATGGGGTGCCTTCTCGGCTCGGGGACGGTCCTGGGCGCGGCGACCGCTGGGGTCCCGCGCCCGTCCCCGGGGCGAGTTGCCCGGAATCGGCCCGCCAAACGGCCTGCCGAACCGCCTGCCGAGCCGCCCGCCGAACGGCCCTTCCGGCGGGCGGCCGGAGGGGCCGAGGGACGGACGTGCGGGGTTCGGGCCGAGCCGGGTTCAGGCCGGGTGGCGCTCCCGCCAGTCGCGGGCCACCTCGTCGACGTCGTAGGGGGTCAGGCCGAGCGGGGGTCCGGGAGGCGGCGTGCGCAGCGCCTCGCGGATCTTTTCGTTGAGCTCCGTCACGAGCGTGCGCGCCACGCGTTCGGACGGGGCGGCGGCCGCCGCGGCCAGCGTGTCCTCGGCCTCCTTGCGCAGGGCGAGGGTGGGGGACAGGTAGGAGAGGCCCTCGCGGGCCATCTTCTGCTTGATCCACCAGTTCTCGTCGGCCGTGGGGTCGGGGCCATCGGGGAGGGGCTTGCCGCTGCCTGGCAGGGAGGTGAATTCGCCCCGTTGTTCCGCCTCACGGATCTGCTTGTCGATCCAGGACTCGAAGTTGACTCCAGGTGGCTTGCGCTCAGTCATGCCCCCATTGTCCCAGGGGGGTCGTGCGTCCGCCCGTGGGGGCACTTAGGATGCGGCAGCGCGCGCCACAGCAACCGCGCTCGCGCCGCCGTGAGTTGAAGGAGCGTACGCACGTGCTTGAGCTGACCATGGCCTCGCTGTCCGGGGAGGACGCGGGCGCGACCGCCGGCATGCTCATGGCCGACGCGCCGAGCGAGCCGGGCGCCGTACTGCGGGTGGGGCGTGACCGGGGTGTGTGCCGTCTGGTGACGCCCGACGACTGGCTGTTCGTGTCTCGTACGCATCTTGAGTTCCGCTGCGGGCCCGACGGGTCCTGGTCCGTCGCGTGGCTGCGCGGTTCGAACCCCGACCCGGCCTCCGAGGTCCGTGTGGTGTCCGAGGGCGCGGCGCGACCCCTCGCCTACGGAGGGGTGGCGCCGCTTCCCCGCGGCGGCTCGGGCGAGGTCGTCATCCAGGACCGGTCGGGGCCGCGGAGCGTGAACGTGGGCTACTACCACGAGGGTTGAGCCGTCCCGCGGCTTCCGCGGGCGAGTGCGCGGACCTTTCTGGGCGGGTGCACGGACCTTTCAGGCGAGTGCGCGGATTCTTCTGGGTGAGTCCGCAGGGCTTTCAGGCGAGTACCCGGGCCAGTGCGAAGCCGTCGTACCCCTTGATGCCCACCGTCTGTACCGCCGTGCCGCTCAACTTGGGGTGCTTCGCCATGAGTTCGAGCGCGGCGCGGGTGCCGCGCACGTTCGGGTCGGTGTTCGTGGGGTCGGTGACGGCGCCGCTCCGTACGACGTTGTCGAGGACGATCAGGCTGCCGGGGCGCGTGAGCTCGACCGCCCACTCCAGGTAGTGGGCGTTGTTGGCCTTGTCGGCGTCGATGAAGACGAAGTCGAAGGGGTCGGGGTGCGCGGCGTGCTCGGCGCCGAGCACGGTGAGCGAGTCGAGGGCGGGGCCGACGCGGACCTCGGCGATCCGGTCGAGCCCGGCGCGGGCGAGGTTGCCGCGGGCCACGTCGGCGTGCTCGGGCTTGTACTCGAGGGTGACGAGGCTGCCGTCGGCGGGCAGGGCGCGGGCGAGCCAGATGGTGCTGTAGCCGCCGAGGGTGCCGATCTCCAGGATCCTGCGGGCGCCCTGGATCTGGGCGAGGAGATGGAGCAACTTGCCCTGGTTCGGGGCGACGTTGATATGCGGCAGGCCGGCCGCGTCGCTGTCGCGCAGGGCGGCGGTCAGGGGCTCGTCCGGCGGGGCGAGGAGGCCGGTGAAGTAGTCGTCGACGGAGTTCCACTGCTGCTGATGCGTGGTCATGAGGGATGCGCATTCCTTTCGACTGCCTACTTAGTTTGACTAAGGAGTCTTGGGCAGTTTAGCCGTGGTGCGGGGGATTGTCAGTGGGGACTCGCATACTGGGGGACGAAGATCGGCGGGGTGTCGGGAGGGGCGCGGAATGGCGTACGGGGCCGAGCAGTTGGGGCAGGCCTTGCCCGCTGCGGTCGTTCAGGGGTTCGCCGAGCGGTGGCTGCCCGAGATGGAGCGCTCGGCCGAAGGCGCCGACGGCGCGGGGGACTTCGTGTGCTCGCCCGCCGGCATGTGGCTCGCGCTGGCCGCGGTGGCGGTGGGTGCGCGGGGGTGGACCGCCTCGGAGCTGGCGGAGTTGCTCGGGGTCGCCGGGGCCGACGCGGCGCGTGCGGTGACGGGCGGGGCGCGGGCGCTGGCGGGCGCGGACGCGCTGGGCGTCGCCACGCGCGTGTGGAGCCGGGTGCCGGTCCATCGGGAGTATCGCGAGGCCTTGCCGGACATCGGCTTCGGGGCGATGGATCCGGAGGCCGCCGATGCCTGGGTGCGGGAGGCCACGGACGGGATGATCGAGCGGCTTCCGGTGGTCGTCACTCCGGACACGGTGCTTCTGCTGGTCAACGCGCTTGTGCTGAAGGCGCGTTGGGAGCGCCCTTTCGAGGGGGCCGGTACGCGCGACGCCGACTTCACCGATGCCGCGGGGGCCGTCCATCGGGTGCCGACGATGCATCGGGCCGTTGCGGTCGGGGACGCGTGGGCCGTGGGTGGGGCGCGGGTCGTGGAGATGCGGTGTGCCGCGCGGGGCGGGGGGTCTTCGGTGCGGGTCCGGTTCGTGCTGGGGGAGCCGGGGGAGGGGTCCGGTGCCGTGCTGCCGCTGGGGTGGGCGGCGGGGGAGCGGTGCGTGGCCCTCGATGCCGAGGAGGTGGTCGTGGCCCTGCCTCGGTTTTCGCTGCGTACGCGGGTCGATGCGACGGAGCAGTTGAGGGGGCTGGGGGTGCGGTGGGCGATGAGTGACGCGGCCGACTTCTCGGGGATGTCGCCGGAGCGGTTGGCGATATCGCAGATTGTTCAGGAGGCGGTGGTGAAGGTCGCGGAGGAGGGGGTTGAGGCGGCGGCGGTGACGGCTGTGCCGATGCAGCCGGGTGGGGCGTACCGGCCTCGGCGGGTTGAGCGGGTTGCCTTTGAGCGGCCGTTCGGGGTGGTGGTGCTTGATGGGGGTGGGGAGGTGCCGTTGTTTGTGGGGTGGCAGGCGGGGGTGCCTTGTTCGCCGTAGGCCTTCGGGGGGGGGGCTTCCCCAAGCCCGCCCCTTCCCGGAACTGAGGGCTCTGCTCCCAGGCCCCCGGGGCCGGCTCGGCCTCCTGGGGCTCCGCCCCAGGCCCCGCTCCTCAAACGCCGGAAGGGCTGGATGGTTGCAGTGTCCGGAGGGGCTGAATATCAGGGGGTCTGGCGCAGGGCCCTTGCCTCTGCTTCGGTTTCCACCGACGCGGGCGAACCCGGCAGTGGCCTGCCGGCCGACTCCGTCAGGAACCAGACCGCGATGCCGCCCACCACAGCCGCCGCCATCATGTAGTACGCGGGCATCATCTTGTCCCCCGTCGCGCCGATCAGCGCCGTCACCACCAGCGGTGTCGTGCCGCCGAAGACCGAGACCGAGATGTTGAAGCCGATGGACAGGGAGCCGTAGCGGACCTTCGTCGGGAACAGGGCCGGCAGGGTCGACGGCATCGATGCCGTGAAGCAGACCAGGAGCAGGCCCAGCGCGCCGAGGCCGAGGGCGATCGCCCAGAGCGAGCCCTCGCGGATCAGGAGGAGCGCGGGGACGGAGAGCAGGAAGAAGCCCGCGCAGCCCGTGGCGATCACCGGGCGGCGGCCCACGCGGTCCGTGAGCGCGCCCACGAACGGCTGGGCGCACATCATCAGGGCCATGACGGCCAGGATGACGAGGAGGCCGTGCGTCTCGTCGTACTTCAACTCGCTGGTCAGGTAGCTCGGCATGTACGACAGCAGCATGTAGTCCGTGACGTTGAAGACCAGGACCAGGCCCATGCACAGGAGCAGGGCCTTCCACTGGCCCGCGACCATGTCGCGCAGGCGCACCTTCGGACGGGACTGCTCGTCCTTGTGCGCCTTCTCCAGCTCGGCGGCGAACGCCGGGGTCTCTTCGAGCTTCATGCGCAGGTACAGGCCGATCAGGCCCATCGGTCCCGCGATCAGGAACGGGATGCGCCAGCCCCAGGAGAGCAGGTCGTCGGTGGAGAGCAGCGCCGTCATCAGCGTGACAAGGCCCGCGCCGCCGATGTAGCCCGCCAGCGTGCCGAACTCCAGCCAGCTGCCGAGGAACCCGCGCTTCTTGTCGGGGGCGTACTCCGCGATGAACGTGGAGGCGCCCGCGTACTCGCCGCCCGTCGAGAAGCCCTGCACCAGACGGGCCGCGAGGAGCAGGACCGGCGCCCAGACGCCGATGGTGGCGTAGGACGGGATCAGGCCGATCGCGAACGTGCCCGCCGCCATCATGATCATGGTCAGCGCGAGCACCTTCTGGCGACCGACGCGGTCGCCGAGCGGGCCGAAGACCATGCCGCCGAGGGGGCGGATCAGGAAGGCCGCGGCGAAGGCGCCGAAGGTGGAGAGCAGCTGGGCCGTGGGGTTGCCCGAGGGGAAGAAGACCTTGCCCAGCGTCACCGCGATGTAGCTGTAGACGCCGAAGTCGAACCACTCCATCGCGTTGCCGAGGGCCGCGGCCTTCACCGCGCGCTTGACCAGCGCGGGGTCGGTGACGGTGACCTCCTGGGGCGATCCGCTCCCGGACCCGGGGGCGGACAGGTGCTCCTCGGAGGGCTTCCTCGGTGCGACGGGTGTGGCGCTCGGCAAGGGTTCGCTCGCCCGCTTTCGGTCGACGACAACGGCAGGGCCGCACCCGGATACCGGGGCGGCCCGAAAGCGACCATAGGTGCATAGGGCACCGTTACGGTGGGTGTTCGAACGGATGCGCAACTTGCGAAAACGGCTTCTGTCCAGGTCAAACGGCATTTGTTCGGCTCGTCGTGACGAGCCGCCTTTGTGATCTATTTCGCTGCGTCGGCCGGGAACCGCGCGCCGTGCCCGCACAAGGGGTGCGGCAGGGCCACGGCAGGGGGACACGGCATGAAAAAGCCGATGGAAAGCGGTGTGGCCGCCAGGTGAAGCGGTGGTTGCGTGCGTCTCACAGGTGGGGGCGCGGACTCGACGGGCCGCACATGGACCCGTCTCGACCGGGTGGCACGAAGGCCCGCTCAATGACAGAGCCGCTGACGGACGGACGAGGCGGGAGGGTCGACGAGGCGTGGCGAACGTTGAGCACAGGGGACCCGGCGGAGCCCTGGGGGCGGGGCAGGCCGGCGGTCCCGAGGCGCGGACCGGGGTCATCCGTGTCACTCTCTGGCTGATCGCGGCCGTCCTGGCGATCCGGCAGGTGGCCGTCGTCCTGCGCACGCCGGAGGGCGAGCGCCTCACCGACCTGGAGACCTGGATCGGCCCGGACGGCGTCCTCCATGTGAAGGGCTCCCTGTACGACGCGGACAAGTTCACCGGCACGCCCTTCGCGGGACTCGTCCTCAAACCCCTGGCCCGCTCGGGCGAACAGGCGCTCGGCTGGGCCTGGACGTTCGGCACGCTCGGCCTCGTCGTCGTGCTCGCCCTGGTCGCGGCGCGCGCCCTGCCCCAGCCGGTCTCCCGGCGCACCTCGCTGTTCGCCGCGCCCGTCGCGGTCAGCCTGCTCATCCTGTCGCTGCCGGTGCGCAACACCCTCTACCTCGGCCAGACCAGCATCATTCCGGTCCTGCTCGTCCTGCTCGGGCTCTTCGCGGTCCGCGGTGAGCGGGCCAGTGGCGTCCTGATCGGCATCGGCGCGGCCCTCCAGCCGACCATGCTGCTCTTCGCCGGGCTGCTCTGGCTCACCGGACGCAGAAGGGCCGCCGCGTCCACCGGCGCCGCCTTCGCCGCCTGCACCGCGCTCACCTGGGCCGCGATGCCGAGCGATTCGTCGACGTACTGGATCCATCACCTCGCGGGAGCGGGCCTCGGTGCGAACCCCGACGCCAACGCCAACCAGTCGCTGCACGGCATGCTGCTGCGCCTCGGTCTCGAAGGGCCGCTGGAAAGAGGGCTGTTCGTGGTCCTGAGCGCGGCCGTCGTCGTCCTCGGCCTGCGCCGCGCCGTGCGCTACGCCGAGGACGGGCAGCTGCTGCTCGCCGTCGCGATCACCGGCTGCGTCGCGGTCGCGGTGTCGCCCACGACCTGGCAGCACCAGCTCCTGTGGGTGCTCTTCGCCGTGGTCGGCCGGGTCGGCAAGAAGCAGTCCGACCGGTACATGTGGCCGGTGGCCGTGGTCCTCGTCTCGACGCTGCCCGCCACGATGATGCTGCCGAACATGCCGGTGACCGAGCCGATCCGCGACAACATCGTGCTGATCGCGGCGCTCGCCGCGGCGGTCGTCGTGCCGTTCCTGTCCCGGACTCACCCGCAGTACCGCAGCCCGATCCCCACGGATTACGCCGCTCCGGTCCCCGCCCGCTGGAAGCGGGTGCCGCTCGTCCCGTTCTGGCGACGTGTCCTGACCCGCCCGAACCTCCTGCTCGAACTGCTCCTCATCCGCGTCGGCTACTCCGCGTACCAGCAGGTCAGGCTTGCCGCGACCGGCGGCACGATCTCCGGCGGCCGGGCCGACGCCGAGCGCCACGGCGAGCAGATCCACGGGATCGAGCAGGTCCTGCGCATCGACGTCGAGCACTGGTTCAACCAGCTCACGGCGCGCACCGGTTGGCTCGAGGACTTCTTCAACTTCTATTACACGTCGTTCCACTTCGTGGTGCCGCTGACCGTCCTCGCCGTCCTGTACGTGCGCAGACCCGCCGAGTACCGCTGGGCGCGCTCCGCGCTCGGCTTCGCGACGGTCCTCGCCCTCGTCGGCTTCTGGGCCTATCCGCTCGCCCCGCCGCGCCTGATGCCGGACCTCGGCTTCGTCGACACGGTGCACGGCGTGCAGGACTTCACCAAGCCCAACTACGGCACGCTGACCGACCTCACCAACCAGTACGCGGCGATGCCCTCGCTGCACTTCGGCTGGTCCCTGTGGTGCGGGCTCGTCATCGCGGTCCTCGCGCCGAAGTGGTGGATGAAGGCGCTCGGCCTGCTGCACCCGTTCTTCACGGTCTGCGCGATCGTCGGGACCGGCAACCACTGGGTGCTCGACGCGGTGGGCGGCGCGGCCGTGGTGGGCGCGGGCTTCGGCCTGACCTACCTCCTGTCGGGCCCCCGGGTGCGCGAACCGCTGCGGAAGGCCCCCGTCACCGGCACGTCGCAGGAGGCTTCGGCGAAGGACCGTACCCCGAGCTGATCTTGTAGGTGCCCGGCGAGGGTACCGAAAGACGCGTGAACTCGCCGTGCCGCTCCAGGCACGCGCCCTCGGCCCGCAGCCACGGCGAGTACACCAGGCGGACCGTGACCGAGCCGGGCTCGGGGACGCGGACCACCACGTCGGAGCCGGTGGAGCGGACCACGGACGCGGGCTTCGACACCAGCGGCACCGGGTCCTTCACCTCGTAGATCCGCCAGTGCGCGTCCTTCCACACCGGCTCCAGCCACTGGGGGCCGCTCGCCACCAGGGCGGCCTCGTCCTCGGCGAACCCGTCGGGCTTCCCCGAGGGCAGCACCACATAGCCGACGGCCCACTTGTCCAGCCAGGCGCGGTAGGTGCGCGCCGAGAACGAGCCGTCGTAGAAGAGCCGGCCGCGCTCGATGTCGAGCTGCCGGTTCCAGCCGCGTGCCATGTTCACGTACGGGGCCAGCGCGGTGGCCTCGCGGTGGTTGCGGGCCGGGACCACCTCGACGCGGGTGCGGTCGGCGCCGAGACGCTCCAGCTCGCGGACCACACCGTGGGTGTCGACCGCCCACTTCGGCACCTTCGTCGAGACCACGAGGTCGTCGTACGTCTTCTGGGTCACCCAGGCCGACGACAGCACGACCGCCACCGCGAGGACGACCCGGCGCAGACGGTCCAGACCGGGGGCGAGCAGCGCGGCGAGCAGCATGGCGGGGCCGACCAGCTCCGCGAGCCGCTCGACGTTCGTGCCGATCGGGGACGGGATGAGGTACGTGAGCACGGTCCCGACCGCGTACACGGCCGCCCCCCACCGCGCCACCCGCCACTCGCGCGGCCCCGCCACGATCAGCGCCAGGCTGAACAGGACCGGCGGGAAGATCCGGTCGAAGGGCATCAAGTGCTCGCCGGTGAACGGGAACAGCACGGTGGTCGCCGCCACGACCAGAAAAGGCGGCACGATCAGCGCCGCCGAACGCCCCCAGTCGCGTACGAGGAAATAGCCCGCGCCCGCCACCACGAGGAAGAGGCCCGCCACCGGGGACCCCATGGTGGCGAGTGCCGCGCACACCACGGCGACGACCGGGCGCCGCCGCCCCACCAGGGCCAGACAGGCGGCGAGCCCGAAGGCGAGGCCGAGCGCGAACGTCGTACGGCCGGAGGCGACGTTGCACCACACGGCGAGCGAGGCGAGCACCGCGGGCCACAGCGGTCTTCGGACGCCGGTGCGCTCGATCAGGGCGGCGACCAGCCAGGCACCCGCGACGCCGGACAGGACCGTCACGGTCCTCACGCCGAGCGCGGCCATCAGATAGGGCGAGATCAGGCTGTAGTTGGCGGTGTGCATGCCGCCGTACCAGAAGAGGTTGTACGCGGCCGTGCCGTGCTCGGACGCGAACCTCGCCCAGGCCTCCTGCGCCGCGAGGTCTCCGCCGCCCGTCGCGAGGAACGCCGCCCACACCGCGTACAGGGGAAGGGTGGGCAGCGTCGCGAGGAGCGGCACGCGGTGGCGCCTGCGGAAGTCCCGGAAGGAGGTGTTCCGCGAGCCGGGCGCACTGGTCGGAGTGAGCGAGATGTCGGCAGAAGCCACGGCCACCGTTTCCGTTCGAAGTCTTGGAAAGGCAAGGTTCACTTCTCAAGACGCGTCGTGCAACGGAAACGTTGGTTCCTCCGGGGGAGGCAGGGGCGGGGCGTGAGGGAGAGGGCCCCTGCCTCCCTGGAGGCGGGTCAGCGCGTGCTGACCCGGAGCTCCTTGACGCCGTTGAGCCAGGCCGAGCGGAGCCTGCGCGGGTCGCCGGTCAGGCGCAGGCCCGGCATCGCGTCCGCGATGGCGTTGAAGATGAGGTTGATCTCCAGGACCGCGAGGGACTTGCCGAGGCAGAAGTGCGGGCCGCCGCCCCCGAAGCCCAGGTGCGGGTTGGGGTCGCGGGTGATGTCGAAGAGGCCCGGGTCCTCGAAGACGTCGGGGTCGTGGTTGGCGGAGGAGTAGAAGATGCCGACGCGGTCGCCCTTCTTGATCCGCGCGCCGCCGAGTTCCGTGTCCTGGGTGGCGGTGCGCTGGAAGGAGACCACCGGGGTCGCCCAGCGCACGATCTCCTCCGCCGTCGTCTCGGGGCGCTCGCGCTTGTAGAGCTCCCACTGGTCGGGGTGGGTGAGGAAGGCGTGCATGCCGTGGGTGATGGCGTTGCGGGTGGTCTCGTTGCCGGCCACCGCGAGCAGGATCACGAAGAAGCCGAACTCGTCGCCGGAGAGGTTGCCTTCGTCCTCGGCGGCCACCAGCTGGCTGACGATGTCCTTGGCCGGGCACTCCTTGCGGGCCGCGGCGAGGTTCATCGAGTACGCGACGATCTCCATCGCCGCCTCTGCGCCGATCTCCTCGGTGATGGCGTACTCCGGGTCGTCGTACGCCGCCATCTTGTTGGACCAGTCGAAGATCTTGGAGCGGTCCTCCTGGGGCACGCCGATCAGCTCGGCGATGGCCTGCAGCGGGAGTTCGACGGCCACGTTCGTCACGAAGTCGAAGGCGCCCTCCGCGTCCGCGCTCTCCAGCGCGGTCTCGACGATGGAGCGGGCGCGGTTGCGCAGCGCCTCTTCGAGCGAGCGTATGGCGCGCGGCGTGAAGCCGCGCTGCACGATCTGGCGGACCCGGGTGTGCTCGGGCGGGTCCATGTTGAGCATGATCAGCTTCTGGACCTCGATCTGGTCGCGGCTGATCGACTCGTTGAAGCGGATGACCGCGGTGTTGAGGTTGGAGGAGAACAACTCCGGGTGCGTGGAGACGTACTTGACGTCCTCGTGCCGCGTCACGGCCCAGTAGCCCGCGTCGTCGAAGCCGGAGATCCGGGGCGGCTGGGCGATCCAGCGGACCGGCTCCGTCTGCCGCAGCTGTGCGAACTCCGGGAGGGGTATGCGGTCTTGGAGCAGGTCGGGGTCGGTGAAGTCGAACCCGTCGGGCAGCGCTGGACAGGGCATCGGCAACTCCAGGCGTGTGCTGAGTTCTGACGGTCCATCAGGAGATGGCTCGAAAGGTAGTAACGGGTTCTACAAGAGGCAAGGCCCATGACCGGCCGTATTGCGTGCGGGTTCTGCGCAAGGTGCGTGCAAGACCCTTGCGGCGCCGGGGGCCCGCTCAGCAGACTGCTGGGCAGAACTAGAACGCGTACTAGTTCCTCCCGCGAGCCGCCGGGACGGCTCGCGGGACGTGGAGGGAGAGGACGAGCCCATGGCCGCGGAACCCGTCATCGTCGAAGCAGTACGCACGCCCATCGGCAAGCGCGGCGGTGCGCTCGCCAATCTCCACCCCGCCTATCTGCTCGGTGAGACCTATCGTGAACTCCTCGGCCGCACCGGCATCCACGCGGACTGCGTCGAACAGATCGTCGGCGGGACGGTGACGCACGCGGGCGAGCAGTCCATGAACCCCGCGCGCACGGCTTGGCTCACCATGGGGCTCCCCTACGAGACCGCGGCGACCACCGTGGACTGTCAGTGCGGCTCCTCGCAGCAGGCGAGCCACATGGTGGCCAACATGGTCGCGGCCGGCGTCATCGACATCGGCATCAGCTGCGGCGTCGAGGCCATGTCGCGGGTGCCGCTCGGCTCGGGGTCCAAGCACGGTCCCGGCAAGCCCTTCCCCGACGAGTGGAACGTCGACCTGCCCAACCAGTTCGAGGCCGCCGAGCGCATCGCCCGCAAGCGCGGCCTGACCCGCGAGAACGTGGACTCGCTCGGCCTCATCTCGCAGGAGCGTGCGGGGGCCGCCTGGTCCGAGGAGCGCTTCAAACGCGAGACGTTCGCCGTGCAGGTGCCCACCACCGAGGAGGAGCAGGTCGCGGGGCAGGGCATGTGGCGGCTCGTCGACCGGGACGAGGGCCTGCGCGATACGACGATGGAGGCTCTCGGTGGCCTCAAGCCGGTCATGCCGACCGCCGTGCACACGGCGGGCAACTCCTCGCAGATCTCGGACGGCGCGGCGGCGATCATGTGGGCGTCCAAGCGGATGGCGCGGGCGCTGAAGCTGAAGCCGCGGGCGCGGATCGTCGCGCAGGCGCTGGTGGGCGCCGACCCGCACTTCCACCTGGACGGTCCGATCGACGCCACGCGCGCGGTGCTCGGCAAGGCCGGGATGTCCCTGAAGGACATCGACATCGTGGAGATCAACGAGGCCTTCGCGTCGGTGGTGCTGAGCTGGGCGCAGGTCTTCGGGCAGGACCTGGAGAAGGTCAACGTGAACGGCGGCGCGATCGCCCTCGGCCACCCCGTGGGGGCGACGGGGGCGCGGCTCATCACCACCGCCCTGCATGAACTGGAGCGCAGGGACAAGGAGTTCGCGCTGGTGACGATGTGCGCGGGGGGCGCGGTGGCGACGGGGACGATCTTGCAGCGGCTGTAGTCCGGGGCCGGTGCCGTCACCGGCTTCGCCGTGTTCGTCCTCGAACGCGGGACGGGCTGGTCTCCTCCGGCCGGGCCGGATCGGTCTCCCCCGGCCGGGCCGGATTCGGTGTCCGTAGGTACACCCCCGGCTCGGGGGCTTCTCGGATGTCGGCGCGGCAGGGCCCTTCGTAACGTCGAGGGTATGACCGAATCGATGCCTGGCCACGCCCGTTCCGCCCGTTCTGCGCGGCGAGGGGGCGCTGCCCTCGCCGCGCTCCTGCTCGCCGGACTTGCCGGTGCGCCCGCCGTGCAGGCGGCCCAGTCCGCTGGTGCGCGCCCCGAGGCCGCGCAGCGTGTCGAGCGGGGTGCCTTGTTGAAGGTCGCCCCGGTCGCCGATCTGAGCCGTGCCGAGGTCGCCGCCTTCCTGGCGGAGGCGGAGATCGACACGGTGACGGTGCGGTACGGAGTGAAGGCGTACCGCCTCACCTATCGGACCGTCGGGCCGCGGGGGCAACCCACCACCGCCACCGGCCTGTTCGTGCTGCCCAAGACGCCCGAAGGGCGGGGCCTCGGCCTCGTCTCCGACACCCACGGCACCATGGTCCACCGTGACTACGCGCCCTCCGTCGGCGAGGACTTCGGGCGGCTCGGCCCCTATCTGCACGCCGCCGCGGGCAAGGCCGTCGCCGCCCCGGACTACCTCGGGCTCGGCAAGGGGCCGGGCGTCCACCCGTACATGGACACGCGCTCGGCGGTGACCGCGTCCGAGGACATGCTGCTTGCCTCACGTGCCGCGGCGGATCGGCGGGGCAGGGCCCTGACCGGCGACGTCTACCTCACCGGCTTCTCACAGGGCGGCCAGGTCGCGATGGCGCTCGCCCGGGAGCTGAGCGGTGAGCGGTCGCCCTTCAGGCTGCGGGCCGTGGCTCCCGTCAGCGGCCCCTACGACCTCTCCGGCGAGGAGGTCCCCGCCCTTTACGACGGCCGCGTCAACGACTTGAGCGGCATTTTCTACCTCTCGTACTTCCTGGTCGCCCAGAACCGACTGCACCCGATCTACGAGGACCCGTCCGAGGCGTTCCGAGCCCCCTACGCGGACCGGATCGAGAAGCTCTTCGACGGGAACCACGACGAGGACGACGTCTTCGCGGCGCTCCCCGGGACGGTGAAGCAGCTGCTCACGCCCGCCTTCTACGAGCGTCTGAAGCATCCGACGGGCGGCCTGAAGGGAGCGATGAAGGCGAACGACGGCGCCTGCGACTGGAAGCCGGATGTGCCGGTGCGGCTGTACGCGGCGCGGGGCGACACCGACGTGCCCATGGGGAACGCCCGCAGCTGCGCTGCGGACCTGGCGTCGCACGGGGTGCGGGCGCCGGTCCTGGACCAGGGGGACGTGCCGCACATGGAGTCGGTCGGCAAGGCGGCGCCGAAGATCGCGCGGTGGTTCACCACCCGGTGAGGGGCGGACGCACGAAAGAGGCGGCAATCCCCGTGAAGGGGTTGCCGCCTCTTTCGGTGGCGGGATGCGGCGGCTCAGTACCAGCCGTTCGACTGCCAGAAGTTCCAGGCGCCGACGGGGCTGCCGTAGCGGTCGTTCATGTAGTCGAGGCCCCACTTGATCTGGGTCGCGGGGTTCGTCTTCCAGTCCGAGCCCGCCGAGGCCATCTTCGAGCCCGGCAGCGCCTGGACCAGGCCGTAGGCGCCGGAGGAGGAGTTCGTGGCGGTGTGGTTCCAGCCGCTCTCGTGGGCGACGATGTTGCTGAACGCCTGGTACTGCGCCGGGTCCGGGATCATCTGCTTGGCGATGGCCTGGGCGGACGCGGGGGCGGCGGCCGGAGCGGCAGCCTTCGCGGTGGTCGGGGTGGCTGCCTGAGCGGGGGCCGCGGCGAAGACCATGCCGGTGGCGGCAGCGGCGACGAGGCCGCCGGTGAGGGCCTTCTTCGGGGAAGCGATGCGGCGGATGAGCGAGGCGGACACAGAGGACCTTCCGGTGGGGGACGGGGCTGTCGCTGCGCACGCCGTGAAACGTGGGGGACATGCGGCGGCGCCGAGGCCCGGGTGGGCTCGTCGGCGCCGTGCGACTCATCCAGAGAAGCAGGGCTGTTACGTCGCCGCAATGACCCCATTTACTAGTGGAAGTCGCACCCACGCCGAATGTCCGTTGTGTGACGTGGCTCTCAATGCGCAGGTCAGCGCGGCGATTGATGCATGTACGTCAAGCCGTGCGTGCTACGAACCCCCGTAGTAGAGGACCAAAGTCCTGTGGGCCGCCTCACGGCTGCGGGCCCTCCATGTAACGGAGAGCGCCGGGCCCCCTACGGCTTCGGCGCCTCGAATGTGACCGGCGCCTCGAACGCGGCGCGGCGCGTGGCCCGGCGCAGCGCCTTCAGGACGGCCGGCCCGAGCGCGAGGCTCAGCAGGACCGTGACGACGGCCCGCGGCAGGTCCCAGCCGAGCGAGGTGGCCAGGCAGTACGCGATGAAGCGGCCGAGGTTCTCCACGAGGGGGGCGCCCGGCACGTACGAGACCCCGGTGGCCAGCTCGCCGAGGTAGGGCCAGCCCTGCAGGTTCATGACCGTGCCGTACAGGACCGAGGCCACCGACCCGTAGGCCGCGAGGAGCCACAGCTCACGCCGCCCCCGCAGGGTGTCGGGGCCCGGCAGCAGCCCCGCCCCCATGCAGACCCAGCCCATCGAGAGCATCTGGAAGGGCATCCACGGCCCGACGCCCCCGGTCAGCAGCGCCGAGGCGAACATCGACACCGCCCCGAGCACGAACCCGAAGCCGGGCCCGAGCACCCGGCCGCTCAGCACCATCAGGAAGAACATCGGCTCGATGCCCGCCGTGCCCGCGCCCAGCGGCCGCAGCGCCGCCCCCGCGGCGGCGAGCACCCCGAGCATCGCGATGGCCTTCGCGTCGAGCCCCACGTCCGCGATGGTCGCCACGACCACGGCGAGCAGCAGCGGAAGGAGCGCGGCGAACAGCCACGGCGCGTCCTGCGCGTGCTCGCCGAACCCGGAGTTCGGCCCCGCGAGCAGCGGCCACCCGAAGGCGACCACGCCCACGGCGCTGACCAGGCCGAGCGCGGCGATCGAGCGGCGGCCGAGACGGACGGGGCGGGACTGGGGCTGTGCCGGTTTCCGGGGGGCCGCCGTCATGACGCACCACCCTCCGTCTCGCCGAGCGCCTGACGCACCTGCCCCACCGTCAGCCACTCCTGCGGTGCCAGGATCTTCGTGACCTGGGGCGCGAAGGACGGCGATGACACCACGATCTGCTCGGTCGGGCCGTCCGCGACGATCTCGCCGTCCGCGAGGATCACCACGCGGTGCGCGATCTCGGCGGCCAGCTCCACGTCGTGCGTGGCGAGGACGATGGCGTGGCCCCCGGCGGCGAGCCCCCGCAGGACCGTGACGAGGCGGGCCTTGGCCGCGTAGTCGAGACCGCGGGTCGGCTCGTCCAGGAGGAGAAGGGGAGGGCGGGCCGTCAGCACGATCGCCAGGGCGAGCGCGAGCCGCTGGCCCTCGGAGAGGTCGCGAGGGTGCGTGTCGTCCGCGATGCCCGGCAGCAGCTCGCTCACCAGGGCGCGGCACACCCCGGGCTCGGCGCCCGCGTCGTGGTCGGCGGCGGCGCACTCGGCGGCCACCGTGTCCGCGTACAAGAGGTCGCGCGGTTCCTGCGGGACCAGGCCCACGTGCCGGATCAGCTTGCGCGGGGCGGTGCGGTGGGGGACCGCGCCGCCGACACGGACCGTGCCCGAGGTCGGTTCGAGCAGGCCCACCAGGGTGGACAGGAGCGTGGACTTCCCCGCGCCGTTGCGGCCCATCAACGCGACGGTCTCGCCGGGCGTGACGGTGAGGTCGACGTGGCGCAGCGCCTCGACGCGGCCGCGGCGCACGGCGAGGCGGGAGACGGCGGCGGCCGTCGCCTCGTCGGGCGTACGGTCCTTGCGCAGCCTGGGCCTGCGGCCCGCCGCTCGCTCCGGGGCCGGTTCCGCCGGCCTCTCCCGGCGCGGTGCGGCCTGTGCGAGCCGCTCCCGCAGCGCGCCCGCCCTGCGCCGCGCGTCCCGCACGGTCAGCGGCAGCGGCGACCAGCCCGCGATCCTGCCGAGCGCGACGACCGGCGGGAACACGGGGGAGCGGGCCATCAGCGCGGCCGGGTCGCCGAGCACCGGCGGCTCGCCGGGCGCCCCGAGGAGCAGCACCTGGTCCGCGTACTGCACGACCCGCTCCAGGCGGTGCTCGGCCATCAGGACCGTCGTGCCCAGGTCGTGGACGAGCCGCTGCAGCACGGCCAGGACCTCTTCGGCGGCGGCCGGGTCGAGCGCGGAGGTCGGCTCGTCGAGGACGAGGACCCGGGGGTGCGGGGTGAGCACGGAACCGATCGCGACGCGCTGCTGCTGGCCGCCGGAGAGCGTCGCGATGGGACGGTCGCGCAGATCGGCGAGGCCGAGCAGGTCCAGGGTCTCCTCGACGCGGCGGCGCATCACGTCCGGGGCGAGGCCGAGCGACTCCATGCCGTACGCCAGCTCGTCCTCGACCGTGTCCGTGACGAAGTGCGAGAGCGGGTCCTGGCCCACCGTGCCGACCACGTCGGCGAGTTCGCGCGGCTTGTGCGTACGGGTGTCGCGCCCCGCCACGGTCACGCGGCCGCGCAGGGTGCCCCCGGTGAAGTGCGGCACGAGCCCGCTGACCGTGCCGAGCAGCGTCGACTTGCCGACTCCGGACGGCCCGACGAGCAGCACGAGTTCGCCCTCGGGGACGGTGAGGTCGACCTCGCGGACGGTGGGCCCCGGCGCTCCCTCGTAGGTCACCGAGACGTCCTCGAAGCGGATCATGACGGTTCCTCGGGGGGTACGGGGACGGGGGACTCGGAGGGCACGCGGACCGACGCGTCGGCGGGGGACGGCGCGACCGCCGTGCGCCAGGCGGCGGGCGAGGGCTTCGTCAGGGGGACGGGCGCGGGCTCCTCCGGCGCGGGCTCCTGCCGCTCGGGACGCGCGGGCACCGGCGCCACGAAGGCGGGCAGCAGCCCCACGAGCACCGCGAGCGCGGGCCACAGCGGCAGCTCCGGCGCGACCAGCGGGACGACACCGGGGTGCAGGGCGGCGAGGTCGTACGACGCGGCCCAGATCATCAGCCCCGCGACCGCGACCCCCGACCCCGCGACGAGCCAGGCGCGCACGCCCCACGGGTCGGGCCGGTAGCGGGTGCGCAGGGAGCGGCGGCCGCCGAGCCGCAGCCCCGCGAGCGCGGCGAGCAGACCGGCGGCCAGGACGGGCAGCCCGTAGGAGGCACCCTGCGCGGTCAGCAGTCCGTACGTCCCCACGCACACGCCCATCAGGCCGCCGAGCGTCAGCACGGCCGTCGCCCTGCGCACGCCGACAGGAACGGCGGCGGTGCGCCCGAACCCCCGCGCGTCCATCGCGGCGGCCAGCGCGACCGACCGCTCCAACGCGCCCTCCAGGACCGGGAGTCCGACCTGCAGCAGCCCGCGCATCCCGTGGTCGGGCCGCCCGCGCAGGCGCCGCGCGGCCCGCAGCCGCTGGACGTCGGTGATGAGGTTCGGCGCGAAGGTCATCGCCACGACGACGGCGACCCCGGCCTCGTACAGCGCTCCCGGCAGCGACTTGAGCAGCCGCGCCGGGCTGGCCAGGGCGTTCGCGGCGCCGACGCAGATCAGCAGGCCCGCGAGCCTGATGCCGTCGTAGAGCGCGAAGAGCAGGCCCTCCGCGGTGACCCGGCCGCCGATCCGGACGCCCTTCGCCCAGTCGGGCAGCGGGACCTCGGGCAGCGTCATGACCGTGTGCGTGCCGGGGATCGGCGAGCCGAGCACGATCGCGAAGACCAGCCGGATGCCGATCACGACAAGACCGAGCTTCACGAACGCGCCGTACGACTTGGCCCACGGCGCGTTCGTGCGCCGCGCCGCCACGACATAGCCCGCGACGCCGATCAGCAGCCCGATCAGCAGCGGGTTGGTCGTCCGCGACGCCGCGGTGCCGAGGCCGAGCGCCCAGATCCACCAGGCGCCGGGGTGCAGGGCGTTGCTCCGGTGCGCCTCGGGGGCGAGGCGCCGCCTCAGGAGGCGGGGCGTGCCGCTGCCGTGGTCCGTCATCGTGCTGTCCGTGTTCCGGTGTTCCGGTGTGCCGGTGCCGCGTCAGCCGCGGCGGCGCCGGGCCTGCCAGATCGCGGCTCCGCCGAGCAGCACGACCGCGGCGCCCCCGGCGATCAGACCGACGGAGGGCCCGCCGTGGCCGCCGCTCTTGTCGGAGTCCGCCTTCGCCGTCTCCTTGCGTGCGGAGCCGTCACCGGAGACCTGGTCGCCGCAGCCCGACTTCGGGTAGTCGTCGATGGCGCACAGCAGCGCGTTGTTGTCGTAGCGCAGCGGCTCGGCGACGGCGGCCAGGGCGTCCGCGCTGGTGGCGTCCTCGGCGACCTGCGCGCAGGCCGTCCGCGGCGCGGGCGGCTCCTCCCCCTCGGGGGCGTCCTTCGGCAGCCCGAAGTCGATGACCAGCGCGACGCGCTTGCGGCCGTCCTTGGCCGGGGTGCTCGCGCAGATGTCCTCGAAGTCCGCGGGGCCGCGCGGCTTCGCGGAGTCCTTGGAGTCCTCGGATACCGAGAAGCGGAAGCCCTGCACGTCGCCGTCGCCGGGCCGTGCGGTGCCCGGCCCCTGGCTGGCGTACGTCCAGGTGTCGCCGTCCCGGTCCCAGAACGACCAGTACCGGTAGCCGGCGGCCTGCGCGGGCACGGCGGCGAGGACGCCGAGCAGGGCGGCGACGAACGCCCCGACCGCCAGGCGCCCGCGCCATGCGCGGCCCCGCTTCGGACGCACAGGGCCCCGCGTCACAGCTGCTTCTTCTTGCGGTTGCCGCTGAACAGGAAGCCGATGCCGATGCCGGCGACCATGCCGACGCCGATGATCCACCAGATGCTCACGCCGCCGTCGTCCTTCTTCTCGTCCTTGTCCGACGCGGACGGGGACTCGGAGGAGGTCTGCGGCGCGGGGCCCGTGGCGTTCAGCTGCTTGACGAGGTCGGCGCCGCCGAAGTCGCGCGGGTCCATGCCCGTGGCGTGGGCGGCGAAGATCAGCTGGGAGTAGGCGGCGGGGCCGCCCTTCTTCGCCCAGTCGGCGGAGTTCTTCGAGAGCCACTCGGCGGACTTCTCGGCCTGCTCGTTCTGCCCGGCGGCGGCGAGGGCGACCACGGCGTCCGTGGTGTTGCCGAGGTCCGGCACGTCGCTGGCGCCCATCAGGTGGTCGTCGGTCTTGCCGAGGGTGTCGAGCAGATAGCCGGTGCCGTTGCTCGCGGCCTGCGCGGCGGTGTCCGGCTTCGCGCACTTGGGGGCGTCGGTCGCGGCCTTCTTGGCGGGCTCCACGACCAGGCCCTTGCCGAGGCTGCCGAGCACGCCGGCCGCGGTGGCGTCCGCGTTCGGGAGGAGCTTCTTGGAATTGGTGTCCATGAGTCCGAAGGCGCCGCCGTCCTTGCCGCAGTCCAGGGCGAGCTTCGGCAGCGCGTCGTAGGCGGACTTGCCGTCCTGGGACTTCACGTTCGCGGGGTTCTCGCCGGCCGCGACGAGCGCGCCGACGACGATGCCGGTGGAGTTGGCGTCCGAGGGCAGGCCGGGGTTGTACCCCCAGCCGCCGTCCGTGCGCTGCACGGACTTCAGCCAGTCGACGCCCTTCTCGACCGTCTTGTCCTGGCCGCCGAGCGCGGCGAGGGCCTGCACGGCGGCGGCGGTGGAGTTGCTGTCGACGGCGGTCTTGGAGTTGCACGGCGTGGACGCGTCCGCGCGGTAGGCGGCGAAGCCGCCGCTCGCGCACTGCTGCCCGGTCAGCCAGTCGACGGCCTTCGTGGCGGGCTTCACGCCCACGGCGTCCTGGGCGAGCAGGGCGTACGACTGCCGGAAGACCCCGTCGTACTGGGGGTCGGACGCGCCGTACAGACCGGAGGGGAGCGCGGTCGAGGGCGACGGCGACGCGTCGTCCGCGAGGGCGGCCGGTGCGCCGGCCGAACCCAGCACGGCGACGGCGGCCAGGACCGCTGCGCTGCGGCGAACGTTCATGATGCGGCGGGTTGCCTCTCCCTGCGGGGAGCGGGGCGGCACGGACCGTTGCGAGCACGGCTTCCGGGCGGCTCCGGCTCCGTATACCTCGACGGTGCCGCTCATCGGAGGTCCCGATGAAGCGAGCCGGTCACGTTCCGGACCGGGCATTCCGGCTGTACCGCGGGATGCGGCGTACACGGCTGCGGGTCAGCGCCGGATTCGCACCGGCTTCCCCCAGTACGGGCGTGAGGACGACCCGCTCACTCTACCGGCCCGGTCGAAGCACCGGCCTGCGCGAACACGGCCCGGCGCCCTCACACCGCCACGTACGCCGCCCTCGGACCGTCACGTACGCCGCCCTCACACCGCCACGTACGTCACCGGATCGCTCCCCGCCACCGCCTCCGCGCGCCCGAGCTTCACCAGGCGGCGCACATGGGCCTCCGCCTCCGAGACCGCGATGTTGCGCGAGCCGTAGGGGATCTCGGCCCAGGGGCGGTTCCACTCCATGTGGGCGGCGAGCTGCCAGGGGGTCAGTGGAGTGGTGAGCAGGGTGAGGAGGCCCGTCAGGCGGTCCTCGTGGTGGGCCAGGAGTTCTCGGACGCGGGCCGGGGCGTCGGTGAACGCGTGCTGGTGGGCGGGCAGGACCTCGGCCGGGTCCAGGCGGCCGACCCGTTCCAGGGAGTCGAGGTAGTCGCCGAGGGGATCGGTCACCGTGTCGTTGTCGGGGTCCTCGTACAGGCCGATGTGCGGGGTGATGCCGGGCAGCAGGTGGTCCCCGGAGAAGAGGCGGCCGTTGCCCCGCAGGCCGGACGGGTGCTCCTCCTCCAGGTGCAGGCAGACGTGGCCCGGCGTGTGGCCGGGCGTCCAGATCGCGCGCAGGCGGCGGCCCGGTAGGGCGAGGAGTTCGCCCGGGGTGATGCCACGGTCGGGCAGGGCGGGGCGCAGGCCCGGGAGCTTTCGGGGGCGGCCCTCGTCCCTGGCGCGGACCAGCGGGGCGAGGTGGTCGGCGGGGGCGCCCGCGGCGGTGAGCTTGTCGACCATGTACGCGTACCAGCGATCAGCAGGTGTCGGCCCGGAGGGCTGTCCTTGAGGGGTGGTGGCCGGGTGACGGGTGGGCGGGTTGGAGCGGGTGCGGCGCACCACGGAGGCGTCGGCCTCGTGCATGGCGATCCACGCCCCGGACGCCTCGCGGACCTTCGCGGACAGGCCGTGGTGGTCGGGGTGGTGGTGCGTGATGACCACGCCGTGCACGTCGCCGACCGCGACGCCGCACGCGTCGAGCCCGGCGGTCAGGGTCTCCCAGGACGTCGGGTCGTCCCAGCCGGTGTCGATCAGGACCGGGCCGCTGTCGGTGTCCAGGAGGTGGACGAGGGTGAAGCCGAGGGGGTTGTCCGGGATCGGGACCTTGACGCTCCACACGCCGCCGCCGTGCTCGATCACCGGCGGGCCGCTCGGCCGGGTGCCGCTCACCTGCGTCATGGGCGCCTCGTCTCTCCGCTGCCGTCTGCTGCCCGTCGTACCGCCGTCTGCCCGTCACTATAACTAGAACTAGTTCCATTAGTAGCCCAAGTCGACCGACCTGCCGATGAGTTGCCCGTTCCGCCCGTGGACTCCTCCAACTAGAACTGGTATCAGTTCTGAAACGGTGTCAGGAAGCGCTCCGCAGGAGGCAGTCAGCCATGACCGAGCTCGTGGAACACGGACAGCTGTTCATCGGCGGGGAGTTGGTGGACCCGCTCGGCAGGGGCGTCATCGACGTCGTCTCCCCGCACACCGGAAAGGTCTTCGCCCGCGTGCCGCACGCGGCCCCCGCCGACGTGGACCGGGCCGTCGCCACCGCCCGCAAGGCATTCGACGACGGGCCCTGGCCGCGCATGACCCTGGACGAGCGGATCGAGGTCATCACCAAGATCAAGGACGGGTTCGCCGTACGCCATGAGGAGATCGCCCGCGTCATCAGCTCCGAGAACGGCACCCCCTATACCGCCAGTGTGATGGTGCAGGCGCTGGCCGCGATGATGGTGTGGGACGCGGCGATCACCGTCGCCCGCGACTTCACGTACGAGGAGCGGCGCGACGGAGTCCTCGGCAAACTGCTCGTGCGGCGCGAGCCGGTCGGCGTCGTCGCGGCCGTCGTGCCCTGGAACGTCCCGCAGTTCACCGCGGCCGCCAAGCTCGCGCCCGCGCTGCTCGCCGGCTGCCCGGTGATCCTGAAGACCTCGCCGGAGGCGCCCCTGGACGCCTACATCCTCGCGGAGCTCGCCGCCGAGGCCGGTCTGCCCGAGGGGGTGCTCTCCGTCATCTCCGCCGACCGAGAGGTCAGCGAGTACCTCGTCGGGCACCCGGGCGTCGACAAGGTCTCCTTCACGGGGTCCGTCGCCGCGGGCAAGCGCGTGATGGAGGTCGCGGCACGCAATCTGACGCGCGTGACACTGGAGTTGGGCGGCAAGTCGGCCGCGGTGATCCTGCCGGACGCCGACGCGGCGAGTGCCGTCGCGGGCATCACGCCCTTCGCCTGGATGATCAACGGCCAGGCCTGCGTGGCCCAGACCCGCATCCTCGTGCCGCGCACGCGGTACGACGAGTTCGCCGAGGCCTTCGCCGCCGCCGCCTCCGCGCTCAAGGTCGGCGACCCCCTCGACCCCGCCACCGAACTCGGCCCGCTCGTCGCCCAGCGGCAGCAGCGCAGGTCGCTCGACTACATCCGCATCGGCCAGGAGGAGGGCGCCAAGATCCTTGCGGGCGGCGGCCGTCCGGCCGGCCTCGACCAGGGCTGGTACGTCGAGCCGACCCTCTTCGGCGGCGTCGACAACTCGATGCGCATCGCCCGTGAGGAGATCTTCGGGCCCGTCATCTGCCTTCTGCCGTACGGCGACGAGAGCGAGGCCGTGAAGATCGCCAACGACTCCGACTACGGACTCAGCGGCAGTGTCTGGACGGCCGACGTCGAGCGGGGCATCGACGTCGCGCGCCGGGTGCGCACGGGAACGTACTCCGTGAACACCTTCAGCCTGGACATGCTCGGCCCCTTCGGTGGCTACAAGAACTCCGGCCTCGGCAGGGAGTTCGGGCCCGAGGGGTACGGCGAGTACTTCGAGCACAAGATGATCCACCTCCCGGCGGGCTATGAGGGGAGTGGTGCCTGATGGGCGACCGCTGGCACGTCGAGGTCGACCGCTCGGTCTGCATCGGCTCGGGGATGTGCGTGCTCACCGCGCCGGGCGGGTTCACCCTGGACACCGCCCGCCAGTCGCACCCCACCGCCCCCGAGACCGACGCCAACGAAAAGGTCCTGGAGGCCGCCGAGGGCTGCCCGGTCGAAGCGATCACGATCACGCTGGCCGACAGCGGGGAGGTCGTCTTCCCGCCGGAGGACTAGCCGACTCCCGTGCGCCCGCGTCGATTTCGCCCGATGGCGACGCGGGCGTCGCCATGTGTGCGATCCGTGGATATCCTGTGTGCTCGAACAGGAGCGAACGCGACTTTACGCATGCGTTCCGCACGGTGATCCGATGACACTCGTGACT
The DNA here is from genome assembly GCF_040647455.1 of Streptomyces sp. NPDC041068. NCBI lineage: Bacteria > Bacillati > Actinomycetota > Actinomycetes > Kitasatosporales > Streptomycetaceae > Streptomyces > Streptomyces sp. NPDC041068. The sequence continues at coordinate 211,782 of NZ_JBEZCG010000006.1, forward strand.
GTTCCGTCCCTTTGAGCCCTGGAAATCTCTCTGCCACGCCGTGCGGAGAGGGGACACCATGGACAAGCGGTACGAGGTCTACTGTCTGGCCGACAGACACTTCTACGAGACCCCGGACCGGCTGTCGTCGGCGGGCGCCGCGGGCGCCCCCGAGTTCCCCGTGACCCAGCGCCCGGTCCCCGAAGGATGGCGCTCCGGCCGCTTCGGCGACTGGCTCTCCTTCGTCCCGGTCGACGACGCGGGGACCCCGCGCCCCGCGCCCCAGCAGGGCTGGAAGATCCATGTCTCCGCCACGCTGCAGAACGCCGACCGCGTCGCGGCGATCGTGTGGGACTACTGCGTGCCGCGCGCCGTCCCCTTCAAGCTCGTGCCGGCCAGGCACCTGCTGCACCTGCGCAACAGCAAGTACGCCGGGCGCGACAACAGCGGCAAGGCCGTCACCGTCTACCCGGCCGACGAGGAGCAACTGCAGCTGGTCCTCGCCGAGTTGGGCGAGCTCCTCGGAGGGTTCGAAGGCCCCTACATCCTCACCGACCTGCGCTGGCGGGAGGGCCCGCTGTACGTCAGGTACGGCGCCTTCACCCGGCGCATGTGCGACAACGGCAAGGGCACGCTCGTCCCCGCCGTCGAGGACGACCAGGGGCGGCTCGTGCCCGACTCGCGCGAGCCCACCTTCAAGGTCCCCTCCTGGGTGAAGCTGCCCGCCTTCCTCGAACCGGCGCTCGCGGCCCGCAACACGACCACCGTCGGCGACCTTCCGTACCGCATCGAGAAGGCCCTCCACTTCTCCAACGGCGGCGGGGTCTACTCCGGCACCGACACCCGCGACGGCCGCAAGGTCGTCCTCAAGGAGGGCCGCCCGCACGCCGGCCTCGCCTCCGACGGCGCCGACGCCGTGGCCCGCCTCGAACGCGAGAAGGCCGCCCTGGAGAAGCTCTCCGGGCTCGGCGTGGCCCCCGAGGTCCGCGACTGGTTCCTCCTCGGTGACCACCGCTTCCTCGTCATGGACTTCCTGGAGGGCTCGACCCTCAACTCCTTCTTCGCGCACCGGCATCCGCTGTGCACCAGCGAACCGGACGACGCGGCCATCGCCACGTACACGGCCTGGGCGCTGCGCATGCACGCCGCCGTCGAGGAGGCCGTCGCCGCCGTGCACGAACGCGGCGTCGTCTTCAACGACCTGCACCTCTTCAACATCATGGTCGCCCCCGACGAACAGTCCGTCTCCCTCCTCGACTTCGAGGCGGCGGCATCCGTCGGGGACCGCGGCCGCCAGGTCGTCGCCCACCCCGGATTCCTCGCGCCACCGGACCGCACCGGCACCGACATCGACCGCTACGCCCTGGCCTGTCTCCGGCTCGCCCTCTTCCTGCCGATCACCTCGCTCCTCTCCATCGACCGGGGCAAGGCCGCGCACTTCGCGCAGGTGATCGCTGCCGAATTCCCCGATGTGCCGAAGGAGTTCCTCGCCGAGGCCGTGGCGGAGATCGAGCGCGACACACGCGAGCGGACCGACGGGGATCAGCCGGCGCCGGTCACCGGAGCGGGAGACGCGGAGGCCCTGGAGGGGGGCGTCCTGAAGGGGGGCGGGACCGGCGCCACCAGGCCCTCGGCAGGGGCGGCCGCACCACTGGTCGACCCCGCCGAGTGGCCGCACAGCAGGGACTCGATGATCAAGGCCATCCTGGCCTGCGCGACGCCCGAGCGCGACGACCGGCTCTTCCCCGGTGACATCGCGCAGTTCGCCGAGGGCGGCGGCCTCGGCCTCGCGCACGGCGCGGCCGGCGTGCTGCTCGCCCTCGCCGAGAGCGGCGCCGAGCGCTACGAGGAAGGCGAGCGCTGGCTCCTGAAGCACATCGACCCCGCACCGCGCGGCACACCGTTCGGCCTGTACGACGGACTCGCGGGCGTCGCCCACGTACTCGACCGGCTCGGTCACCGCACTCGCGCCCTGGACCTGACGGGCCTCGTCCTCCAGGAGAACTGGGAGCGGCTCCCCTCCGACCTGTACGGCGGCCTCGCCGGACTCGGCCTCGCCCTCGACGCCCTCGCGCACAGCACCGGCGAGCACGAGCTCGGCCAACACGCCCTGCGGGCAGCCGAGTTGCTGGGCGAGCGGATCACCGTCGACGGCGCACCCGAGAAGGGCGAGCGGCGCCGAGCCGGGCTGATGCGCGGCGCCACCGGACCCGCCCTGCTCTTCCTGCGCCTGTACGAGAGGAACGGCGACCCCGCCCTCCTCGACCTTGCGGCACGGGCCCTGCGCGCGGACCTCGCCCAGTGCGTGACCCAGGAGCGGGACGGCAGCCTCGCCGTCAACGAGGGCTGGCGCACCATGCCCTACCTCGGTGACGGCAGCGTCGGCATCGGCATGGTGATCGACGACTACCTCGCGCACCGCGACGACGCCGCGTTCGAGGCGGTGCGGCCTGCCGTCCTGGCCGCCGCGCGCTCCCGCTTCTGCGTGCAGCCGGGCCTCTTCCAGGGGCGGGCGGGACTGCTGCTGCACGTCAACCGCAGCACCACGCCCGGCATCACCCCCGAGGACGTGGCGGCGCAGATCGACGCGCTCGGCTGGTTCTCCATGGCCTACGACGGACAACTCGCCTTCCCCGGCCACCAGATGCTGCGCCTGTCGATGGACCTGAACACCGGGACGGCCGGCTGTCTGCTCGCGCTCTCCAGCGCGCTCGGCGACAGCGGAGCGCACGTCCCCTTCCTGCCGCCGCCCAGGCGGCCCCAGAGCCGGTCCCGTGACGCAGCGGGGTCGTGACACAACCGCTCGGAGATACCAAATCCCCCAAGAGAGAGGCAAGACCATGGCACTTCTCGACCTGCAGAGCATGGAATCCGAAGAGATGACCGGTGGCGGCGGCGGTGGCGGCGGCAGCCTCGCGAGCCTGCTCCTTTGCTGGAGTGACGCCAGCATCGTCCTGTGTCTCTGACGGTTCCCCCGTCTTTGACGCGTAGCCGCGCCTGAACGGCACGGCAGCGAAGGCCCGGACGGCGCCCCGCGAGGGGGCCGTCCGGGCCGGCCGCTGCCACGGACGCAGACGACGAGGACCCGGAGCGCAATGGCGACGACGACCCCACGTCCGCATCAACCACCCGCCGACGCACGCCTGTTGAGCGGCGCGGCCCGGCACAGCGCGGCCCGCTGCGCGGCCCTCGCGCTGTGCGCCGTCGCCGGTGCGGGCGTGGGCCTGCTGCTGCCGCTCGCGATCGGCCGGGCCCTGGACGCCGTCCTGACCGGACACGTGACCGGCCACGACGGGGGCGACACCACCCGCTGGATCCTCGCCTGCGCCGCGCTGGTCGGCGCGAGCGCCCTCCTCGACGCCGTCGACGGCGTCCTCACCGGCACCACCAACGCCCGCGCCACGGCCTGGCTGCGCGGCCGCGTCACCCGCCACGTGCTCGGCGTCGGGCCCCGCGCCACCGCGCGCTTCGCCCACGGCGACCTGGTGGCCCGCCTCATCGACAACGCGGCCCACGCGGGCATCGCGCCCGCCACCTTCGCCTCGCTCGTCGCCGCCCTGGTCATGCCCGTCGGCGCCGTGGTGGCCCTCGCCCTGATCGACGTCTGGCTCGCCGCGGTGTTCCTCGTCGGCGGGCCGCTCCTCGCGCTGCTCCTGCGGACGTTCGTCCGCGTCTCCTCCGACTGCGTGGCCCGCTACCAGCGGGTCCAGGGCGACATCGCGGGCCGTCTCGGCGAGGCGATCGGCGGGGCCAGGACCATCGCCGCCGCGCACACCGAGGAGAAGGAGTCGGCGCGCGTCCTGCACGCGCTGCCCGAACTCGCCCGCCAGGGGCACCGGATGTGGCGCGTCCAGGCCCGCTCCCAGGCGCAGGCCGTCGCCATCGCGCCGCTGCTGCAGATCTCGGTCGCCGCGGTCGCGGGGGCGCTGCTGCTCAGGCATCGCATCACGGTCGGCGACCTCCTCGCCGCATCCCGGTACGCGGTGCTCGCCACCGGAATCGGCATGCTCGTCGGGCAGTTGGGCGGACTCGTGCGGGCGCGGGCGGCGGCGCGCCGCCTGGAGGAAGTGCTCACGGAGCCCGTGGCCACGTACGGCGAAGAGGAACTCCCGGCCCAGGGCGGCCTGTTGGAGCTACGAGGCGTCAAGGCGGACCGCGGCGGACGCACCGTGCTCGACGGCGTCGACCTGACGGTGCCCGCGGGCAGCACGCTCGCCGTGGTCGGCCGCTCCGGCGCGGGCAAGTCGCTCCTCGCGTCCCTCGCGGGGCGCCTCGCCGACCCCGACGAAGGCGACGTGCGCCTCGACGGCGTCCCCCTGCGCGCGCTCGGCCGCGAGGAGCTGCGCCGCGAGGTCGGCTACGCCTTCGAGCGGCCCGCGCTCCTCGGCGCGACCCTGGCGGACACGATCGGCTTCGGCGCCCCGCGCCCGGCGCCGTCCCGCATCGAGGAAGCGGCCCGCGCGGCCCGTGCCGACACCTTCATCACCCGCCTCCCCGACGGCTACGCCACGCCCTGCGGCGAAGCGCCGCTCTCCGGAGGCGAGGCCCAACGCCTGGGCCTGGCAAGGGCGTTCGCGCGCGGTGGGCGGCTGCTGATCCTGGACGACGCCATGTCGAGCCTGGACACCGTGACCGAACACCACATCGCCGAGGCCCTGCTGACCCACACCCCGCGCCGCAGCCGCCTGATCATCGCCCACCGTGCGGCGACGGCGGCCCGCGCGGACGCCGTGGCGTGGCTGCACGAGGGGCGGATCAGGGCGGTGGGCACGCACGCGGAGCTGTGGCAACGTCGGGAGTACCGGGAGGTGTTCGACGCGTGAACTCCGGGGCTTCGGAGGGTCCTTACCGCCGCGGTGTCCGGTTCCTGCGGCGCAGGTGGCCGGTGGTGGTCCGGCTCGCCCTCTGGTCGGTCCTGGAGACCGGGCAGACGTTCCTCACCGGGTACGCCCTCGCGCGCGCCCTGGACGACGGATTCCTCAAGGGGGACGAAGCGGCCGGCCTGTGGTGGCTGGGCGCGGCCGCGCTCGGCGTGGTCGTCGCCGCGTACGGCACGGGGCGGGTGTACCGCGCCGTCGCCGACCTGGTGGAACCGCTGCGGGACAGCCTGGTGCGGCAGGTCGTGGGCCGCGGGCTGCGGGACGCGGACGGTGCCGCCGTCTCCCGGCTCACACAGCAGGTGGAGATCGCCAGGGACACCTTCGCGGGCCTGATCATGGTCTCGCGCTCCTTCGTCTTCACCGCGGCGGGCGCTCTGATCGGCCTGTTCTCGCTGGATCCGCTGCTGCTCCTGGTGGTCGCGCCGCCGCTGCTCGCCGGGATCGGCCTGTTCGTGGGTTCGCTGCGCCCGCTGGCCCGCCGCCAGGAGGACTTCCTGGTCGCGGACGAGAACCTCGCGGCTCAACTGGGCCTGGTCTGCCCGGGGTTGCGGGACGTCACGGCGGCGGGCGCGGAACGGGACGTCGCCGGTGACCTGGACCGGGGCGTCGCCACGGAGTACAGGACGGCCAGTTCCCTCGCCCGCTGGGGCCTGCTGCGTACGGCGGCACTCGTCACCGGGGGCCAGCTCCCGCTGGTGCTGCTCCTCGCCACCGCCCCCTGGCTCCTGGACCGCGGAGTGACGCCGGGCTCCCTGGTCGGGGCCACCGCCTATGTCACCCAGGCCCTGCTCCCCGCCCTCCACAACCTCGTCCACGGCCTGGGCGCGAGCGGCTCCCGCCTGGCGATCGTCCTGCGCCGCCTGGTGTGGGACGGCCCACCGCGGGCCGAGGATGCGGGGGAGGCCCTGGCCGATGCCGCCGAAGCCCTGGCCGATGCCGCCGAAGCCCCGGCCGACGCCGCGGAAGTCCCGACCGGCGCCGCGGAAGTCCCGACCGGCGCCGCGGAAGTCCCGACCGGTGCCGCCAAAGCCCTGGCCGATGCCGCCGAAGCCCCGGCCGACGCCGCGGAATCCCCGGTCGGCCTCACGCAATCCGTCGCCGAGCCCCCCGCCCTCCACCTCTCCTCCCTGACCTTCGCCTACGGCCCCCACGCCGAGCCCGTCCTGAAGGACCTGGCGCTGACCGTGGCCCGGGGCGAGCACCTCGCCGTGGTCGGGCCGAGTGGCATCGGGAAGTCCACGCTGGCCGGGATCGTCGCCGGGCTGCTCGAACCGGACGCGGGTCAGGTGCGGGTCCACGGGTTGCCGGTGCGGGGCGAGGGGGCTGTCGGGCGGCGTGTGCTCATTCCCCAGGAGGCGTACGTCTTCACCGGGTCGCTCGGCGACAACCTGCGCTATCTGCGGGGGGATTCCGTCCCGGAGGCCGAGGTGCTCGCCGCGGCCGAAGCCATCGGCCTCGCCCCGCTGATCGAGCGGCTCGGTGGGCTCGAAGCCGATGTCGCGCCCGCCGAACTCTCCGCGGGTGAGCGGCAGTTGATCGCGCTGACCCGCGCCTACCTCTCGCACGCCCCGCTGGCGATCCTGGACGAGGCGACCTGTCATCTCGACCCGGTCGCGGAGTCCCGCGCCGAGCGGGCCTTCGCGGCCCGTCCGGGCGGGACCCTGATGGTGATCGCCCACCGCGTCAGCTCGGCCCGTCGCGCCGGCCGCGTCCTGGTGATGGACGGGACGCACGCCCTGTGCGGGCGGCACGACGAGCTGATGGAGCGTTCGCCCCTCTACCGGGACCTCAACGGGGCGGCCGACGACCGGGACCTGCCGGGAGGCGGTTCACACCCAGCCCTCGCCCTGCGAGATCCTTATCGCGTCGATCCTGTTCCGCGCCCCGGTCTTCCTGGTGATCGCGGCCATGTAGTTGCGCACCGTGCCGTTGGACAAATGGAGGCTGTGCGCGATCTCGGCGACCGACGCCCCCCTGGCGGCGAGTGAGAGGACACTCAACTCCCTTCGTGTCAGCGGCATTTGTGACGCCTTGAGAAAGCCGAACCCCAGCGAGTCGTCGACGTACCGCTGGCCTGCCGCCACCTGTCTGATCCCGGCCAGCAGCCGTTCCGGCTGGCTGGCCTTGTTCACATAGCCGAGGGCCTCCGCCTCCGCGGCCCGCCGCAGCAGTCCTGGCCGGTTCGCGGTGGCGAGCACCAGGACCCGGCAGGCCCTGCCGTGCGCCGTGGGGCCGGTCAGTTCGGCGAGCGGAGTGAGCGCGTACGTCGATTCGTCGTCGAGATCAACCACGCACAGGTCGGGTCGTACGCTGCGTTGTCGGCCGCGGGCATGTGACCACGGCGCATGGAACACCTCCAGATCAGGCTCACGGGCGAGTCGTTCCGCCAGAGCCAATCGCATTAGACAGGCGTCGTGCACGAGAAGGACCCGGATCACGCTCTGCCCCTCCAGCTCCCCGCTTCCGGTTGCTCCGTTCAAGCACGCAGACCATTCATAGCGGTGAGTACCCCTGCCGTGACGCAGAGAACTGGCCAAGGGGGAGTCCGGGGGCGCATTTGCCATACGACTGTGCGCCCCCTGTGTCGCAGACAGGGCTACGACCTGCGGCGGACGCCCTTATGCGCGCGTCGGCGGGGCCGTCAGGTCGATGAGTCGGCACACGGTCTCGATGTCGATCTTCACCTGCGCGATCGAGGCCCGACCCGACAACCACGTGATCAGCGCCGAGTGCCAGGTGTGCTCGATGACCCGCACCGCGGAGAGCTGCTGGGCGGTCGGTGGCTCGTCGAGGCCCATCGCGTCCAGGATGATCGCCGTCGTCAGTCGCGAGACGGTGTCGACCTCGGGGCTCACCGAGCGGTCCGCGAAGGTCAGGGCCCGCACCATCGCGTCCGCCAGGTGCGGCTCGCGCTGCAGCGCGCGGAAGGCGCGCATCAGGGTCTCGGCGACCCGCTCGGCGGGCGTCTCACCGGCCGGCGGGCGCTTCCTGATCGTGGTGTGCATGTGCTGCAGCTGGTCCTGCATGGTGGCGACCAGCAGATGGACCTTGGAGGGAAAGTAGCGGTAGAGGGTGCCGAGCGCGACGCCCGCGGCCTCGGCGACCTCCCGCATCTGCACCGCGTCGAAGCCGCCCCTGCTGGCCAGTTGGGCGCTCGCGTGCAGGATGCGTCGGCGGCGCGCCTCCTGGCGCTCGGTGAGGGGCGGCGTGGCCGGGCTCGCCGCCTTGGCTTCCGCTGTCATCTAGATGCCCCTCCGAAAACGCCTCCCGAGATCGCACAGCATGGCAGGGAGCCCGCCGTGGCGCGAATCACCTGATCCGGGCCTTACACCTCGCCTACCTGCCGGTAGATTCGAAGCTCGTTCAGCGATCATTCAGCGATCAAGTCTGAAACTTGTTCTAGATTACCGTCCCGGCGTAACCTCGCGGACAACCGCAGGGAGAAGGGGGCCGAGAGTGACCGCTGAGGCCATGGAAGCGGGCCCCCGCAAGGGCTCTGCCATCGACGGCGACCGTCCGTTGCGCATCGCTCTCCTCACGTACAAAGGGAACCCGTTCTGCGGGGGACAGGGCGTCTACGTACGCCATCTCTCGCGCGAGCTGGCCCGGCTCGGCCACAGCGTCGAAGTGATCGGCGCGCAGCCCTATCCCGTGCTCGACGAGGGCGAGGGACTCGAAGGGCTGCGGCTCACCGAGCTGCCGAGCCTGGACCTCTACCGCTCCCCGGACCCCTTCCGCACGCCGAAGCGCGACGAGTACCGCGACTGGGTCGACGCCCTCGAAGTGGCGACGATGTGGACCGGCGGCTTCCCCGAGCCCGTCACGTTCAGCCTGCGCGCCCGGCGCCATCTGCGGGCCCGGCGCGGCGAGTTCGACGTCGTGCACGACAACCAGACCCTCGGGTACGGCCTCCTCGGCGACCTCGGCGCGCCCCTGGTCACCACGATCCACCACCCCATCACCGTGGACCGGCAGTTGGAGCTGGACGCCGCGCCCGACTGGAAGCGCCGCGCCTCGGTCCGCCGCTGGTACGCGTTCACGCGCATGCAGAAGCGCGTCGCACGCCGCCTGCCCTCGGTCCTCACCGTCTCCGGCACGTCCCGCCAGGAGATCGTCGACCACCTCGGCGTGCGCGAGGACCGCATCGACGTCGTCCACATCGGCGCCGACACCGAACTCTTCTCGCCCGATCCGTCCGTCGCCGAGGTGCCGGGCAGGATCGTGACCACGTCCAGCGCCGACGTCCCGCTCAAGGGCCTGGTCTACCTCATCGAGGCGCTCGCGAAGGTGCGCGCCGAGTACCCCGAGGCCCACCTCGTCGTCGTCGGCAAGCGCGCCGAGGACGGCCCGGTCGCCCAGGCCATGGAGCGTCACGGCCTCGAAGGCGCCGTCGAGTTCGTCAAGGGCATCACCGACGCCGAGCTCGTCGACCTCGTCCGCTCGGCCCAGATCGCCTGTGTCCCTTCGCTGTACGAGGGGTTCTCGCTCCCCGCGGCCGAGGCGATGGCCACCGGCACGCCGCTCCTCGCGACCACCGGCGGCGCGATCCCCGAGGTCGCGGGCCCCGACGGCGAGACCTGCCTCGCGGTGCCGACGGGCGACGCCGGGGCGCTGGCGCTCGGTCTGAAGCGGCTCCTCGGCGACGCGGGACTGCGGGCCAGGCTCGGCGCGGCCGGGCGTGCGCGCGTGCTCGCCAAGTTCACCTGGGCCCGCGCCGCCCAGGGCACCGCGGAGCTGTACCGCGCGGCGATCGAAGGATCCGCGGGACGTGGCGCCGCACGGGCGGTCGCCGGCGGCCATGCCCTCCCCGCGGCCGCGGCCGCCCCCGAAGTTGCAGGACCTCACCACGAAAGCAGGGCCACGTGCTGACCGTCGACTTCACCCGCTTCCCGCTCGCCGCAGGCGATCGCGTCCTGGATCTCGGCTGCGGGGCGGGCCGGCACGCCTTCGAGTGCTACCGGCGCGGCGCGCAGGTGGTGGCCCTCGACCAGAACGCCGAGGAAATCCGCGAGGTCGCCAAGTGGTTCGCCGCGATGAAGGAGGCGGGCGAGGCCCCGGCGGGCGCGACCGCCACGGCCATGGAGGGCGACGCCCTCAACCTCCCCTTCCCGGACGAGTCGTTCGACGTCGTGATCATCTCCGAGGTCATGGAGCACATCCCCGACGACAAGGGCGTACTCGCGGAAATGGTGCGGGTGTTGAAGCCCGGCGGCCGCATCGCGGTCACCGTTCCCCGCTACGGCCCCGAGAAGGTCTGCTGGGCCCTGTCCGACGCCTACCACGAGGTCGAGGGCGGCCACATCCGCATCTACAAGGCGGACGAACTCCTCGGCAAGATGCGGGAGTCGGGCCTCAAGCCGTACGGCACCCACCACGCGCACGCGCTGCACTCGCCGTACTGGTGGCTCAAGTGCGCGTTCGGCGTCGACAACGACAAGGCGCTGCCGGTGCGGGCGTACCACAAGCTCCTGGTCTGGGACATCATGAAGAAGCCGCTGGCGACCCGGGTGGCCGAGCAGCTGCTCAACCCCGTCGTCGGCAAGAGCTTCGTGGCGTACGCGACCAAGCCGCACCTCCCGAAGGCCACGGCCGACGCCGCGGGCGCCGCCAAGTGACGAGCCCGGAGCGGACCGAACACCTCGTCCTGCCCGGCGTCCTGACGGCCGATCAGGCCGCGGCGACCGTGCGCGGCATCCGCGCCGTCCAGCGCGAGGACGGCGCGATCCCGTGGTTCCGCGGACACCACCTCGACCCGTGGGACCACACCGAGGCCGCCATGGCCCTGGACGCCGCGGGCGAGCACGCGGCCGCCGAGCGTGCCTACGAGTGGCTCGCGCGGCACCAGAACACCGACGGTTCCTGGTACGCGGCGTACGCCGACGGGGACCCGGACGACGTCACCGACCGCGGCAGGGAGTCCAACTTCTGCGCCTACGTCGCGGTGGGCGTCTGGCACCACTACCTCGCCACGGGTGACGAGGCGTTTGTGGACCGCATGTGGCCGGTGGTCGTGGCCGCCGTCGAGTTCGTCCTCGGGCTCCAGCAGCCGGGCGGGCAGATCGGCTGGAAGCGGGAGGCGGACGGTACGCCGGTGACCGACGCGCTGCTCACCGGCTCCTCCTCGATCCACCAGGCGCTGCGCTGTGCCCTCGCCATCGCCGAGCAGCGCGAGGAGCCGCAGCCGGACTGGGAGTTGGCGGCCGGTGCCCTCGCGCACGCGATCCGCCGTCATCCCGAGCGCTTCCTCGACAAGGACCGCTACTCCATGGACTGGTACTACCCGGTCCTGGGCGGCGCGCTCACCGGGCCCGAGGCCAAGTCCCGTATGGAGGAAGGCTGGGACCGCTTCGTCGTGCCGGGACTCGGGGTCCGCTGCGTGGTCCCCAACCCCTGGGTCACCGGCGGCGAGAGCGCCGAACTGGCCCTCGCCCTGTGGGTGATGGGGGAGTCGGACCGCGCCCTGGAGATCCTCAAGTCCATCCAGCACCTGCGCGACGCGGAGAGCGGCCTGTACTGGACGGGCTATGTCTTCGACGACAAGGCCGTCTGGCCCGAGGAACTCACCACCTGGACGGCGGGCTCACTGCTCCTCGCGGTGGCGGCACTCGGCGGCGACGAGGCGACGTGCGCGGTGTTCTCGGGCGAACGGCTGCCGCGGGGGCTCGACCCGGAGTGCTGCGCGTAGGCTCCGCCGGGGACCGTTGGCGTCTGCGGGTCCGACAGGGCTGGTCGCACAGTTCCCCGCGCCCCTTACGGAGCGCGGTTCAGTACCGCCGCAGCCGTCCCGCCACCGCGTGGCCGACCAGCAGGTACACGACCGCCGCCAGGCCGTAGCCCGCGACGACCCTGGCCCAGGCGTCGTCGAAGGTGAACAGGTCGTGGGACCAGCCGGCGAGCCAGCGGGCCGCGTCGTGGACGAACTGGACGAGGTCGTTGGCGCGGTTCGCGTCCAGCAGGTACATCAGGATCCACAGCCCGAGGACGAAGGCCAGGACGTCCGCGACGATCACGATGATCTTCGCTGCCTCGTTGGTGCCGCGTGTACGGGTTCTGGGAGACATGGCGGACGGGTACCGGGCAGGACCTCCTTGAAACCCGGAGAGACCCGGACGGGCTCGCCCGGGTGGCGGCACCCGGCGGCCGGGGCGAGGCTGCGGTGAGGAACGATCACCGGACCGCAGCTCACCCCTGGAGGCCGCTGCCGTGCTCAGCCCCGTATCCCTCCGCCGTGCCGGAGTCTCCTTCACGCTCTGCTGCACCCTGCTCGTCGGCGCGACGGCCTGCAACGGCGACGACAAGGACAGTGCGGCGACGCCGTCCGGCACCAGCTCCGCCGAGAAGCAGAAGTTCGCCAAGACCCGCTTCGTCGCCAACGCGGGCCTCGCCGCCGGGGCGACGTACCAGTGGATCGTGAAGCCGTTCCGCGCGGGTACGTTCCGGAGCGGCGCGGACGGCAGGAAGTTCGCCCTGGTCAAGGCGGGCCTCGCGGGCGCGTTCACGTACAACAGGCTGAAGGCGGCGGTGAGGAACGCGCAGGGCGACCCGACCCTCGCCAAGGCCGTGGCACCGCTGAGCGCGGGCATCGACGCGCTCAAGGACCTGCCGTCCAAGCTCCGCAAGGGAGAGGGGACGGACTCGATCGTGAACTCCTTCGACGGCATCATCAATGACGTCAAGGGCGCGGGAAAGAGCGCGGGCGCCGAGGTCAAGGACAAGGTCCCTTCGGCCGGGGAGCTGGCCAAGGGGTAGCCAAGGTCCGGCCAAGGGGTGGCCAAGGGCCGGGCGGCGCCTAGGAGTTGAGCTCGGCCAGGGTGCGCAGTGTGAGCGGGTCGGGGGCCAGCACGAGCAGGTCCGTCACCGGGCCCTTGCGCCACAGCTCCAGACGCTCGGCGATGCGGGCACGCGGGCCGACCAGGGAGATCTCGTCGGCGAAGGCGTCGGGCACGGCCAGGACTGCCTCCTCCCTGCGCCCCGCGAGGAACAGCTCCTGGATGCGCCGGGCCTCCGCCTCGTACCCCATGCGGGCCATCAGGTCCGCGTGGAAGTTGCGGGCGGAGTGCCCCATGCCGCCGATGTAGAAGCCGAGCATGGCCTTGACGGGGAGCAGCCCCTCGCTCACGTCGTCGCAGACCTTGGCTCGGGCCATCGGCGCGATCAGGAAGCCCTCGTCGAGGTAGGTCAGCGACGCCTCGTACACATCCGTGCGGGTCGGCGACCAGTACAGCGGCAGCCAGCCGTCCGCGATCCGCGTGGTCTGCGCGATGTTCTTGGGCCCCTCGGCGCCGAGCAGGACCGGCAGGTCGGCCCGCAGGGGATGGGTGATCGGCTTGAGGGCCTTGCCGAGGCCGGTGCCGTCCTCGCCGCGGTAGGGGTGGGCGTGGAAGCGTCCGTCCAGCTCCACCGGGCCCTCGCGCCGCAGGACTTGGCGGATCACGTCGACGTACTCACGGGTCGCGGTCAGCGGGGACCGGGGGAACGGCCGCCCGTACCACCCCTCCACCACCTGCGGCCCGGACAGCCCGAGCCCCAGCATCATCCGTCCGCCGGAGAGATGGTCGAGGGTGAGCGCGTGCATGGCGGTGGTGACGGGGGAGCGGGCCGCCATCTGCGCGACGGCCGTTCCCAGCCTGATCCGCGAGGTCTGCGCGGCGATCCAGGTCAGCGGTGTGAAGGCGTCCGAGCCCCAGGCCTCGGCGGTCCACACCGAGTCGTAGCCGAGGCGCTCGGCCTCCTGGGCGAGGGCGACGTGGCCGGGGTCGGGGCCGCGCCCCCAGTAGCCGAGTGCGAGCCCGAGCCGCATAAGCCCTCCCAGTCACCGAGATCGTCTGACGGTGCGTCAGGTGAATCCGTCGAGGGGTGACTGTACGACAGCGGCCCCCCGCCCGGAAGGGCGAGGGGCCGTGCGGTGCCTGATGGGGTCAGCCGCGCTGGATCCCCGTGGTGTCCTGAAGGACGCCGCGACGGCCGTCCTGCGTCTGGGCCACCAGGCCGGGGCCGCGCTGCTCGACGGCCAAGTACCAGGTGCCGGGCGCCAGTTCGGCGATCGGCGTGGGCGAGCCGTCCTCCGCGTACAGCGGACGCGGCACCGGCACGGCGAACCAGAACGGCGAGAAGTCACCGGCCGGCTGCGCCTGCGCGGGCGGCGGGGTCTGCCCGCCCTGCGGCTGAGGCTGCCCGCCGAAGGACTGGCCGCCCTGCGGCTGCGGCTGACCCGGCTGGCCGCCGTACGGCGCGCCCTGCTGCGGCTGACCCGCACCCGGGTAGCCGTACCCACCCTGCGGCTGACCGCCGTAGGGCTGCGGGGCGACCGGACGCGGGGCGCCCATGAGGGGGGCCTTCAGTGCGGGGACGATCAGGGTGGCGACCGCGCCGGCGGCGAGCACCAGAGCGGCGATCGTGCCGAGGATGAGGCCGACACCGGCGTCCGGGGATTCTCCGCGGACACCGAGCGAGCTGTCGAAGAAGAAGCCGTATGACTGGTCGGTGTCGAAGATCGCACCGAGGGAGCTCCAGGCGGCGGCGATGGCGAAGGCCACACCGAGCTGACCGAGGTCCAGGCCGATGACCTTGCGCGGCTGGGGCAGCGCACGGCCGACGACGATGAGTGCCGCACCGATGATGCCGAGCAGGTAGACGCTCATCAGCAGGTTGCCGTTTTCCCAGGCGTTCGGCAGCTTGTCGCTGTCGCCGCCGTCGGGGTCGAACGTGTTGAGGAACGAGGCGATGAAGAGCAACACCGCTGCTCCGATCACCACGCCGTCGCCTCGAGTGAGGGAGCGGAAATTCACTTCAGGTCCTTCGTCAGTCGTCTCGTCAGTGGAGGCGTCGCTGTCGCCGTAGTCGCGTTCGTGTCGCGGTGCGCGAAGCGCGGGGGTGGCCCCTCATCGTAGGGAGGACAATATCGTCCGGACACGCGGGGTGTCTGCTCGGGATAAAGACGTCCACGCTTCGGAACGAGGACGTTCACGATCTACCCCCGCAGGAAGCCGGTGATTCCCGACGAAATCCCCTGCGCCGCCTTCTGCCGCCACGCGCCGCTCTTCAAAAGCGCCGCGTCCTTCGCGTCCCGCATGTTGCCGCACTCGATGAACACCTTGGGAACGGTGGAGAGATTGAGGCCGCCGAGGTCCCTTCGTACGTCGAGTCCGGTGCCGTCGCCGATGTAGTTGGAGGGGGCGCTGCCGGTGGCGCGGACGAACTCGCCGGCGATCCGTTCGCCCAACTCCTTGGAGGGGGCGACGATCCCGGAGGTGTCGGCGGCGCCGGACCGCACCTTCGCGGGCATGATCACGTGCCAGCCGCGGTTCCCCGCGCCCGAGCCGTCGGCGTGGATGGAGACCACCGCGTCGGCCTTCGCCTTGTTGCCGATCCGGGCGCGCTCGTCGACGCAGGGGCCCCAGGGGCGGTCGCCGTCCTGGGTGAACTCGACCGTGGCGCCCTGCTTTTCGAGCAGCGTGCGCAGGCGGTGGGCGACGTCCAGGGTGAACTTGGCCTCGGTGTAGCCGTCGTTGGTGGACGTCCCTGTGGTGTCGCATTCCTTGCGGTTCGTCCCGATGTCGACCTGGCGGTTGATCTCCGCCGTGTGACGGAAGTTCCCCGAGTTGTGGCCGGGGTCGATCACGACGACCTTGCCCTTGAGGGGGCCGCTGGCGGCGGGCTGGTGCGTGGGCTTTTTCGTACTCGAATCGTTGCCGTCGTCGCCCTCACTCTTGCCGTCCTTGTCCTTTTCCTCCCCCTTGTCGGGCTTACTGCTTTCCGAGGGGGAGCCGGACCCGGACCCGGACGGCGCGCCCGGCTCGGCGGACGCGCTCGGCGACGCGGGCAGGGATCGCGCGGGCTCGCTTCCGCCGGGCCCGCTCGTCGCCTGATAGACGAGCCACCCCGCGAGACAGGTCGGCACCAGCGCGGCCACGGTCACCGTCAGCGGACGGCCGACGCGGCGCCTGGGCGGCTGTGAGGGATCGAATTCCGGACCTACGTACGACACGAGGGCGAGCCTATCCGCGAGGTCGGATCCCCGCTCCGGTTGCGGTCGGATCCACTCCGACTGAGGTCGGGCGTACTCCGACCGAGGTCGGACGTGCTCCGGCCGAGGTCAGATCCCCGCCCCCGTGCGCCGCAGCACCCGCAGCGAGTCCGTCGCCGAGACCTCGGTGAAGGCGCCGGAGGCCAGCGCCCTGAGGTAGACGCGGTACGGGGCCTGGCCGGTCATGATGTCGACCGGGTCGGGGAACACGTCGTGGATGACGAGCAGCCCGCCCTCGGCGACGTGCGGCGCCCAGCCCTCGTAGTCCGCCGTGGCGTGCTCGTCGGTGTGGCCGCCGTCGATGAAGACGAAGCCGAGCGGGCCGCCCCACACCTTCGCCACCTGCGGCGAGCGTCCGACCATCGCGATCACGTGGTCCTCCAGGCCCGCCTTGTGCAGGGTGCGGCGGAAGGTGGGCAGCGTGTCCATGCGGCCGACCTCGGGGTCCACGGTCTCGGGATCGTGGTACTCCCAGCCGGGCTGCTGCTCCTCGCTGCCGCGGTGGTGGTCCACGGTGATCGCGCTCACCCCGGCCTGCCGGGCCGCGTCGGCGAGCAGGATCGTGGAGCGCCCGCAGTACGTGCCGACCTCCAGGAGCGGCAGACCGAGCGCGCCGGCCTCGGCCGCGGCCGCGTACAGGGCGAGCCCCTCGCCGCGCGGCATGAAGCCCTTGGCGGCCTCGAAGGCGGCCAGGATCTCCGGCTTGGGCTCGGCGGCCAACGCCATGGCTTCCTCCAGGTCGTACGTATGTATGGGATGCGGGTGCATGGGGGTGCGGGTGTATGCGGGTACGGGCGTCATGATGCACGGCACCCCCGCCACCGACGTGACGGGGGTGCGCACTCCGGCCGTGCGTCAGGCCGGTACGTCGCTCGTGCCCGGCAGCGAGAGGTCCAGCTCCACCGGGCGGTCCTGGCCGGGGTGGGCCGCCGCCGATGCCAGCGGGCCGTGGCCCGTGGCCCGTACCGCGAGGACGTAGGAGCCGTCGCCGGGCACGGCCAGTTCGTACCGCCCGCCGTCGTCGGTGAGGGCCGCGCCCGCCTGGCGCCCGCCGCCGTCGATCAGCGTCACCTTCGCGCGGGGGACGGGCGAACCGTCCGCGCCCCGCACCTGGCCGTGGAAGCCCGCGAGGGCCTTGACCGCGCGCTCCAGATTGGCGTCCTCCTCGCTGCTCGCCCGCAGCTGCGTGGTGGTGGAGCGGCGTGCCGAGGGCAGCAGCAGGGCGAAGAGCAGGCCGACGGCGACCGCGCCCGTGGCGATCAGGAAGGAGACGCGGAAGCCGTGCATGGTGGGCACGGCGACGCCCCCGACATGGTCGGCGGTATTGGCGAGGACCATGCCGATCACGGCGCTGGACACCGAGGTGCCGATCGAGCGCATCAGGGTGTTGAGGCCGTTGGCCGCGCCGGTCTCGGAGGGGTCGACCGAGCCGATGATGAGCGCGGGCAGCGAGGAGTAGGCGAGGCCGATGCCCGCGCCGAGGACCACGGAGATGACGATCGTCTGCCAGGCGGCGCTCATCAGGCCGAGGCCGGCGCCGTAGCCGATCGCGATGATCAGCATGCCGAGGATGAGGGTCACCTTCGGGCCGTACTTCGCCGACAGGCGGGCGTACACGGGAGCCGTGAACATCATCGTCAGGCCGAGCGGCATCACGCACAGGCCCGCGACGACCATCGACTGACCGAGGCCGTACCCGGTGGCGGACGGCAGCTGGAGCAGCTGCGGCAGGACGAGCGAGACGGCGTAGAAGGCGACGCCGACCATGATCGAGGCGAGGTTGGTGAAGAGCACCGAGCGGCGGGCCGTGGTGCGCAGGTCCACCAGCGGTGCCTTGACGCGCAGCTCCATCACGCCCCACAGGACGAGGACGACGGCCGCGGCGCCGAAGAGGCCGAGCGTGGTGCCCGAGCCCCAGCCCCAGTCGCTGCCCTTGGTGATGGGCAGGAGGAAGAGGACGAGGCCCGCGGAGAGGCCGAGCGCGCCGGGTGCGTCGAAGGTGCCCTCGGCGCGGACCGGGCTCTCGGGTACGAAGGCCAGGGTCAGCACCATCGAGAGGACGCCGAGGCCCGCGGCGCCGAAGAAGAGCGCGTGCCAGTCGGCGTGCTGCGCGGTCAGCGCGGCGAGCGGAAGCGCGAGACCGCCGCCGACGCCTATGGAGGAGCTCATCAGGGCCATCGCGGAGCCGAGCTTCTCGCGGGGCAGCTCGTCGCGCATCAGGCCGATGCCGAGCGGGATGGCGCCCATGGCGAAGCCCTGCAGCGCGCGGCCCGCGATCATCACCACGAGGTCATCGGTGAAGCCGCAGATCAGCGAGCCGACGACCATCACGGCGAGGCTGGCGAGCAGCATCTTCCGCTTGCCGAAGAGGTCGCCGAGGCGGCCCATGATCGGCGTGGAGACGGCGCCCGCCAGGAGGGTCGAGGTCATGACCCAGGTGGCGTTCGACGGCGCGGTGCTCAGCAGCTCGGGCAGGTCCTTGATGACCGGCACGAGCAGGGTCTGCATCACCGCGACGACGATGCCGGAGAAGGCGAGTACGGGGACGACTCCGCGGGTGCCGCGTGAATGGGCCGTCGTCATCGACATTGCGTGGGGCCTCCGGAGGCGGAAGGTCGAGCTCGGCAGGAGCGCGGGTGGACGGTCGGTGGAGTACGTGTAACTCGAACCTGTTTCCCTGGGCGACTATTCCGACGGATGTCGTACGAGGGGAAGTCTTGACCCGCCGTTAACCGATTCATCGACCGGGGCGCCGGGGGCGGGCGCCGGGGCACGGGCCGTCCGCGGGGGCGCTCGCCGGGGCGGCCCGTGGGCGAAAGCTGCCGGTCTTCGAAGACGGCCCGCATCTGACCTTCCGTCAGATTGGAACGTGTTCTACTCTGGCGCCCGTCCCGACAGCTGCTACCGGCGAGGATGCGCATGGGGATCGGAATCACGCGGGAACAGCGGGAGTTGGCGTCGGCGGTGCGCGGCTGGATCGCGCGCGCCGTGCCGCCCGAGGAGATACGCAAGCTGCTCGACGCCCCGCCGCCCGGCGGTGGCAGGCCCGCCCACTGGGACGGCCTCGCCGGGCAGGGGCTGCTCGGTGTCCATCTGCCCGAGGAGTGCGGCGGCGGGGGCGGCGACCTCGTCGACCTCGCGGTCGTCCTGGAGGAGGCGGCGCGGGCCGCGTTCCCCGGCCCGCTCGCGGCGAGCTCGCTGGCCTCGGTGGTGCTGCGCCGCGCGGGCGCCCACGACCTTGCCGCGGAGCTCGCGGACGGCACCCGCATCGGCGCCGTCGCCCTCGACGCGGGAACGCTCACCGCCGTCTCCGTCCCGGACGGATACGTCCTCGAAGGCACCGCCCCGCCCGTCCTCTCCGGCGGTGATGCGGATCTGCTCGTCCTGGCCGCCACGTCGGCATCGGGCCCGGTGTGGCTGGCGGTCGACGCCGCCACGGCCGGGCTGACGGTGCGGATCCACGAGAGCGCCGACCCGACGAGGCCCACCGCCGAAGTCGGCGCGCGGGCCGCGCACGTCCCCGCGGGCCGGGCGCTCGCCGTGGACTCCGCGGCCGTCCGCGACCTGGCCGCCGTCGTCCTCGCCGCCGACGCGTGCGGCACCGCGGCGTGGGCGCTGCACACCGCCGCCGAACACGCCAAGGTGCGCGAGCAGTTCGGGCGGCCGATCGGGCAGTTCCAGGGCGTCAAGCACCTCTGTGCCGACATGCTGATCCGCGTCGAGCAGGCGAGGGCCCTGACGTGGGACGCGGCTCGCGCGGCGGACGACCCCGGGCTGACGGACGACCCCGGGCTGACGGGCGAACCCGGGCTGACGGGCGAACCCGGCAGGGCGGGCGAACTCGGCCTGACGGATGAGCCCGGCCTGACGGATGGGCACGGCCTGACGGATGGGCACGGCCCGCCGGATGGGCCCGGTCTGCCGGGCGATGTGCGGGGCCTCGTCACCGCGCTCGCCGCGGCCACCGCCCTGGACGCCGCCCACTCCTGCGCCAAGGACTGCGTACAGATCCTCGGCGGCATCGGCTTCACCTGGGAGCACGACGCCCATCTGTATCTGCGCAGGGCGGTGGTGGCGCGGCAGTTGCTCGGTGCCGGGGACGCGCACCGGCAGCGCGCCGTACGCCTCGCGGAGTCCGGGGCGCGGCGCGAACTGCGCCTGGAGCTGCCGACGGAGGCGGAGGCGTACCGCGTGGCGGCCCGCGAGGTGATCGGGCGGGCCCGCGGCCTCGACCCGGCCGCGGCACGCAAGGCCCTCGCCCCCGTCGGATACGCGGCCCCGCACCTGCCCGCCCCCTACGGCCTGGGCGCGGGCCCCGTCCAACAGCTCGCCATCCAGGAGGAGTTGAAGGCGGCGGGGGTCGAGCTCGGCGAGCTGGGCATCGCCACCTGGGTGGTCCCCTCCCTCCTCGCGCACGGCACGCCGGAGCAGCAGGAGCGCCACGTCGCGCCCACCCTGCGCGGGGAGTCGCTCTGGTGCCAGCTCTTCAGCGAGCCGGGTGCGGGCTCCGACCTCGCCTCGCTGCGCACGAGGGCCGAGCGCGTCGACGAAGGCTGGCGCGTCAACGGCCAGAAGGTGTGGACGAGCGCGGCCCAGTGGGCCGACCACGGGATCCTGCTCGCCCGGACGAACCCGGCGGCCCCCAAGCACAAGGGGCTGACGTACTTCCTCGTCGACATGAAGAACACCCCCGGCATCGACATCCGCCCCCTCAAGGAGATCACCGGGGAGTCCCTCTTCAACGAGGTGTACTTCGACGACGTACTCCTGCCCGAGGACGCGGTCGTCGGACGGGTCGACGACGGCTGGCGGGTCGCCCGTGACACCCTCGGCAGCGAACGCGTCCACATGGCCGACCAGTTGACCTTCGACACCGGCCTCGAAGCGCTCATCGCGCGCGCCGGCGACCTCGACGGGGCCTACCGCGCCCGCATCGGGGCGCTCGCCGCGGAGGCGCACGCCCTCGCCTGCATCGGGCTGCGGACCACCACCCGGCAGGTGGCGGGCGCGGAGCCGGGCGCGGGTGCCTCCGTACGCAAACTCGTGCAGACCCCGCATCAGCAGAAGGTCGCCGAACTGGCCCTGGAGCTCCTCGGCACGGCGGGCGCGGTGCGTGAGGGCGCGGGCGAGCGGGCGCTGCACGGCTTCCTGATGTCGCGCTGCCTGACCATCGCGGGCGGCACCACCCAGGTCCAGCTCAATGTCGTCGCCGAGCGGATCCTCGGCCTGCCCCGGGACTGAAACATCGGCCAGTGCCTCAGCCAGTGAAAGGGACCCTCATGAAGGCGTACGTCGTCGGCGTCGGGATGACCAAGTTCGAGAAGCCCGAGACGCGTGACTGGCAGTACTGGGACATGGCGAAGGAGGCGGGCACCAAGGCGCTTCAGGACGCCGGGATCACGTACGACCAGGTCGAGCAGGTCCCCGTCGGCTACTGCTTCCAGGCCTCGACGGCCGGCCAGCGCGCCGTCTACGAACTCGGTCTGACCGGCGTCCCCGTCTACAACGTCAACAACAACTGCGCGACGGCGTCGACCGCGCTGATGATGGCGCGGCAGTTCGTCGAGGGCGGCGTCAGCGACTGCGTGCTCGCGCTCGGCTTCGAGAAGATGGCGCGGGGTTCGCTGGGCGGCGGCGGTGACGGCGGCGACTTCAAGACGTCACCCGTCGCCCGCCACTACGGGATCATGGCCGCGAAGCACGGCTTCGAGATGACCCCGCCCACCGCGCAGATCTTCGGCAACGCCGCGCGCGAGCACATGGAGAAGTACGGCACGACCGAGGCACAGCTCGCGGCGGTGGGCGCCAAGAACCACCGGCACTCGGTGAACAACCCGTACGCCCAGTTCCAGGACGCGTACACCGTCGACGAGATCCTCGCCGCCAAGACGATCCACCGCCCCCTCACCAAGCTCCAGTGCTCGCCGACGTCGGACGGCTCGGCGGCGGCGGTGGTCGTCTCCGAACGCTTCGTGCAGCGGCACGGTCTCGCGGAGCGCGCCGTGGAGATCGCGGCCCAGGCCATGACGACCGACACCGGTGAGTCCTTCGACTCCGGGTCCTGTATCGACGCCGTGGGACAGCCGATGTCGCGGGAGGCCGCGCACCAGGTGTACGAGAGGTCGGGGCTCGGCATCGAGGACGTGGACGTCGTCGAGCTGCACGACTGCTTCTCCGTCAACGAACTCCTCACGTACGAGGCGCTGGGCATGTGCGCGGCGGGCGAGTCGGGCAAGCTCGTCGAGAGCGGGGCGACGACGTACGGCGGGCGATGGGTGGTGAACCCCTCCGGCGGCCTCATCTCCAAGGGCCACCCGCTCGGCGCGACGGGCATCGCCCAGGTCGCCGAACTGACCTGGCACCTGCGCGGAGAGGCGGGGGCGCGGCAGGTGGAGGGGGCGAGGGTGGGCCTCGCGCACAACATCGGCCTGGGCGGGGCGGCGGTGGTGACGATGTTGCGGAGGTAGGCGGAGGTAGGCGGAGGTAGGGGGGAGGTAGTGGGGGAGGCGGGAGGTAATAGGGGAGGCATGGGGGCGGGGGGCAGAGAGGTGGCGGGTGTCGTCTGGGAGACCTAGTCCTCGCGCCCGAGGACCCCTGCAGCCAATTTCCGATGCATGGTGCATCCGGGCCTTGAGAGGATGGCTGTCATGGTCCAGACGCCCTCCACCACTTACGCAGCCGCCACCGGCACCTCACCCTCCAAGAAGTCCGCCCCGCTGTGGGCGGTCCTCCTCACGGCCTGCGCGGGCCAGTTCCTCGTCGTCCTCGACGTCTCCGTGGTGAACACCGCGTTGCCGTCGATGCGGGCCGACCTCGGCATGAGCGCGATCGGCCTGCAATGGGTCGTCAACGCCTACTCCATAGCCTTCGCGGGCTTCATGCTGCTCGGCGGGCGGGCCGGTGACCTCTTCGGGCGCAAGCGGATGTTCCTCCTCGGGCTCGGACTCTTCACCGTCGCCTCGCTCGGCGGCGGCATCGCGCAGGCCGAGTGGCAGCTCCTCGCGGCGCGGGCCGTGCAGGGCCTCGGCGCCGCGATCCTCGCGCCGTCGACCCTGACGATCCTCACCTCGGCGGTGCCCGAAGGCGCGGCGAGGGTGCGGGCGATAGGCGTCTGGTCGGCGGTCGGCGCGGGCGGCGGCGCGGCCGGCGGCCTGGTCGGCGGGGTCCTCACCGACCTGCTCTCCTGGCGCTGGGTGCTCCTGATCAACGTGCCGATCGGCGCCCTCGTGATCGTCGCGGGCACGGCCTGGCTCACCGAGAGCAGGGCCGGGCAGGCACGCCGCCTGGACGTGCCGGGCGCGGTGCTCGTCACGGCCGGGCTCGCCACCCTCGCGTACGGCATCGTGCAGACCGAGGAGAAGGGCTGGACGGCGGCCGCGACCCTGGTGCCGCTGGCGGCCGGACTCGCGCTGCTCGCGGCCTTCCTCGTGGTGGAGGCGCGCACGAAGGTGCCGCTGATGCCGCTGAAGCTGTTCAAGGTGCGGACGGTGTCGGCGGCGAACGCCGCGATGTTCGTGTGCGGCGGCGGCATGTTCGCCATGTGGATGTTCATGACGCTGTACGCCCAGAACGTCCTCGGCTACTCGGCGCTGAAGGCCGGCCTCGCTCTGATGCCGTCCTCGCTCACCATCGTCGTCGGCTCGATGATCGCGCCGCGCCTGATGCCGGTGCTCGGCGCGAAGAACGTCTCCGTGCTCGGCATCGTCGTGGCCGCCGCGGGCTTCGGCTGGCAGTCGACGATGACGGTCGACGGCGCGTACGTCACCTCGATCATGCTGCCCGGCATCGTGATGATGTTCGGCGCTGGCCTCGCCACGACGCCGCTCGCCTCGCTGGCCACGTCGGGTGCGCAGCCGGGCGACGCGGGACTCGTCTCGGGCCTGGTCAACACCTCCCGCACGATGGGCGGCGCGCTCGGTCTCGCGGTGCTGTCCACGGTGGCGGCCGCGCAGATGGACGGCTCGACGTCACGGCAGGCGCTGACCGACGGCTACGCCATGGCGTTCCGCACGAGCGGGTTCATTCTGCTGGCGGGTGTGGTGGTGCTGCTGCTGTGGATGCCGAGGCAGCGGACGACTTCTCAGGGCTGACCCGGCGCACGGCTTCGCAGGCGCTTCTCAGCGCAGCGTCTCAGTGTTTCTAGGTGCTTCTAGGTGTTTCTCGGTGTTTCTCGGTGCTTCTCAGTGTTTCTCGGTGCTTCTCAGGGGTGAGGCAACGGTTCGTGGCCCTCATGGACTCCAATGTGCAAGGAGGCATTCATGGGGGAGCGAAAGCAGGCTCTGGACGGCGAGTTCCAGGGGTTCGTCACCAGCCGCTGGTCGCGGCTGATGCGTACGGCGTTTCTGCTCACGGGGGAGCAGCACGCGGCGGAGGACCTGGTGCAGTCGTCCCTGGAGCGGACGTACGTGTCCTGGCGCAAGGTCAGCGCGGCGGGTGATCCGGACGCCTATGTGCGCCGGATCATGATCAACACTCATGCGCGCAGACACCGGCGGAAACTCAAGGAGTTCCTGTCGCTGCAGGACTCGGGACCGATGCTCGACAGACCCGAGCACGGTGACCGCATGGCCCAGGCGGACGACCGGGCGGCCCTGCTGCGCGCCCTCGCCCAACTGCCCGTGCGCCAGCGTGAAGCGGTCGTCCTGCGGTACTGGGAGGACCTGAGCGAGACCCAGACCGCCGAGGCCATGGGCTGCTCGGTCGGGGCCGTGAAGAGCAACGCCGCCAAGGGGATCGCCAAACTGCGCGCCATACCCGCACTGACCGAGAAGGTCGGAAGCCGAGGAGAGAAGTGATGACGAGCCACCAGGACCCGGCGCGGCACGAGAGCGCGGCGCACAGTGACATCGCCCACCGCCTCGCGGACGCGGCGGACGTGGTCGAGATCGGCACGGCCCCGTACCAGGCGGTGATGCGCGGCGGGCGCCGCAGGAAGGCCCGCCGCTGGGTGGTCGGAGCGCTGGCGGCCGTCGCGCTCGCCGGCTCCACGGGCTCCCTGGCCCTCGCCGTGGTGGACGACGGGGACGGGGCACAGGTGGCCTCGGACGGCACGGCCGAGGAACGGCACGTGTACGCACCGCGGTTCACCCAGCTCACCGAGGTCTTCAACGACGAGGGGGCCCAGGTGGCCCGGGTCGAGCTGCAGACATGGGGCGCTCCGCGCGACGAAGCGGAGGCACGCGGCCAGAAGAAGGCCATGCTCAAGGCGGGCGTGTGGGACGAGCGGACGACCGACCCCGTCCCTGACTTCGACCAGCCCTGGTTCGCGGTCGTCATCAGGGCCGACGGCAAGGACGAGGTGACGTCCTTCGGCCTCCAGGACGAGCGGCCGGGCGGCGACGACGGCCTGAGCTTCGCCTCGGTGGAGACAGAGGTGAAGGGCAAGAAGCTCACGATCGGCCACGTCGGCCCGAGGACGAAGCGCGTGGAGTACGTGTATGCGTACGGCACCTCGGAGCCGGAGCTGCAGAGAGCGGCGGGCTCCGCGTACCTGTGGTTCACGCGGGAGGAGGGGGAGCCGGACCCGAGGGGAAAGCCGGAGTCGATTCGCCTCTATGACGGGAAGGGGAAGGTGACGGTGGTGCAGCAGAACTGATCATTTCGAGTCCGTCCGGCGATCGAGGGCGAACTCGGCGAAGCCGGTGGCGGACGGCAACCGTGCCGCGGGGTCACAACCACCCCTGCTGCCTGGCCTCCCGCACCGCCTCCATCCGGTTGCGCGTCCCCGTCTTCCCGATGGCTGCCGACAAGTAGTTCCGCACGGTCGACTCCGACAGATGCAGCTTGGCCGCGATGTCGGCGACCGTGGCGCCGTCCACCGAGGCCTTGAGGACATCCGCCTCGCGGCCGGTCAGCGGGCTCGGCCCCGCGCTCAGCGCGGCCGCGGCGAGCGCCGGGTCGATGACGGTCTCGCCCCGCAGCGCCTGACGGATCGCCTCGGCCAGGTCCTCGACAGGGCCGTCCTTGACCAGGAACCCGACGGCGCCCGCCTCCATGGCGCGGCGCAGGTAGCCGGGCCTGCCGAAGGTCGTGAGGATGAGGACCCGGCAGTCGGGGCACTCCTCGCGCAGGTCGGCCGCGGCGTCCAGCCCGCTGCGGCCGGGCAGTTCGATGTCGAGCAGCGCCACGTCGGGCCGCGAGGTCAGCGCCGCGTCGACGATCTGGTCGCCCGCACCGACCTGCGCGACGACCTCGATGTCCTCCTCCATACCGAGCAACAGGGCCAGCGCGCCCCGCATCATGCCCTGGTCCTCGGCGAGGAGGACTCTGATGGACTTCACTGGGCGGCGTTCCTGGGGCATCTCATCCACGGGCTCAGAGTATGTCCGTGGCGGCGGTCGGAGCGTGTTGAGGGCTGGGAAGACGCGCCTCGCCGATGAGGCCGTCGCCGGCCGCCCGGCAGTCCGCATCGCCGTTCTGCGTCAGCCCGCCCGCCTTGGGGTTGCGGCGTGCACGCTTACACGTGGCCGGGTTCGAGTGTCGGGTCGGGTTCGGCGTTCGGCAGCACGGCGGTGACCTGGAAGCCGGAGCGGGGTCCCGGGCCCGAGGTGAGGGAGCCGCCCGCTGCCGCGAGGCGTTCGGCCAGGCCCTTCAGGCCGCTGCCGGGCGTTCCCGAGCCCACGCCGCGGCCGTCGTCCGTGATCACCAGACGGGTCTGTTCGGTGGTGCCGGTGACCTCGATCTCGCACTGGGCGGCGCCGGAGTGGCGGACGACGTTGGTGGCTGACTCGCGCACCACCCAGCCGAGCAACGCCGCGGTCTGCGGGGCGAGCGGCGGGCCCGACTGGCGGACCACCGCGTCGATCCCGGCAGCCTGGAGCAGATCGCGGGCGCGGTCGAGTTCGGTGGCGAGGCTGCCCTCGCGGTAACCGGTGACGGCCTCGCGGATCTCGGTGAGCGCCTGTCGGCCGACGGACTCGATGTCGGCGACCTGGCCGAGCGCCGCGTCCAGGTCGCGGGGGGCGAGGCGGCGGGTGGCCTCGGCCTTCACCACGATCACGGAGAGGGTGTGGCCGAGCAGGTCGTGCAGATCGCGGGAGAAGCGGAGGCGTTCCCTCTCGACGGCGGTGCGGGCCAGTTCCTCGCGGGTGTCGCGCAGTTCGCGGACGGCCTCGGACAGGGAGAGGATCGCGGCCGTCACCATGGTGGACAGGAACGTGCCGTACGCGACGTTCACGCCGGTCCAGCCGTCCTTGTAGGCGCCGATGACGCCCGCGAGCGCGCTCAGGGACAGGCCGATGGGACCGAGGCCCCGCCCGCGCACGATCGCCCCGACGGCGAGGCCGAGGAGGGGGAAGAAGAGGAGCCAGCTGCCCCCGTAGGCGACGGCGAGGCCGGTGGTCAGCAGGCCCAGGGAGATCAGGGCGACCAGGGTCGAGCGGGCCTCGCGCTTGCACTTGTCGAAGGCGCGGAACGCCAGGAAGACGTAGAGGGAGTTGAAGACGAGAATCCCGATGCCGCCGATCCAGGGGTTGGGGGTGTCACCCTGGAGGAGGTGGGAGAAGGCGCCCAGGCCCATCAGGAGCCAGGGCAGCAGAGAGAAACCGGTGGGCGGCGGGCCGAACTGCTCGATGTTCTTGCCGGTCCTGCGGCCCTCCCGCCAGTCGGCCTTGACCAGCTTGTACTCGGCCTTCCACTCGTCGCGGGCGCCCTTCCACTGCGTGCGGGCCTCCTGCCACTCGTGCATCCGGCAGCTGAACCTGCTCGTCCTGGCCATGTCGGCGTTCCCCGTCGTCGTGCTGTGCGTCATGCGGCCCGCGCGGCCCGCCGGTACGAGTACCCAGCGTACGAATCGAGGGCGGGCACAGTGCCGATCCGGCCCGCGGCCACGGCCTCCGGCGGCGATGTCGTCGTCATGGCCACGACGCTATGGACCAGGGGGCGGGCGGCGGCAGATGCGCCTGTACGGACTCTGCCGGTACAAATGTCACGGGTACGGATCTGACGTGACGTCAGGAGTCTTCACAACCATCGTGGCCTCGGCTATACATGGGACCGCCGGACTGGAACGCGTTCTAGAACGGCCCTGTTGCGACCTCGGTGCGGCCGACGGTGCGGACGGCCGCACTGAGGTCTTCACTCCGGCCCAAGGAGCTGCCGCCCCATGCCCATTGATGCCGCGAAGGCCCTCGCCGCCGAGCCCCGGTCCGCCGAGATCACCTGGGACCACAAGGACATCCAGCTCTACCACCTGGGCCTCGGCGCGGGGCTGCCCGCCACGGACCCCGACGAACTGCGCTACACGCTGGAGTCCAAGCTGCACGTCCTGCCCAGCTTCGCCACCGTCGCGGGCATGGGCATGATGGGCGGCCTCTCCGCGCCCGGCATCGAGGTGAACCTCGCCGCCGTCCTGCACGGCGGCCAGACCATCGAGCTGCACCGCCCGATCCCGGTCAAGGGCAAGGCGGTCGCCACCTCCAAGGTCGCCGCGGTGTACGACAAGGGCAAGGCGGCGATCCTCGTCCTGCGCTCCGAAGTCGCCGACGCCGAGGGCCCGTTGTGGACGAGCGACGCCCAGATCTTCGTACGCGGCGAAGGCGGGTTCGGCGGCGACCGCGGCCCCTCCACCCGCCTGCCCGCCCCCGAGGGCGACCCCGACCTGGAGGTCGAGCGCCCCGTCCGCGAGGACCAGGCGCTGCTCTACCGGCTCTCCGGCGACTGGAACCCGCTGCACGCCGACCCCGAGTTCGCCAAGCTCGCCGGCTTCGACAGGCCGATCCTGCACGGCCTGTGCACCTACGGGATGACGCTCAAGGCCGTCGTCGACACCCAACTCGGCGGCGACGTGTCCCGGGTGCGCGGCTACAGCACCCGCTTCGCCGGGGTCGTCTTCCCCGGCGAGACCCTGCGGATCCGCATGTGGCGCACCGAGGGGCGCGTCCGGGCGACCGTGACGGCGGTCGAGCGCGACGACGCGCCGGTGCTCGCCGACACCGTCGTCGAGCACGCCTGAATCGTCGAGCACGCCTGAATCTTCGTACGAGAGGAGCCGCACCATGCGCGCAGCCGTACTGCACGAGATAGGCCAGGACAAGCTCGAGGTCCTCGACGACGTCGAGGCGGTGGGCTTCGGCCCCGGCAAGGTGAGGATCCGGGTCAGGGCCACCGGCCTGTGCCACTCCGACGTCTCGGCGATGAACGGCGTGCTGCCGCAGCCCGCGCCCTTCATCCCCGGCCACGAGGGCGCGGGCGAGATCGTCGACGTGGGCGACGGCGTGAGCGGCCTCTCCCGGGGCGACCGCGTACTGCTGTGCTGGCTGCCCGCCTGCGGTGCCTGTCCCGCCTGCAAGCGCGGCCAGACCCAGCTGTGTCTGGCCGGGTTCATGAACGCGGGCACCCCCAACTTCAAGCGCCCCGGCGGTGACGTCTTCGGCTTCGCGGGCACCGGCACCTTCACCGAGGAGGTCGTCGTCGACGCCGGGTGCGCCGTGCCGATCCCCGACGACGTGCCCTTCGACATCGCCGCGCTGATCGGCTGCGGCGTCACGACGGGGCTCGGCGCTGCCATCAACACCGCGGACGTGAAGGCCGGTTCGTCGGTCGCCGTCATCGGCTGCGGGGGCGTCGGCATCTCCGCGATCCAGGGCGCCCGGCTCAAGGGTGCCGCCCAGATCGTCGCCGTCGACCCGGTCGCGTCGCGCCGCGAGGCCGCCCTGAAGTTCGGCGCCACGGAGGCGGTCGCCCCCGACGAACTCGGCGACGCCAAGCAGCGGATCACCGCGGGCGAGGGCTTCGACTACGTCTTCGAGGTCGTCGGCAAGTCGGCCACGGCCCGCACGGCGTACGAGACGACGCGGCGCGGCGGCACCCTGTGCGTCGTCGGCGCGGGCGCCATGGACGACTTCCTGCAGCTCAACATGTTCGAGCTGTTCTTCGACGAGAAGCGGATCCTGCCGTCCATGTACGGCGGGGGAGACGTCCTGGAGTCGTACGAGCGGGCCATCGCGCTCTGGCGCGCGGGCCGCATCGACCTGGAGGGCCTGATCACGCATCGCGTGCAGCTCGGCGAGATCAACGAGGCCCTGGACCAGATGCGTACGGGCGTCGCCCTGCGCACCTGCATCGAGATCTGAACCGCCCCTGCCCCGTAGAGCGTTGAAGGGACTTAGATGTCACTGCCACTTGAGGGCCTCTGCGCGATCGTCACCGGCGCGGGCCGTGGGCTCGGCCGCGCCGAGGCCCTGGAACTGGCCGGGCTCGGCGCGAGCGTCGTCGTCAACGACTTCGGACAGCCGGGGCGCGACGGCTCGGGCGAGGCGTCGGCGGCGCCCGCCGAGGAGGTCGCCGCCGAGATCAGGGCCGCGGGCGGGCAGGCCGTCGCGCACACCGGCGACGTCGCGGACCACGAACAGGCCCGCGCGCTCGTCCGGTCGGCGATCGACACCTACGGAAAGCTCGACATCCTGGTCAACAACGCGGGCATCCTGCGGGACCGGATGATCTTCTCGATGAGCGAGGCCGAGTGGGACTCGGTCATTCGCGTCCACCTCAAGGGCCACTTCAACACGACCCACTTCGCCTCCGTCCACTGGCGCGAGCGCTCCAAGGCGCAGGGCGGTCCGGTGTACGGGCGGATCGTCAACACCTCGTCGGAGGCGTATCTCGCCGGGTCCGCGGGCCAGCCCAACTACGCGGCGGCCAAGGGCGGCATCGTCGGCCTGACGACGTCGACGGCGCTGGCGCTCGCCAAGTACGGCGTGACCGCCAACGCGATCTGCCCGCGCGCGCGGACGCGGATGACCGAGGACGTGTTCGCCGGCTTCCAGGAGCCGACCGGGGAGCAGCTCGACCCGCTGGCGCCCGAGCACGTCGCGCCGCTGGTGGGGTACTTGGCATCGCCCGCGGCCGCGCGGGTCAACGGGCAGCTTCTCGTGGTGCACGGCGGCATGGTCGCGATCGTCGAACGGCCCAAGGTGGCGGCGAAGTTCGACTCGGCGAAGGAGGCGTTCACCTTCGACGAGCTGGACGAGGCCCTGTCCCCGTACTACGCGGAGCGCCCCGCGAACGAGACGTTCGCCGCGGCGGAGGTCCTTGGGCTCAAGAAGGGCTAGCGCGGTCTCCGGCGGCGCGGGAAGCACAAGGGCCCGGCACCTTCTCGGTGCCGGGCCCTTGCCTGGTACGTCGGTTCAGGACGCCTGGTCCTGCCTGCGATGCCGCCCGCGGGGAACCGTCGCCTCGTCGTGCTCGGCCACCGGCCCCCGGTGCTTTCCGGCGCCGACGAGCCTGGGCGGCTTCGCCTGCGGCTCGGTGTCCCGCGGTGTCTCCGTACTGGTCTCGGTCGTCAACAATGCACTCACACCCCGTAAGAAGATCGTTCGGTACAGCCGGGCGAGTCTAACCGCCCGGCTTACGCCCGCCGAGGGGTGCCTGCTGCAAGGGAACGGGCCGCGGTGCCGCGGGCTTCGGGGGGTCCGCGGGAGGCGGCTGTGACCTGCGGGGATCCTCCTCGGCCAGGGTCTCGGACGGCTCCTGCGGCGCGGGCACCGCCATCCTCGCCACACCGCACGGCGCCGCGCCCGTCGCGTACGGAAGGCAGAGCGTGCCCTCCGGCGTCCACCATCCGGAGCCCGCCAACCACCCCTCGGGCGCCGCCAGTTGATGCAGCCGCCGCCCCGCCGGTCGCCACAGGCCGACCCAACTGCTGCCCGCCGCACCGTCGATGCGCAGCGCCACCGCGCAGGCCTCCGGTGTGAGCACCTGCCCCGGCTGGATCGCGAACGGCGTCACCGCGAGGTCCACGGGGAAGCGCAGGCACTCGGGGAAGCGCACCGGCCGCGTGCCGCCGAGGACGCCCCACCCGACGCGGTCCTCGCCCGGCGCGTTTGAGCGGATGATCAGCAGACCGCTGCCGGCGTCGGCGAGCAGCAGCCGGTCGTCGCTGTCCTCCGCGATCTGCAGGAGAGGGGAGACCTCGCCGCCGCGCTCCAGGTCCACCGCGACCGTCTTGGTGCGGCCCTGCAGCGTGCGGTCCAGGGCGAGCATCCGGGCGGTGCCGTCCAGCCAGACGCCGCCCGAGCAGCGGCCGGGGATCTCGGCGAGGTGCTCGGGTCCGAAGGCGCCGCCCGCCACCAGCCAGACGGCACTGGAGCGCTCGCCGGGCGCGATCGCGTACGCGCAGGTGCCGCCGGGGGCGGGCGGCAGCAGGCTCAACTCCCCGCACTCCACTGCCCCGAGCGGTACCTCGCCGGTCCCGGGGCCCGTCGGATAGAGCAGGGCGAAGGTGTGCCGCTCGCCCACCACGCGGTGGATCAGTACGCGGCCGTCGGCCATCGGGAGCACTTCCGTGGCCGGCTCCTCCGGCTGGTGGCCGGGCAGCGGCACCGCGTAGGGCTCGGCGGAGCCGAGGGTCCAGCGTTCGGGGTACCAGGACTCCGAGGCGGCCGGGGCGTCGGCGGCGCGGGCGAGGCGCGCCGCGTACGACCCGTCCGCCGCGATCGTGCACTCCGCGGTGCGGGCACGGACCCGGGCCGGGGGCGGCGGCGCTGGTGGCGCTGTCATCGTGAGTGTCACCTCCGGCCCCGAAGCTAGTTTTCGCACGCACTGGCGTGGCACCGACGAGCGTCCACTTCACACAGAAGGGTGGCGATGTCCCGATTCGCCTGAGGGGGCAGGGGCGGTTGTGCTGTGGCGGGGGTGCCTGTTCCCGTAGGGAGGGATTCCGTTTAAGGTAAGGCGAACCTAAGCTCGACTGGATTCGGGCGGCGCAGCTGGCCGGATCCGAGCAGTACACCCCCTGGAGTCCCGATGTCCGTGTCCCTTCGGTCCGCACGGCGCAGCCGCCGCCGCGGCACCGCCGCCGTCGCCCTCGCCGTGACCGCGGCGCTCTCGCTCGCGGCCTGCGGGTCGTCCGACGACGGCTCCGGCACGTCCGAGAACGGCAGCGGCAGCAAGGCCGTCGCCCAGGGCGGCGACGACTTCGCCAAGGCCGCCGAGCAGACGGCGAAGATGGGCACCACGGCCAAGGCGGGCGAGTTCCCGCGCACCATCACGCACGCCCGCGGCAAGACCGAGCTGAAGGAGCGGCCCAAGCGGGTCGTGGTCCTCGACGTCGGTGAGCTCGACAACGTCGTCTCGCTCGGCATCAAGCCCGTCGGCTACGCCCCCACCGAGGGCGACGACGGCATCCCCGGCTACCTGAAGAAGGAGGCCGGCAGCCCCAAGGACGTCGGCACGATCAACTCCCTCAACCTGGAAGCCATCGCGAACCTAGAGCCGGACCTGATCCTCGGCAGCGAGCTGCGCGCCGCCAAGCTCTACCCGCAGCTCTCCAAGATCGCCCCCACCGTCTTCTCGATCCGCCCCGGCTTCACGTGGAAGGAGAACTACCTCCTGAACGCGGCCGCGCTCGACAGGACCGCGAAGGCCAAGGAGGAGCTCGCCGCGTACGAGAAGCGGGCCGAGAACCTCGGCAAGGACATCGGCGAGGCCCACGACGGCAAGAAGCCGACGATCACGATGCTCCGCTACATGCCGGACCGCATCCGCCTCTACGCCAAGGCGTCCTTCATCGGCACGATCCTCGACGACGCCGGTCTGCCGCGCCCCGAGAACCAGCAGATCAACGACCTCGCCGTGGAGGTCAGCCCCGAGAAGATCGACCAGGCCGACGCGGACTGGATCTTCACGGGGGTCTACGGCGACGCGAGCAAGACCGACCGCTCGGGGGCGGAGAAGAACCCTCTGTGGAAGAAGCTGGACGCGGTGAAGAAGGGCCAGGCCAAGGACGTTCCCGACGAGACCTGGTACCTGGGCCTCGGCGTCACCGCGGCGAACTCCGTCCTGGACGACCTGAGGAAGAACCTGGCTTAGCGGAAGCGGCCCCGAAAGGGGCGCGGGGAACTGCGCGAGCAACCACGAACGAGCCGCGGACGCGTCTGCCGAGTGCTGAGCAGGCGCGTCCGCGGCTCGTCGCGGGCTGAGCGCGCAGTTCCCCGCGCCCCTAGGTAGCCGCCCGGCTGCGCCCCGTAACGCACGACATGCCGAGCGCAGCGGGAAGGTAGCCTTTCCCCGTGCCCCGTCTGTCTGAAGTCATCGCCGCGCTCGACGCCCTGTGGCCCGCCGAACTGGCCGAGAGCTGGGACGCGGTCGGCACGGTCTGCGGGGATCCCGAGGCCGAGGTCTCCCGGGTCCTCTTCGCCGTCGACCCGGTCCAGGAGATCGCCGACGAGGCGGTCCGGCTCGGCGCCCAGCTCCTGGTCACCCACCACCCGCTCTACCTGCGGGGTACGACGACGGTCGCGGCGTCCACCTTCAAGGGCCGCGTCGTCCACGACCTGATCAAGAACGACGTCGCGCTGCACGTCGCGCACACCAACGCCGACCGCGCCGACCCGGGCGTCTCCGACGCGCTCGCGGGCGCGCTCGACCTCCGGGTCGTACGTCCCCTCGTACCGGACCCGGCGGACGGCAGCGGCCGCCGCGGCCTCGGCAGGATCTGCGAGCTGGACCACCCCCTCACCCTCGCCGAACTCGCCGAGCGCGCCGCCAAGCGGCTGCCCGCCACCGCGCAGGGCATCCGCGTCGCGGGCGACCCGGAGCAGCTGATCCGCACGGTCGCGGTCAGCGGCGGCTCCGGCGACAGCCTCTTCGACGACGTGCGCGCCGCGGGTGTGGACGCCTTCCTCACCGCCGACCTGCGCCACCACCCGGCGTCCGAGGCCCGCGAGCGCACGCCGCTCGCGCTCCTCGACGCCGCCCACTGGGCCACCGAGTGGCCCTGGTGCGAGCTGGCCGCAGCCCAGCTCGACGAGATCTCCGACCGGAACGGATGGGGACTTCGCGTCCACGTCTCGAAGACGGTCACCGACCCCTGGACCGCCCACGCGGCGTCCACCACTTCTCAATCCTCTGGAGCCCCCAACTGAACGCCGCGCCCGCCGACCAGATCCGACTGCTCGACGTCCAGGCCCTGGACGTACGCCTGCAGCAGCTCGCGCACAAGAAGAAGTCGCTGCCCGAGCACGCCGAGATCGAGTCGCTGAACAAGGATCTCGCGCAGCTGCGCGACCTGCTCGTCGCCGCGACGACGGAGGAGAGCGACTGCGCCCGCGAGCAGACCAAGGCGGAGCAGGACGTCGACCAGGTCCGTCAGCGCGCGGCCCGCGACCAGCAGCGCCTGGACTCGGGCGCGATCACGTCCCCCAAGGACCTGGAGAACCTCCAGAAGGAGATCGCCTCGCTGGCCAAGCGCCAGGGCGACCTGGAGGACGTCGTCCTGGAGGTCATGGAGCGCCGCGAGTCCGCGCAGGAGCGGGTCGCCGAGCTGACCGGGCGGGTCTCCTCGGTCCAGTCGAAGATCGACGACGCCACGGGCCGCCGTGACGCCGCCTGCGAGGAGATCGACGGCGAGGCGGCCACGGTCGGCAAGGAGCGCGAGGTCGTGGCGGGTTCGATCCCCGCCGACCTGCTCAAGCTCTACGACAGGCTGCGCGAGAAGCAGGGGGGCATCGGCGCTGCCAAGCTCTACCAGCGGCGTTGCGAGGGCTGCCGCCTCGAGCTCGACATCACTGAGGTCAACGAGGTGAAGGCCGCGTCCCCGGACACCGTGGTGCGCTGCGAGAACTGCAGCCGCATCCTGGTCCGTACGTCCGAGTCCGGCCTGTAAGGACCCCTGTACATGCGCGAGTTCATCGTCGAGGCCGATGGCGGCTCCCGGGGCAACCCGGGCCCCGCGGGCTACGGCTCAGTGGTCATCGACGCGGCCACGGGGGAGACCCTGATGGAGGCCGCGGAGTACATCGGCGTCGCGACGAACAACGTCGCGGAGTACAAGGGCCTGGTGGCGGGCCTCAAGGCGGCGTACCAGCTGGACCCGACCGCGTCGGTCCACGTCCGTATGGACTCCAAGCTCGTCGTCGAGCAGATGTCGGGCCGCTGGAAGATCAAGCACCCGGACATGAAGCCGCTTGCGGCGGAGGCGGCCCGGGTCTATCCGTCGTCCCAGGTGACGTACGAGTGGATCCCCCGCGAGAAGAACAAGCACGCGGACCGGCTCGCGAACGAGGCGATGGACGCGGGCAAGCGGGGTAAGCAGTGGTCGCCGTCGGCGTCCACGGCGGACCTGGACACACGCGCCGCGCGGGGCGCCGCCGATCCGTCGCCCGCGGGCCCGCCGGGGGATGCGGCGGCGGGGGCGGCGAAGGCACGGGCGGCCCTCGCTTCGACGTCACGGGGCGCCTCCGCTCCGGGCTCCGGCGCCTCCGCGTCGGGCCAGGGCGCGGTGGCTTCGGCGCACGGTTCCTCCGCTTCGGGTGCCGCCGCTGCGGACGGTGCCGACGCCCGTGCCGCGCGCAACGCCGCCGCCACGCCGGTCGGTTGGGCCGCGGCCGCCGATCTCGGTGCCCCGGCGACCTTCGTGCTGCTGCGGCACGGCGAGACCGCGCTCACGCCCGAGAAGCGGTTCTCCGGGAGCGGCGGTTCCGATCCGTCCCTCTCCGACGTGGGCCGTGAGCAGGCCGAGCGCGCCGCGGCCGCGCTCGCCGCGCGCGGCACGATCCAGGCGATCGTCTCCTCGCCGCTCAAGCGCTGCCAGGAGACGGCACACACCGCCGCCGCCCGCCTCGGACTCGACGTACACATCGAGGACGGTCTGCGCGAGACGGACTTCGGGTCCTGGGAGGGGCTGACCTTCGGCGAGGTGCGCGAGCGCCACCCCGAGGAGCTCAACGCCTGGCTGGCCTCGCCGAAGGCGGCACCGCCCGGCGGTGAGTCGTTCGCCGCGGTCTCCCGCCGCGTCTCGGCGGCACGCGACCGGCTGACCTCGGCGTACGCGGGCCGCACGGTTCTGCTCGTCACACACGTCACGCCCATCAAGACGCTGGTGCGCCTCGCGCTCGGCGCCCCGCCGGAGTCCCTGTTCCGCATGGAACTCTCGGCGGCCTCGGTGTCGGCCGTGGCGTACTACGCCGACGGCAACGCCTCTGTGCGGCTCCTCAACGACACCTCGCACCTGCGCTGAGGAGCGCCCCGTGAGGGGCGCCGGGAGCCGCGCGACCAGCCGCGACGCACCCGCAGGACTCAGCGCAGGGACGCCGCCTCGCGCGCCAGGGACTCGACGCGGGCCCAGTCCCTCGCCGCGACCGCGTCCGCGGGAAGCATCCAACTGCCGCCCACGCAGCCGACGTTCTTCAGCGCGAGGTACGAGGGTGCGGAGGCCGGCGTGATGCCGCCGGTCGGGCAGAAGCGGGCCTGCGGCAGCGGGGCGCCGAGGGACTTCAGATACGCGGTGCCGCCCGCCGCCTCCGCGGGGAAGAACTTCATCTCGCTGACGCCGCGCTCCAGCAGCGCCACGACCTCGGACGTCGTGGAGACGCCCGGCAGGAACGGCACCCCGGACCCCTTCATCGCGTCGAGCAGCGCGTCCGTCCAGCCGGGGCTGACCAGGAAGCGGGCGCCCGCGGCCACGGAGTCGGCGACGTTCCGCGCCGATATGACGGTGCCCGCGCCGACCACGGCGTCCGGCACCTCGGCGGCGATGGCCCGGATCGCGTCGAGCGCGACGGGCGTCCGCAGGGTCACCTCGATGGCGGGAAGCCCGCCCGCGACGAGGGCCCGCGCCATCGGCACGGCGTCGTCGAGCTCCTCGACGACGACCACGGGGACGACGGGGGCCAGATCAAGCACGGAGGCAGAGGAGGAGGTCATAGAGGCATCCTGCCTCGGCGCGCGCAGCATGCGCAAAGACCGTTGCGCATGCTGCAACATTGGGTGTTGAGAGCCTCAGGGGACGCAGGGCACCTCCCGTACCGAGGGCTTCAGAGGGCATCCCGCGCCGAGGGCCTCCGGCGTTCTCCCGTGCCGAGGGCTCAGGGCACCTTCCGTGCCGAGGGCTCAGGGCACCTCCCGTACCGAGGGACTCAGGCGCACACCCGTGCCGACGAGGGCTCAGGGCACCTTCCGTGCCGAGGGCGCAGGGCACCTTCCGTGCCGAGGGCTCAGTGGATCTCCCGTACCACCACGTCCAGCGCCCACGACTTGCCCGCCTTCGCCGGAGCCTCCGCCTCCACCACGTGTCCCAGGTCCCGCAGCGCCTCGACCAGCTCGGCCGGGTTCTTCGGCTGTGTGCCCGTGGCCAGCAGGGAGCGGACGATCCGGCCCTTCGTCGCCTTGTTGAAGTGCGAGACGACGGACCGCTTCTCCACGCCGTCGACCAGCTGTGCGTGCAGCACCCGCACCGTCGCCGTCCGCCCCGCGACCTCGCCCTTCGGCTTCCACGCCGCCGCGTACGCCGACGACCGCAGGTCCAGGACGAGACCGTCGCCCGCGGCCTCGGGCATCACGGACGCCATCGGCGTACGCCAGTACGCCCCGAGCGCGCCGAGCCCCGGCAGCTTCACGCCCATCGAGCAGCGGTAGGAGGGGATTCTGTCACTGACCCCGACGGCACCCCACAGCCCGGAGAAGACCAGCAGCGAACGCGCGGCGCGGCGCTTGGCGGCGGCGTCGAGCGAGGCCAGGTCCAGGGCGTCGTACAGCACACCGGTGTAGATCTCCCCGGCGGGGCGCGCGCCCGCCGTGCGCAGCTCGGCGTTCTTCGCGACCTCGCCCCGAAGCCCCTCGCTGAGGCCGAGCACCGTCCGCGCCTTCTCCTCGTCGGCGGCGCACAGCTCGACGAGCTCGTCGAGAACCGCCTGCCGCGCCTCGGCGAGCCCCGGCAGCGACAGGGACTCCGGCTTGAGCGGGGCACCCCGCCCGGACGAGGCCTTGCCTTCGGACGGCGGCAGCAGGACGAGCACGATGGGACTCCTTAAGCGGTACGAGGCCTTGAGCGGTACGAACAAGGGGTGCGGCCCCTGCGAAAGGGTACGGCGCCCGGGGCCCCGCGCCCCACAGGGTGCCGAGCCGTGCCCGGCGCCCTAGGCTCGGTCCATGCCCCGCCGCCATCTGCAGGTGAAAGGCGCAGCCGAGGCTCCGCTGCGGGCCGCGCTGCGTGAGCTGCGTACGAAGCTGGACGTGCCCGAGGAGTTCCCCGCCGACGTCCTCGCCGAGGCGGAGCGGGCCGCGGCCGAGCCCCGCCTCCCGGACCACGACGCCACGGACATCCCCTTCTTCACCGTCGACCCGCCCACCTCCGTCGACCTCGACCAGGCCATGCACCTGGCGCGGCGCGAGGGCGGCGGCTTCAGGGTGCGGTACGCGATCGCCGACGTCGCCGCGTACGTCACGCCCGGCGGGCCGCTGGACGCCGAGGCCCACCGCCGCGTCACCACCCTCTACTTCCCCGACGAGAAGGTCCCGCTGCACCCCACCGCGCTGAGCGAGGGCGCCGCCAGCCTGCTGCCCGACCAGACCTGCCCGGCCGTGCTGTGGACGATCGACCTCGACGAGGACGGCCGGGCGCAGCGGACCGACGTGCGCCGCGCCGTCGTCCGCAGCCGCGCCAAACTCGACTACGAAGGCGTGCAGAGGGCCATCGACGACGGCACGGCGGAGGAGCCGGTCGCCCTGCTACGGGACATCGGGCGACTGCGCGAGCAGCTGGAGGTCGACCGCGGCGGCATCTCCCTCGACGTGCCCGAGCAGGAGATCGTCGAGCGTGACGGCACGTACGAACTGGCCTATCGGGCGCCGCTGCCTGCCGACGGCTGGAACGCCCAGATCTCGCTCCTGGCGGGCATGGCCGCGGCCGAGCTCATGATCGGCTCCGGTACGGGCATCCTGCGGACGCTGCCGACCGCCCCCGACGGCGCGGTCGGCCGGCTGCGCCGCACCGCCAAGGCCCTGGGCATCGACTGGCCGCACCATGTGCCGTACGCGCAGCTCGTACGCTCCCTGGATGCCCGGAAGCCGCGCCATGCCGCCTTCCTCCAGGAGTGCACGACGCTGCTGCGCGGCGCCGGGTACACCGCGTTCAGCGGCGGCCGGACCCCCGAGCACACGACCCACGCCGCGGTCGCCGCGCCCTACGCCCACGTCACCGCCCCGCTGCGACGCCTCGCCGACCGCTACGCCGCCGAGCTCTCCCTCGTGGCCTGCGCGGGCGCGGGGGTCCCGGAGTGGGTGCTCGCCGCCCTGGACGCGCTGCCCAAGGAGATGGCGGACGGCACGCGGCGCGGCAACACCGTGGAGCGGGAGTGCGTGGACATCGTCGAGGCCGCGCTCCTCAAGGAGCGGGTCGGCGAGATCTTCGACGCGGTGGTGGTGGACGTGAAGGAGGGCGAACCGGCCGTCGGGACCGTGCAGTTGGCGGAGCCCGCGATCGTGGCCCGCATCGCGGGCGGCACGGCGAAGCTGCCCCTGGGCGAGCGCCTGAGGGTCCGCCTCACCCAGGCGGACCCCGGTACGGCGAAGGTTCAGTTCGCCCCCGCGTGAGGCGGCCGCGCGCCCAGCCGCTCCTTCAACGCCGCGAGCAGCTCCGCGGGTTGGTCGGCGTGCAGCCGCACCGTCGTGATCAGCGCGAGCGGTATCCGCAGGTCGAGGTGGGCGCCCTTGCGCACCCGCAGCGCGTCCGGCGACAGGACGTGCGGCCGGGTCACGGAGGCGGCGTGGAGGCCGAGCATCAGGACGACGCCGTACACGCAGCCGCGCCCTGCGCTCGCGGATGTCGGCCTCCTGTCGGGCCAGGTCGGTGTCCAGCTCGGCGAGGACCTCGGCGAGCTCGCGCCCCGCGTCGTCCGCGAGCACGTCCCGCACCTCGGCGAGCCCGAGCCCGAGCCCGAGCTCGGTCAGCCGCCTGACCCGGGCCAGGGCGACGGCGTGCCGCAGGCCGTACTCGCGATAGCCGTTGGGCCGCCGCTCGGGCTCGGGCAGCAGGCCGAGGTGGTGGTAGTGCCTGATGGCGCGCGTGGTGACGCCGACAAGGCCGGCGAGCTCTCCGATCCGCATGGGCCCAGTAGAAACGTTGCCGTTGCGGCAAGGTCAAGGTGCACACGACCCGCCAGGATCGTGCCCTGCCCGCCGAAGGCGCCCGTGTGCCACGATCGAGGGAACGACTCTCGATCTCACGGACGGCTGATCACCTGATGCCCCAGTCTGACGAGCGACCGAAGGAGGAGCGTGACATGACCGCCATGGCACACGAGCCGCTCACGCAGGCGGAGATCCTGCTGGAGGGCTTCCTCGCTCTGGACACCCCGGAGGGATTCCGGGCGGAACTGATCGAGGGAGACATCGTCGTGACGCCGCCGCCGGACGGGGACCACGAGGACTGCATCAATCTGGTCGTGAAGCAGGTGATCAGGCGCTCCCGGACCGACATGGACTTCTCCGGGAACAAGGGCCTGAAGCTGAAGAGTGGGGGCGCCTGTCCCGAGAACCACCTGATTCCGGACGGCACCTTCGCCCCCGCCGAGCGTAGGCTCTTCCGCGGCGCCGCCCCGTGGATGCCCTGCGAAGGCGTCGCCATGGTGGTCGAGGTGACCTCCCGCAAGGCGCAGATCGACCGCGAGGCCAAGCGGCGTTGCTATGCCCGGGGCGGTATCCCGCTCTATCTGCTCATCGATCGTGACGCCTCCTCCGTGACGCTGTTCCGTGACCCGGAGGGCGACGACTACGGCGAGGGCTGCACGCGCTCGTTCGGTAAGCCGGTGGACCTGCCCGAACCGTTCGCCTTCGAGCTGGAGACCGGAGAGTTTCTCTGACGTGGGCCCCGGTCCGGCATGGAAACGGGGTGCGTGGGCGTTGGACCGGTGACGGTACGACGAGCCATCGGGGGAGCAGCACCGTATGCAGGGCACGCACAGCGCAACGACCGGAGGCGGTGCGGCCCCCGCTCCGCACCATGACGACCTCGCCGCTGCCGTCGGCCCCGGTGAGCGGGCCATATGGACCCGCACCCCGCTCGGGCCCTGCGGCCGGACGCTCGATATGCTGACCGCCCGCTTCGACCGTCACCGCTACGCCCCGCACTACCACGAGGAATTCACCGTCGGAGTCTGTGTCGGAGGCTTCGAGGTCATCGACTACCGGGGCGGGCGGCTCCACCTCGGGCCCGGGTCCATCGTCGTCCTCGCCCCCGGAGAGGTGCACACCGGCGGCCCCGGCGCCAGCGGCGGCTACGCCTACCGCGCCATGTACCCGGCACCGCTCCTCCTCGCCGAGGGCACCACGGCCACGCCGCACTTCCGCGACGCGGTGATGGACGACCCCGAACTGGCCGCGGCCCTGCGCGCCGCGCACACCGAACTCAGCGGACCCGTCGACCCGTTGGAGGCGGAGTCCCGCCTCCCCTGGCTGCTCACCGCCCTCGCCCGCAGGCACGGCACCGCCCGTCCCCTCGCCGATCACGTCCCC
Organism: Streptomyces sp. NPDC041068; assembly: GCF_040647455.1. Lineage (NCBI taxonomy): Bacteria > Bacillati > Actinomycetota > Actinomycetes > Kitasatosporales > Streptomycetaceae > Streptomyces > Streptomyces sp. NPDC041068. The sequence continues at coordinate 253,896 of NZ_JBEZCG010000006.1, forward strand.
GGCGCCGACCACATCGCCCGCGCCGTCCGCGACCGCCTCGCCGACGAACTCCTCGCCCCGCCCTCCCTCGCCGAACTCGCCGCCCCGCTCGGCCTGTCCCGCTACCAACTCCTGCGCGCCTTCCGCACATCGACCGGAATGCCGCCCTACGCCTGGCTCGCCCAGCACCGCGTGACGCTCGCCCGCACCCACCTGGAGGCGGGCCTGCGCCCCGCCGAGGCCGCCTCCCTGGTGGGCTTCGCGGACCAGGCGCACCTCACGCGCTGGTTCCGCAGGGTGCTCGGGGTGACCCCGGCGGCGTACCGGGCAAGCGTCCGCCCTTGCACGTACCGCAACAGCGTTCAAGACCCCCGACGCTGATCCGGCCGAAACTGCCCGCATGACGGCACGCGGCTGGTTTCTCTTCTCCCTCATGGGTGTCCTGTGGGGCATCCCGTATCTCATGATCAAAGTGGCCGTCGACAGCGATCTGTCGCCGTCGACGGTCGTCTTCACGCGCTGCGCGCTGGGCGCCGCGCTGCTGCTCCCCTTCGCCGTACGACAAGGGGGACTGCCCCGCGTACTGAAGACGCACTGGCGCCCGATGCTGGCCTTCGCCTGTGTCGAGATCCTCGGCCCGTGGTGGACCCTGACCGACGCGGAGCGCCGCATCTCCAGCTCCACCGCGGGGCTGCTCATCGCCGCCGTCCCGATCATCGGCGCCCTCCTGGCCCGCTTCTTCGGCGACACGGAACGGCTCGGCCCGCGCCGTCTCACCGGCCTCGGCCTCGGCCTCGGCGGCGTGGCCGTCCTGACGGCGCCCCATCTGACGGGCGGCGACGCCTGGTCCCTGACGGAGGTCATGCTGACGGCCCTCGGCTACGCCATCGCCCCGCTGATCGTCGCCCGCCACCTCCGGGACGTGCCCAGCCTGCAGCTGATCGCGCCCTGCCTGGTCCTGGCCGCCGTGGTCTACGCCCCCGCGGCGGCGCTCTCCTGGCCCGCGTCCGTGCCCGACGCCCCGACGCTGGCCTCCCTCGCGGGCCTCGGCGTCATCTGCACGGCCCTGGCCTTCCTCGTCTTCCTCGAACTGATCAGGGAGGCGGGCCCGACCCGCGCCGTCGTCTTCACCTACGTCAACCCGGCGGTGGCGGTGGCGGCGGGCGTCGCCTTCCTCTCCGAGCCCCTGACGGCGGACGTCATGGCGGCCTTCGCCCTGATCCTCGCGGGCTCCTTCCTGGCGACGGCGGCCACGGCACCGACCTCGGGGACCCGGCGGGTAACATGGTCGGCACGGCAGACGAGCCGGGCGGACGGCCGCGTGAAGACCCCCTCGGGGGACCTTCCCGAGGAACGTCCGGGCTCCACAGGGCAAGGTGGTGGCTAACGGCCACCCGGGGTGACCCGCGGGACAGTGCCACAGAAAACAGACCGCCGGGGACCTCACGGTCCTCGGTAAGGGTGAAACGGTGGTGTAAGAGACCACCAGCGCCTGAGGTGACTCAGGCGGCTAGGTAAACCCCACCTGGAGCAAGGTCAAGAGGGGCCACTGGCAACAGTGGCCCTGCGCGGACGACCGAGGGCTGCCCGCCCGAGTCCGCGGGTAGACCGCACGAGGTCGGCAGCAATGCCGACCCTAGATGGATGGCCGTCTCCCCGGCCGCCGCGAGGCGACCGGGCGACAGAACCCGGCGTACAGCCCGACTCGTCTGCCCCTTCCCCCCCCCCCCGCCTCGCGAGGCATCGTATGTCGTGGGTCTGACGTGCGTCCCCTGTCGTGCGGCCCCGTAATCTCACGCGTCCGGTTCGCCGATCCGGGGCACCGGTTTGAACGGCCCCAGCTGGGGCCGCTGCCGGTTCCGCAGGTGGCGGTGCCATCGCTTGACACACCATCCGGCGAAGACGAGAGGCGCGAACGACAACACCGTGGGCACCACCGGCGGCAGCCACGGCCACAGGGACATCGGCCGCACCACGGCGACATGGGCATCCCGCGATTGCCGAAGAGTTCACCGGCGAAGGTGGCGGGGATGTACGCGAAGAGCAGGAACGTGATGGTGTAGACGGCGCCGCCCGCGACGGCGCCGGGCTCGTCGTCCGCGGCCTTCTTCCCGTTCAGTTCTTCGCGCCCGTCTTCGCTTCCTCGGTGAGACTCAGGCGGATCAGGTGCGCGACGGTCGGAGCCGTGCGCTTGGTGCGGATGCGGCGCAGGTAGGTGCTCACCGTGTGCACGCTGATGCCCAGGCGTCTGGCGACCTGCTTGTGGGAGAGGCCCTCCGCGATATGGGTCAGCACCTGGCGCTCCCTGTGGGACAGCGCCGGCGCGTTCTGTGGACGGCTGTCTACTGGCATCTTCCCCCCCGGGAGGCACTGTCAACATCTCCGGCGGCCCTGGCCGCAACTTGATCTAACCATGGCCTCGGTGAAACAGAAAGGAGTCCCAGGAACCCTGGGGCAAACCCTCGGCTACCGAGAGCGACCGTGCTGTCAAGTCGCCAATTCGGGTGACTGTGGGCGCGCTTCGGGGCGGGTGAGTGTGAAAGCGGTCTCGGCTGAGCACAGCCGTGCACGACCTGAATGGCAGCCCGGCGGCGACCAAGGGGGAGAACGTGAGGCACTTCCGGCTGCTCGTCGTGGGCAACGGCGTCTCGGCGTACGGCAGTTACCTGAACATGGTCGCCCTCAACGTCTTCATCTACGAGGTGACCGACAGCGCCCTGGCCGCGGGGATCTTCATGGCCGTGCGCCTGATGACCAGCGTCGTGTCCGGCTTTGTGAGCGGACGGCTGGTCTCGGCGTACGACCGCAAGAGGTTGATGGTCGGCGCCGATCTGACTCAGTGCGCCGCAATGATAGCGCTGTTGATCGCTCCCGACGGGGGCCGTGCCGGGCTTCTGTACGTCCTGGCCGTCGTGACCGGTTTCTGCTCGACCCTCTCCGGCGTCGCCCTGCGCAGCAGCATCCCCGAGATCGTCGGGGGTGATCTGCGGATGCGCGCCAACTCACTCCTTGCCACCGGGCGTTCCCTCGCGATGATCGCCGGCTTCGCCTCCGCGGGCGTCATCGTCTCGCAACTCGGCTACGTCGCCGCCATCTCTCTGGATGCCGCCACCTTCGCGGTCTCGGCCAGCGTCCTCCTCTCCCTTCCCATTCGTACGAAGGGGAAGGACAAGGAAGAGACGGGGCAGAAGGGGGACGAGGCAGAGGGGGGAGGGGGCGAGGCGAAAGCCGCGGGCAGCGGCGCCGCCCCCGGCGGTGGAGCCCTTCTTCTGCTCCGTGCCGCTCCCGTCCTCGCCGTCATGATCGTCGTGCGCGCCGCCGACGGACTCGGGTCCTCGTCCCACAACGTCGCGCTGCCCGTCTACTCCAGCGACCTCGACCCGTCCCATCCGGCCACGTTCGTCAGCCAGTTCTGGGCCACCTGGGCCATCGGCAACATCGTCATGCAGCAGATCTGCGGGCGGTGGGCCGGGCGCGGTGGGCGGCAGGGGCCGGGGGAGCGGGCCTTCGCCATCGGGTCCTGTGTGATGTCCGCCGCGTTCATCGTGGTGTTCGCCGGACTGCCCACGGGCGTGGCCGTGGTGGCCGCCCTGGTGGCCGGCATGGCCGACGGGCTCACCGAGATCGCGTACGTCACCCGGCTCCAGGCGGCCCCCGACGAGCAGCGCGGCAGGCTCTTCGGGCTCTCCGCCTCCGTCGAGAACACCGGGTTCGGTCTGGGGATGCTCGTCAGCGGCGCCCTCCTCGAACGCTCCTCGCCGCTTCATGTCGTGGGGCTGCTCCACGGGTTGGCGATCGTGCTGTGCCTCGCGTTGTTCGTCGTGCTGGTGCGGTACGGGAGGAACGCCGAGGGAGCCTCCGAGGGGCAGGCCAAGGATCAAGGCACGGGGCACGTCGCGGGACCCGTCGTGGGGCGGGTCAAGGGGCAATCGAGGGAGCAGGGCGACAGTGTGGACGACCGCGACAGCTCGAACGACAGCGGCAGCGTGGGCGATCCCGCTGGTGCTCAGGGGAGTGAGGCCCGATGACCGCCGCCGCCCGTGATGCCGTAGCCGTCGTCGGGATGTCCTTCCGGCTGCCCGGCGCCGACACCCCGGAGGAGTTCTGGCGCACGATCCACGACGGCGCCGACCGCATCCGCCGCTTCACCGAGGCCGAGCTTGCCGCCGCCGGTGTGCCCGAAGAGCAGTACCGCGCCGAGGAGTTCGTCGGGGCGAGCGGGGTCATCGACGACATCGCGGGCTTCGACGCGGCCTTCTTCGGGATGAGCGCGCACGAGGCCAGGATCACCGACCCGCAGAGCCGTCTGTTCCTGGAGTGCGTGCACCACGCGCTGGAGAACGCCGGGTACGCGGGCGCGCCCCAGGACACGGGCACGAGCGAGGTCGGGGTCTACGCGAGCACCGGCTACCACCTCTACACCCTCCAGACCTATCTGCAGAACAACGTCCTCCAGGAGGGCGTCGCGGACTGGGTCGCGGGGCTGCAGGTCGCCGTCGGCAACTTCAGCGACTTCACCGCCAACCGCGCCTCCTACCGCCTCGGTCTGACCGGTCCGGCCGTCAACGTCCAGACGGCGTGCTCCAGTTCGCTCACCGCCGTGTACGTCGCCGCGCAGGCCGTGGTCGCCGGCGAGTGCGACATCGCCGTCGCCGGGGCGACCGCCCTCCACGTGCCGCAGGTGCTCGGCTACCAGTACGTGAAGGGCTCCATCCTCTCCAAGAGCGGCTACCTGCGGCCCTTCGACGCCGACGCGGACGGGACGGTCGGCGGCACGGGCGTGGTCGCCCTGATCCTCAAGCGCCTCGACAGGGCCGTCGCGGACGGCGATCACATCCACGGCGTCATCCGGGGCTGGGGTGCCAACAACGACGGCGCGGACAAGAAGGCGTTCGCCGCGCCGAGCGCGTCCGGCCAGCGGCGCGCGATCCGGCGCGCGCTGGAGAAGGCGGGCGTCGACGCGGGAACCGTCGGCTATCTGGAGACGCACGGCACCGGCACCTTCAAGGGTGACCCGATCGAGTTCGAGGGCGCCACCGCCGCGTTCCGCGCCGACACCGACCGCACGGGCTACTGCGCGCTGGGCTCGGTCAAGGCCAACATCGGGCACCTCGACGTGTGTTCGGGCCTGGCGAGCCTGGTCAAGGCGCTGCTCGTGCTGCGGCACGGCGTCATCCCGCCGATGGCCAACTTCCGCCGCGCCAACCCCGCCCTCGACCTCGCGTCCAGCCCCTTCTACATCCCCGACTCGCCGCGTCCGTGGCCCGAGGGCGACGGGCCGCGCAGGGCCTGTGTCAGCTCGTTCGGCGTCGGCGGCACCAATGTTCATGTCGTCCTGGAGCAGGCTCCCGAGCCCGTCGCTCGCTCGGCCGACGCTCCGACGGCTCCGGGCGTCCTGGTCGTCGCGGGCCACACGGAGGCGGCGCTCGCCGACAACGCCGTGGCTCTCCGCGACCACCTGCGCGCCCACCCCGAGACGCACTTCGCGGACCTCGTGACGACGCAGGCGCTCGGCCGGGCCCACCGCAGGCAGCGGCTCGCGGTGCGGGGCGACACGGTGGCCGCGCTCACCGGAGCCCTCGACGACTGGATCGCGAAGCCGAAGGCGCAGTCGAAGTCGAAGTCGAAGTCGAAGTCGGAGTCGCAGTCGGAGTCGAAGCCGCAGTCGGGCGGGGCCGATGCCGGGTTCCTCTTCACGGGGCAGGGCAGCCTCCACCGGGGCGTCGCCCGCGCCCTCCATGAGCGTTTTCCCGTCGTACGCGAGGTCCTGGACGCCTGTGAGCGGCAGTTCGCCGCGCTCACCGGGGGCGACAGCCTCCTCGGCCCGCTGCTTCAGGAGGCGGGTGACGAGGAGCCCGTCTGGCCCACCGAGCTCGCGCAGCCCGCGCTCTTCGCGCTGCAGTGCGCGCTCGTCCGCCTGTGGCGGGCGGCCGGGATCGCACCGGGCGTGGTCGCGGGGCACAGCGTCGGGGAGTACGGAGCGCTGTACGCGGCCGGGGCGCTCTCCCTGGCGGACGGGCTGCGCCTGACGGCCGAGCGCGGACGGCTCATGCGGCGGCACTGCGCGCCCGGCGCGATGCTCGCGGTGCAGGTCGAGGCGCGCACGGCACGCGAACTGGCCGCCGAGGTGCCCGGCGTGGAGCTCGCGGTCGTCAACGGCGAGCGGAGCCAGGTGCTCGCGGGCCCGGCCGAGGCCGTGGCACGCCTGGCCGCGCTGCTCGCCGAGCGCGGGATCCCGGGGCGGGAGCTCCCGGTGCGGCACGCCTTCCACACCGCCCTGATGGACCCGGTGCTCGACGGGCTGCGCGGGCTGTGCGCCGAGGTGGAGTGGCGGCCCGTGGACGTGCCGTTCATCAGCGGCCTTGACGGGCTCACCCGGCCCGCGGGGTGGCTGCCGGACGCCGACTACCTCGTACGCCAGGCGCGTGAACCGGTTCGATTCGCGGACGTCATGGGGGAGTTGGCGGCCGCGTACGCGGATGTGGGGGTGCTGGTCGAGATCGGACCGCACACCACGCTCAGCGGGCTCGCGCGCCGGGAGGCGCCGGACAAGGCGGCGCTTCCGACCCTGCGGCGCGGCGCGGGGCTCGAACCGCTGTGGGACGCGGCCGCCGGGCTCTACAGGGCCGGGGCCCCCGTCGACTGGCGGATCTTCATGGGCGGGGCGGGGCGCAGGATCCCCCTGCCCGGCTACCGATTCCAGCACAAGGACTACTGGACAGGGCCGGAGAACCACCTTCCCCGGCCCGCACGACCCGTACATGTACAACCCGTACAAACGGCAAGGGATGGGGCGGAAGTGGCACAGGACGAGGCAGCGGTCGAGCGGGTGCTGCAGCACATCATCAAGGTCACCGCGAAGCACCTCAGCTACGACACGAGCGAGATAGCCGAGGACGCTTCCTTCTTCGATCTCGGCGCGGACTCGCTGCAAATGATCGGTGTGCTGCGGGAGTTGGAGGAGGAGCACCGCGTCAAGGTGTCGATGAGGGAGCTCTTCGAGGAGGCGGGGACGGCCAAGGGGCTCGCCCTGATCATCGTGGGGAAGACGGGGGGTGTGGGCGGGGGCGCGGTGTCCGCTCCGGTCGCCGCGCCCGCCCCGGTCGCTCCTGTTGCCGCGCCCGCGCCCGCGCCTGCGCAGGTCGCACCGATCGCGGTGTCCGCCCAGGCCGCTCCCGTCGCGCCGCCCGCCCCCGTGATCCCCGAGCCCGCCCCGGCTCCCGCCGCCCCGGTCGAGTACGCCACACGCCGTGAAGTGGAGGACCTCGTACGCCAGGTCCACCAGCTCTCGCAGATCCAGCTCCAACTCATGGGCCAGCTCACCCAGTTGCTGGCCAACCAGGCGACTCAGGCGGCTCAGGCGAATCAGGCGGCGAACCCCACCGCCGACGGGAAGGCGGACCGGTGACCACCGAGACCGAACCCAGCTCCCGTTCCGGCTCCAGCCCCAGCTCCGACTCCCGCTCCGTCTCCGCTGCGGTCGACCAGGACCTCGCGGCGATGGCCGAGCTCTCGCAGCGCATCGCCCAGCAGATCGGCGCCCCGGCGGCCGAGCAGACACAGGCACAGGCACAGGCACAGGCACAGGCCCAGACGCAGACACAGGCCCAGACACAGGCCCAGACACAGGCCGCACCGGACGAGACCCCGGAGCCGCGGCGGGCCCAGCACGGCCCCCGCCTGGAGGTCGCCCGCGGCTCCGGCATGGTCCGCGGCGGCGCCTCCGACTCCCAACGGGCCCACCTGGACGACCTGGTGCGCCGCTACACCGCCAAGACGCCCACCTCCAAGCGCATCGCCCAGCGCTACCGCCGCGTACTCGCCGACAGCCGCGCGGCTGTCGGCTTCCGCAGCACCACGAAAGAGATGCTGTACCCCCTCGCGGGGCGGCGGGCGCAGGGCTCGTGGCTGGAGGACATCGACGGCAATCGCTATGTCGACATCACCATGGGCTTCGGCGTCCTGCTCTTCGGCCACGAGCCCGCCTTCGTCACGGAGGCGGTCCGCGAGCACCTCTCGCGCGGCATCCAGCTCGGCCCCCGCAACGTCGAGACCGGCGAGGCCGCCGAACTGCTCTCCGAGCTGACGGGCCTGGAGCGCGTCGCGTTCGCCAACTCCGGTACGGAGGCGAACTCCGCGGCGATCCGCCTGGCCCGCGCCGCCACGGGACGCTCCCGCATCATCACCTTCGAGGGCGCCTACCACGGCCACAACGACAACGTCCTCGGACGCTCCCCGCGCACCGGCGGCGAGGGCGGCCTCACCACCGTCCCGATGTCCGCGGGCGTGCCGAGCAACGCCGTCGCCGACCTGCTCGTCCTGCCGTACGGCAGCGAGGAGAGCCTCGCCGTCATCGAGCAGCAGGCGGGCGACATCGCGGCGGTCGTCGTGGAGCCGGTGCAGAGCCGCCACCCGTCGCTGCAGCCCGCCGAGTTCGTGCGCCGGCTGCGCGAGCTGACCAGGCGGCACGGCATCGTGCTGTTCTTCGACGAGATGCTGACCGGCTTCCGCCCCGCGCCGCGCGGCGCCCAGGAGCTCTACGGCGTCACGCCCGACCTGGCCACCTACGGAAAGCTGCTCGGCGGCGGTTTCCCCATCGGCGCCATCGCGGGCCGGGCCGACATCATGGACGGCATCGACGGCGGCCACTGGACCTACGGGGACGCCAGCTACCCGGCGGCCGACACCACGTTCTTCGGCGGCACCTACATCCAGCACCCGGTGTCGATGGTCGCGGCGCGTGCCGTCCTGACCCACCTCAAGGAGAACAGCCCGCGGCTCCAGGAACGCCTGAACGCGCGCACGGACGAACTGGCCGCGACGCTCAACGCCTTCTTCGAGGCCGAGGGGTTCGCCCTGAGCCTCGACCACTTCGGCTCGATGTTCCGTTTCGAGCACCGCGCGGACATGGAGCTGCTCTACCACCACCTCATGCTGCGCGGGGTGCACGTGTGGGAGTGGCGCAACTTCTTCCTGTCCACCGAACACACCGACGGGGACGTCGAGTTCATCGTGGACGCGGTGAAGGACTCGCTGCGGGAGCTGCGCGGGGCGGGATTCTCGCTGGGCAGCCCCAAGGCCGGACCCCGCCCCAAGGCGCAGCCGGTTCCCCGGGCACAGCCCGCTCCCAAGACGCAGCCCGCCCCCAGGGCGCAGGCCGTGGCCTGGAACAGCGCAGCCACTGCCACCACCACGGCCACGACCGCGGCGCTCCCCGAGCCCGCCAAGCCCGCCCCGAAGCCCCAGGCGACGTCCGACCCCAAGCCCGCGCCCCCCGCCAAGACCCCCGCCAAGACACTCGACTTCGGCGTCTACTTCTTCGGCGACTACCCGCAGGACGGCGAGGCCCCCCGCCACGGCAAGTACGACCACCTCCTTGAGACCGCCCGCTTCGCCGACCGCAACGGCTTCCACTCCCTGTGGATCCCCGAACGGCACTTCCACTCCTTCGGCGGCCTGTTCCCCAACCCCGTCGTCCTCGCCGCGGCCCTCGCCCGCGAGACGGACCGCATCCGCATCAACGCGGGCTCCGTGGTGCTGCCGCTGCACGACCCGATCCGCGTCGCCGAAGAGTGGTCGATGGTCGACAACCTCTCCGGCGGCCGTATCGGCATCGGCTGCGCCAGCGGCTGGCACGCCAACGACTTCGTCTTCTTCCCCGAGCGCTTCGGCTCCCACAAGGAGAAGATGTACGAACAGGTCGAGGAGGTAAGGAAGTTGTGGCGCGGCGAGCCGGTCCGCCGCACCACCGGGAACGGCGAGAGCGACCTCCACCTCTTCCCGCGCCCGGTCCAGGACGCCCCGCCCATGTACACGGCCGTCGTCGGCAATCCGGCCTCGTACGCCCTGGCCGCCCGCCACGACCTGGGCGTCGTCACCAACCTCATGACGCAGGACGTCGAACAGCTGCGCGAGAACATCGCGCTCTACCGCCGCACGCGCGCCGAGCACGGCCTCGATCCGGACGCGGGGCACGTGGCCGTGCTGCTCCACACCTACCTCGACGAGGACCACGACGCGGCACGCGCCGAGGCCCGCGATCCGCTGTCCCGCTACATGCGGGCCTCCCTGTCCCTGTTCGGCAACGTCGCCAACAGCCTCGGCCATCAGGTGGACCTCTCGGCGATGACCGAGGACGACCTGGACGTGGTCTTCCGTCGCGCCTACGACCGCTACTGCGACCAGCGGGCTCTCATCGGCAGCCCCGAGACGGTCCGTTCGGTCGTGGACGCGGTGGGTGCCGCGGGCGCCGACGAGATCGTCGCCCTGGTCGACTTCGGCGTCGAGCCCAGCGCGCTGCGGGCGGGCCTGGTCCACCTCGACGCGCTGCGCCGCGACCGCGCGACGTCCGTGGTGCCGACCGCCCAGGCCGCTCCTGTGCCCGTGCGGAACCCCACGACGGACCAGGGATCCGCCCTCTCCCCGGGCCAGCAGCGCGTCTGGTTCCTGGAGCGGATGCTGCCCGGCCGCACCGCGTACAACGAGACCAAGGCCATCGAGCTCGAAGGCCCGCTCGACGTGCCCGCGCTGCGCGCCGCCCTGCGTGCCCTGGCCGTCCGGCACGAGCAGCTGCGCACCGTCTTCCGTGAAGTGGGCGGCGAGCCACGGCAGTTCACACTGCCACCGGCCGACGTGGACTTCGAGATCATCGAAGAGGCGGGGGTGGACGACCCCGTCGCCGCCACCCTCAAGTCCGAGAGCGAGCGCCGCTTCGACCTGGTGAACGGCCCGCTGTTCGTCACGCGCCTGGTCAGGCTCGGCGAGCGGCGGCACGTCCTGGTCCTGTCCCTGCACCACATCGTGATGGACGCGGCGTCGGCCGCCGTGCTCGCCCGCGACGTCTCCGCCCTGTACCGCGCGGAGCTGCCGGGCGGCCCGGCGGCGGAGCTTCCCGTGCTCACCCGTACGTACGCCGATCACGCCCGCCGGCAGCTCGACTCGCTCGCCGACGCGAAGTCGGCGGAGGACCTCTCGTACTGGAAGAAGGCCCTCGACGGCGACCTGCCCGTCCTTGAGCTGCCCACCGACCGGCCGCGGCCCGCGGTGATGACCTCCAACGGCCGCGCCCTGTTCCGCGCCCTCAGCCCCGAACTGTCCGACAGCGTACGGAAGTTCAGCAGGAGCAGGCGCAGTACGCTCTTCATGACCCTGCTCGCCGGGTACGCGGCCGCGCTGTGCCGCGTCACCGGCCAGGACGACGTGGTCATCGGCACGCCGATGTCCGACCGCACGCCCGAGTACGAGGACGTGGTCGGCTTCTTCGTCAATACGCTGGCGCTGCGTCTGGACCTCTCCGGGGACCCGGACTTCGGCACGGTCCTGGACCGGGTGCGCGGGGTCGCCCTGGACGCGTACGACCACGCGGACGTGCCCTTCGGCGCGGTCGTACGGGAGTTGGACCCGCCGCGCGCGCTCGACCGGACGCCCGTCTTCCAGACGCTGGCCGAGTTCGAGACCGGCGACCCGTTCGACTTCGACCTGCCCGGGATCCGCTCGACGCCGCTCGACTCGGGTCCCGACAAGGCGCTGACGGACCTCAGCGTGTACTTCACCGACCAGCCCGACGGTGTGCGCTGCCACTGGGAGTACAACACCGACCTCTTCGACGAGGCGACGATCGACGGGCTCTTCGCGACGTTCCGTGACGTCCTCGCCCAGGCGGTGGGCGCCCAAGCGGTGGGCGCCCAGGCCCCGGCCGCGGAGCCGCAGGAGTGGCGGCGCGGCCCCGTGCGGCAGCGCACGCGCAGCACGGTCGACTCCCTGACGTCGCGCTGGGCCGAGGTCGCCCCGCACCGCACCGCGGTGATCAGCGGCGAAGTCACCCTGACATACGGGGAGTTGGCCGAGCGCGCCGACCGACTCGCGGGCGCACTGCGGGCCGCGGGCACGGGGGAAGCGCCGGTCGCCCTGTGGCTGCCGCGCGGCCCCGAGCTGATCGTCGCCATGCTCGCGTCCCTCAAGTCCGGCCACGGATATGTGGCGTTGGACCCGGGCCAGGGCAGGGCGCGGGCCGAGGCGATCCTCGCGGAGAGCGGCGCACGGGTGCTCGTGGTGGACGGCGCCGGGCGCACGGACGCCCGGCCGACGGCACCGGCAGGGACCGCCGTGCTCGACGTCGACGCCGCGGGCCCCTCGGGCGTCGAGGCGGCAGGTCCCTCGACGGACGTCCCGGCGTCGCACACCCCCCACGGCCCCGAATCCCTCTGCTTCGCCATCTACACCTCCGGCAGCACCGGCACTCCCAAGGGCGTCGCGATCCCGCACCGGGCCGTGGTGGACCTGTGCCAGTGGCACCACGAACGCTTCGGCTTCACCGCCGACGACCGCAGTGCCGCCGTGTGCAGCCAGGGCTTCGACGCCTCCGCGCTGGAGATCTGGCCCGCGCTGACCGCGGGCGCCACGGTCGTGGTGGCCGACGAGGAGACGCGCAGGGACCCGGCCGTCCTGGCCCGCTGGTACACGGACCGGCGGATCGCCTTCTCCATCCTGCCGACGGCCCTCGGCGAGGCGGTCATGGCGCTGCCGGAGGACCAACAGCCCGCCCTGCGGCACCTGTTGGTCGGCGGCGACGTGCTGCGCACCCGGCCGCGCCCCGGCGCTCCGTACGAGACGGTGAACGTGTACGGCCCCACCGAGGTGACGGTGCTGTGCACGGTGGAGACCGTGCGCCCCGACGAGTCGGGCGCCGCACCGTCCCCGATCCCGATCGGCCGCCCCGTCGACAACGTCACGCTGCGGGTCCTGGACGCGGACGGCCGCGAGGCGCCCGCAGGCGAGGTGGGGGAGCTGTACGTCGGAGGTCCCGGCGTGGCGAACGGCTACCTGGGCAGGCCCGACCTGACCGCGGAGCGCTTCGTCGACGATCCGCGCGGCACCGAAGGGCGGATGTACCGCACCGGTGACCTGGTGTGCAGGAACGCCGCGGGATCCCTCGAGTTCCGCGGCCGGACCGACGACCAGGTGAAGATACGGGGCTACCGCGTCGAGCCGGAGGAGGTCTCGCGGGCCCTCAACGGCCTGGCGGAGGTCGGCGAAGCGGTCGTCCTGTCCCGCCGCGACCAGCGGGGCGAGGCCAGGCTCGTCGCCTACGCCGTGCCCGCGCGTCCCGGCGCGGCGGAGCAGGAGCTCGCGGACCGGCTGACGGCGGAGCTCGCCCGGCTGCTGCCCGACCACATGGTGCCGCGCGCCTGGGCCGTGCTTCCCCGCCTCCCGCTGTCCGGCAACGGCAAGCTGGACCGGGCCGCGCTGCCCGCCCCCTCGCTGATCACCTCGCCCACCGGTCCCACGGCCCGTGCAGGGCGGACGCGGGCCGCGAGCGACGGCGTCGAGGCGCGGCTGAAGCGGCTGTGGGCCCAGGAGTTCGAGACGGAAGCGGCGGCGATCGCGTCCGACGCCTCCTTCTTCGAGCTGGGCGGCCACTCGATCACGGCGATCCGTCTCGCCAACGCCGTACGGGAGGAGTTCGGCACGGAGTACCCCGTCGCCCGCTTCTACGAGGAGCCGACGCTGCGGGCGATGGCGGCCTACCTCGCCGAGTCCCGGGGTGAGTCCGGGGCCGGGGCCGGGGCCGGAGCCGTGGGCGAAGGGAGCGAAGAGGGTGGAGAGGGCACAGGGGGCGCAGGCGACACGGACGTCGTCGGCCGCGCCCCCGTCACCGCCCAGCAAGCCGCCTTCATCGCCCGTCACGGCACGCACGCCCGCCCCGAGATCTACAACGTGGCGATGCGGCTCACCCTGACGGGAGCGCTGGACGTACCGGCCCTGCGCACCGCGCTCAGTCAGCTGATCGCCCGGCACGAGGGTCTGCGTACGCGCTTCGTGTCGGACGGCGGCGAGCAGTGGTGGCAGGAGGTGCTGCGCGCCAGGCCGGTGGAGCTGCCGGAGGAGGACCTGTTCGCCAGGTTCGGTTCGGCGGCCGACGCCGAGGCCGCGGCGCATGTCGAGGCAGGGGAGACGGCCTCGACGCCCATCGACCTGCTCGGCGAACTCGCCCCGGTCCTGCGTCTGTTGCGCACGGGCGAGGACCGCTGGGCGCTGGTCTTCGTCATGCACCACGCGTGCTGCGACGGCTGGGCGGTCAGCCTGCTGCTGCGCGAACTGGCCGAGCTCTACCGGGCGGCGGCCACCGGGACCCCGCACGGCCTGGCCGAGAGCGCCCCGCAGCCGGGTGCGTACGCGCGCTGGCAGCAGGAGCAGAGCCATACGCAGGACAAGGCCCGCCTGGTCGAGCACTGGGCGCGCCGCCTCAAGGGCGCCTCCTTCGCCATGCCGCTGCCGCTGGACAGGCCCAAGCCCGAGGTGCTGAGCGGCGACGGCGACGTGGTGCTGTTCACGGTAGGCCGGGACACGCGCGCCGACGTGGAGGCGCTGGCGCGACGGCACCGCACGACGCCCTTCGTGGTGACGGCGGCCGCCTTCGCCCGTCTGGTCGCGAAGGTGGGGAACCGGCAGGACATCCTCCTCAACATCTCCTTCGCCAACCGCGAGCGGCGCGAGTTCGAGGCGCTCGCGGCCTGCACGGTGTCGTCCTTCACGCTGCGGGCCGACGGCGCGGCCGCCGGGCCGTTCGCGGAGCTGGTGGAGCGGGTGGCACGCGACGCCGTCGAGGCCATGGCCCACCCCTCGCCGATCCGCGCGCTGGCCGCGGACCTGAGCGAGGCCCTCGCCACCGAGGTGCCCGAGCGGCTGCCGCTCGGCTTCCAGTACCAGAGCTCGCTGGAGACGGACATCGAGCTGCCGGGCCTGACCACGGCGGTCGAGGACCTCGCGGTGTCGGGCGCGCGCGGGGAGCTGAACTTCGGTCTGATTCCCACGGGTGACGTGCTCTCCGGGTACGTGGAGTTCTCGACCGACCTGTGGGACCGCCCGACGTTCGAGACCTGGACCGCCGCGTACGTCGACCTCCTTGCCGAGGAGGTGTCGGGCGCGCTGCGCGGCGAGGGCTGAGGGGAGTGGGCGAGGGGGCGGCCGGAATTGGTCGTGACATGTCAAGGATCGCGGGGTCGGCCTTGTCACGTCAGAGGCCCTGTGTATCAATGGGCAACAATCCGGGCTGCTGACTACCCGTCAGACCGGCACCCCCTCGCTCCCCCCACCATGAAGGCAGGTCCTCCATGCGACATGGCAGATTCGGCATCGGAATCGGCTCGGCGATCGGCGCGGGCGCCCTCGCCGTGGGCGCGCTCGCGATGGCACCCGCGGCCGGTGCCGTGGAGCCGCAGACCGCCACCCTCTCGTTCGACTGCGGTTCGTACGGCGCGGGAACGGCGACGCTCAAGGCCACCCAGGACGGCACCAACGCGACCATCGACCTGTCCACGTCCGCGATCACGGCCCCCATCGACGTCGCGGCGGGCGCGGTCACCTCGACGCTCACCCTCACCAAGAACGGCACCGGCACGACCGACTTCACCGGCAACTCCAACCCGGCCATCCCGGCCGGCGGCGCCGTGTCCACCGGACCCCTCGCCGGGACCGTCGCCTCGGGCGACAGCCTCGAAGCGAAGTCCCTGAAGGTCCAGGTCCTCGGCATCACCGTGAACTGCACGGCCACGTCGCCGCAGTCGCCGGGGCCGTTCGTGTTCTGACGGCCTGACGGCCTGACGGCCTGACGGCCTGACGGCCTGACGCCACATGTCATGGGGCGGTGCCTCTCCCTCGGGGAGAGGCACCGCCTTTGTCACGCCCCGACCCTCACGCCCCGACCCTCACGCCCCGACCCTCACGCCCCGGCCAGGGGGCGCCAGTGCTGCTCCTTGCCCTCATCGCGTACGACGAATCCGAGCCCGCGCACCGTCTCGACCAGGTCCCGCGCGTCCCGCCCGGCGTCCCGCTTCAGCGCGGCCTTCCGCGCCGCGAGGAGCGCGTGCACCTCGGCGGGCAGGTCGGGGGTGCCGGGGATCCAGCGCCGGAACAGGGACGCGTGCGGATCGGCGTCCCGCCAGGGGTAGCCGTGCGCGCGGAAGGCCCCGGCCAGGGCGGCGGCGCGCGCCCCGTTCTCGCCGCGCGCCAGCTCGCCGGAGTCCGCGCCGAGCAGCACCAGGTGCTTGCCGTCGAGGAAGACCGCCGAGACGTCGGCGCGTTCGAAGGTCCGCGTCCGGCCCTCCTGCTCGACGGTCACCCGTGCGTCGCTCAGCCTCACCTTCATCGACTCCGCGAGCGCCGTGAAGGCCAGCAGGAGTCCGGCCACGAGCCCCGCCGCCATGACGAGCGCGGTCTGCCACGGCGCGTCGAGCCCGCCGATGAACTCGATGCCGTCCCGCCACGGCAACACCGGCGACCCGGACGCCCAGCGGGCCAGGCGCGGCAGTGCGAGCCCGAGCAGCAGGCCGAGGAGCGGCATACCGACGAGGATCAGGGCGAGATCGCCGCGCGGGTGGCCGATCTCCGTGGTCTCCTCGCGCGAACTCGCGCCGCCACGTGCCTTGTTGAGCCTGTCGCCCGACATGTTGTGGTGCTCCGTTCCGCCCCGTGACGGCCGGTCGCCGTCGATCGCCTTCACCAGGGACGTTAGGAGCGGGCCCGCACCGCGCACAGCAGCCGAAAGTCGGTCGCGGCCCTACTTCGGTAGCCAGTACGGTGCCGATCATGCTGCCCGAGGTGAAGACGGACGAGGAGTGGGACCGCGTCGTCCCCGACGAAGCGGTCATGCGGCCCGGCGTCGAGGACCTGTGCCGCAGGCTGGGGCTCGCCGGAGCTCCCCTGACCCGCTACTCCGAGGGCTCCCAGCCGGTCTACGCGGTCGGCGACGAGCACGTACTGAAGCTCTTCCCCACCGTCTGTGCCGAGGACGGCGTCACCGAGGCCCGCGTGCTCGGCCACGTCGAGGGCCGCCTCCCCGTCCCCACGCCCCGGCTGCACGACTGGGGAACGTACGAGAACGGCTGGCGCTACGTCCTGATGTCCCGCCTGCCCGGCGAGGACCTCGCCGTCGCGTGGCCGCGCATCCCGCACGCCGACCGGGAGCGGATCGTCACCGACGCCGCCGAGACCCTGGCCGCCCTGCACGCGCTCGACCCGGCGCCGCTCGCCGACGTCCTCGGGCCCGGTGACTGGACCGCGTTCCTCGACCGGCAGCGCGCCGGCGCGGTCGCGCGGCAGCGGGAGCGCGAGCTGCCGGAGAGCTGGCTGGAGCAGATCCCCGGCTTCCTCGACTCCGTCGAACTGCCTGCCGACGGCGCGACGGACGCCGGTCAACACGCGCTCCTGCACACCGAGTTCATGCGCCAGCACCTGATCGTCGCCCCCGACGGCTGGCGGCTCACCGGGCTCTTCGACTTCGAGCCCGCCATGATCGGCGACAGGGCGTACGACTTCGTGGCCGTCGGCCTCTTCGTCACACGCGGCGAACCGGGACTGCTCGCGCGCTTCATGAAGGCGTACGGCAGGACGTACGATCCGCGCCAACTCCTCGCATACACGCTGCTGCACGTGTACAGCAATCTGCCCTGGTATCTGCGGGAACTGCCCGCCCCGCCCGAGCCGACGCTCGACGCGCTCGCCGAGACGTGGTTCGCGTAGGGCGGGCGGGCTCAGGCGCTAGTCCTCACCGGCCTCAGACGGCCTCAGGTACTCAGACGGTCTCAGGCAGTCAGACGGTCTCAGGCAGTCTCAGACGGTCTTCAGCGGGTGGTGCGGTTCCTCCGGCAGGACGATCTCGATCGCGTCGCCGGGGCGTATCTCGCCGCCCCGCAGGACCACGCTCATGATCCCCGACTTGTAGAAGACGGCGCCGCTGTCGTCGCGTCCGACGACCTTCTTCATCAGCCCGGCCTGGAAGTCGTCGATCTGACGGCAGGGGTTGCGCAGCCCGGTGACCTCCACGACGGCCGTCTCGCCGAGGCGCAGGCGCGCCCCGGTGGGCAGGCCGAGCAGGTCGATGCCGCGCGTGGTGACGTTCTCGCCGAGCTCGCCCGCCGCCACGGTGTAGCCGTCAGCGGCCAGCTCGTCGAAGAGCTCCTCGTGGATGAGGTGGACCTGGCGCAGGTTCGGCTGGTCCGGGTTCTGCGCGACGCGGAAGCGGTGCTTGACCTTCTCCCCGGCGTGCACGTCCCCCTCGACGCCGAGCCCTTCGAGCAGCGTGATGCTCTCGCGGTTCGGCTTGGTGAAGGAGTACGTTCCGTTGCTGCTGACCGCCGTGACCCTCGCGCTCATGGTGCGTGGCCCCCCTTGCTTGTCCTCGGAGCTCGTCGAGTGTGTCTTCCCCGACGCCCTTACCGCGCGACCCTAACTCGCCTCAGGCGACGGGCACCAAGGTCAGATAGGTGATGCCGAGCACCCTGCGGTAGCCGCGCAGCCAGGTCGAGCGCTGGGCGTCGACGCGCTCGCGGGTCTCGGCTGCCAGCGGGTGGCCGGGGTGCGCGGCGAGCCACTCCTCGACGTCGGAGCGGTACGCGGACTCGAACTCCTCCCACTCCTCGGGGCTCGCCGTCTCCACCCACAGCGGCCGGAACCCCGCCTCGATCGCCGCGTCCACCAGGTCGCCGAGGAACAGGTGCTCCTCGACCCGGGCGTCCGGCCACATCCCGGCGAGCTCCTCCTCGGTGGGCGTGCGCTGCCAGAAGCCTTCGCCGAGCACGACCCGGCCGCCGGGGTTGACCAGGCGGCGCAGCTCGGCCAGTGCCTCGACCGTCGCCTTGGCCGGCAGCTGGGCGGCGCTGAGCGCGTGGCTCGCACCGAGGCACAGGACCACGTCGGCGGGGCCGCGCGTGGTGTCCGTCGCGGACTCCTCGGCGAAGACGACCCGTTCGCCGAGCCCGCGCTCCTCGGCGTTCGCGCGCCCGCGGTCCAGGTCCTCGCCCTTCAGGTCGACGCCGACGCCGGTGGCCCCGGGGGCGGCTTCGAGCACGCGGAGCATCAACTCGCCCCAGCCGCAGCCGAGGTCGAGCACGGTGCGGGGGCCGGACGCCGCGAGGCGCTCGACGATCCGCTGCGCGCGGGCCTCGGAGAGGGGGCCGTGGAAGGTGAGGCGGGTGAGGCGAGGGGGGCCGTCGGTGGCGGTGGACGTGGCGGAGGTAGTGGTCATGGAAGCGGACGCTAACTCGTTAACTGGTCGGTGGGACAGTGATTTTGGACTGCTCCTCCGAGGTCCGGTCGTCTGAGGACTGCTCCTCCGAGGTCCGGTCGTCTGAGGACTGCTCCTCCGAGGTCCGGTTGTCTGAGGTCTGCAACTCCGAGGACTGTCCCTCTGCGGTCCGCTTGTCTGAGGACTGCTCCTCTGACGTCCGCTCCTCTGACGTCCGCTCCTCTGACGTCCGCTCCTCTGACGTCCGCTTGTCCGACGACCACCCACCCAAGGACTGCCCGCCCACCGACCGCCCGCCCACCGACCGCCCACCCACCGACCGCTCACCCACGCGCCGCAGATGCTCGGCCAGCACGCCCCGCGCGTCCGGAGTCAGCGTGCGCAGGGCGACCATGGCCGTGACGATGACGTCGCAGAGCTCGGCCTGGACGTCGTCCCAGGTGTGGGTGGTGCCCTTGCGGGGGTTCTGGCCGGTGGCGCCGATGACCGCCTGTGCGACCTCGCCCACCTCCTCGGACAGCTTCAACATCCTTAGGAGCAAGGCCTCTTGAGGTGCGCGCCGGTTGTGGGAATCGAGCCATTCGTAGAGGCGGCCGACCGTCTCCCACGGGTCCTCGTGATCGTCCATGCCCCGCAGCCTGTCACGGCGGCTACATCTCGGGCGAGGCGTCGTCCCGTACGTCCCCCGCCTCGCGCACCTTCTTGTTCCTCGCCCCCAGCGTGGCGAGCACCCCGACGGCCGTGCCCGCGAGGGCGGCCGGCACCATCCAGCCGCGGTTGAGGGCGTGGCCGAGCGCGTGGTCGGCGGAGTAGCGGCCGGGGCCCGTGACGGCGAGGGCCGCCGAGACCAGGCCGAGGAACGCCGGGTACTCGTAGCCGCCGCCCTGGCTGAAGAATCCGTTGGGCGTGTGCACGGCCGTGGCGCCGGCCATGGCTCCCGCCGCGGCGGCCCCCGCCGCGGGCGTCGCGAGGCCGAGGGCGAGGAGCGCGCCGCCGCCCGCCTCGCAGGCCCCCGCGACCAGGGCGTTCAGCTTGCCGGGGGCGTAACCGACGGACTCCATGAAGGCGCCTGTGCCTTCGAGTCCGCCGCCGCCGAACCAGCCGAAGAGCTTCTGGGCGCCGTGTGCGGCGAGCACCCCGCCGGTGCCCGCGCGGAGCAGCAGAAGGCCGAGGTCACGTCGGTCCAGGCACGAGCAGGTCATGGCGGCTCCCGGGGCTGCGGTGGGCGGGGATCGGTCTCCTCCCACCGTCCGCCGGACCGGCCCCGGGCACCCGGTCCGCTAGGCCGTACGGGTGACCGGTCCCGGCCCGCACAGGTGGCGCCGCGCCGCGCCCGGTGTGACCGTGGGCCCATGAGCATTCAGGTAAACAGGCTCGGTGACCCCGCCGTACGCGCCTTCGTCACCGCCGTGAACGCCAATGACAAGGCCGCCTTCGAGGCCCTGCTCGCGCCCGGCGCGACCATGTCCGACGACGGCTCCGACCGGGACATCGCCGACTGGACCGAGCGGGAGATCTTCTCCTGCAACGGCCACATGGACGTCGACTCGGAGTCGGACGGCGGCCGCACGCTGCTCGTCACGTACCGCAACGACACGTGGGGCGAGATGCGGACGAAGTGGCGCTTCACCGTGGACGACGAGGGCAAGGTGTCCCGCTTCGAGACGGGCCAGGCCTGACAAGACGGGCCAGGCCTGACAAGACGGGCCAGGCCTGAAGGGTCCGAAGGGTCCGGGGGTCACGCCCCCGGCGGGATCCGCACCGCCGCCCCGCTCACCCGCACCCGCGCGTCCCCGTCCCGCAGCGTCACCGTGAGGACGCCGGGCCTGCCCATGTCCTCGCCCTGGTGGAGGGTGAGGACGGCGTCGGCGGGGACGAGCGCGAGGTCGCGCGCGTACGCACCGAAGGCCGCCGCTGCCGCGCCCGTCGCGGGGTCCTCCACGACACCGCCGACCGGGAACGGATCGCGCACGTGGAAGTCGAACTCGCCTGAACGCCACACCAGTTGGAGTGTGGTGAGGTCGAGCCGCCGCATCAGTGCTTCGAGGCGTGTGAAGTCGTACGAGAGATCGGCGAGCCGTGCACGGGTGGCGGCCGCCAGCACGAGATGGCGGGCGCCCGCGAACGCGATGCGCGGCGGCAGCGCCGCGTCCAGTTCCCCCGGGGCCCAGCCGAGCGCGCCGAGTGCCTCGGTCACGTCGTCCGGCGCGGCCTCCTCGATGCGCGGCGCCACGCTGGTGAGGGTGGCCCGCAGCACCCCGTCCGCCTCGGCGACGGTCACCGGCACGGTGCCCGCCCGTGTGGCGAAGACATAGTCCCCGGGCCCCGCCCCGTCCCGCTCGGCGAGCGCCACCGCGGACGCCACGGTGGCGTGGCCGCAGAAGGGAACCTCGGCCTTGGGGCTGAAGTAGCGTACGGAGTAAGACCGTTCGGAGCTCCCGGGAGCTCCGGTGCCCCCGACGCCCGGCGTGAGAAAAGCCGTCTCGCTGTACCCCAGCTCCGCCGCGATCGCGAGCATCGCCGCGTCGTCGAGCCCGGCCGCGTCCGGTACGACCCCGGCGGGGTTGCCGCCCGCGGGATCGGTCGCGAAGGCGGTGTACCGCAGCACCTCGGGGGCGGCGGGGAATCCCGCGGAGTTCGTCGTCATGTCGCAGGGCAACCGCTCCGCGGCCCGGGTCATTCCCGCGGCCCCAACCGCGGTGTCCCACCCACCACGGAGCGATTGCCCTGCCCCCTCCCCTTCGGTGGTGGTCAGTGGCAGTTCTTGGTGCCGTGGTCGCCGCGGCCCCAGGAGCAGGAGTCCTGGAGGGAGCCGCTCGGCTTGATCAGGCGGGCCTTGTCGCTGGTGTTGTTCCAGACGTAGTTGCCCTGGCCCCAGTAGCGCACTCCGGAGGCGTTGGTGCCCTTGCCGGTGCGGACCTTGACGGTCTTGCCGGCGCCGATCTTGTAGCTGCCGAAGGTGTAGGTGTAGCCGGTGTTGTCCTTGAGCTTGTAGCCCTTGAGCTGGATCGCGGACCGGCTGTTGTTGTGGATGTTCACCCACTCCGCGTTCAGCGAGGCGTTCGAGCGGGTGTCCCGTCCCGGGCTGTCGTACTGGATGTAGCCGAGGTGCAGTCCGCCCTGGTGGCGCACGGTCGCCGCCGACGCGGGCGACGCTGCGAGCAGGGACACCGACAGGGCGGTGGCGGCGAGGACGGCGGGGGCGGCGGTGCGTATGCGCAAGGAGTGCTCCAAGTGTGAATTTCTCGTGGAGAGAAGCCGAGCATACGGGGTGTGCTGCCCTGTATTGATGCGGTAGTTCCTATTCCACTTGTGGAGATCTCTGCCGGGCGATCGCGCCACCACGCGCCACCCCCGTCACCGCGAGCCGTCAACCCCGCCCGATATAGGGCATGTTGGTCGCGAGCACCGTCGCGAACTGGACGTTCGCCTCCAGCGGCAGCTCCGCCATGTGCCGCACCGTGCGCGCCACGTCGGCCACGTCCATCACCGGCTCGCTCGCCAACTGGCCGTTGGCCTGGAGGATTCCGGACTGCATGCGCTCGGTCATGTCGGTCGCCGCGTTGCCGATGTCGATCTGCCCGACGGCGATCCGGTACGGCCTGCCGTCCAGGGAGAGGGACTTCGTCAGGCCCGTCAGGGCGTGCTTCGTCGCCGTGTACGCCACCGAGTTCGGGCGCGGGACATGGGCCGAGATGGAGCCGTTGTTGATGATCCGCCCGCCCTGCGGGTCCTGCTCCTTCATCTGCCGGAAGGCCGCCTGCGCGCACAGGAAGGCGCCGTTGAGGTTGGTGTCGACGACGTGGCGCCAGGCGTCGTAGGGGAGTTCCTCGACCGCGACGCCGCCGGGGCCGAACGTCCCGGCGTTGTTGAAGAGGAGGTCCAGGCGCCCGAAGCGGTCGCGCACGGCGGAGAACAGCGCGGCCACGTCCTCGGGTCGCGACACGTCCGTACGTACGCAGAGGGCGGCGCCGTCCTTCGCGGATGAGCCGGCCGCGTCGGCCGGGCCCGAGGCCCCGGCGGAGGTGAGGGCGGCCGTCTCCTCCAGTGTCTCCAGGCGGCGGCCCGCGAGCGCCACCGACCAGCCCGCGGCGAGCAGTTCGACGGCCACGGACCGGCCGATGCCGGAGCCCGCCCCGGTCACCACGGCGGTCCTCGCGGTGGCCCCCGAGGTGGTCACCGGCGGGTTCGATGAGTCAGTTCGCTCAGCGTTCATGGCCCCGCAGCGTACGGGAGGGGTGTCCACGCGGACATCATCCGCCCGCCATGCGGCTGTTGTGTACGTGACAGGCGGGCGTCGTCCCCCGCCACTTGCATGCCCCTGACACCAATCGTCAGGGGAGGGTCCATGACACCCGCAGGCCAGCAGCACGCACCCGAACTACGCGCCGCCGCCCGACACTTGGGGCGCCGCCGGTTCCTCACCGTCACCGGGGCCGCCGCCGCGCTCGCGTTCGCCACCAACCTGCCCACCGCGGGCGTCGCGGGCGCCGCCGAACTGGACGCCCGCCGCATATCGGACAACCCCTTCACGCTCGGCGTCGCCTCGGGCGACCCGCTGCCCTCCTCGGTCCTGCTGTGGACCCGGCTCGCCCCCGCCCCCTACGAGCCGGGCGGCGGCCTGCCCGCCGAGCGCGTCACCGTCCACTGGGAACTCGCCCACGACGCCCGCTTCCGCCGCGTCGCCAGACGGGGCACGGCCACCGCGCACCCCGAGTTCAGCCACACCGTGCACGTCGAGGTCGACCACCTGGAGGCGGGCCGCACCTATTACTTCCGCTTCCGCACGGGGAAGTGGACCAGCGAGACGGGCCGCACCCGCACCGCGCCCGCGACGGGCAGCCGCGCGGGCGCCCTCACCCTCGCCGCCGTCTCCTGCCAGGCGTACCACGACGGGTACTTCACCGCGTACAAGCACCTGGCCCAGGACGACGTCGACGTCGTCTTCCACCTCGGCGACTACCTCTACGAGTACGCCGTCAACGCGGTCGGCGGCGCCCGCAACTACACCGACCGCACGCTGCCCGCGCACTACAACAAGGAGACGCAGACCCTGGAGGACTACCGCCTGCGGTACGCCCTCTACAAGTCCGACCCCGATCTGCGGGCCGCGCACGCCGCGCACCCCTTCGTCGTCACCTGGGACGACCACGAGGCCGAGAACAACTACGCCGACGACATCTCCGAGAACGACGACCCGCCCGCCGAGTTCCTGCTGCGCCGCGCCGCCGCCTACCGCGCGTACTGGGAGAACCAGCCGCTGCGCCGCCCCCAGCTGCCGAACGGCCCCGACGCGCAGCTCTACCGGCGCCTGAAGTGGGGCCGCCTCGCCCAGTTCGACATCCTCGACACCCGGCAGTACCGCTCCGACCAGGCGTACGGCGACAAGGCGCACGTCCCCGGGCCCGAGACGGACGACCCGGCGCGCACCATCACCGGGGCCACGCAGGAGCGCTGGCTCATCGACGGCTGGCGCCGCTCGCACGCCCTGTGGAACGTGGTCCCGCAGCAGGTCACCTTCTCCCAGCGCAAGCTCGACCTCAACGCGCAGGCGAAACTCTCCATGGACGCCTGGGACGGCTACCGCGCCTCGCGGCAGCGGGTCCTCGCGGGCGCGAAGGCCGCGGACCTGGAGAACCTCATGGTCCTCACCGGCGACGTGCACGTCGGCTACGCCTTCGACATCAAGGCCGACTTCGACGACACGTCCTCCAGGACGGTCGGTACGGAGATCGTCGCCACGTCCATCGCGAGCGGCAAGGACGGCGCGGACAGGCCGGCCAACTGGGACACGTACACGCGGGCCAACCCGCACCTGAAGTTCTACAACGGTCGGCGCGGATACGTGACGGTGTCCCTGGGCCGTGACGCGGCGAGGGCGGACTTCAAGACGATCGACGCGGTCACGGTCCCCGGGGCGCCGATCAAGACGGCGGCATCTTTCGTGACGGAATCGGGCAACCCGGGGCTGCGGCCCGCGTAGATCACCGGCTTCGCCGAGTTCGTCCTCGAACGCCGGACGGGCTGAAGTCAGCCCCTCCGGCGTTCGTATCTTTCAGCCCCTCCGGCGTTTGAGGAGCGGGGTCTGGGGCGGAGCCCCAGTTCGGGAAGGGGCGGGATTGGGGAAAGGGCCGTCTGTACCACCCACCCACAGCTGCGACCATGGAGGACGACACGAAGCTACGGGAGGGGCGCGATGCCTGAGCGCGGGCAGACCACGGAAGAGCACCTGATACCGAAGGCGGCGGAGCCGAACGACTCCGCCGCCCTCCGCCGTACCGGCGCCCTCGTCACCCTCGTACTCGGCGGCCTCACCGCCGTCCCCCCGCTCTCCATGGACATGTACCTCCCGGCCCTGCCGGAGGTCACCGACGCCCTGCACGCCCCCGCCGCCACCGTCCAGCTGACCCTGACCGCCTGCCTCATGGGCATGGCCCTCGGCCAGCTCGTCGTCGGCCCGATGAGCGACAAGTGGGGCCGCCGCCGCCCCCTCCTCATCGGCCTGATCGTCTACATCCTCGCCACCGCGATCTGCGCCTTCGCCCCCACCGCGGAACTCCTCATCGGCTTCCGCCTCCTGCAGGGCCTCGCGGGCGCCGCGGGCATCGTCATCGCCCGCGCCGTGGTCCGCGACCTCTACGACGGCGTGGAAATGGCGCGTTTCTTCTCCACGCTCATGCTGATCTCCGGAGTCGCCCCGATCGTCGCGCCCCTCATCGGCGGCCAGGTCCTCCGCTTCACGGACTGGCGCGGCATCTTCGTCGTCCTCACGGCCGTCGGCATCGCGCTGACCCTCCTGGTCTGGCGGCGCCTGCCGGAGACGCTCGCCCCCGAGAAGCGGCACAGCGGCGGCACCGTCGAGGCGCTGCGGACCATGAAGTCGCTCCTCGCCGACCGCGTCTTCACCGGCTACATGATCGCGGGCGGCTTCGCGTTCGCCGCGCTCTTCGCGTACATCTCCGCCTCGCCCTTCGTGATCCAGGAGATCTACGGCGCGTCCCCGCAGACCTTCAGCCTGCTGTTCGGCGCCAACTCCGTCGGGCTGATCGTCGTCGGCCAGATCAACGGCAAGATCCTCGTCGGCCGGGTCAGCCTGAACAAGGCGCTCGCCTTCGGCCTGACGATCATCACCGTCGCCGCGACGGCCCTGCTCCTGATGACGACCGGCGTCTTCGGCGACGTCGGCCTCTTCCCGATCGCCGCCGGGCTCTTCGTCCTCATGTCGGCGATGGGCCTCGCCATGCCCAACACCCAGTCGCTCGCACTGGTCCGCACCCCGCACGCCGCGGGTTCCGCTTCGGCGCTGCTCGGCACCTCCTCCTTCCTCATCGGCGCCGTCGCCTCGCCGCTCGTCGGGATCGCCGGCGAGGACACGGCCGTCCCGATGGCCGTCGTCCAACTGGTCTGCGCGCTGGCGGCCATCGCATGCTTCGTGGGACTGTGCCGCCCCTGGCAGCACAAGACCACGGAGGAGGCGGACCACTGAGCGCACCACGACTCCTGCGCGCCGGCACCCCCGACCGCGCGGGCCTCGACCCCGGCGAGATCGACCGGCTCGTCGCCGAGGTGCGCGACCTGACGCGCGGGCCGCGCCCCTGGTGCGCGGGCGCCGTGGTCGTCGTGGGCCGCGGCCCCGTGATCGCCGCCGAGGAGGCGGCGGGCTGGGCGGTGCGCTATGCCTCGTACGACGAGGAGAGCGACACGGGCGTCGAGCTGCCCCGCGAGTGGCGCGTGCCGATGCGCACCACCACCCCCTTCGACCTGGCCTCGCTCACCAAGCTGTTCACGACGGTCGCCGCCGTGCAGCAGCTGGAGCGCGGCACGCTCGGCATCGACGCGCTCGTGGGCGCGTACGTCCCCGAGTTCACGGCGGCCGCCGAGCACGGCATCACGGTGCGCCAGCTGCTCACGCACACCTCGGGGCTGCGGCCCGAACTGCCGCTGTACGACTGCCCGGACGACGCCGCGCGCCTCGCCGTCCTGCGCGCCGAGGCCCCGGTCACCGAGCCCGGCGAGTACGTCTACTCCGACCTGAACATGCTGCTGCTCCAGCACATCCTTCAGCGACTCACCCGCCGCTCCCTGGACGCCCTGATCCGCGAGGGCATCACCCGGCCGCTCGGCATGACCGCCACCGGCTTCGGGCCGCGCCCCGACGCCGCCGCGACCGAGGACCAGCGCAGACCGTGGGCGAAGGCCGACCGGGGCATGCTGCGCGGCACGGTCCACGACGAGAACGCGTGGGCGCTCGGCGGTGTCGCCGGGCACGCGGGCCTCTTCTCCACCGCCCGCGACCTGGCGGTGTTCTGCCGCACGCTGCTGTGCGGCGGCTCGTACGGCAGGGCCCGCATCCTCGGCCCCGACTTCGTCGAGCTGATGCTGATGGAGCCCGGTCTCGGCTTCGGCATCGACAAGCCGTGGTTCATGGGGGAGCTCGCGGGGCGCGGCGCTGCGGGGCACACCGGCTTCACGGGCACGTCCCTGGTGATCGACCCGGCCACGGACACCTTCCTGGTGCTGCTCGCGAACACGGTGCACCCGCGCCGTCGCGCGGCCGACAACTCACCGCGGGCGGCGGCGGGCACGAGACTCGCTCGCGCGGCGCGGGGGCGATAGTCCTTCCGAGCTTCCCCCGGGCCGCTGGAGCGCCCTGCGGAAGCAGACCCGGTCGAACCCGGGGCCGTCGTAGTCGCTGTGCACGGGCAGCCCGTCGACCTCGTGGTCACCCGGTTCGAGGGCGAAGCCCATGGCCCGGTGGAACGCGACGGAACGCCGGTTGTGCGGCGAGGTGATCGAGCGCACCTCCTTGCGCCCGGCCGCGGCGGCCCGCCGGAAGAACTCCTCGTACAGCTCGCGGCCCACGCCCTGCCCGCGCAGCTCGGGGGCGACGCCCACGAAGTGGATGTACGCGCCGTGGTCGTCGTCACCGGAGTACAGGCCGATCAGGAAGGCCCGGACCTCCCCGTCCCGCTCCACGACCAGGCTGGTGTGCGCGAAGAACTGCAGGAACAGCTTGGGCAGCAGCAGGGCCAGCTCCCTGGACTGCTCGGGGGAGTGGGTGTCGCCCCACCAGCTCTGTACGCGCTCGATGATCGCGGGGTGGTCGGACACCGTGGCCCGACGCGTCCGTGTGCTCATGGCTCTCCCTCTTCCCTTCGCTCTCTCCTTGCTCCCGCTCCCCTCCTACCCCCGTAGAATCACGGGGTGAACGCCCCGATTTCCCCGGCATCCCCAGCCTCTCCGGCCGAGACCCTGCGTAGCGCGCTTGCCGGACTCCTCGACGGTCTCCCGCCCAAGCAGGCGACCCAGGCCGTCGACCGGCTGATCGCCAACTACCGGGGCCGCACGCCGACCGATGCCCCCATCCTGCGCGACCGCGCGGACGTCGCCGCGTATGCCGCATATCGCATGCCTGCGACCTTCGAGGCGGTGCGTTCCGCGCTGGCCGCCCTGGTGGACGCGGCGCCCGAGGGCTGGTCGCCGCGGAGCCATGTGGACGTGGGCGGCGGGACCGGCGCGGCGACCTGGGCGGTCGCGGCGACGTGGGCGGGGGAGCGCCCGGTGACGGTCCTCGACTGGGCGGAGCCCGCGCTGGATCTCGGGCGTGAACTGGCGGGCGCGGTCCCGCAGTTGAAGTCCGCTCGGTGGCAGCGCTCTCGCATCGGAGCATCGCTCGCGATCGAGAGCACCGATCTCGTCACGGTGTCGTACGTGCTCGGGGAGCTGACCGAGGAGGACCGCGGGTCGGTCGTGGACGCGGCGGCACGGGCGGCCGAGCGGGCCGTCGTCGTCATCGAGCCGGGCACCCCCGACGGGTACGCCCGCGTCATGGCGGCCCGCGACCGGCTGATCGCGGCGGGCTTCACGATCGCCGCCCCCTGCCCGCACAGCGCCGCCTGCCCCATCGTGCCCGGCACGGACTGGTGCCACTTCTCGGCGCGGGTCAGCAGGTCGTCCCTGCACCGCCAGGTCAAGGGCGGCTCACTGGCGTACGAGGACGAGAAGTTCAGCTATGTCGCGGCGGTCCGCTTCGACACCGCCCCCGACACCCCGCCCCACCGCGTGGTGCGCCGCCCCCAGATCCGCAAGGGCCAGGTCCTCCTCGACCTGTGCGGGGCCGAGGAGGAGCTGAGCAGGCAGACCGTGACCAAGCGCCACGGCCCCCTCTACCGCGCGGCGCGCGACGCGGACTGGGGCGACGCGTGGCCGCCCCGGTCCGCGGAGTGACTCGGCTCAGGTCCCTGAGCCGGGTCAGGGCCCGGGGCAGTCAGGTCCCCGAGTCGGGCCGGACCCTTGCTTACGCCGGGCCCCAGGTCCCCTGGTTGACCGCGCAGTTCCAGCCGGTCCCGCGCAGGGTGAACTTCACGCCGTAGGACCGGACGTTCAGGATCCGCGTCTGGACCTTGAAGCCGAGCTTGGCCTTGCCCTTGAAGGTCTTGTCGTACACGGCGACGGTCTTCGTCGTCTTGCGCGTGACCTTGCCGCCGGTCGGCGTCGCCTTCTTGAAGCGGACGTTCTTGGTGTTGGTCACCGTGAGGGTGACGTTCTTGATGCTCTTCGTGGTCTTGCTCTTGATGCCGAAGTACAGACCGCCGTTGAGTACGTTGCCCTGCGCGTCGTACGAGAAGCGCTTCGGGTAGACGATGTCGATCGGGCAGCCGGAGACGGCGCGCGGAGCGGCGGCCGCGGAGGCCTTCGGAGCGGTCGAGCCGGTCGCCGCGGAGGCGGACCCGGCGAGGCCGAGCTGAGCGGCCGTGAGTGCCCCCGCGGTGGCCAGGACTGCGGCGGACGTGCGCATACGGTTCACTGCGCTGATACCTCTTCTTCCCCCTGGGCCCCTGTGGGCCCAACTTTTTGGTTGTTGTGATGCGTTCACACAGGACGCTCTGTGCACCAGTGCGTCGTACCTGTGCGTCCGTATTGTTAGCACGTCGCAGGTCAGGTGGCTGAATTGGGCCGCCTCTTAAGAGGTTCTTAGACGCGGTGACTATCCACGTCCCCATGCCAACCAAGATCACGTCACCCGGCCACGCCCGCAAGCGGTCGGAGACCCGTTTCCTCGCCCTGTCCATCGCCCTGGCGCTCACCGCGGTGGGCGCCACCACCTACGCCTTCACCGCGGGGGCCGAACAGCCGCGCGGCAAGCAGGTCGAACTGTCCGTCGACGGCGGCACCGCGGTCGTCGACACCGCCTCCCTCGCCGTGCGCGCCCGTACCCGCGACGGCCGCGAACTCACCCTCTCCGACGCCTCGGGAACCGACCTCGGCGCCCCCGGCCCGGTGACCCGCACCGACGGTGGCGGGGCCCGCTGGAGCTACCCCGCGCGCGGCATCGACGTCGCCGCCCGCACCGACCACGGCCGCCTCTCGCTCCGGCTGAAGGCGCACCGCGACACCTCGGTGAGCTGGCCCGTCACCGGGACCGACGCCGCCACGAGCTCCCTCCAACTCCCGCGCGGCGAGGGCCTGGACGTCCCCGTCGACGACGCCTTCTGGACCACCGGCAAGGGCGGCCTCGGCGGCAGCACCGTCGACGTGGGCGAGGGCCTGACGCTGCCGCTGTGGGGCTTCTCCCTCGGCGAGAAGGCGGGCGTCAGCTACCTCACCCCCACCGACATCGGCACGAGCCTCGGCTTCACCGCGCCGGGCGGCCGGCTGCGCGCCACCGCCGAGCACACCTTCGACCGCGGCGAGGGCACCCGCGACTACGCCGTCACCTTCGCGCTGACCGACGGCAACCCGGTCGCGCCCGCCGCCGACTACCGCTCCTACCTCGCCGAGCGCGGCCAACTGGGCAGCCTGAAGCGGAAGATCGCGAAGAACCCCGCCACCGGCAAGCTCCTCGGCGCCTTCCACGCCTACACCTGGGGCGACGCCCGCAAGGCCCCCGCGGTCCGGAAGCTGCGCGAGCTCGGCGTCGATCGGATGTGGCTCGGCTACGACGGCACGCCCTATCCGGACAAGGAGGCGGTGCGCGCCGCGAAGAAGGCCGGGTACCTCGTGGGCCCGTACGACTCCTTCGCCAACGGCCAGGACCCGAGGACCGCCGACGCCCCGAACGCCGTATGGCCCGGCCGCGTCTACCCCGACGACTGCGTACGCGACGCCGGGGGCAAGCCCGAGACCGGCTTCGGCGGCCGCGGCTGCTACCTCAGCTCCCAGGCCTTCGAGCAGGCCGAGCCCCGCCACCACTACCTCCGGGACCGCGTCCGCTCGATGGTCGCCAATGGAGCCGACAGCTACTTCCTCGACGTCGACGCCACCGGCGAGCTCTTCCGCGACCACGACAAGGGCCACCCGATGACCAAGGCGAAGGACCGCGAGAACCGTCTCGCGCGGATGCGGCGCATCGCGGACACGGGCAAGGGCCTCGTCCTCGGTTCGGAGACCGCCCAGGCCTGGGCGAACGAGGTGCTCGCCTTCGACCACGGCGGCGCCACCCCGGCCACCGACGGCCTGTGGGCGCTCCAGAAGGACCGCGAGAAGTGGGGCGGCTACTACCCGGAGAACGCCCCCGGGGTCTTCTTCAAGCCGGTCGACCTGCCCGCCGACCTCGCCAAGTCGATGTACGACCCGCGCTACCGCGTCCCGCTCTACGAGACGGCGCTGCACGGCTCGCTGGTCAACACCGAGCGCTGGGAGCTCAGTTACGACAAGCTCCCACGGCAGAAGAGCACCCGCGCCCTGCTCGCGATGCTCGGCAACACACCCCTCAACTACGTCCTGGACGGCCCGTCGCTGAACAAGCACGGCGCCGAACTGGCCGCGCTCCAGAAGTACTTCTCGCCCCTGCACAAGGCGGCGGGCACCGAGCCCCTGACCTCCTATCGGCGTCTGACCGGGGACCGCGCCGTCCAGCGCACGGTCTTCGGCAGGGGCACGCTGACCGTCACGGCCAACTTCGGCACCACGGCGTACAAGGGACTGCCGGGCGGCTGCGTCGAAGCCCGCCTCAAGGGCGACGACGCACCGCGCAGGCTCTGCCCGGCGAAGCTGGGCTAGCCCCGCCGAGTCAGGCCCGCAGCTCCTGCGTGCAGCACTTCACGCTGCCGCCGCCCTTGAGCAGTTCGCTCAGGTCGAGGCCGATGGGTTCGTAGCCGCGCTTCCTGAGCGGCTCGAACAGCCCCAACGCGGCCTGCGGGAGCAGCACATGGAGCCCGTCGGAGACGGCGTTGAGCCCGAACGCCACGGCGTCGGGCTCCTCGACGACCAGCGCGTCGGGGAAGAGCCGCCTCAGGACGGCGCGGCTGCCGGGCGAGAAGGCGGGCGGGTAGTACATGACGTCGTCCGCCGCGTCGTCCAGGACCGCGAGCGCGGTGTCCAGGTGGTAGTAGCGGGGGTCGACCAGGTCGAGCCCGATCACCGGGCGGCCGAAGAACTCCTGTGCCTCGCCGTGCGAGAGCGGGCTGGCCCGGAAGCCGCGCCCGGCAAGGACGTAGGAGGAGGTGACGGCGAAGTCGCCCTCGCCCTCGTTGATGTGGGTGGGCTCGTGGATCTCGGTGAAGCCGTGCGCACGGAACCACTCCAGGTGGGCCGCGGCCTCCCGCTCGCGCTCGCGGTAGGCGAAGCGCGCGCCGAGCACGCGTCCCTCGACGACGGTCGCGCCGTTCGCCGCGAAGACCATGTCCGGCAGGCCGGGCCTGGGGGCGAGCTCCTCGACGGTGTGGCCGAGCGCGCGGTACCGGTCGCGCAGGTCCTCCCACTGAGCGACGGCGAGCGGCACGTCGACCGGCTTGGCGGGGTCCATCCAGGGGTTGATGGAGTAGGTGACCTTGAAGTGTTCGGGCGAGCACATCAGGTAGCGCCGGGGTGTGGCGCACCGAGGAGAGCGAGGAATACGGGACAAAGAAGGCTCCTCACGTACCGCAGGGTCAGGTGCTGCCCATGGTGGGGCAGTTGAAGCCCATAGTGCGGTGTGAGGAGCCTTCGCGCTGTGAACCGAACGGGTGGTGGTCGACGTCACATGGCCACCCGCGTGCCCGGTTCACGAACGGCCGTGCGTCTCGCGGCCCTCCTGCAGTTTGCGCAGCAGCTCGCGCTTCTGCTCCTGGGCGCTGAGCCCGCCGCCGACGCGGCCGCCCCTGCCCCCGCCGCGCAGGGCCTTGCGGGAGAGATTGCTGCGGGTGCCGCCGACGCCCAGCATGTTTCCTGATCCTCGGGTCATGTCCGCCTCCAGGTCGGTCGAGTGCCAACTGTCGAGCGAGACGATCCGTCTCGCTTCGACCTCGACTATCGACGAGACGCTTCGTCTTGTCAAGACGGTACGTCTCGGCTCGTCCGCTGCTACATTCGATCGCATGGTCCAGAAGACAGCTCCCGACTCCACGCGCCGCAGCGAACGCTCGCGCCGCGCGATCTATGACGCCGCCCTCGCCCTCGTCGAAGAGGTCGGCTACGCCAAGCTGACGATCGAGGCCATCGCGGCCCGCGCCGGCGTCGGCAAGCAGACGATCTACCGCTGGTGGTCGTCCAAGGGCGCCGTCCTGCTCGACGCCTTCCTCGACCTCGCCGAACAGGCGTCCCGGGCGGCCAGCGAGAACGCGGGCGCGGAGGAGATCGCGACCGAGATCCCGGACTCCGGAGACCTGGAGGCCGACCTCAAGTACGTGATGCGCGCCACCGTCGACGAGTTCAACGACCCCAAGTACGACGCCCCCTACCGCGCGCTCGCCGCCGAGGGTCTGCTCAACCCCGAGCTGGGCGCCGAATTCGTGGAGAAGCTCCTCGAACCGCAGCTCCAGCTCTACGTGAAGCGCGTGCGCCGGGCCCAGGACGCGGGCCAGGTCGCGCCCGACGTCGACCCCCGCATCGCCCTCGAACTGTGGGCGAGCCCGCTCGCCCAGCGCTGGCTGATGCGATCGGGCCCTCTCGACCACGCGTACGCCGACAAGCTCGTCGAGTACGCCCTCTACGGCATCACGCCGCGTCCGGCAACGTCCTGACCTGCGAGGGCCGCTCGATCCCCATGGCCTGTTCGAGCGGCTCGACGGGCTTGGCCGGTTCGACGGGCTTGGCCGGTTCGACGGGCTTGATCGGCTCGACGGGCTTGACCGGTTCGACGGGCTTGATCGGCGTACGCGAGAGCAGTCCCGGCGCGTCCGTGATGATGCCGTTGCAGCCGAGGCGCAGCACCCGGTCGCGCTGCTTCGGCGTGGTCACCGTGTGCGCCCACACCCGGGGGATGCCCGAGTTGACCGCCCGCAGCAGATCGTTGTCGCGCGCCTTGTAGTCCACGTCCAGGACGTCCACGAACGACGCCCAGCGCTCGGGCCTGTCCGTGCGCATCTGCGTCTTGGAGCGCCACAGCTGCGCGAGCAGCCCCAGCTCGTGGGCGCGCCGGGCGACCGCGGGCTTGTTGGAGTTCACGAAGACCGAGCGGGTCAGGCCGCGCACCCGGATCAGCTGGGCGAGCTTCTTCAGGCTGCGCGGGTCCTTGGCCTCCAGCATCAGCATGATCCGCCCGCCGAAGCGGTCCAGGACCTCCGCGACCGTCGGTGGCCGCTCGGGGCGCCAGGTGCCGGGCAGGGTCGCGCCGGGGCGCACCAGCACGTCCTGCCACTCCTGCCGGTTCAGGCCGTGCACCGGACCCGTCGCGTACGTGGTCCGGTCCAGGGTGTCGTCGTGCATCACCACCATGGTTCCGTCGCGCAGTATCCGCGTATCGAAGTCGATGACCTGGGCCGTGCCGCGCTCGTACGCGGCCACCAGGCCCGACATGCTGTTCTCCGGCACTTCAAGGGCACCGCCGCGGTGCGCGGTGTAGACGACGCGGGGGAGCGCGTCCACGGTCAGGGGGCCACCGCCCCACTCGATCGGGGCGAGGAAGCCGTTCGGCGCCGTGAGGGTCAGCGCCGTGAGGCCTGTCAGCACAGTCCTAATGACCATGGCGACCACGGTAGGGGTGCAAATCCCTTCTTAGTACGCAATGACGCGCTATGTCGTCCAGCGGCTGGCATCACCCCAGGTACCCCGGATGTGGGCTCCGGCCCCCCGAGGCGCAGGATGGTGGGACCATGGGTCATGCTTTCGGCACAACGGCGAGGTGAGGGGCTAGATGGGCGCGGAGTTCGGCAGCCGGTCCGGCGGGCAGGGCAGGATTTCCCAGTGGCTTCGCCGCCGTCCCAAGGACACGGCAGGGGATGACAGGGTCCGCGAGGACCTGCTGCTCGCCGCCGCGGCGGCCGGTCTGCCGCTCGCCCCGGCCGCGTATCCGTCGGGGTACCGATGTTCGTGCGACCGCATCGGCTGCCCCACCCCCGCCAGGCACCCCGTCTCCTTCGCCTGGCAGACGCAGTCCACGACCGACCGCGGCCAGATCGAGCGGTGGGCCCGCCATCAGCCGCAGGCCAACTTCATCACCGCGACCGGCATGGTCCATGACGTACTCGACGTCCCCCTGGACGCCGGCCGCGAGGCCCTGGAGCGGCTCCTGGCCGCCGGTATCGAGGTCGGCCCCGTCGCCGAGTCGGACGACGGCCGCATGCTCTTCTACACCGCCACCCGCGGCACTCCCGAGGACGAGGACGAGTGGTGGCCCTGCGAGCTGGACTGCCACCCCGAGACGATGGACGAGCACCCGGGCCTGCGCTGGCACTGCCGCGGCAGCTACGTCCTCGTGCCGCCCGCCCGGCTCCCCGGTGACCTCGAGGTGCGCTGGGTGCGCGGCCCCGAGCACCCGCTGCCGGACCCGCTGACCCTCCTGGAGACGCTCACCGACGAGTGTGCGCGCGTCGCGGGGGAGCCCCAACAGGACGTCGCCGCCTGGCCGTTGAGGGGCTGAGCCCGCCGGGGCGCGAGAGCGGACCTACTCGCCCTTGGCGCCCGTCAGGCCCTGGATGCGGCCGAGGAACGCCACCTTCTCGCCGCCCGACTTCTTCGGGTCGACCACCACCTGGTTCGAGACCCGGTCCAGCATCAAGGACTGCTTCACCTCGCCCTTGAGCAGCGCCTTCGCGTCCGCCTCGACCTTCGGGCTCAGCCCCTTGAACGCGGTCTGCTTCTCGTAGTGGCGCGTGGAGAAGAACACCAGCGCGCCGCCGTCCTCGGTGCGCAGACCCACCGGTGCGAACGTACCGCCGTTCTCCGGCTCGTCGATGTACTGCACGGCGAGACCGGCCCGCTCGGAGTTCCGGTCGCGGTAGGCCTTCCAGCCCGACGTGTGGCCGCCCGGCTCGAACGCGTCGCCGCCCGACTTCAGGTACGACGTGTACTCCTTGCCGAGCGCGGAGGGGGCGAGCGCGAGATCCTTCGCGGCCACGTCCACCGGCTCGGCGAAGCCGTCCTCGTCCTTCTTCAGCTTCGGCAGCTTGTCCGGCGACACCAGGTTCAGATAGGTGGCCCGCCACAGCTGGTCGGGGCCGCCCTTGGTGAAGACCCACAGCCAGCGCAGGTCCGAGCGGCGGTTGGCCTTGGAGTCGGCCACGAACCAGCGCGGCCAGCCGGCCTTCTTCGGGATCGCGTACGAGACGTCCGAGAGCTCCAGCGGTACGTGCTTGGGGTTGCCGTCCGGGTTCTGCACCCGGCGCGACTTCAGGCCGCCCTGGTTGATGGCGCCCAGCGGCCCGGTGATGCGGGCGGCGTCCAGGGCGGGATCGTAGGCCTCGTCGGCCTTGTTGTACGCGGTGAGGAACTCCTTGAGCGCGCGCTGCGCCTCTGACTTGGTGGCCGCGGGAACGATCTCCCGCTCGCCGTGCACGGTCACGCAGCCGCTCGCCGTGAGCGCCAGAGCCGTCACCGCCGCCGACGCCATGACGGGCCGGACCGGACCGCGAACCCTGCGTACCTTGCTCATCGGAATTCCCTCACCTACCCCTTCCAGGGCCCGAACCTTATCGGGCCCTGGAAGGGGGTGCGCGGTGCGGGTCAGATCTCCTGGAGGAGGGCCCCGTTGACCCAGCCGCGCTTGCTGGTGCCCGGCAGGTCGCCGTAGTACCACTGGTCGCCGCGCTTGACGGTGTAGCAGCGGACGTAGACCTGGTCGAACCACTGCAGGCTCTTCACCTTGCGGTAGCCCTGGCCCGGGCCCGTGCGCGCGGTGGCGCCCACGTTGATGACCATCATGTTGTGGTTCTTGACGTTCTTGGTACAGGCGCTGCCGCCGACCGCGGAGGCCGTGGGGGCGGTCATGAGCGAGGCGCCGAGCGCGACGGCCGTCGCGGCGGTGAGGGTGGCAAGGCTCTTGCCGATACGTGAGGTTCGCATGGTGCTTTCCTGTGGGAGGGTCAACTGATCAAGTGGGGGGCCCGGAACGCGCGGGGAGTTCAGCCGATGTTGCCCGCGTAGACCCAGCCCCGGTAGGTGGTGGGGCTCGGGTCGCCGTAGAACCAGACGTTGCCGTGGCTGTTCACGGCGTAGCAACGGACGAGGAAGCTGTTGCCCGCGGGAAGGAAGCCCTTCCTGCGGTAGTTGGTGCCCGGTCCGTTGCGGACGGTGGCGCCGCCGGATTCGGCGAAGGCGCGGTAATTCCTGACGTTCACCTCGCAGCCGGAGCCGTCCACGGCGGACGCGGTCGGTGCCGTGACGAGTGTGCCGC
This sequence comes from Streptomyces sp. NPDC041068, assembly GCF_040647455.1. Lineage (NCBI taxonomy): Bacteria > Bacillati > Actinomycetota > Actinomycetes > Kitasatosporales > Streptomycetaceae > Streptomyces > Streptomyces sp. NPDC041068. The sequence goes on from NZ_JBEZCG010000006.1 coordinate 291,431, forward strand.
CGAGCGCGACGGCGGTCGCCGCGGTCAGCGTGGCCAGTGTCTTCCCGATGCGGGAGGTTCGCATGGTGATTCCCCGTTGGTTGATCGACTGATGAACGCCGATCATAGGTACAGGAGTTGGAGTTTGACGCGCCCCGATCAACCCTGTTCCGGAACTGTTGCCTTCTCGGGCACGGGGGCCTTGCGGGGTGCCGACCTCGTCGGCGCGAAGAAGAACACCAGCGTCGGCACGAGATACAACAGCCAGACCACGACCTGGACCACCGTCGGGTCGGGCTGGAAGTTGAAGACGCCCTTCAGGAGCGTGCCGTACCAGCTGTCCGGCGGGATCGTCGCGCTGATGTCGAACGCCTTGTTCCGCAGGCCGCCGATGAACTCCGCCTCCTGCAGGTCGTGCACGCCGTACGCGAGCACGCCCGCCGCCACGACGACCAGCATCGCTCCGGTCCAGGTGAAGAACTTCGCGAGGTTGATGCGGACGGTGCCCTTGTAGAACAGCCAGCCCAGCGCGATCGCCGTGAGCAGACCCAGGATCACGCCGAGCAGCGGCCCGTGCGAACCGTCGCTGGAGGCCCGCACCGACGCCCACACGAACAGCGCCGTCTCCAGGCCCTCCCGCCCCACGGCGAGGAACGCGGTCGCCACCAGCGCGGCCGTGCCCATCTGCAGCGCCACGTCCAGCTTGCCGTGCAGCTCGGCCTTCAAGTGCCGTGCCGTGCGCCGCATCCAGAAGACCATCCACGTCACCAGACCCACCGCGACGATCGACAGGGAACCGCCGAGCGCCTCCTGGGCCTCGAACGTCAGCTCCTGCGAGCCGAAGGTGAGCACGCAGCCGAAGCCGAGCGCGAGCGCCACCGCGACACCGATGCCGATCCAGATGGGAAGCAGCGCGTCACGCCGCCCGGTCTTCACCAGATAGGCGATGAGGATGCAGACGACCAGACTGGCCTCCAGACCCTCGCGAAGACCGATCAGATAGTTGCCGAACACCGGCTCACGCCCCCTCGGAGAACAGGCCCCTGCCCCACCAGTCGTCCTTGCCCCGAACGCCCGGCGGGACCGCGAAGACCGCGGAACCCACGTGCTGGATGTACTCGTTGAGCGCGTCGGAGCGCGCCAGGTTGCGCTGGACCGGAATGAAGCCCTTGCGCACGTCCCGCTGGTAGGCGAGGAAGAACAGCCCCGCGTCCAGGCGGCCGAGACCGTCGGTGCCGTCCGTGAAGGAGTAGCCGCGGCGCAGGATCGTCGCTCCGTCGTTGGCGTCGGGATGCGCGATGCGTACGTGCGCGTCCGGCTTCATCGCCTTCAGGAACGGCTCGTCGTGCTCCTTGGCCTTGCCGACCGGGGCACCCTCGCCCTTGTCGCGGCCGAAGATGTCCTCCTGCTCGCCGAGCGGGGTGCGGTCCCACGTCTCGATGTTCATGCGGATGCGGCGCGCCACCAGGTAGGAGCCGCCCGTCATCCAGCCGGGCCCGTCCTGCTCGCCGACCCACACGTGCTTCGCGAGTGCGGCGGAGTCGTCGCCGGAGACGTTGCGTGTGCCGTCCTTGAAGCCGAAGAGGTTGCGCGGGGTCTGCGCGCCCGGCGTCGTCGACGACGTCTTGCCGAAGCCCAGCTGGGACCAGCGCACCGCGACCTTGCCGAAGCCGATGCGGGCCAGATTGCGGATGGCGTGCACGGCGACCTGCGGGTCGTCCGCGCAGGCCTGCACGCACAGATCGCCGCCGCTGCGGGCCTTGTCGAGGTTGTCGCCGGGGAACTTGGGCAGGTCGACCAGCGCCTCGGGCCGCTTGTCCGCAAGGCCGAACTTCTCGAACAGGGAGGGGCCGAAGCCGATCGTCAGCGTCAGCCGGGACGGCTTGAGGCCGAGCGCCTCGCCGGTGTCGTCCGGCGGCGCCTCGGCGAGCCCGCCGTACGCGCCCTCGCCGACCGCGTGGCCCGACGTCATCCGCGCCGCGGCCGCCGTCCACTCCTTCAGGAGCGCCACGAACTCCGCGCGGTCGTCCGTCTTCACGTCGAACGCCGCGAAGTGCAGCCGGTCCTGGACGGCGGTCGCGATGCCGGCCTGGTGCGCGCCGTGGAAGGCGACGGCCGCGCCCGCCTCCGCCGCGGGCGCCGCCTCGTCGCCGGAGCGGCCCATCGCCACCGCGCCGCCCGCCGCGGCCGCGCCGATCGCGAGTCCGGCGCCGCCCCAACCGAGGAGTGAACGCCGCGACGGTGTAGGGGAGTTGTTCTCAGCCATGGCGTCCGCTCACTTGGTCTTGACGACGGCGGCGGCCAGCTTCGACAGCGGCTCGGCCAGTGCGTTGACGCCGTCGTGCAGCTCCTTGCGGTCCGCCTTGCCGACCTTGTCGTACGAGGTGAACTCGTAGGAGTCGGCGCCGCCCTTGCGGTACTTCTCCAGGAGCTTGTCCAGCGCCGCGAACTGCTTGTCGAGCTCCTTGGCGAGCTCCGGGTCGTTCTCGGCGGCGACGGGCTCGAGCAGCTCGTACGACTTCTGCGCGCCCTCGACGTTGGCCTTGAAGTCGACCAGGTCGGTGTGCGAGTAGCGCTCCTCCTCGCCGGTGACCTTGCCGGTGGCGACCTCGTCGAGCAGTTCCTTGGCGCCGTTGGCCATGGAGGTCGGGGTGATCTCCGCCTTGCCGACCCGCTTCTGCCAGTCCAGGAGGTCCTTGTCGAGCCGCGTGGCGAGCTCCTTCTCACGCGCGCCGATCTTCTTGTCCTTCCACAGCGCGCGCTCCAGACGGTGCCAGCCCGTCCAGTCCTTCTCCAGGTCCTGGCCCTCCTCCAGGCCGTCCTCGCGGACGTCGACCTTCGGGTCGATGTCGCCGAACGACTCGGCGACGGGCTCGGTGCGCTCCCAGCCGATGCGGGAGGTGGCGTACGCCTTCTTCGCCGCCTCCAGGTCACCCTTGCGCACGGCGTCGGTGAAGGTCTTCGTCCTCGGCAGCGTCTCGTCGGCCTGCGCCTGCGCGTAGGCGCGGTACTCGGCGACGGCCTTGTCCAGGCGCGGGTCGCGGTCGGCGGTCTTGGCGCCGCCGGTGACGGTGACCTTCTGCCGGAAGCCGTTGCCCTTCATGCCGGGCTTGCAGGCGATGTCGTAGGAACCGGCCTTCACCTCGGCGGTCAGCTTCTGCTTGGTGCCGGGGCCGATGTTCTCGCGCTCGCTGACGATGCGGTCGTCGGGAAAGAGGATGTAGACCTCGGTGACCTTCGAGCCCTTGTTCTCGATGGACAGCTCGACGTGCCCGGCGGGGAGCTTCGTCTTGGAGACCTCGCACTTGTCGTCGGTGGCGGTGACGCTCACGCTGTGCGCGCCGCCGCTCTTGGCGTCGCTCTTCTCCGTGCAGCCCGTCAGGGCGGTCAGGGCGGTCACGGCGGCGACCGCGGTGACGACGGGCAGGCGGGCAGGTCGCACGGGGCGCACGGATCGCATACGAGGGCTCCAAGACAGGTTCACGGACGGGCGCCGACTTCACCGCAGGCCGGTGAGGCGGACCTAACTTAACCGAGCCTTACCTCGGTAATACCCGCCCGTTCCGTGATTCAGCTCTCAACCTCCACGCCCGCTCACAGGCCGATCACGGGCGGCTGATGGGCGGCCCATGACCGGGCAAAGCGTCGGTCAAGCGGAGTCGTCGGCGGGGTTCGGGCCCCTGAGCGGCGCGACCACGGGGGCGCCCGTGCGGGGGTGCGGGAAGACCTCGACGGGCTGCCGGTACACCTCGGAGAGCAGCCCTTCCTCGAATACGTCGCCGGGGGCGCCCTCCGCCGCGACGGCCCCGCCGCGCAGCACCGCGACCCGGTCCGCGTACGCCGCCGCGAGGCCCAGGTCGTGCAGCACCACCACGACCGCGTCACCGGCGGCGGCGCGCTCCCGGCAGATCCGCAGGACCAGCTCCTGGTGGCGCAGGTCGAGCGCGGCGGTCGGCTCGTCGAGCAGCAGCAGCGGGGCGCGCTGGGCGAGGACGCGGGCCAGCGCGACCCTGGCCCGTTCGCCGCCACTGAGCGCGGAGAAGGGACGTAGGGCGAAATCGCGGACCTCGGTGGCCGCCATCGCCTCGCGCACGATCCGGTCGTCGTCGTCCGCCGGGCGCGTCCCCGCCCAGGGGGCGCGGCCCATCCGGACGACGTCCTCGACCGCGAAGGGGAAGGAGAGCGCGGCGGACTGCGGCAACACGGCGCGGCGCAGGGCCAGTTCGGGCGCGGGCCAGTCGGCCGCGGGGCGGCCGCAGACGCGTACGACTCCCTCGTCGGCCGGGAGGTCGGCGGCGAGGGCGGCCAACAGGGTCGACTTCCCCGCGCCGTTGGGGCCGACCAGGGCGAGCACCTCGCCCGCACGGGCGGCGATCGAGACCCCGCACAGGACCTCGCGCCCGCCGAGCCGCACCCGCAGACCCTCGGCCTTCGCGAGCACGTCGCCGGCGGCATGGGGTCCTGGCAGCGCGCGCTCGCGCCCCGCGAAGAGCCTCCTGCTCAACTGCCCGATCATGCCCAACCACCTTGCCTGCGACGGGTCCTGCGCAACAGCCAGAAGAAGAACGGACTGCCGAACAGCGCGGTGAGCACGCCCAGCGGCAGCTCGGCGGGGGCGGCCACCGTGCGCGCGGCCAGATCGGCCGCGACCAGGACGAGCGCCCCGCCGAGCGCGCTGCCGGGCACGAGGAAGCGGTGCCCGGGGCCCGCTGCCATCCGCAGCAGGTGCGGTACGAGGAGGCCGACGAAGGTGATGATCCCCGCGACGGCCACGGCGGCCGCGGTCAGCAGGGCCACCACGAGCACGAGGACGAGCCGCAGCCGCTCGACGTCCACGCCCAGATGCCGGGCGGGCCGCTCGCCGAGCGCGAGCAGGTCCAACTTCCTTGAACAGAACGGCGCGACGGCCAGGCCGAGCAGCGCGCACGGCAGCACCGCGAGCACCTTCGGCCAGGTCGCCTGGGCGAGCGAGCCGAGCTGCCAGAAGGTGATCTGGCTGATCTGCGCGTTGTCCGCGAAGAAGACGCACAGGCCGATGAGCGCGCCCGCGAAGGCGTTCACGGCGATGCCGGTGAGGATCAGCGTGACGACTTCCGTGCGGCCGCCCTCGCGCGACATCGCGTACACGAGCAGGACGGTCGCGAGCCCGGCGGCGAACGCGCAGACGGTCACCGTCCAGTTCCCGAAGAAGCTCAGACCGAGCGCGATGGAGGCGACGGCACCGACCGCCGCGCCCGAGGAGATCCCGATGACGCCGGGCTCGGCCAGCGGATTGCCGAACACGCCCTGCATGAGCGCCCCCGCGCAGCCCAGCGAGGCGCCGACGAGCAGCGCGAGCACGACGCGCGGCAGCCGCACGTTCCACAGCACGCTCTCCCCGACCCGGTCGAGCGCGGCCCCGCCGAGCCCCGTCCGGTGCCGCACGGAGGAGAGGACGTCACCGAGGGGGATGTCGTACGCGCCGATGCCGGCGGAGAGGAGACAGAGCAGGACGAGCGCGGCGAGGAGCCCCGCGGTCAGCGGCAGTGCCGCGCCGCGGCGGCGCCGGGCAGGGTCCTGCGTGGGCGCCGGGGGCGCGTCGTCGGCCACGGATTCCTTGGTGAGCAGGGTCACTTGGCGTCCCCGTACAACTGCGCCACCAGCGACTTCAGCACCTGGTCGGTGCGCGGGCCGTAGTTGAGGAGGACGCCGTCGTCGACCGAGACGATGCGGCGGTCCAGGCCCGCGGGGGTCTCGGCGACGCCCGGGACCTTCAGCAGGCCGTCGACGCCGTTCACCGACTCCAGGCCCTTCGTCATCACGAGGATCGCGTCGGGCGCGGCCTCGGCGAGCGCCTCGCTCGTGATCGCCGTGAAGTCCTTCCTCAGCCCCGACTCCTTGCCCGCGTCCACCGCGCCCGCCGCCTCCAGGAGCGAACTCGCCCCGGACTCGCGGCCGCCGAGCAGATAGACGGAGGCCGAGCCGCGCAGATACAGGAAGGCGACCCGCGGCTTCTTCTTACGGGCCGATGCCGGGATGGTGTCGCGGACGGCGTCGATCCGAGACTGTGTGCGCCTGGTCAGCTCGGCGCCCGCCTTCTCGACGCCGAGGGCCTTGGCGACCGCCTCGATCCGCGGGCTCACGTCGTCGAGGCTCTTCGCCGGGTCGAACACGACGAGGGGGACGCCCGCGTCGCGGATCTGGTCGATGGCCTCGCCGGGCCCGGTCGTGGTGTCCGCGAGGACGACGGTCGGCTTGAGCGAGAGCACGCTCTCCGCCGAGACGTCGTGGGCGCGCGTCACCACCGGCAGCTTCTTCGCCTGCTCGAAGGTGGCGGTGATGTCGCGGGCCACGACGTTCTCGCCGAGCCCCAGGGTGAAGACGATCTCGTTCAGGCTGCCGGTGAGCGGCACGATGCGGCCGGTGTCCTTCACCGTCACCTCGTGGCCGTCGGCGGAGGTGACGGTGGCGGGGAGCACGGGCTTCGGCGCGGTCTTCAGGGGCTCGACCCGGTCGGGCGCGTGGGCCGCCGCCTTGGTCCCGGCCTCCGGTGACCGCGTGCCGCCGTCGTCCGACGTTCCGCATCCGGTGAGGCCGAGGGCGAGTACGGCGGCCCACGCGCCGGCGATACGGAGTGAGCGCGGCATACGCACCGAAGTCCACCGTCCTGTCGTGCTGTTGAGGTCTGACGCCTCCGACGTGTGGGGCCCGAGGTGTCCGGGATCCGGCTGGTGGGGTTCCAGTCCGGAGCGATCGTAGTTTAGGTTAGCCTTACCTTATTGGCTAGCCCTGGAGGGGTCCCCCCATGCCGTCGTCGAGACAGGTGCGCGTCACCGCACGCGCCGGAGCCGTGGCCGTGCTGACCGCAGTCGTCGGGGCGCTGCTCCCGACGGCCGCCGCCCACGCCGAGGACCGCACGGTCCGGGGCGGACGGCTCGACTGGGGCATCAAGTCCTCCTTCCAGAGCTACGTCACCGGGCCCATCGCCCAAGGGAGTTCGACACTGCGGGGCGGGGCCGCCACGGTCGGCGGCAGCCAGTTCCGCTTCCACTCGGCGAAGGGCTCGTACGACCCCGGCAGCGGGGCCTTCGACGCCGCCTTCTCCGGCGGGGTGCGCTTCACCGGGCACAAGAAGGGCGGCTCGTACGAGCTCGATCTCACGATCGGCCGACCCACCGTCAAGATCTCCGGCGGTTCCGGCACCCTCTACGCCGACATGGTCAGCAAGGAGAAGGGCACCGGCAAGGTCACCTCGACCGCGCAGGTGCCGCTCGCCTCGCTCGACATCTCGGGCATCAACATGAAGGGCGGCACCGGACCGATCGCCCTCAACAACCTTCCCGCGACGCTCACTTCGCAAGGCGCCAAGGCCTTCGCCGGGTACTACACGGCGGGCACCGCGCTCGACCCCGTGAGCCTGTCGACGGACCTCGCCGCCACGTCCGGCGCGAAGAAGCCCTCGGACGAGCCCGCCGACAAGAAGAAGGGCGGGAAGTCCGACGGCAAGCACAGGAAGGCGAAGGCGGGCCGCATCGAGGACGCCGCCGTCGACTGGGGCGTGCGCCGCACCTTCCGCGAGTACGTCACCGGATCCATCGCCAAGGGCGAGTGGAAACTGTCCGCCGGCGCCCAGGACGGGGGCGCGTTCTTCCGCTTCCCCCGGGGCGAGGGGGCGTACGACGAGAAGAAGCAGACCCTCGACGCGGACTTCGCCGGAGCCGTCCGCTTCACCGGCGAGCACGGACTCGACCTGACGCTCTCCGAGGTCGCCGTCGAGGTGAAGGACGGCAAGGGCACGCTCTCGGCGGACGTCGCCGGCTCGGGCGAGAGCGGTGTCGCCCTGAAGAACGCCCCGCTGATCACCTTCTCCGCACAGGAGTTGAAGCCGAAGGACGGCCTCGTCTCCCTCACCGAGGTGCCCTCGAAGCTCACCGCCGACGGTGCCGAGGCGTTCGGCGGGATGTACAAGGCGGGCTCCGCCATGGACCCGCTCTCGCTCGCCGTCGCCCTCGACGCCGACGCGAAGCTGCCCGCGCTGCCGGACCTCGGCTCGTCCGCCAAGCCCACTCCTCAGCCGGAGAAGGAGAAAGCGCAGGCGCAGGAGCCGAGGACCGAGAACGCCGTGGACTCGTCCGAAGGTTCCTCGTCCAACGCCGTGCCGATCGGCGTCGGCGCGGGCGTCGCGGTGCTGCTCGCCGCGGCGGTCGCCTTCGGAGTCGTACGCAAGAAGCGCGCGGCGGCCGACTCGTCGACGAGCGGCGCGGACGACTCCGACTCCTGACAGCCGCTCCGGTCACCGAGCCCTTCGTCGGTCACCGAGCCCTTCGTCGGTCACCGGTCACCGGCCACCCCCGCACCCCCCTCACGTCTCAAGGAGAAGCCTGATCATGGCCCCCACCCGTCGCCCCATAACCCTCGCGGCAGCCGTCGCCACCGCCGTCGCGCTCGGCGCGAGCGCCCTGGCCCTGCCGGCGCTCGCCGCCGACGGCGGGAAGCCCGCCGCCCCGCCGAAGCTGGAGCTCAAGGACGGCGCGCTGCAGTGGGGTGTGAAGGAGTCCTTCCGCAAGTACGTGGTGGGCATGGCCCACGGCAGGATCGAGGCCAGGGACGGGGCCCGGCAGGCCGCGGACAACGGGGTGTTCACGTTCACCGGCGGCAAGGGGACGTACGACACCGGAGTGCACGCCACCGACGTCGCCTTCAAGGGCAACGTCCGTTTCTCCTCCACGGCCCACCGGTTCGACATCAAGATCGCCGACGTCAAGGTCCACACCAAGGGCAAGACCGGCGCGATCCAGGCCGACGTCACCCTCAACGGCGCCGTCCAGAACGACATCGACCTCGCCGAGCTGGACCTGAGCGCGGTCGGGGGCGGCCAGGGCGAAGGCGGCGCGATCGTCTACAAGGACATCCCCGCGACGCTCACCGCGGACGGCGCCAAGGCGTTCAACGGCATGTACAAGGAGGGCGAGAAGCTCGACCCTGCCACGCTCGCGGTGACGCCGGGCGCCCCGGTGACCGAGAAGCCCACCGAGTCGCCGAAGCCGACGGAGCCCACCGAGTCCGGGAAGCCGACCGAGTCCGCCGAGCCCACCGAGTCCGCGAAGCCGACACAGGGCCCCACCGAGTCCACGAAGCCGACCGGCAGGCCCACCGGCCGGCCCACCGGCACGCCCGGCGGCGGGCAGTCCGCCGACAGGATCGTCGAGGGCAGCCTCTCCTGGGGACTGAAGAAGTCCTTCCGCACCTACATCTCCACCGGCGGCGAGGTGACCGTCGCGGGCGGCGCGAAGAAGATCTCCAGCGGCTACAGGTTCCCGCACGGCAAGGCCGACGTGAACTCCGGCGCCAAGAAGATCGACGCGTCCTTCGGCGGCAGCGTCCGCTTCACGTACAAGGCGCACGGCATCGACATGAAGTTCAGCGACATCAAGGTGCGGGCGAACGGCGCCAAGGGCACCCTGCTGGTCGACGTCACCACGCCCAAGGGCACCAACAATGACGTGAAGTTCGCGACGCTCGACCTCTCCAAGACCTCGTACAAGGCCAAGGGCGGCGTCGTCCTGCTCGACAAGGTGCCCGCGGCCTTCACGGCGGACGGCGCCAAGCAGTTCGCCAACGGCGCCGTCGGGTCCATGTACAAGGCGGGCCAGAAGATCGACCCGGTGACGGTCGCCCTGTCCTCGTCGGCGGGCGCGGACCTGCCGGCCGGCGGCGGCGAGGTCGGCACCGAGGTGACCGGCGGCACCACGGGCTCCGGCTCCGTGGGCGGCGGCGGTGCCACGGTCGGCGGCTCCGGCTCGCTGGCGTCCACCGGCGCCTCCGTCCCCTCGACCGCGCTGCTCGGTACGGCGGGTGCGGCGATGGCCGCGGGCGCGGCCGCGGTGGTCGTCGCGCGGCGGCGCCGGGGCACCGAAGTGGCGTGAAGCGCGTGATGCTTCAATGCGCGGGTGACTGATCCACTCGACGCAAGCGAAGCTCTGGCCGCACTCGACGTAGTGCGTGTCTTCTGCGGGCCCGACGGTCGGCACGGCAACGAACTCGGTGTCGTGCGCGACGGGGCCCGCATGCGTGCCCGCGAGGACCGCCAGGCGCTCGCGGGCAAACTCGGCTTCAGCGAGACGGTGTTCGTCGACGACCCCGAGCGCGGCGTCATCGACATCTACACCCCGACCCTGCGGCTGCCCTTCGCGGGCCACCCCTGTGTCGGCACGGCCTGGCTGCTCGACCTGCCGGAACTGGTCACGCCCGCGGGGGTGGTGGAGGCCCGCCAGGACGGCGAGTTCAGCTGGATCACGGCGCGCGCGGAGTGGGCACCGCCCCGGACGCTGCGGCAGCACGGGAGCGCGGCGGAGGTCGACGCGCTCGACGTGCCGCCGCCGGGGGAGTGGATCTACGCCTGGGCCTGGGAGGAGGAGGCCGCGGGGCGCGTGCGCGCGAGGGCCTTCCCCGGCCGGGACGACGGCATCGACGAGGACGAGGCGACGGGCGCGGCGGCGCTCCTGCTCACCCACGAGTTGAGCCGCGCCCTCAACATCACGCAGGGGCGCGGCTCGCAGATTCTTACGGCACCGGGGCCGGGGGGACTGATCGAGGTGGGGGGACGGGTGAAATTCAGCCCCTCCGGCGAACAGTCCAGCCTCTCCGGCGATTGAGGAGCGGGGGCCCGGGGGCAGCGCCCCCGCGGCGTCAGCGCCTCACGCCGTCAGCGGAAACTCTTCCCCCAGCTCACGGAAGACCGCGGTATTCAAAGCGAAAGCGCGCTTGCATTCGTCCACGATCCGCTTCTTCTCCAGCTCGTCCGTGACGACCGCGTCGATCCCGTCGAGCAGCTCGCGATAACTCCGCTTGAACGCGGCCGGGTTGGAGATCCCCTCGAAGACGTAGAACCGCACGCCGTCGCCCTTGCGCGCGAAGCCCCAGGTCTGCTCGGCCTTGCCGCGGATGATCTGGCCGCCGGAGAGGTCGCCGAGGTAGCGCGTGTAGTGGTGGGCGACATAGCCGCCGGGCCAGGTGCGCGCGCACTCCTCGACCCGCGCGGCGTACGCGGCGGTGGCGGGCAGCGGGGTCAGCCCCTCGCGCCAGTCCGCGCCCCGCAGATGCGCGAGGTCGCGCTCCAGCTCGCTCACGCGCTCCAGCTCGGGCTGTATGAACGGCCCCGCGACGGGGTCCTCGCGCAGGGCCTGCGCGCCGTCCTCCAGGGCGCGGTACACGAACCACAGCTGTTCCGTGTAGCGCGTGTAGGCGTCGACGCCGAGCCTGCCGCCGAGCAGGTCGCTCATGAACGTCGAGGTCTCGGCCTCGGTGTGCTGCTCGTGCGACGCGGTGCGGATGACCGTCGAGAAGGGCGTGAGCGGCGTGTCCATGCGGGACCTCCAACGGGGAGCCGAGGAATGACGGGATGGCCGGGAACCAGCGCGACCCCTGCCGCAGATCATGGCAAGTTAGGCTTACCTAAGTCAACCGGTTCCCGACGTCCTGTCGGTAAAAAAGCTACCCGCTGCCGGTTCAGGGAACCGTAAGGATCCCGATCTTGCTCAGGGCAGCGTGAGGATCTCCGCCCCGGTGTCCGTCACCACCAGTGTGTGCTCGAACTGCGCGGTCCGCTTCCTGTCCTTGGTGACGACGGTCCAGCCGTCCTCCCACATGTCGTACTCGTGCGTGCCGAGCGTCAGCATCGGCTCGATCGTGAAGGTCATGCCGGGCTGGATCACGGTCGTGGCGTGCGGGCTGTCGTAGTGCGGGACGATCAGGCCGGAGTGGAAGGACGTGTTGATGCCGTGACCGGTGAAGTCACGGACGACGCCGTAGCCGAAGCGCTTGGCGTACGACTCGATGACACGGCCGATGATGTTGATCTGGCGGCCGGGCTTGACGGCCTTGATGGCGCGGTTGAGGGACTCGCGGGTCCGCTCGACGAGCAGCTTCGACTCCTCGTCGACGTCGCCGACGAGGTAGGTGGCGTTGTTGTCGCCGTGCACGCCGCCGATGTACGCCGTGACGTCGAGGTTGATGATGTCGCCGTCGTTCAGGACGGTGGAGTCCGGGATGCCGTGGCAGATGACCTCGTTGATCGAACTGCACAGCGACTTCGGAAAGCCGCGGTAGCCGAGCGTCGAGGGGTAGGCGCCGTGGTCGCACATGTACTCGTGCGCGACGCGGTCCAGCTCGTCGGTGGTGACACCGGGCGCGATGTGCTTCGCGGCCTCTTCCATGGCGCGGGCGGCGATGCGGCCCGCGGTGCGCATCAGCTCGATGGTCTCGGGGGTCTGCACCTCGGGACCCTTGTACGGGGTCGGGGCGGGTTTCCCGACGTACTCCGGGCGCCTGATGTTGCCGGGTACGGAACGGATGGGAGAGAGCTCCCCTGGGACGAGCAGTGACTGGCCAGACATGCCAGCGAGTCTAGCCAGCCGCAGTGGGGCAGCATGGCCTCAGAGAGCGGGACGAAAGGAGCGGGGCATGGCGCTGTTCAAGAAGAGGACGGTCGGTAAGCCGGGCGAGTGGTACTACTGCCTGGAACACAAGCGGGTCGAGGAAGGCCCGGACTGTCCGGGCAAGGACCGCATGGGCCCCTACGCCACGCGCCAGGAGGCGGAACACGCGATGGAGACGGCCAGGGAGCGGAACCTCGAATGGGAGAACGACCCCCGCTGGCACGACTCCGCGGCGCGGGGCGAGGACGACGACGCCTGAGTGCTCCGCCGGGCGTGCCGTGTCATCCCGGTCATCCCGGCCGTCGCTGCGGGCGCTTCGTGGCCGGTCGCGCCCGCGCGGCGCAGCCGCACATGTCACGGCCCCGCGTCCCCTCGGGGCGCGGGGCAGCTAGGCGGTCAGCTCCGGCTCGCCCCGCTCCGCCTCGTCCCGCGTCGCCTCGCCCCGTTCCCTGCGCAGCTTCGCGTCCGGGTCCGTGTCCGCGTTGTACGAGATGAGGCGGGGCAGCACCGCGGCGAGGACGCCGACCGAGGCCACGCAGGCCAGGCCGCCCGACCAGATGGCGGGGCGGGTGCCGGTCCAGCCGGCCGCCGCGCCCGCGCGGACCTGGCCCAGCTGCGGGCCCACGCTGTAGGAGAGGACCTCGATGCCGGCCAGGCGGCCGCGCAGCTCGTCGGGGATGGTCTGGTTCCAGATGGTGGAGCGGCCGAGGCCGCTGAGCATGTCGCCCGCGCCCGCGAACGCGAGGCAGACGAGCACCACCCAGACGTTCGAGAACCAGCCCGCCGCCGTGATCGCCAGGCCCCAGCCCGCCGCCCCGAACACCACGAGCAGCCCGTGCCGCCGCACCCGCGACGTCCACCCGCTGGTGAGGCTGAGCAGCAGCGAACCGACCGCCCCCGCCGCGTACATCAGGCCGAGCGACCACTTGGCGTCCAGGTCGTCCGCGAGGAACGGGAAGATCGTGTTCGGGAAGGCGAAGAACATCGCCGCCATGTCGATCGCGTACGTACCGAGAAGCACCGGCCGCGACCACGCGTACCGCGCACCTTCGGCGAGGCCCTTCAGGGACGGCTTCTCCGCGTCGTGCGCGGCGGGCGCGGGCGAGAGGCGGGTGCACATGAGCACGGACACCGTGAAGCCGACGATCGTGATCGCGTACGCGGACGCGTGCCCGGCGTAGGCGACGACGAGGCCCGCCAGCGAGGGGCCCGCGATGGCGCCCACGTTCCAGCGCAGCGAGTTCAGCGCGGCGGCCGCCGTCAGCTGGTCGTGCGGCACGATCCGCGCCATCAGCGAGTCGAGCGCGGGGCGCTGCAGACCCGCGAGCGCGGAGACGCCCGCCGCGACCACGTACAGCGGCCAGAGCAGCGGGTCGGGCAGGAGCGCGTTGACGAGGAGCACGACGGCCAGCAGGCCGAGCGCCGCCTCGGTCAGGAGGATCACCTTGCGCCGGTCCACCGCGTCGGCGAGCGCGCCGCCGTAGAGACCGAAGACGATCAGCGGCACGAGCTCGACCGCGCCCATCGCGCCGACCGCGACCGGTGAGTCCGTCAGCTCCTTGATCTGCAGCGGCAGGGCGACCATCGCCATGAAACTGCCGAAGTACGTGACGAGGCCCTGGATCCACAGCAGACGGAAGTCACGGGTGGAACGCCAGGGGGAGAGATCGGGCAGTATCGCGGAGAGAGGCACGAGAAGCCATGCTCAGCGGCGACCGGTGCACCGGGCAAATGAATTTCCGCCGGACGGGGGACTCTCGCCACCGCGTCGTCGGGACGCTCATCACCACCGCGTCGGCGGCGGCGACGTCAACTGGTCGGCGAGGCGGGACATCCGGTCGCGCAGGCGCCTGCGGCCGCGCGCCTCGGGCAGGGCGTTCTCCCCGGCCGCCGCGCTCACCAGGTGCTGGACCGTGTCGAGATCGAGGTCGGGGGTCTGCGGCACCGCGAGCGCGTCGTGCGACAGGGCGTCCAGGTCCCGGTCCCCGGAGCCGAGCGCGAGCACCGTCGCCCCGGCCTGCCGCGCGTCGTGCACGCGCGTGAGCAGCTCCGCGTCCGGCGAATCCGGCGCCACCACGAGCAGGGTCTCGCCGCGCCGCGCCGCCTCGATCCTGCCGAGCCCCGTCGACAGGTGCGCGGGATCCCCGGCGAGGACCTGGTGGCGTACGAGTGTGGGGGTCAGCTCCGGCGTGCCCGACCAGGCCGCCTCGTCCACCAGGTGCGCGGCCAGGTGCCACGGTTCGTACGCCCGCGTGCCCACGAGCAGCAGCCCGCCGCCGTGCGGCACGACGGAGGAGCGCAGCGCCCCCGCGAAGCGGCGCGTGGCACCGAGCCACTCGGTCCCGGCGAGCACTTCGCGCAGCAGCGCGACCCGTACGGCGTCCATGGCGCCGCATCCTTCCCCAACATGCCACTCGTCACCGGGAGTTCACGGGGAATTCCCTCGCGCTGGGGAAGGGCGGGGGATGACTGCTGAGACATCTGTTCCCTTCCGCGCGGGTCGTGAGGGGTACGCGAGCTTCCGTATCCCCGCCGTCGTGACGACGTCCGCCGGCACCGTCCTCGCCTTCTGCGAGGGGCGCGTCGGTTCCCAGGAGGACTTCGGAAGCATCGATGTCGTCCTCAAGCGCTCCTTCGACGGCGGCCGCACCTGGGGCCCGCTCCAGATCGTCGGCAAGAACGGTGCCGACCTCGCGGGCAACCCCGCTCCCGTCGTCCTCGACACAGGACGCGTTCTCCTCGTCCAGGTCAGGAACGCCGCCGCGGCCACCGAGGACGCCATCCGCCGCGGCATCGTGTCCGCCGCCAACGGACGCCGCGTGTGGGTGCAGCACAGCGACGACGACGGCCTCACCTGGTCGGTGCCGCGCGAGATCACCGCGCAGGTGAAGAAGGCGAGTTGGCGGTGGTACGCGACCACTCCCGGGCACGCCCTGCAGCTGACCACGGGGCGTGTGGTGATTCCCGCCAACCACTCCCTGCCGCCCAGCGGCGGCGACAACGGCACCGAGGGGAAGTACAACGGCGGCCACTGCCTGCTCAGCGACGACGCGGGCGCGACCTGGCGCATCGGCTACATCGACGACAACGTCAACGGCTACATCAACGTGAACGAGACCACCGCCGCCGAACTCCCCGACGGGCGGCTCTACTTCAACACCCGCAACGACTCCCCGGCCCCCGGCAACCGCGCCGACGCCCACTCGCGCGACGGCGGGCAGAGCCTCGTCAAACCCTTCCGTCCGCAGGCCGGTCTCACCGGTCCCGTCGTGGAGGGCAGCGTGCTCCAGCTGCGCGACCCCGACGTCCTGCTCTTCTCGGGCCCCGCCGACCCCGGCTTCCGCGCCCTGATGACCGTGCGCCGCTCCGCCGACGGGGGCACCACCTGGCAGGTCGCGCACACGGTCGACGGGCTGCCCGCCGCGTACTCCGACCTCGTACGCCTCGACGAGGAGAGGGTCGGGCTGCTGTACGAGACGGGGGACTTCAGCGCGTACGAGACGATCTCGTTCCGGCGGATACCGGTGGCGGAGCTGGCCGGGGCGGGCGCCGATACGGGTGAGTAAGGTCGCCCCATGACCTCTACAGACAGTGCGCAGAACCCCACTGGGAACGCCCCCGCGAAGGCCCCGGCCAAGGACCCCTGGGAGCTGCCCGACGTGTCCGGGCTCGTCGTCGGCGTGCTCGGCGGCACCGGCGACCAGGGACGCGGGCTCGCCTACCGGCTGGCCCGCGCGGGCCAGAAGGTGATCATCGGCTCCCGCGCGGCCGAGCGGGCGCAGGCCGCCGCCGACGAGCTGGGCCTCGGCGTCGAGGGCGCCGACAACGCGGAGTGCGCGCGGCGCAGTGACATCGTGATCGTCGCCGTGCCGTGGGAAGGGCACGGGAAGACGCTGGAGTCCCTGCGCGAGGAGCTCGCGGGCAAGCTCGTCGTCGACTGCGTGAACCCGCTCGGCTTCGACAAGAAGGGTGCCTACGCCCTCAAGCCCGAGGAGGGCAGCGCCGCCGAGCAGGCCGCCGCCCTGCTGCCCGACTCCCGCGTCACCGCCGCCTTCCACCACCTCTCCGCCGTGCTGCTCCAGGACGCGTCGGTCGAGGAGATCGACACCGATGTGATGGTGCTCGGCGAGAGCCGCGCCGACACGGATGCGGTGCAGGCGCTCGCCGCCCGCATCCCCGGGATGCGGGGCGTCTTCGCGGGCCGCTTGCGCAACGCCCACCAGGTCGAGTCCCTGGTGGCCAACCTGATCTCCGTCAACCGCCGCTACAAGGCGCACGCGGGGCTGCGGGTCACCGACGTCTAGCCGCGTACGGGACGGGGCGGGGCATGGGGGACACTGGACGGCGTACGACAACGCCGGAATCCGACAGGAGCCGACCCCATGCCCCGCCTCGCTCTGTACGCCCTCGTGGTCTGCGCGCTCGCTGTCGCCGCGGCCGTGCTCTCCTTCGCGCGGGGCAGCTTCCTCGGCATCGTGTGGGTGCTGCTCGCGGGGCTCTCCTCGAACATGGCGTGGTTCTACCTGCGCAAGGAGAAGGCGCGGCGCGCTGCGGCCGCCGGCCCGGTTTCCGGCTGAGGATTTCTTTCGGTCACTGGCCGAGCGACGGCGGGACCTCCGCCGGGCCGTCCCAGAACCTGTACAGCTTCTGGCCCCAGTAGCTGTCCCACTCGCTGACGCCGAGGCCCCGCAGGATCGCGTCGATCGCGTCGAAGAACACGCGGTTGACCTCCGGGATCCACAGGATCGCGAAGACCGCGAGGAGCCCGAACGGCGCGAACGGCTCCACCTGGCGGCGGATCTTGTACGAGAGCCAGGGCTCGATCACGCCGTACCCGTCCAGGCCCGGGATGGGCAGGAAGTTCAGGATCGCGGCCGTCACCTGGAGCAGGGCGAGGAACGCGAGGGCGTAGCGGAACGCGTCCGGGACGCCGTCCAGGGCGTCCAGCCAGAACGGCGCCGTGCAGACGATCGCGAACAGCACGTTCGTCAGCGGGCCCGCCGCCGAGATCAGGCTGTGCTTCCAGCGGCCCCGGATGCGGCCCCGCTCGATGAAGACCGCGCCGCCGGGGAGGCCGATGCCGCCCATGATCACGAAAAGCACCGGCAGCACGATGCTGAGCAGCGCGTGCGTGTACTTGAGCGGGTTGAGGGTCAGATAGCCCTTCGCGCCGATGGAGATGTCGCCGCTGTGCAGGGCGGTGCGGGCGTGCGCGTACTCGTGCAGGCAGAGGGAGACGATCCAGGCGGCCGTCACGAAGAGGAAGACGGCGAGTCCGGGGTTGTTCGCGAAGCCGGTCCAGGCGGCCCAGCCGGAGACCGCCGTGACGGCGGCGATCCCCAGGAAGACGGGGCTGATCCGCCGGTCGCTGCGGCGGATGGGGGTGGTGGTCATGGGGTGGGGCTCCTGGGGGACGGCGGTCGGCGTGCCGACCGTACCGGGCTCATGGCGAAAACGTCTCGCACATGCCGTGGAGTTCCGTGGAGGCTGGAGTCATGACGCTGTGGAACGTGATGTACCAGGACTGGCAGATGGAGTGCTGCGGGGAGCCGTTCGGTGTCGGGGACGAGGTGGCGTGGCAGCTGCTCGTCGACGAGGCCGTGTGCGGGGACGCGGCGTGGACGGGTGAACTGGCCGAGATCTCGGGGGCGGTGGAGTCGGCCGGTGGCGGACCCGTGGTGCGGACGGGCGGCGTGACGGTGCCGTGGACCGGGGGCGGGCGGTCGTGGCCCCCGAGGGCTGTCCTGACGGGGCTGCTGTCGGTGGAGCGGCACGGTGGGAAGTGGCCGCGGACGGTGGGCCGGGTACGCACCGTCCACGTCGTCTCGCAGGGCTTCGCGGACGGCTTGCCGGTGGCGGGGGAGAGGTGGCTGCGGGGCGTACCGGCGTGCCCGAAGTGGTTCGAGTGGGGGGAGCCGGACGGCCGCGGCTACCGGAGGGACGAGACGGGGGTGCTGGTGTCCTTGGAGGTGGACTGAGGCCGAGGCGGCCGCTGGCCCCTTCTGCTGTGGGCAATCGTGCCGCTGGGGCGAGCGGGGTCTCCCCTGCTTGAGTGAAGCCGAGAGCCGGGGGAAGGGGGGGCACGGCCCGAAGCCGCTGGGCGACCGGTCGACCAGGCGCCCACCCGGGCAGGGGCGCGGCCCATGGACAATGGGGCCGTGAAGTATTGCGTGCTGGGGGCGGCCAGAGGTGAGCGGCCCGATGGAAGTCCCGTTCCCGTCGGCGGCGCACGCCTTCGCGCGCTGTTGACCGCCCTCGCCCTGCACCCCGGCCGCACCGTCTCCGCCACCGCCCTCGTCGACGACGTCTGGGCCGCACAGCCGCCCGCGGACGCCCCCGGCGCCCTCCAGGCCCTGGTCGGCCGGCTCCGCAGGGCCCTCGGCGCGGACGCCGTGGTCTCGGCGGACGGCGGCTACCGGCTGCGCGCGAACCCCGACGACGTGGACGTGTTCCGCTTCGACCGCCTCGTCGGCGAAGGCACCCGCGCCCTCACGGACGGCGACGCCCCGAAGGCCGCCGAGGTCCTGGACGACGCCCTCGCCCTGTGGACCGGCGAACCCCTCGCCGACCTGCCCGAGCGCACCGCGGACGCCGCCCGCTGGCAGGCCCGCCACCTCGATGCCCGCCGCGCCAGGATGGCCGCCGCCCTCGCCCTCGGCGAGGCGGAACACGCCCTGCCCGAGCTCGCCGCGCTGTGCGGGAGCCACCCCCTCGACGAGCCCCTGCAGGTCCTGCGGCTGCGTGCCCTGCGCGACACGGGCCGCCCCGCCGAGGCCCTCGCCGCGTACGAAGGCGTACGTCGTGACATCGCCGACCGGCTCGGTGTCGACCCCGGGCCCGAACTCCGGTCACTGCACGGCGAGTTGCTCAGGGGAGAGGGCGGGGAGGCGGCGAGCGCACCCGTGCGGGACCGCGTCGTCGGGAATCTGCGGGCTCGACTCACCTCCTTCGTCGGGCGGGAGAGCGACATCGGCGGGCTGAGGAGCGATCTCGGCCGCGAACGGCTCGTCACCCTGCTCGGGCCCGGCGGCGCCGGAAAGACGCGGCTCTCGCAGGAGGCCGCCGAGACCGTCGCGCAGGGCTTCCCCGACGGCGTGTGGCTGGCCGAGCTCGCGCCGGTCGAGGAACCCGCGGACGTGTCCGCCGCCGTCCTCACCGCGCTCGGCGCCCGCGAGACCGTGCTGCGCGGCGCGGGCGCCGAGGAGATGCGGGCCATCTCGGAGCGGCACGGCGAGGACGCCGTCGCCCGCCTCGTCGAGCACTGCGCCCCGCGCCGCATGCTGATCGTCCTGGACAACTGCGAGCACGTCGTCGAGGCGGCCGCCCGCCTCACCGAGGAGCTCCTCGCCCGCTGCCCCGGCCTGTCGGTCCTCGCCACCAGCCGCGAACCCCTCGGTGTACCGGGCGAGTTGCTGCGCCCCGTCGAGCCGCTGCCCGAGCCGGTCGCGCTGCGTCTGTTCGCCGAGCGGGGCGCCGCGGCGAAGCCGGGGTTCGCCGTCGGCGACGACCCCGTCTCGGCCGCCGAGATCTGCCGCCGCCTCGACGGCCTGCCGCTCGCCATCGAACTGGCCGCCGCCCGCCTGCGGATGCTCACCCCGCGCCAGATCGCCGACCGGCTCGACGACCGCTTCCGGCTGCTCACCAGCGGCGCCCGCACAGTCCTGCCCCGCCAGCAGACCCTGCGCGCCGTCGTCGACTGGTCCTGGGACCTCCTCGACGCCCCCGAACGCGCCGTCCTGCGCCGCCTCTCCGTCTTCGCGGGCGGCTGCGACCTGGCCGCGGCGGAAGAGGTGTGCGCCGGTCCTTACGACGTCATGGACGTGCTCGGCTCTCTCGTCGACAAGTCCCTCGTCGTCGCCGTGCCTTCGCCCGCCGGCATGCGCTACCGGCTCCTGGAGACCGTCGCCGAGTACGCGGGCGAGCGGCTCGACGAGGCGGGGGACAGGGCCGGGGCCGAGCGCGCGCACCTCGTGCACTACCGCGAGGTCGCAAGGACCAGTGACCCCGAGCTGCGCGGCCGAGGGCAACTCGCGGCCGTGGAGCGCCTGGAGACCGAGTACGAGAATCTGCGCACCGCCCTGCGGCACGCCGTCGCGGCACAGGACGAGCAGGAGGCGCTCTGCCTCGTCCTGTCCCTGTCCTGGTACTGGCAGATACGGGGGCTGCGCTCGGAGACCGGCGTCTGGTCCCGCGACGCCGTCGCGCTCGGCCCCGACCCGTTCGCCCCGCCCGTCACCCCCGCGCCCCCGCTGTACGAGCCGTGCACGGCCGCGCCCCCGCCGATGGCCCCCGAGGTCCTCGTGGAGGCGCGCAGGGGCGCGCATCTGCTCCAACTCTCCTGCCTGGAGCTGGACATGGCCTCCTGGCAGCTGCCGGAGGGCGAGGCCAGGCTGCGGGGCATCAGGACCGCGTACCGCCCGGGGCTCCCGCAGACCTGCCGTACCCCCGGCAATCTCTGGCTCTTCGCCGTCATGCTCGGCGGCGACATGGAGTACCTGCGCGTCATCCTCGACGCGACCGTCGACGCCTGCCGTGAGCTCGGCCACGCCTGGGAGCTGGCCGCCGCGCTGCAGATGCGCGCCAACTTCCTCGCCAACCGCGCCGATTCGGCGGCCGACGCGAGCGCCGACGCGGACGAGGCGCTGCGGGGCTTCGAGGGGCTCGGCGACGTCTGGGGCGTGGCGGAGGCGCTCTCCGCGCGCGGGGAGGCCTATGAGCGGCGCGGCCGGTTCGGCCTCGCAGCCCAGGACTTCGAGGCCGCCGTCGGGTACGCCGAACAGCTGGGCGCCCGCAGCCAGGCGGCCGTCCTGCGGGCCCGCCTCGGCTCGGTCCTGACCGACTCGACGACGGGCACGCCGGGCGACTTCGAGCGCGGCGAGGCGCTGCTGCGGGAGGTCATCGAGGGCGATGCCCGCAGCCATGCCGACGAGGCGGTGTCCAGCGCCCGCCTCTTCCTCGTCGGCGCGCTCGCCCGCACCGGGCGCGTGGCCGAGGGGCGCGAGCATCTGCGGCTGCTGCGCGCGGAGTCCAACGGCGTGGGGCACGCCGTCTTCGACAGCTTCGTGCTCGGCCTGGAGGCCTGGCTCAACACGCTGGAGGGGCGGTACGCCGAGGCCGTCGACGGAGCGCGCACCGCCGTGGAGAAGGCCCGCGACGTGCTGTCGGCGCTGGTCGCCCCGCAGGGGACCGCCGTCCATCTGCGCATCGCGGCCCGCGCGCTCGCCGAGATCGACGGCGGCAGCCGCGCCGCCGACGCGGCGCGGATCCTCGCCGTCGCCGACCGCGAGGCGCAGCCGGGGCACTTCCTGAACGCCATGGAGCAGGAGATCCACGGGGCCGCTGTGGATCTCACCCGTGCCGCGCTCGGTGACGCGGCGTACGACATCGCGTACGAAGAAGGCGGCGGCCTCTCGTTGGAGGAGGCCACCGCCCTGTGCACGGTGCACGGCGGGTGAGCCGTGCCCGATCGTCTCGCGATCAGTGTCTGATCGGTTTCTGATCAGTTCTTCGTGCGGAACTTATGGATCGCGATCGGCGCCATCACCAGCGTGAGCGCCACCGACCAGCCGATCGTCACCCACAGGTCGTGTGCCACCGGGCCGCCGACCATCAGGCCGCGCGCGGCGTCGGCGAGGGAGGACAGCGGGTTGTAGTCGGTGAAGCCCTGCAGCCAGCCCGGCATCGACTGCGTCGGCGCGAAGATCGACGAGCCGAACTGCAGCGGCATCAGGACCAGGAAGCCCATCGCCTGCACGGACTGGGCGCTCTTCATCGCGACGCCGAGGACCAGGAAGATCCACATGATGGACGTGCCGAAGAGGGCGGCGAGGCCCACGGAGGCGAACAGGCCGGGCCAGTTGGTGATGTCGAAGCCCACCAGGACGCCGACGATCATCATGATCGTCGTCGCGATGAGCAGCCGCATCACTTCCACCACGATCTTGGCGAAGAGGACCGAGCCCTGGCCGATCGGCAGGGTGCGGAAACGGTCCATGATGCCGTTCTGGAAGTCCTGGTTGAAGCCGGTGCCGACGGCCATGGCGATGTTCATGCTCATCATCGCCATCATGCCGGGGACCACGTACTGCACGTACTGGTCCTGACCGCCGCCGAGGGCCTGGCCGATGGAGCCGCCGAAGACGTACACGAACAGGAGCGTGAAGACGATCGGCATCAGGACGGCGTCGAACATCGACTCCGGGTCCTGGCGGATCCACAGCAGGTTGCGGCGGACCAGGGCGCTGGTGTGGCGCACATGGGCGCGCAGGCCTATGCGGCTGTCGGCCTGGCCCTTGGTGAGGGGGGCCGTCAGAGTGGTGGCGCTCATACGGCGACCTCCTCGAGTTCGTTCTCGGTGGGGCGGGCGTCCTGCGGGGCACTGGCCTTCTGGCCGGTGATGGAGAGGAACACCTCGTCCAGGCTGGGCAGTTCGGTGGCGATCGAGCCGATCGTGATGCCGCGCGCGGTGACCGCGCCGACCACGGCGGTCAGCTGCTCGTCGCTGAGGATCGGGACGAGGACCGTACCGGTCTCGATGTCCACCGACGCGGTGGCGAGGCCGGTCAGGCCCAGGTCCTCCAGGGCGCTCGCCAAGGGGCGCAGCTCCAGCGGGTCGGCCGGGCGGATGCGCAGGGTGCGGCCGCCGACCTTCGCCTTCAGCTCGTCGATGCCGCCGTTGGCGATGACCTTGCCGCGGTCGATGACCGTCAGCTCGGAGGCCAGCTGCTCGGCCTCCTCCATGTACTGGGTGGTGAGCAGCACGGTCACGCCGTCGGAGACCATGCGCTTGACCTCTCCCCAGACCTCGTTGCGGGTGCGGGGGTCGAGGCCGGTGGTCGGCTCGTCCAGGTAGAGGACGGCCGGGCTGCCGATCATCGAGGCGGCGAGGTCGAGGCGGCGGCGCATGCCGCCGGAGTACGTGCTCGCCGGGCGCTTGGCCGCCTCGGTGAGGGAGAACCGCTCCAGGAGGCCGTCGGCGCGGGACCTGGACTCCTTGCGGGAGAGGTCGAGCAGCCGGCCGATCATGTAGAGGTTCTCGCGGCCCGACAGCTTCTCGTCCACCGATGCGTACTGGCCGGTGAGGCCTATGACGCGGCGGAGCTGGCGGGGCTGGCGGACCACGTCGTACCCGGCGACGAGGGCCGAGCCCGCGTCCGGGGTGATGAGCGTGGACAGGCAGCGCACGAGGGTCGTCTTGCCGGCGCCGTTCGGGCCGAGCACGCCGAGGACCGTGCCCTCGCGCACGTCGAGGTCCACGCCGTCCAGTGCCTTGGTCTCGCCGTAGTGCTTGACCAGTCCCCTCACGGTGACGGCGCTTCCCGCGCTGTCGGGGGTCATGTCGATTCGGTTCATGCCCCCAAGCTGTCAGACGCCACCGACAAACCACCGACATCCCGCTGACACGGCCTGACAGGGGCTTGCGGAGCGAGGTTCCTCGGCGTATGTCACCGGGTCTGCGGCGTTCGTCGTCGGGTCTGCGGCGTTCGCCCCGGGCGGGAAAGGCAGCCCGTCGGTGGGGGAGGCCGACGGGCTGCCGTGGTGCCGCGGTGGTCCGTGACCGGTCGGCGGTGGCCTGCGACCGGCTAGTGGACGGCGTGCTCCGGCGCCGGGAACGCGCCGCCCACCACGTCCTCGGCGAACGCCTTGGCCGCGCCGGACATGACGCCGCGCAGGTCCGCGTACTGCTTCACGAAGCGCGGCATCTTCCCGCCGGTCAGGCCCAGCATGTCCGTCCAGACCAGGACCTGCGCGTCGCACGCGGCGCCCGCCCCGATCCCGACGGTCGGGATGTGCAGGGAGCGGGTGACCTCGGCGGCGAGCTCCTCGGGGACCAGTTCCAGGACGACCGCGAACGCGCCCGCGTCCTGCGCCGCCTTGGCGTCGCGGAGCAGCCGGTGGGCGTCCTCCTCGCCGCGGCCCTGCACGCGGTAGCCCATGGTGTTCACGGACTGCGGGGTCAGGCCGAGGTGGGACATGACGGGGATGCCGGACTGCACCAGCAACTCGGTCTGGGCCAGGGAGCGTTCGCCGCCCTCCAGCTTCACCGCGCCGACGCCCGCCTCCTTCACCAGGCGGGTCGCGGAGCGCAGCGCCTGGACGGCGCCCTCCTGGTACGAGCCGAACGGCAGATCGCCGACGATCAGGGCACGCGAGGTGCCCCGTACGACCGCGGCCGACAGCATGGCCATCTCGTCGAGGGTGACGGGCACGGTCGTCTCGTACCCGAGGTGGCAGTTGCCCGCCGAGTCGCCGACGAGCATCACGGGGATGCCCGCCTCGTCGAAGACGGACGCGGTCATCGCGTCGTAGGCGGTCAGCATGGGCCACTTCTCGCCGCGCTCCTTGGCGGCGGTGATGTCGCGCACAGTGATGCGCCGGGTGCCCTTGCCGCCGTACAGCGCCTTGCTGCTGTCGGGGCTCTTCGGGGCGTCGGTGCTCTTCCGGGCAGCCGAAAGCTGCGTCATCGCAACGGCTCCTTCTGTCATCTCGAGGCGCCCTGACGGCGTCCCCGGACCGAGTCCATGGTGGCATCACGTGCCGTCCGGGGGCTAGTGCGTCCCCCGGTAATGCGGAGGAGCGGCCAAGCCGACGAGGCGGAGCGGCCAGGCACGGCCCTTGGGTAAAGCCTTTCCAATACGAGACGGTCTCGTATCGAAATTGGTCTACGCTGAACGGCATGTCATCCCCTGCCATACCCACCCCTTCTCGCATCCCGGAAGCCGTTCACCGGCGCCGCTGGGCGATCCTCGGGGTGCTCATGCTCAGCCTGCTGATCGTGGTGCTCGACAACTCGATCCTGAACGTCGCGATCAAGACGATCTCCACGCCCGAACCCACCGGCCTCGGCGCCACCCAGAGCGAGCTCGAGTGGGCGATCAACTCCTACACGCTCGTCTTCGCCGGCCTGCTGTTCACCGCGGGTCTGCTCGGCGACCGGCTCGGCCGCAAGAAGGTCCTGCTCGCGGGGCTCGTCGTCTTCGGCCTCGGCTCGGCGCTCGCCGCGGAGTCGGGCTCACCCGTCGAACTCATCGCGTTCCGCGCGGTGATGGGCCTCGGCGCGGCCTTCGTGATGCCCGCCACCCTCGCCATCCTCATGAACGTCTTCGAGCGCGAGGAGCAGCCCAAGGCCATCGGCATCTGGGCGGGCGGCGTCGGCCTCGCCATCGCGATCGGCCCCATCACCGGCGGTGTGCTGCTCGACCACTTCTGGTGGGGCTCGGTCTTCCTCATCAACGTGCCGATCGTGATCGTCGCCGTCGCGCTGATGATCTGGCTGGTGCCCGACTCCCGCGACCCCAAGCCGGGCCGGATCGACCTCTTCGGCGTCGCGCTCTCCGTTATCGGCCTCGTCCTGCTCGTCTACGGCATCATCAAGGGCGGCCAGCTCGCCGACTTCACCGACGCGGCCGTCCTCGGCACCATCGCCGCCGGTCTCGCCGTCCTCGCCGGCTTCGTGCTGTACGAGAAGCGCAGCGACCACCCGTCCATCGACATCACGTACTTCAAGAACCGCGTCTTCTCCGCGGCGATCTGCGCCATCGCGCTCGTCTTCTTCGCGCTGATGGGCGTGACCTTCTTCGCCGTCTTCTACACCCAGAGCGTGCGCGGCTACACGCCGCTGCAGACCGGCCTGCTGATGCTGCCGCTCGCCGTGGCCCAGCTGGTCTTCGCGCCGCGCGCCCGCCTCGTCGTCGACCGCTTCGGCGTCCGTGCCGTGTGCACCGGCGGACTGCTCCTGGTGATGGCGACCCTGGCGGCCTTCACGATCTTCGAAGCCGATACGCCGATCTGGCTCCTGGAGGTCGTCTTCTTCCTGATGGGCACCGGCATGGCGCACATCATGACGCCCACCAGCGTCGTGATCATGCAGGCCCTGCCCCGCGAGAAGGCCGGCTCCGCCTCCGCGCTCAGCAACACCTTCCGGCAGGTCGGCGGCGCCCTCGGCATCGCGGTCCTCGGCTCGGTGCTCTCCACGGCCTACCGCGGCGGCGTCGAGGACGAGCTCGCCGTGCTGCCCGAAGGGGCGCGGCACACCGCGGGCGAGTCCATCGAGGCGACCCTGGGCGTGGCCGCGAAGCTCGGCCCCAAGGGCGAGCCCCTGGTCTCCGCGGCCAACGACTCCTTCCTGCACGCCATGCACGTCACGGCGCTGTGCGGCGCGGGCGTCGCCGTCATCGGCGCGGTGATCGTCTTCCTGTTCCTGCCGGGACGTACGCCCGCACAGCCGGGACCCGAGGAGAAGGAGGCCGAGCCGGTGGGTGCCGCCGGGAGCTGAGAGAGAATCGGCCGGGCAGCCGCAGCGGAGAGAGGGAGACGAGACGACGTGATCCACAAGGGCGTGCGCACCCGGGGCGACGGTGGCATCGCGAACGGCGCGTCGACCGCGAGGGGCGGCCGCGGTCGCCCCAGGAGCGAGGCCGTGGAGCAGGCCATCATCGAGGGCGTGGTGCGCCTCCTTGAGGACGGCGTCCCGCTCACCGAGCTCTCCATCGAGCGCATCGCCCGCACCGCCGGCGTCGGCAAGGCCACCATCTACCGGCGCTGGGACGGCAAGGAGGCCCTCTTCGTCGACGTCCTGCGCGTCTTCGAGGAACCCGACCCCGAGCTGCCCGGCACCTCCATGCGCGACGACCTCGTCTGCCTCCTTGAGGGCCTGCGCCGACGCGGCCTGAACATGCGCTCCTCGGCCCTGCTGCACAACGTCTTCGCGCAGATGAAGGCCCTGCCCAAGCTGTGGGAGGCGTACCACTCCACGGTCGTCGAACCCCGCCGCCGCACCACCTACGACGTGCTGCGGCGGGGTGTGGCGGGCGGCGAGCTGCGCGCGGACGTCGACATCGAGACGGCCAACGACCTCCTCGTCGGGCCCATGCTGCTGCGCACGGTCATGCGGCCCGACGCCTCGCTCGACGACGGCCTCGCGGAGCGCATCGTCGACACCGTCCTGGAGGGGCTGCGGCCCGCCGACCGAAGCGGTACGTGACCCGGCGCGGCCGGGGCCTGCCCGGGGTTGCCGGGAGGGTTGTACGAAAGCCGCGCCGGGTTATGCGCATTTCGTCACAGAGGACGTTCTCGACCGCAGATCAGGAACCTGCCGCGCCGTGCCGTTCGTCCTGGTGCCTGTACGGCCGTCGCGGACGGCAGGGACGACACCCGATCATCGCCTAGGGTTTCCAGGGGCGGGACAGACGGTGTGCACGGCAGGCAGTGAGGCGACGAGAGCATGGCGCAGGCGTATATGACGGAGACGGACAGCGGCGGCTCGGGGCCCGAGCGGCCGGGGTCCCGGTTCCGACGCCTGCTCGACGGGTGGCGGGGCGACCCCGGCATCTGGCGGCGGGGTCTGGTCACCGCGGGCATCGCCGTCTTCATCGCGCTGGTGATGATCTTCCACGCGCAGATCCCGAACAACGTCGGCAACCTCGGCAGCCTGACCGAGACCTTCCTGCCCTGGCTCGGCCTCTTCGTCCCGGTGCTGCTCGTCGTCGCCCTGGTCCGCAAGTCCGCCAGCGCGCTGATCGCCCTGCTGCTGCCCGTGATCGTCTGGGTCAACTCGTTCGGCGGCCTGATCACCGACAAGTCGGGCACCGGCGGCGACCTGACCGTGGCCACGCACAACGTCAACGCGGACAACCCCGACCCGACCGGCACCGCCCAGGACGTCGCGGCCTCCGGCGCCGACGTGATCGCCCTCGAGGAGCTCACCGCGGAGGCCGTCCCCACGTACGAGAAGGCCCTCTCCGGCCAGTACAAGTACCACTCGGTGCAGGGCACGGTCGGCCTGTGGAGCAAGTACCCGCTGAGCGGCACCAAGCCCGTCGACATCAAGCTGGGCTGGACGCGCGCGATGCGGACGACGGTCGCCACCCCCAAGGGCGAGGTCGCCGTCTACGTCGCGCACCTGCCGTCGGTGCGCGTGAAGCTCGACGCGGGCTTCACCGCCAACCAGCGCGACGAGAGCGCAGACGCGCTCGGCGAGGCGATCGCCGACGAGAAGATCGGCAAGGTCGTCCTGCTCGGCGACCTCAACGGCACGATGAACGACCGCGCCCTGAACGCGGTCACCTCCCAGCTGCGGTCCACGCAGGGCGCGGCGGGCAACGGCTTCGGCTTCAGCTGGCCCGCGTCGTTCCCGATGGCCCGCATCGACCAGATCATGGTCAAGGGCGTCGAGCCGGTCTCCTCCTGGACGCTGCCGGAGACGGCCAGCGACCATCTGCCGATCGCGGCACGGGTCGACCTCTCCTCGTAACGCACGCGTCGTCCGCTGTTGCCCCCACGGAATATCCGGGGCGAGAGGCTGCGTTCCGCACGTAGAATTGTGGGTTCCGCTTCTCGCCGGCCCGTCCCCGCCCCGGCCCGTCCCCGCCCCGGCCCGTCCCCGTTCCGTGGAAGGTACTTCGTCATGCCCCTGGCCCTGCTCGCCCTCGCCGTGGGCGCCTTCGGCATCGGTACGACCGAGGTAGTAACTCGCGGCTGGGTATACGGAGCGTAACCGGGAGGGATCAAGGGACGTGCAGGTCAGAGCGATATCGCTTTGCAAAGCGGGGGCAGAGTCGGAAGCTGCTCCGATCATGGGGTTCAACTACAGCCTGTAGCCGGAAGCGTTGTCGATTCGTTACCGCTCAGTCGCGCCCCCACGGCAAGATCACCCGCGTGAGCGCGTAGCTGCCCAGCCGCGCGCGGAGTTCGGGCGGCCACGTCTTGATCGCTTCAGCATCTTGATCGACTTCGTCAGGGACGATTCTGCGCTCCGGCCGTGCCGTCGTGTCCCGCGCACGCCGCAGCGAACCGCGCAACCGCTGCACCTCAGCGCGCGCGCCTGGCTGCCCAGGATCAGCCGCGATCTCCCGCAACCTGCGCTTGATCTTCTTCGGATCCATCGTCGCTGTCCTCTCGCAGTACCCCCGGGAATTCATCCTCAAGTGCCGACAGCGCGGCCATCACCGCGCCCACGCCGTCCTGTTGGGGCTCGGCCGGTCCCGGCGGCCCACCGCGTGGCGCGGGGGCGTCAGCGCCGCCCTCAGCGCTTCCGGGAGGCAGGGCGAGCATCGGACGCGGCGGCGCGGGCACGGGTCCGTCGTCATACCCCTCGGCCGAGATGTGCGCCTGCGCCCGCATGAGGGTCCACTCCCTCAGGTCCGCCCGGAACGGCGCGGGAAGATCACCGGGAAGCGCATCCATCAGGTCATCGAGCGTGCTCAAGATCGTCGCGGTGACCAGCTCGGCGGTGAGATCGAGGTTCGCCTCCGCTCGCACTGTGATCGACTGTGCCGCGTCGGCGCCCCTCAGCTTCCGGCGGGATTCATTGATCCGCGCGCAGGTGGTGATCGCACGGCTCCGGGCGTCGGTGTCCTTGGCCGTGAGCACGGACCGGTACGCCTTCGCGTACAGATCCTGAAGCTCGTCCTCACGCTCCTGCACGTACTGCTCTGCGGGCGGGGTGACCCGTTCGGCCACCAGCTCCGAGATGATCTCGTTCACGCGCGGCTGGCTGAGTCCGACCGCGTTCCCGATCTGCCGTTCGGTCAAGCCCGCCAGCTTGAGCTCGAAGATCCTCGCATTGCGCTCGGCGTGCTGCGCGGCGTTCGCCCGGTGCTGCGGAGGTGCTCCCATGATCTATCGCCTTTCAGTGATCGGACTCATGATCGGCTGGCTTCCCTGATCACCAAATGATCAAGGTGCTCAGCGCAGCCCTCCGGGCACCCGACGCACGGGGTGCCGCAGTCGGAGCAGACGGCTTCCGCACGCATCGCGTCGGCCCTTGCCAGGTTGAGCAGCTCCTCAAAGCTGATCTCTTCGGACATCGATTCAGTCCCTCTCTTGTGGATCTCTTCCGACAGGGGGTGCACGTTTCCCCCCCTATAAGGGGGGTGGAAACCGTGCACCTAGGCGCCGTGCACCCCCGTACACCCAGCCGTGCACCCTCTGATCTGCACATCCCTTGATCGGCGTGCACCCCCTGTGCCGACCGTGCAGGTACACGGCGATCAAGCACCCGTGCACCTACCCGTGCACCCCCTCGCGCGCCTTTCCGGTGATCGTCCGGACTGCGGCGCTCACGCGGTAGGTGGCCGGTCCCTGGGCACCGGTCCCGCCCGGAGTCTTGAGCAGCTTCCCCGCCCGCACGAGGGCGTCGAGCTTCCTGACGGCCTTGGCCTTCTGCGCGGGGGTCGGCTTCTGGGTGTCGAACAGCGCGCCCGCAGCCTGGTGCGCGGTGATCCCTTCCTCCCCCGACGCGGACGCAAGGCCGATCAGGTCCGCCCTCTCCTGGCGGGAGGACGTTCCGGCGTCGTGGTCGTGGACCACATCGAACGGGCCGATCTCGTTCATGGGCTGCTTGAGGTGACGGAGCCGGACCACCGGATCACCGGCTTCGCCCCACAGCAGCACGACGGAACCCGCACCTGAGGTGAGCCAGACCGACCCGTACACACCGGCCAGATCATCGGGGGAGCCCCCGCCCGGACCGCGCTTGGTCAGGTGGTGCAGTTCCAGTACCTCAATGCCGTCGGCCAGCGCCTTCTGGCGGGCGCGGTTGTACCCCGCTCCGACGCTGTCCTCCGACAGGCCGACAGCCGCATCCTTGAGGCTGTCGACCACAACCGTGTCTGCCTGTGCTGCCTGACACATCTGGGTCAGGACATCGGGGTTCTGTGCCAGGTCCGCCGGGGGCGGCCCCATGTGGATGACCAGGTGCTCATCGAGGTATGCGGGGTCGTCCTTACCGAAGATCCGGTTGCCTGCCCGGCGGGTCTGCGCGGGCCGGTCCATGGCCAGCAGGAGCACCCGCTTGCCGGTCCGTACCGGGTAGCCGAGGACGTTGTCCTGAAGGCCGATGCGCGCCCGGATGATCTGGTGCGCGAGCGTGGTTTTGCCCGTGCCCTGCGGCGCGGTGATCATCAGTGCTTCACCCTCTGGCCAGAGCACGTCACCGCCCGTGCCCCAGATGGACGGCGGGGTCTCGGGGACCTCCGTGAAGAAGGCGCCCCCGCCCAGGCTGAGTCGGCTCCGCTCCGAAGCCACGGCGTCCGGCCGCAGGTTCTCTATGAACGCCTTGATGCCGGGCGACAGTTGGGCGTCATCGAGCGCATGACCATGGGGGTAGTTCGCCTTCGCCCATGCCCACTTGGCGTCAGCGTCGGCGCGTGTCCAGGGCGTCCGGCGCGGATCATTCGTGAACGCGTCCGCCACCTTGCGGACCATCATCCGGCCCGCACGGTCCGAGAGGCCCATACCGCGTGCGGACGCTGCCGCGTCTGCCAGCCAACGATCTTGATGCCCGACCGGAACGGCGCCCGGTGTGGTGGCGGTATCCCAGTCGTAGGGATCGTCATCCGTGCGGGAGATATCCAGCACGAGGGCTGACGCTGCGCTCCCGCTTGCCGTCTCTGCCCCGTTCACTGTCCGCGTGGCCGATCCCTCCGACACGAGGAGTCCGGCCAGCCAGGCGGGCGGGGGGAGAGGCGCACAATCCGTCTCGATCACGTACGGCCCCTTCCCCGAGACCGACGGGGGCGCCACGATCTGACCGCCCTCTCCCCGGATGTCGATGCCGGAGTACGCCTCTCCGAGCGCGGCCGTCTTCGACTTGACCGTGAGGCCGTCCGGGATCGTGAACAGGTAGTGCCGTCCGCCGGATCCGGTGCGGTGGCGCCGGGTGTCCGGCAGGCGGCCGTACTTCGCTTCCAGCCTCGCGAGCGAGTCCGCGCCGCCGTGGTCGGGGTCGATGTCGAGCACCCACAGACCGGAGCTGCGTCCGGTCGCGATCCCGATGTTGGCCTCCGGCATCTCGGCCCACCATCGCGCGATCTGCTCAAGGTCAGCCGTGGCCTGCTTCGTCCACGCGCTCTCGACTGGATGTTTGCCCGCACTGGGACAGGGCGGCATCCAGGATGCTTCACGGCAGGAGCAGGAATTCTGTGCATTGATCCAGTGCACCGGCAGCACGCGCCAGCCGCGTCCGGCATATTCCGCTGCGGCGTATGCGGTCGCGTCCGAATTACCCGCATCCTCACGACCTGTTATGACGCGGCGGTCGCGGGTACCGTTGTTCTCAGATTCGGTCTGCCGTCCGGTCGTCAGGCGCCCTCCTGGAGTAGTGGCCGGGAGGGTTTCCTTTTGATCATGCATGCCGCACGCCCCCTCGGGGGGCGGCGAGCAACGCGGCCAGCTTGTCTCGCTGCTCATCGGAAAGCGGCGGCGCCTGTTCGACGATTCGCTTCACGTATGCGGCGAGATCTTCGGCCGGGATCTTCGGGTTTTCGGCGGCCATCGCAGGCCCTTTCTGGTGTTGACCCGCGCGTTGCCTCCCTTCCTTGGTCTGTCCTGCGGTGTGGCCTCAGGGGCGCGGGGTTCCTGCGGCCGGGCGGTTCGGTTGTGTGCTCGGGTGTTACGCGGTCTCGCGCTCCCGGGCTTCCAGCGCCTCGACGAGCAGGCGGCGGGCCATCCCGGCTATGGAGCGGTCCTCGCTGGCGGCCATGTCCTTGATCTTCTTCGCGTGTTCACCCGACAAGAGGACCCAGAGGGTCCGGCCGTTCTTCACGGTGGGCGGTCGCCCTACACGCGCTCCCATGTATGCCTCCCAAATCGGGTACCGGGATATCCGGCTACCGGTCCCCACCGTAAGGGCAATCCGCGAATTCTCCTAGTGATAACGGGGCCGAATGGGAAGATTTCTCGGTATCACCTTGAAGGAATTATCTGGATCGGTTTAATTCCCGGGTATTCATGTAAAGGGGAACGCGCCCCGGGAGATCACCGGCCGAAGGGAGACACCGGGGCGCGTCCGCTTTACACGCTACCGTGTGTTTATAAACCGGAGCCCCCGAGGAGCCCTCCATGCCAGAAGCACGGACACTTTCCGTCGCTCAAGCCGCTGATCGTCTAGGAATGAGCACGGTTTCTGTGTATTCAATGATCGCGAACGGGCGGCTCCCGCGTGTGCCCATGGCCTCCAAGGCGCGGGTCCACGTCGCCGACGTGGACCGCGTCGCGGAGGAGCGGCGGACCGAAGCGCGGCGCAGGGTCCTCAATGAGGAAGGCTATGCGGGGCAAATCCGTGATGTCCTGCATCCCCCCGTGCCGGAAACGATCACCCTCGCGGACGGCCGCGTTCAGGCGCGCGACCTCCGGGAGACGGTGCGCATCGCCCAACTCCCGCGCGGTCGGGAGGCATTGAAGATCGTCCTTCACGGGTACCAGGACGCGGTAGCGATCTTCGGCAAGAACGTCCTTACCGCTGCCGCGCTCGCGGGTGACGCGTGCGCGTGGTGCTATGCCATCGCCGACGCCCGCGTTCATGAACTCCCCGAGCCGCAGGACTCGCCCGCGCTGCGCGTCCTGCTCGGGGAGCCGTGCCCGCGCGATCTCGTGCGGTGGGCAGCCGATGACGCGGAACGCCGCCTCGCGATGGTCAAGCTCAAGGAAGGAGAACATGCCGCACGGCGGGAGGCCGAACGGCAGCGGCTCCGTGCCGAGTTCAGCGTGGCCAGTCTGGCGGCCCGTACCGCCGCCTCACGGCTCGCGAGCACACGGGCGCGGCTGGCGGTCGTCGACCCCGCTTCCGTCGCGCTGGCGGCATCCTCGGCAGGCGGGCCGACCGGACCGGGATCACTGCGCTGCGGGTGCACGGCTGATCGTTACTGCCTCGCGCACGCGGAACTTTTCGGCACCAGGACGCGCACATGAACGACAACCGCGAACTGATCGCGTACGCCCGCGAGATGATCGCCGAAGTCCGCGCGCTGGCCGATGAAACGATCACGTTGGTCGCCGAACAAGTGGCGCAGGAGACAGGCGAACAGATCGTTGCCCGGCATCCGGGGATCATGGATGCCCGTTTCGGTGATCTCACCCGCATGGGCGATCAGGCGCGTGCCTATCGTGAGGCCCTGCGGATCATCCGGCAGTGGCTTCTGCCCAGTGATCAGCGACGCCTCGGGGACCTGCTCAAGGTCGTCCCGCCGGACGTCGCCGAAGAGATCACCACGCACCTTCGAGCTGCGGGGGTCCTCCCAGAAGGCTGATCACCCCAGCCGGCTCGGGGGTAACACGGCGATCACGCGTGGCGTGCTGTCCGGTGTGTCTACCGCAGCCGCTCCGCTACCTCGCACCGCCAGCCGTAGCAGCGAAGATCCAGGAATTCGCCAGGACGGATCCTAAGCGTGACTCGTGCCCCCGGAGGGCGATCCACCCCGGGGGCACGAGTCCGTAAGTCCGGTCCGGCGGTCACCAGGGAGGCACCGACGGGCACTTGGGCGCGCAGGCCCAAAGATCGGTTTCTTCGCCGCTGTAGGGATGCGGAACCGAACCGATCAATCGGTCGCCATACAGCCTGACCCCGCAGAGCGCGCAGGCCCATCCCCGGAGCTGATCACCGTTCAACTTCGCCGGGTCCGGCAGCGCGTCGGTCGGCGTGCTCACCGCGCGGCCCGCTTCCGGCGGCAGTCCGGACACGAGCAGCGCGGGAACCGCGTGACCCCCTCGGCCTCCAGTGCGCCCGTGCCCGTGATCTTCTTCGTTCCCGTGTCATGAGTGATGGTGCCGTGCCGGTCGACCCTGTAAACCCGCATGGTCATTTGCCCCGTGGTCCCACTGTCCTGCTCATCGCGCGTGTCCATGCCTCAAATCGTCGGGCGCCCGTGAGGACGTAGCTGACCCCCGTTTACGAACAGTTGGAACGGCTTGGCGCTAGTGTGAAGAACGCCCAAATGTCGAGGGGAGGACCCTTGAACACTGCCTTGAGGTCCGCTATGGATGCGGCCGGACTTCCGCCCCGGCGGCTGGCCGTAAGGGTCGGGGTCACTGGCAAGACCGTTGAAAGATGGCTGGCCAACGCCGACCTGGTACCGCACGCACGCAACAGGCAAGACGCCGCCCAGGCGCTGGGAGTTGACGAGGAAATGATCTGGCCCAAGGCCGTCCGGAACCGGATCAAGACGGGTGGGGACCTGGAGATCGTCCACTCGTATCCGTACCGGTCCGCCTGCCCGTCGACCGTGTGGGCCGACCTGGTCGGCGGAGCCACCGAGGACATCTTCCTTGCGGGGTACACCAATTACTTCTTCTGGACCCAGCTCGCCGCCTTCCCGGAGACCCTGCGCCGGAAGGCCGACGCCGGATGCCGGATCCGCTTCCTGCTCGGTGATCCGGCGGGCGAGGTGACGCGGTCGCGCGAGGTCATCGAGGACGTCGCCCTGAGCGTCTCCACGCGCGTGCAGATGTCCCTTGAGGCCCTGGACCGCATGGGGCCTGTGGCCGGGGTGGAAGCCCGCTACAGCGCCCCGGAGGACGCCGCCTCGCACGTCGCCCTCTCCGTCTTCCGCTTCGACGATCAGGCCATGGTCACACCGCATCTCGCGCGGCTGGTCGGCCACGACAGCCCCCTTCTGCACCTGCACCGCCGGGGCGAGGGCGGCATGTTCGACCGCTTCCGCGATCATGCTGAGGAGCTGTGGAGCCGGGGCGTACCGATCCCGTCCTGACGTAACAGACGGTCACCATCTACCGGTAAATTGAGCGTTTACCGGTAGATGGTGACCGTCGCTTGGGGCTGTCATGGGGCTTGAACAGGTCTTATGCCTTACCGGTAAGTTACCGGTAAGCCGCTACCGGTAAGTCTGCCCGGTAGCTAAGCGTGACTCTTGTGGATGTACACGGAGTGCGGGCCGTTCGAAACGTAGGCCAGTTCTCCCCGTTCCACGTACGCCTTGAGTGCTGCCCGGACGGTTGCCCTCGACTTGCCCGTGCGGGCTTCCAGGTCGCTTGTGCGGAGCCCCGCCGGACCCGCCTGCCGGACCGCCTCCACCGCGTCCGCTACCCAGTCCGCTGGTGCGGGCGGACGGGTTTCCACCCCAGTGTCGGGACCGAGGATCTCCCTCAGTGCATCGGTCACCCAGTCCGCCGCCGGATCATCATCATCCGCCTCGGTCCTGGCGTACCTCAGATTGAGGCCGGACGGCGCCGGATCCGTCCGGACGGGTGCCGGATCCGGATCCCCGGATCCGCCGTCCGGATCTCCGGATCCGGACGGATCCGGATCCGCGTCCGGGGTCCGCCACAGCCATCCGGCCCGCTCCTCGCTCCACCTCTCCGCGTAGTCCGGACCTGCCGCACGGGCGGACACCGCATCCAGATGCGGGCGGCGTGCGTTGGTCGCCAGGGTCACCTTCGCGGCCAGACTCGGTGCCGTACGCCAGCCCTTGAAGCCCGTGGGCGCGAAGCCTTCCGGCGTGGCCGAACCGATCACCCCGGCACCGCGCGCGGTGAGCTGCGTCGTGTCCACCTTGGCGTTGGGGAAGATCTTCATGGTGTTGTTTCCGGACCCTTCCGCAGCCGTGAGGGCCACGCCGACGGGCGAGAATTTCCGGACCTCGGTGTCGCCGATCGCAGAAGTATTTCCGTCCAGGGCGGTGAGGACCAGCCGCTCACCCATGGCACGCGTGGTGCGCATGAACTTCTTCACCGCACGCTGGAGTTCACCCATGACCGGATGGTCTTTCCGGGTGCCGGTCAGCAGCTCCGCGCCCTCGTCCAGCACGATCATGATCTGCGGAAGTTCCGGTCCGATCGGCAACAGAGTAGTGTCCTGCCGGGTCATCTGATCTTGATACGCGGCCTGCCGCGCTGCGTTGATCCGCAGTGCCGCACGGAGCATCCGCAGGGCTTCGTCCGGGTCCCCGGCGAGCCAGTCGACGCCGGGGCGGGTGTCCGTCGGGGGGCGCTCGCAGCCGTGCATGGGCTTCATGCGTCCCTGGGCTTCCAGCCACGAACGCACCCAGGGGCGGCCCACCGCGCCCGCCTTCAGGTCGATGACCCAAGTGACGACGTCCGTACAGCGGGAGAACCCGGCGAGCACGACGTCAAGGAACGTGCTCTTGCCCGACCCCGGCGGGCCAAGCACGATCGCACACGCTTCCCGGAGGAACACATCGGCGGTGCGCGCGTCGGCGAGCAGTCCCCAAGGAATGCCTGTCAGGACCGACAGCGGCCCGAAGTCCTCGGGGTACGGGGTGTCCTCGGCAAGGACGTTGCGCCGCATCACGTCGAGTACAACCTTGCCCTGCCGGGCTCCCTCTTCGACCTGCACGAGACAGCCCAGCGGCAGTTTCGCGTCGGCGGCCAGTTCGCGGGAGACGGCCGCGATCTTCCGCCAGGTGACCGCTCCTGCGGGCAAGTCGGCCTCCAGGGACAGGCCATGGCCGGACCCCCAGAACTCAACGGCGGTGACCTCGACGGTGATCCCGGCGACCCGCTCGATACGGCTCTCCCACTCGGCCGCGATCCGGGCGCGCTCGCGGTCCATGTGCCTGTGCCTGCGCAGGTCTTCGGCCGCCTCCTCGTGTATGGCCGCCGACCGGGCGAGGGTGCCGATGGCCACGCTGACAGCGGCCAGTGAACCAGCGGCGAGCCAGGACAGCGGACCGGTGGCCAGCGCCCACGAGCACCAGCTACCGGCGGACAGCCAGGACACCGCACGCGTCCACCCCGTACGCAACGTGAGCCGCCGGGCGACGGTGCGGCCGATGCCGTCCCCGACCACCCCCGCCACGCCGACGGCGAGCGGGATCAGAGGCGGCATGCCGCTCGCCGCACCTACCAGGGCGGTGGCGTACGCGCCCGTACAGGCCGACAGCGGGCCGGACACGGGCCCGTGAGGGGCGGCCCAGTCGAGCGGTCGGGCCGGACGCGGGGCGCGAGCAGCACGCGGGGCGGGCTGCTCGGCCGCAGGCTTCGTGTTCTCCAGGTTCAGGGTCATTCGTTGTTCCCGATGTCCCACTTGGCCTCGGATTGCGGACCGTTGCGGGGGTTCTCGTGACGATCGATGTCCGCCTCTTGCACCTGGCGGAAGGTCTTGAAGGCGTCCTCCGCCTTGTCGACGGCCGAAGTGAGCGATCCATGAATCTCATTCAGCGATTCGCCGACCTTCGGGTCGAACGGCATCTCACTGTCGGACTTCTCGGCGAGGATCCTGAACACCTCGGCCACGGACTGAAGTGCTTCGGGAAGTTCTTCGAGGAAGGCGAGAACATCCAGGGCGCCGTTCGGGTCGTATGCCCGGGCGTCATTCTCCATGTCTTCGGCATGGTCCTTGAAGCTGAAAGTACTTGGTCCGCTGTTGCCTTGGCCCATGGTCGGGCCTCCCTTCGGTGTGGACGTGCGGGGGATGATGACCGGTGCGGTACGCGGGGCGCGCTGCACCTTGTCCTTGACCTGCCGTTCGGGCCGGGTGGCGTCGTCGTACCGGGCGCGGGCGGCGGCCCGTCGCTTCGCCCTCCGGTCGCGCAAACGGTCGGCGAGCCGGTCGGCGAGCCGGTGCAGCCGTACGCGGCGCAGTGCTCTGGTGACCACACGCCCGCCCCGGCAGCGGCGATTGGCGCGCCGCAGCTCCCGGCGCATCTCGCGCCGGGCGGGGCGGGTGCGGCGCTGCTCGGTGGCGCGCTCGCGCCGGGCGCCCCGGCGGGCGTCCTGTGCGGCCCTGGCCCGGTCCCGTATCCGGTCCCGGCGGGTGGCGTCCGGACGGGTCCGGCCCGCTCCGGACGCGGGCCTGCGCCCCTGACCTCCGGGGCGCTGCCCAGCGGGCCTGCGTCCCTGCCCTCCGGGGCCTTTCCAGGCGCCCCCGCCGGGCCGGTAGATCCCTGCCCCGGGCTTGTCCTGCCCCGCCTTGGGCCTGTCCTGCCCGGTCCGGGGCTTGCCTCCCGCCTGTCCCCTGCCGGGTGCCTGCCGGGGTGCCTGCCGCTTCTGGTTGCGGTCGGCGTCCCGGGCGTTGCGGCGGGCAGCCGTGAGACCGTCCCGGCGGGCGCTGCGGGTGGGCGCCTCGGCGGCCTTCTGCTTGCGCAGTGCGCGGACGGCCGCGATTTTTCCGGCTCCGGGCAGGGAGCCCTTGCGCTCGGCCCCTTTCGGGGTGGATGGCTTGCCCGTACTACCCCCCTGCGGCTTCTGTGCGGGCTTCTGCGGCGCCTTGGGGGCGGCCTTGGGGGTCGGCCTCCCCCCACCTGTCGGGGAGGGCTTAGGCGCCGATTTCGGTGCCGCCTTGGGGGTCTGCTTCTGAACAGGCTTGGGCGCTGCCTTGGGAGCAGGCGGCGCAGGCCTTTGAACGGACTTGGGCGTCGGCTTGGGCGCTGCCTTCGGGGCCGGTTTGGGTGCAGGCGGTGCAGGCTTCGGAACCGGCTTCGGAACCGGCTTGGCCGGGGGCTGCGCGGGCCTGCGGGGAGCGGGCTTCGGCTTCGCCTGCGGGGGAGCGTCCTTCTGCGCCGCCTTCGCGGCCATCCCCGCCGCGAGCAGGCCGACCACAGCCAGGGCGACCGGCGCACCTATCGTCAGGGCGATGGCGGCCAGCGCACCAACGGCCACGTTCGCGGAATTGACCATCAGGGGGACGGCGGGGATGCCGCCGTCCCGGTGGTTGAGCTGAGTGTCCGTCACGAGAACACTCCGGTGACGGTGTGGATGATCTGGCTGATCGGCCCTGCGGCCGTGGTCCCGGCGGTGAGGAAACCGAGGATGAAGAACAGCGCAGCCATCCACCACGGCACCGAACGGGCCGACAGGAGCGCGACGGCGACAGCGATCACGACGAACAGGATCGGGATCACGCGTAGCCCCCTTCAGCGCGGACGGTCCGGACGTGCCGCCGGACGGTCTCCGGGTTCGCGTCGGGCAGGGCACGGATGATCTCTGCCGGGTCCGTGGTGCCGTTCTCGTATAGAATCCGGACGCGCTGCTTGGTGGATCCCGGAGCGGTCCGGGGCTGTCCGGCCTCCCGGGCGTCAGCCGCCTTCGCGATCTGCTCGCGGGCCCTGTCCGCCTGCTCCTGCCCGACCCGTTCCAGTTCTTCGCGGTCGGTGTCCGCCGTGCTCGCCGCTACCTCAAGGCGGACCGGGCGGGCGGCCTCCAGGGAACGGCGGACCGCGTCGGTGGCGGCGTCGGTGCGCATCACCTGCCGGTCGACGGAGGCGAAGGCCAGGCTCACGGATGCTTTCGAGCGGCGGTCCATCAGGTCGTCCCGGTCGATGTCGTTCAGCGTGACCTGGATGTGCTTCATGATTGCGAGCCACAAGATCTTCGCGACCCCGGACACGACCGCACCGACCACCGCGTACCGGAGATCCGGCCAGGCGTGCCAGAAGATCGCGCCCATTGTGACGGCGAGCAGGCCCCAGCCGAGAACCAGCGGGAACGTCCGCTTGTCCGGGTCGTAACGGCTCTTCCATTCGAGGATGAGAGCGGTGCCCCAGGACAGGTCGAAGACAGCTGCGGCCAGGTATCCGATGCCGCCGTGGAGGAGGGAGCCGATGGACCAGGTGCTCCACGCCACGGCCACCAGGGTCAGAGCGAGCACCATGCCGACGGCGATACGGGTGCTGATCAGGTCCCAGTCGAGCGGCGGGACCGGTACGGGGTCGAACTCGGTCGTGCGCGTGGTCGGAAACTGCGTCCCGTCGGGGCGGTCGACCCAGACGGTTTCCCTGACGGGTTCGGGAGCCTTGGGTGTGCGGCGGAACATCATGCACCGCCCTCCTCGGTCAGGGAGGACAGGGAGGCGTACTCACCGCGTACGGAGCGCGCGTGAGCGGCGGCGGTGCGGATTTCATCGATCCGGCGCTGGATCGCCTGGCGGTCGAGGGCCGCGAATACGTCATCGCGTCCGAGCAGTGCATGACGGGACCGGTCGGCGGATAGGTCTTGGATCACGGTCATCGACTCCAGTCAGTCGTTGATCACAGGCGGCCGTCCGGGGGGCATCCCGGGCGGTCGCCGCTTGTGGGATCAGTCGGTGCGGCTCACGTGCAGCCGGTCGAGTTCGTTGATCAGCTCGGTGACCGCTTCGGCCGACCGGGCGCGGTCGCGGAACCCGCCGTCCAGCAGGGCGTTGATCTCCTCCAGCCGGGCGGGGCTCAGCGAGCCGTCCGGCTCCAGCGCGGCGGCCCGGTCGTCCGCCGCGCGGGCGCGGGCTCGCAGCGCGGCGGCCTCCATCCGCAAGTACTCGGCGCGCAGGCGGCGTTCGCCCTCGGCATTCCCGGTACGTGCGGCGGTGGCGACCAGTGCGCGGACGCGGCGCATGTCGGCGGACTCACGGACGACGGGCACAGGCTCTCCTCTCCGGCACAGACGCCCCCGAACGACCAGAGACCAGGAGACGCAGCCGGTGGCTGCGATCCTGGTCTCTGGTCGTGCGTCTGTGGTCGCTGTACTCCTACCCATCGTGCTCCCGCACGAACACGTAGGGAAGACGGAGTCGAAAGATCGCCCTTGATGACTATGGTCATCACCAAAGATCTTGTGCACCTGCACCATGCGGCCGACGTGTGAAAGATCGTTCTTGAGTACCATGGGTATCAGCAAAGATCTTGTGAGTCTGCGTCATGTAGTTGACGTACTGATGGCTCTTGCCGCGCTTCTGGACTTCCTGATAGCAAGAGTCGAATGATCGCTCTTGTACACCATGGTGTACACCGAAGATCTTGTGTGTCTGCGTCATGGGTCAGGCGGCGGTCACCCAGTTCAGGCGGTCCTGTACGGCCTCGGAGGGAGAGTCCGCCACCCGCCGCACACGGACCTGTCCGAGCAGTTCGGGCGTGAGCAGGAGCGCGGCCACGGCCCGGCGGGCGGGCAGCTCGGTGGCCTTCCAGCGGGCGGCCACGGTCTCGGCCGCACCCTGCGGGAACAGGGTCTCCAGCGGGTTGGGCGCGGTGAGTCCGGACTCCCGGTCTGCCAGTTCCCTGATCTCGGTCTCCAGCTTCTCGATCTTGCGGCCGATCACCCGTGCCTCGGCGGGGGTCTCGGGGTCCTCGGCCTCGAACGCGGTGAGCGCGGCCCGCTTGCGGGCCAGCTGCGCGCGGACGACTCCGAGTTCGGCGCTGTCGTCGGCGCCCGTGCCGAACCTGCGGTCATAGCTGTCCGGGCGGGCGAGGTAGGCAAGGACGATCCGGGTCAGGAGGCTGTCCAGCTCCGCCTTCTCGCTCAGGCGGACGCAGCCCTTGTCGCGGCAGGCGTAGACCTGCTCTCCCTCGGCGGACAGGTGCTTGGTCACGGTGATGGGACCACCGCAGACGTCGCAGCGGATCGTCATCGTGTACTCGTGCTTGGCCCCACCGCCGGGGTTGGTGCGCCGCTGCGGGTCGCTGAGGATGATCTGCACCTCGTGGAACAGGGTCACGAAGTCCTCGGGCGTCATGGGGGAGCCGTCGAAGTCGGCGATCACGGGCCACGCCGCATCGATCTCGCCGATCACGGTCTTCCGTCGCTTGCCGGTCTCCGGGTCCTCCACAGTGCGGGTGCGGACGCGCTTGCCGATGTAGCTGACCTTGCGGGCCATCTGGCTCAGTGACTGCGCGCTGAACGGCACGCTGTCCCGGCTCACGATGCCGCGCGCTGCCCAATCCGCCTCGATCGACACGAACGACCGGCCGTCGTGGAGCTTCACGAACAGGTCGATCACGTGCAGCGCTTCGGCGGGGTCGGGGAGCTGTGCCTCGGGACGCGTGACCAGGCGGCCTTTGGTGTTCCGGACCTTGCTGTATGTGCGCCGGAAGCCATACGGGATCAGGCCGTGCGGCTTGCCCTTCTCGGCATTGCGGTTCAGCGTCCGGGTCACGCGCTCACTCGTCTCCTCGCTGGCTGCGGCGGCCTTGAGGCTGTCCTCCTGGAGGGCATGCCGGTCACGCCACTGGTTCAGGTCGTAGAGGCGGCGGCTGGTGGTAATCAGGATCTTGACACCTGCGGCCTGGCACGCGTCGATCAAGTCCAGCCACTCGCGCGGCTTGCGTGATCCACGGCTGTTCTCCCACATCTGGAGGACGTCCGCACTGAACGTCCCGTCCCGCAGGTCGGCCATCAGCCGCACGAAGTCGTCGCGCTCCTTCGGGTTGAAGCGGGAGGCGGAGCCGACGTCCCGGTACGCGGTCCCGAGCGCGATGCCGAACTCCCCGGCAACGTCCGTGTTGTCCTCGTGCTGGTCCTCGTTGCTCCGCTCGAAGTCCGAGCGGTCGAAGCTGACGCGTAAGTACTCGCGGCCGGTGAACGTCGCGGTGTCCGTGATCATGGCCCCTCCCGAGGTGTCGTCCCTACGCCTTCAAGCATGCACCCAATCGCGAAGTACGACCGAGTTCGTGATGATGGGCCTGCTGCCCAACGTCGCGGACGACCTGCACATATCCATCCCCACCGCCGGACACCTCGTCTCGGCCTACGCCCTCGGCGTCGTGGTCGGCGCCCCGCTGCTCGCCGCCGTCACCGCGCGCCTGCCGCGCCGCCGCGTCCTGATCGGGCTCATGCTGCTGTTCGTGGCCGGCAACGCGCTCTCGGCCGCGGCCCCCGACTACCACCTCCTGATGGCCGCGCGCTTCCTCAGCGGGCTGCCGCACGGCGCCTTCTTCGGCGTCGGCGCGGTCGTCGCCACCGGGCTCGTCGGACCCGAGCGCAAGGCCCGCTCGGTCTCCCTGATGTTCCTCGGCCTGACCGTCGCCAACATCGTGGGCGTTCCCGTGGGTACGGCGATGGGGCAGCAGCTCGGCTGGCGCGCCACGTTCCTCGCGGTGAGCGCGATCGGCATCGCCGCCGTCGCCGCCCTCGCCCTCCTGGTCCCGGCCGACCACGGCGACGGCGACACGGTCGGGCTGCGCCGCGAACTGCGCGCGCTGCGCAGCGTCCC
Organism: Streptomyces sp. NPDC041068; assembly: GCF_040647455.1. Taxonomy (NCBI): domain Bacteria; kingdom Bacillati; phylum Actinomycetota; class Actinomycetes; order Kitasatosporales; family Streptomycetaceae; genus Streptomyces; species Streptomyces sp. NPDC041068. Next base: position 335,480 of record NZ_JBEZCG010000006.1, read on the forward strand.
GGTGTGGCTCGCGCTCGGCACGACCGTCGCGGGCTTCGGGGCGCTGTTCTCGGCGTACAGCTACATCACGCCGATGCTGACGGACGCGGCGGGTTACACGGAATCCAGCGTCACGCTGCTCCTCGCGCTGTTCGGCGTCGGCGCGACGGCGGGCAACCTGCTGGGCGGCCGCCTCGCGGACCACTCCCTGCGGGGGACGCTGTTCGGCGGGCTCGCGGCGCTCGCGCTCGTCCTCGTGCTGTTCCCGCTGCTGATGGGCGCCGCGTGGAGCGCCGCGCTCGCGGTGGTGCTGCTCGGCACGGCGGCGTTCGTCACCGGGTCGCCGCTGCAGCTGATGGTCATGGAGAAGGCGTCGGCGGCGCCGTCCCTGGCCTCCTCCGCCAACCAGGCGGCGTTCAACCTCGCCAACGCGGGCGGCGCGTGGATCGGTGGCCTCGCCCTGGCGGCGGGCTTCGGCGTGACGTCCCCTGCGGTGGCGGGCGCGGGCCTCGCGGTCCTCGGCCTCGCGGTGGCGGGGGTGGCGTATCTGGTCGATCTGCGGCGTGCTCCGGTGGCGGGCGCGGAGCGGGTGGTCGCCAAGGGCTCACCGGAACGTGAACCGGCGGGGTACCGCGCCACGTAAGGGGCGCGGGGAACTGCGCGACCAGCCCTCACCGGCCCGCAGTTCATCACCGCACACGCACGTCAGGAAGACGCCGACTCCCGCCACCGATTCGTGATCGGAAGGCGCCGGTCCTTGCCGAACCCCTTCGCCGAGATCTTCGTGCCCGGCGGGTACTGCCGCCGCTTGTACTCCGCGGTGTCCACCATCCGCAGCGTCTTCGTGACCAGCTCCCTGTCGTAGCCCGCGGCCACGATCGCGTCCGCGCCCTGGTCACGGTCGACGTAGAGCTCCAGGATTCCGTCGAGGACGGGATAGTCCGGCAGGGAGTCCGTGTCGACCTGGTCGGGCCGCAGCTCCGCGCTCGGCGGCTTGCTGATGGAGTTCTCCGGGATCGGCGGCGTCTGCCCCCGCTCCTGCGCCGCGCGGTTGCGCCACTTCGCGAGCCGGAAGATCGAGGTCTTGTAGACGTCCTTGATCGGGCCGTAGGCGCCCACGGAGTCGCCGTACAGCGTCGAATAGCCCACCGCCAGCTCGGACTTGTTGCCCGGCGCGAGGACGATGTGCCCCTCCTGGTTGGAGATCGCCATCAGCATCGTGCCGCGCAGGCGCGACTGGAGGTTCTCCTCGGCGAGCCCGGTGAGCCCGAGCGAGCCCATGTACGCGTCGAACATCGGGGCGATCGGCACGGTACGGAAGTTGAGCCCCGTGCGCCGAGCCAGCTCCTCCGCGTCACCGATGGAGTGGTCGGAGGAGTAGCGGGAGGGCATGGCGACGCCGTACACGTTCTGCGCGCCGAGCGCGTCGCAGGCGATGGCGGCGGTGATCGCCGAGTCGATGCCGCCGGAGAGCCCGATCAGGACGCTGCTGAAGCCGTTCTTCGCGGCGTACGCGCGCAGGCCCACGACCAGCGCCGAGTACACCTCCTCGTCGTCGTCGAGGCGCTCCGCGTACCCACCGGCGAGCTCCGGCTCGTACGCGGGCAGGGGCTCCTCGGAGACCGTGACGTGCTCGATGCGCAGGCCGTCGTCCACGACGCCGGACGGCGGCTCGGGCGCGGCGGCCGGCAGCTCCAGGTCCAGGACCACGCAGCCCTCCGCGAACTGCGGGGCGCGCGCGATGACTTCGCCGTCCTTGTCGACGACGATCGAGTCGCCGTCGAAGACCAGCTCGTCCTGGCCGCCGATCATCGCGAGGTAGGCGGTGGTGCAGCCGGCCTCCTGGGCGCGCTTGCGCACGAGCTCCAGGCGCTGGTCGTCCTTGTTCTGCTCGTACGGCGAGGCGTTGATGGAGAGCAGCAGGCCCGCCCCGGCGCTGCGGGTCGCGGGGACGCGGCCGCCGTCCTGCCAGAGGTCCTCGCAGATGGCGAGCGCCACGTCGACGCCGTGCACCCGCACGATCGGCAGGGTCTCGCCCGGCACGAAGTAGCGGAACTCGTCGAAGACGCCGTAGTTGGGGAGGTGGTGCTTGGAGAAGGTCAGTGCGACCTCGCCGCGGTGCAGCACGGCGCCCGCGTTGCGCGGCGCACCCGCGGGCTGGCCGAACTTCGGCTTGGCCTCCTCGGTGCGGTCGAGATAGCCGACGACGACCGGCAGCTCGCCGAACCCTTCGTCCTTCAGCCGGGCGGCGAGCGCGCGCAGCGCGTCCCGCGAGGCCTGGACGAAGGACGACCGCAGGGCGAGGTCCTCGACGGGATACCCGGTCAGCGCCATCTCGGGGAACGCGACGAGATGCGCCCCCTGCTCAGCCGAGTGCCGGGTCCAGCGGACGACCGCCTCGGCGTTCTGGGCGAGATCGCCGACGGTCGAGTCGATCTGATTCAGGGCGAGGCGTAGTTGAGGCACGCGGCCCAGTGTAATCGTCAGAGCGACGCGATGCCCTCCGGGAGGGGTGTGGGGCGCCCCACGTGGGGCGCCCCGAACGGATTGCTCCCGCGGCTACCTGCGATAGCCGAGGACCGTCATCATGCCCGCCTCCGCGTGGTACACGTTGTGGCAGTGGATCATCCACAGGCCCGGGTTGTCCGCCTCGAAGTCCACCGTCAGCGTGCCGTTCGGCAGGATGATCGCGGTGTCCTTGCGGGGGCCGCCCACCACGTTCGCCAGGGCGAAGGTGTGGCCGTGGAGGTGGACGGGGTGCCACATCGAGGTCGAGTTGGCGAAGGTCAGCCGGACCCGCTCGCCCGCGCGGACGGGGTGGCGCTGACCGGGGGAGTAGGGCTTCTTGTCGAACGCCCAGTCGTACTTGGCCATGCCGCCCGTCAGCTGGATCCTGATCGTGCGGTCCGGCTTGCCCGCAGGCAGGGCGACCGACTCGTGCGCCTTCAGCTTGTCCGCCGTCAGGACGGAGCCCTTCAGCTCCTCGGGGCGGGTGGCCGCGGTCGGCGCCGCGCCGCCGCCCGTGCGGAGCACCGCGAGCGCCGCCGCCTTCTTGCCCTCGGCCAGCGCGGTCAGCGGGAAGACGCCGTCCTCGGCGGTGACCAGCACGTCGTACCGCTCGCCCATGCCGAGGAGCAGGGCGTCCGTCTTCCTGTGCGCCACGGGGAAGCCGTCGGAGTGCGTCACCGTCATCTCGTGGCCGCCGAGGGCCACGCGGAAGGCCGTGTCGCCGCCGGCGTTGATGATGCGCAGGCGGATGCGGTCCCCGGGGCGGGCGCGGAACTGCGAAGGGGCCTTCGCCGTACGCCCGTTGATGAGGTAGTGCGGGTAGGCGACGTCGCCCGCGTCACCGCCGAGCAGGTCGCTCCTGGCGCCCATCATCATCCGGGAGGGGCCCGACGGCTTCGGTGACGGTGCGGTCCGCGCCGCGGCGTGGGACATGTTCGACATGTCGTGGCCGCCGTGGTCCATGCCGCCCGACCCTTCGCCCCCTTCGCTGCCGCCGTCGCCGCCCATGTCGTGTCCGGCCATGCCCTTGCTCAGCTCGGCGAGCACGCCGTCCGGGGTCGAGCCGTCCACGCCGTCGACCCAGTCGTCGAGGACGATCACCCACTCCTTGTCGTACTTCAGCGGCTCCTTGGGGTCCTCGACGATCAAGGGGGCGTACAGACCGCGGTCCTGCTGGGTGCCGGAGTGCGGGTGGAACCAGTACGTCCCCGGGTCCGGGGCCGCGAAGCGGTAGGTGAAGTCCGCCCCGGGCTCGATGTTCTTCTGAGTGAGGCCGGGGACGCCGTCCATGTCGTTGCGCAGGGCGATGCCGTGCCAGTGCAGGGAGGTGGCCTGGGGGAGGTGGTTGGCGAGCGTGAGGGCGAGGGTGTCGCCGGCGGTGACGCGGACCTCCTTGCCGGGGAGGCGGTCGCCGTACGCCCACGTCTTCACCGTGGGGCCGCCCAGGTCGAGCCTGGTCTCCATGGCCATCAGCTTCACCTCGCGGACCCGGCCGCCCCGGCCGCGCTTCTTCTCGGCGGCCGCGACCTCCTTGCCCGCCGGGTCCACATAGCCCTCGGGGCCGGACGCGCCGCCCCCGCCGTGACCGCCGTGGCCGCCCGAGCCGCCGGATTCCGAGCCGGAACAGGCCGCCAGGATCCCGGTCCCGGCGACGGCGGCCGCCGCGCCGAGCAGGGCGCGGCGCGAGGGGGTGGACGGAGTTTTCGTACGCATGACTGCTTCATTGCGCATGGCTGAGTGACACCTCGTCATGGTGGTGCGTGTGCAGGTGGGCGCATCTGCTGCTTCTGGTACACCGCTCGACGCCCGTGGGTTCCCACCGGAACGGCACGAGATTGTGCGCGGGCAGCGCGAAGCAGCCGGTGCGCCGACCTATTGGCGCAGCACCGACAGACGGGTGAGCAGGGCGCGGGGCGGCGGAGGTTCCGGTCCCACGGAGTGCAGGAGCCGCCCGAGTCCGGGCGTGCGGGCGAGCGTTCCGCCCGGCCGCAGCGGACCGGCCCGCAGCAGCAGGACGAGAGTGAAGGCCCCGAGGACGGCCAGGCACACGGACAGCGGATCCATCGCCATCCCGCCGTGCGGCTCGGGGGCGGGTGCGGCCACGCTCATGACGCGGTCGCCGTGCGAGGGGCCGACTTCGCCGCGGTCGCTCTGCATCCGACTGTGCGCGGCGGACGGCCCGGTCTCGTGCCCGCTCTCGTGACCGCCCGAGGGATGCCCCAACGTATGCATGGTCACGATCCCGAAGAGCAGCGCGGCGAGCAGCGTCAACTGCCCGTATCCCGTGCGGCTCCTCGTTCTCGCCATGGGGCGAACCCTACCCCCGCCGGGTATTCGGCGACATGCGGGCCCCCGACGCTGCGACGATCATGAGCGCATGACGACTAAGGACGAACCGGAGCAGACCGGGGCGGGCACCCTGCCGGAACCGGACCCCGCCATCCCGCGGCAGTTCATCTCCTGGGTGACGCTCGCGCTCATGACCACCGCGTCCGTGGCCAGCCTGCGCCCCTCGCCCTCGATGGCCATCTACGGGCTCGCCGCGGTCTTCCTCTACCTCCTGCCCGCCCTGGTCTTCCTGCTCCCCACCGCCCTCGTCGGCGCCGAGCTCGCCTCCGGCTGGTCCGGCGGCATCTACCGGTGGGTGAGCGAGGCGCTCGGCAAGCCGCTCGGATTCGTCGCCGTGTGGTGCCAGTTCGCCATGACCATCGCGTACTATCCGAGCCTGCTCGCCTACGTCGCCTCCACGTTCGCCTACGTCGTCCATCCGAGCCTCGCCGAGAACGGCCTCTACGTGGCGATCGTCATCGTCGTCATCTACTGGACGGGCGTGTGGATCACCTCCCGGGGCACCAAGACCGTCGCCGGGCTCTCCTCCCTCGGGCTGATCATCGGCACCCTCATCCCCGGTGTCGTGCTCGTCGTCCTCGGCATCGTCTTCCTGGGGCAGGGCAACCCGTCCGCCGCGCCCATGAGCGCCGACCACTGGCTGCCCCCGTGGACCGGGCTCGCCAGCCTGGTCCTCATCGTCAACAACTTCCTCTCCTACGCGGGCATGGAGATGAACGGCGTCCACGTCTCGTCGCTGCGCCACCCGCGCTCCGAGTACCCGCGCTCGATCTTCCTCGCCACCGGCCTCGTGCTGCTGATCTTCATCCTTCCGGCCCTGGCCATCAGCTGGGTCATGCCGTCGGAGGAGCTCAGCCTCACCGCCGGTCTGATGCAGGCCTTCCAGGCGTTCTTCGACCACTTCCACATCGGCTGGATGACGAAGATCGTCGGCATCATGCTCGTCATGGCCGCGCTCGGCGGCATGCTCACCTGGCTCGCGGGCCCCGCCAAGGGGCTGGTCACGCTCGCCCGTCAGGAGGGCTATCTGCCGCCCGTCCTGCAGAAGTTCAACAAGGCGGGCGTCCCGCAGAACATCATGATCGCGCAGGGCGTCGTCACCACCCTGATCGGCGTCCTCTACGCCTTCAGTGACGACGTCTCCAGCGCGTACTGGATGTTCTCCGTGATCACCGTGCAGATCTATCTGATCGCGTACCTGCTGATGTTCGTGGCCGTCGTGCGCCTGCGGAAGTCGCAGCCGCAGGTGCCGCGCGGCTTCGTGGTCCCCGCCGTCACCTTCGTGGCGGCCGTCGGCTTCGTCGCGTCGCTGGCCGCGCTCGCCATCGGCTTCGTGCCGCCCGACCAGTTCGGCAAGGGCCCGCTCTGGCGCTATCTGCTGATCGTCGGCGGCGGGCTCCTCGCGCTCGGCGTCCTTGCGCCCGCGGCCTTCCTCAAGTTCCGCAAGCCGAGCTGGATCCACCCCGACCACCGCCCGTCCCATGCGTCCGAATAGCATTTGTCGACCGATGTCCGCATCTACGACGGCAGCGTCCATGGTCTCTGAGCAGCAGCCGCTCTCCCGCGGCACCCGGCCCGGGGCCTCCCGGTCCGTCGTCCACCGCGTCCTCGCGGCCCTTCTGCTGCTCGGTGCCCTCGGGTACGCCGGCTGGACGGTCGAGGCGTTCCTGCCGACCGGACTCTCGCCCCTTTCGTCGTACGTCAGTGAACTCGCCGCCCAGGACCAGCCGTACGGGACGTTCTTCCGCACGGTGGACTTCCTCGCCGGGCTGCTCGTCCTCGCGGGCGCGGTGGGGGCGCTGGTGCGGCGGGAGCGGCGGGAGTGGTGGGGCACGGCGGGCTGGGCCGGGCTCGCGCTGTTCGGGGCGGCCACGGCCGTCGACGCGCGGGTGCTGCCGCTGAGCTGCGCGCCGACCGCGGACGCGGGGTGCGCGGCGCGGGAGGGGGCGGGGGACGTGCCCTGGACACACTCCGGGCACGCCTTCAGCAGCAGCCTCGCGGTGGCGGGGGCGCTGGTCGCCATGGTGCTGCTCACGGTCGCCGCGCGGCGTTCGCTCGGCGGGGCGTGGGCGTGGCCTGCGCTCGCGCGCGGCGGGCCGGTTCTCGTGGTCCTCGAACTGGTCGCCACCGGGTGGACGTTGGCGTCCGTCGCCGCGTTCGAGGCGGGGCGGGGGACGTGGGGGCTCGGGGTGGGGCAGCGGCTTCAGGTGTTGTTCATCGCGGTGTGGATCGCGGTGCTCGCGTGGTCGATGGCCTCTTCGGCGGCGCGGCGGGGATGAACGGAGGATGGGCTTCGTACGCATCGGGGGAGTGCCGCACCACGTCGAGGTGACGGGGCGCGGGCCGGTGTGCGTGCTGAGCGCGGGGCTCGGGCTCGGCTGGTTCGACTGGGACCCCGTGGTGCCGCTGCTGGCTCCGCACCGGACCGTCGTCCGCTTCGACCGTCCCGGCCTCGGGCTGAGCGGCCACGCGCGCGTGGCGCCCACGTTGCGGGGCGAGGCGGAGCGGATTCTGCGGGTGCTGGACGCGGTGGGGCTCGGCGGGGAACGGGCGACGGTGGTCGGGCACTCGCTCGCCGGATTCCATGCGGAGGCGTTCGCGCGGCTGTATCCCGAGCGGACGTCGGGGCTCGTCCTGGTCGACTCCAGTGTGGAGGAGCGGCCGCGGGTGTGGTTGCCGCGAGGGCTGCGGGTGGCGGGCACGCGTGCGTGCGGGGCGGTGGTGTGCGGGGTGGGGTTGCCGCGGGCCGTGGGCCCCATGGCGCGGAGGCTGGCGGCGCCGACCCGGTGGGCGGGGCTGTACGGGACCAGCAGGGTGTGGCGGGCGGCGTCGATGGAGTACGCGACGTACGGCGATGTCGCGCTGGAACTGGCGGAGCTGCGGGCAGTGCTGCCGCTGCCGGACGTCCAGGTCACGGTCCTTGCGGCGTACGGGGGTGGCTCGCGGCGGTGGCTCGATCGTCAGCGGGCGCTTGCCGCGGGCCTCGGCGGGACGTTCCGGGTGGCGGAGCCGTCGGGCCACCTGGTGATGCGGGACCGCCCCGCGGACGTGGCATCGTCCCTCCACCTCACGCAGCCCCTCTCCCACCCACCCACCCGCTCGCCCGGCAGCGACCGAGCACCGTAGGAGCGGCGGCGTGGCGGGCTCGCGCACCTCGGCTTGGGCGGGGGGGAGTGGAGGGGGCGGTGAGGCCCGTGCACCCTGACTCGCGCACGAACTGGAAGGCCGGGGCGTGCCGCTGAAGGGGGCGCGGGGCTGTGACACGTGCGGCTTCGCCGCGTGGGTGCGAGTGGCCGTGATGGTGGCATGGCACTTGCTCGTTCAGCACGGGGCGGCGATGTGCCCCTGAAAGGGGCGCGGGGAACTGCGCGATCAGCCACTACGCGCCCGCAGACACACGAACCCCTACAGCCGCCCCCTCGCCCAGAACCCTCAGCCGCCCGCAGGGCCAGGGCCGCCCCGGAGAGGGCGGACGCTGTCGCGGATGACGATGTGGGTGCCCAGCAGATGACGTTCCTGCCCCGCCCGCGGCGAGCCCGTCAGGGCTCGGCGGACTGCCGTGCGGCCCATTTCCTCCGCGGGGATGTGGACCGTCGTCAGGCCCGGCGTGATGTCCGCGGCCACGGGGTCGTCGTTGTAGCCGACCACCGAGATGTCCTCCGGCACCCGCAACCCGTACTCCCGCAGCGCGGTGATCGCCGCCGCCGCGGCCCGGTCGTCACCCCCGAAGACCGCCGTGAAGTCCGGCTTCCCCTCCGCCTTGTCCAGCAGGTCCCGCATCGCCCGGTAGCCGTGGTTCTGCCCGAAGCCGAGCCCGTGGAGGACGGCTTCGCCGCGCGGCACGCCGTGGTCGTCGAGGGCCCGCAGATAGCCGGTGAGCCGGTCCTCGCCCGTCGTGTTCCCCGGCTGGTAGCCGAGCAGCGCGATCCGGCGGTGTCCGGCGCCCAGGAGGTGGCTGGTGACGGCATGGGCGCCCGCTTCGTTGTCGTACTCGACGACCAGCGCCGGCACGTCGGGCGCCGGAGCCGGGCGGCCGCAGAGCACCAGACGCGAGCCCGCGGCCGCAAGCACCTCCGCGTACCGCGCCATCCGCTGCCGGTACTCGTCGTCCTGGACCGCGCCGCCGACGAGCACCACGGCCTCGGCGGCCTGCTCCCGCATCATCTGCACCAGCGCCAGCTCGCGCGACGGATCGCTGCCGGTGGACGCGACCAGCGTGAGGCGGCCGTGCTGCGCGGCCTCCATCTCCACGCCCTGCGCGACCTGTGCGTAGAACGCCCCGACCACGTCGTAGGTGAGCACCGCGATCGTCTTGCGGCCCGCGCCCGCCAACGCGCGCGCGTGCGCGTTGGCGACGTAGTCGAGGTCCTTGACCGCCCTCAGCACCTTCGCGCGCGACGCCGTGGACGTCGGATAGTTCCCCGCGAGGACCCGCGAGACGGTCGCCACCGAGACCCCCGCGCGCGCGGCCACGTCGCGGATCGTGACCCGCTCACCCACCTGTGTCTCCCTCACCCCATGGCCTTTCGGCCGTCCAACCGACCGGATCCGGGGCGGAGTTGCCCCCACGACGACCCTCGCCCCGGACCCATCATCCCGCGCCGGTCCCTCGTCTCAGCGCGCGGCCTCGTACTCCTTCAGGAACTCCTCGGCGGACCGCTTGCCGCCCTGCGACTGCCACTTCTGGTGGATGCCGTCCCAGTCGGAGAGCTTCTTGCGGCCGGAGACGATCGCCGTGACGCCGTCCTCGATGATCTGCTGCATCGTGGCGCCCTGCCGGTTGTACGTGTCCGACATCAGGCCCCAGTGGTCGTCGGGGACGAGGAGCGGGACGACCCTCTTCTCCCAGGCGTGCAGCCGCTCGGTGAGGTCGGGGAAGCCGGGGAAGTACAGCGGCTGCGGCGCGTCCATCAGATAGGGGAAGGGCAGGTTGGTCTTGGAGTCGATCAGGCCGAGCTCGGTGGCGACCGGGTCGCCGTCCTTGTTGTACGTGAAGTGGGTGCCCTCGACGCCGTAGTGCATCAGCTCGTACTCCTTCGAGCCGAACGGCGAGGCGAGCCAGTCGAGCACGCGCAGCATCAGCTTCACGCGGTCCTTGGAGGCCTTCTTGATGACGGTGTAGCCGAAGCAGCCGCGGTTCTGCTGGTAGACGGGCGTGGCGCCGTCGACGGCGTACGGCTCGGCGACGTCCAGGGTGAACTCGTCCTTGATTCCCTGGGCGTTGGAGAGGGCGGCGCCCCAGCCGTCCGTCATCGAGCGGACGGTGCCGTTGTAGAACTGGGTCTTCAGGTCCACCTGGGAGATCGAGGTGGCGTCCGGGTTGTACGAGCCGGCCGCCCGAATCTTCGCCATGAACTCCAGCGCGGCCTTGAACTCGTCGGTCCCGTACATGTCGGTGACCTTGCCGCCCTTGATCTGCCACTGGTTGGGCGCGCCGTGCCACATCGCGTGGTACAGGTACCCGAAGAAGCCCACCGTGGAGGCGCCGAGGGCGAACTTCTTTCCCTGCGAGGCCTCTTGGGCCATGGACCGGAAGTCGGGCGCGGACATCCCCGGCCGGTACCCGGCCTTGTCGAAGGCCTCGCGGTTGATGAACATCGCGCCCTGCACCTTGGCGCGCTCGATCGGCAGGCCGTAGATGCGTCCGGCGATGCGGCCCATGCCCTCCCAGGCGTACGTGGGGATGTTGGCGAGGTTGGGGTAGTCCTTGACGGCGTCGCCCGACAGATGCTCGCTCAGATCGGCGCAGCGCGACTTCACGAACTGCGACTCCCTCGGGAGCACGTATCCGCCACCGAAGTTGATCATGTCGGGCAGGTCGTCGCCGGACATCAGCGTGGACATCTTGGCGCGGAAGTCCGCGTCGGGCACGACGGTGAACTCGACCTCCACGCCCAGGGCTTCGTTCACCGCCTGCCAGTACTTGTTCCGGCCGACCTCCTTCGGCGGGGTGCCGTAGGTGATCGTCATGACCTTGATCTTCTCCTTGCCGGTGCCGGGCTTCTCGGACATCGCCCGCACCAGCTTCTCCGGGTACTTCGTGTACCCGGGCTGCACGCCCTCGGCGGTCGGCGCGAGGTCGGGGGTGGGGCCCTTCGCCGGGGTGTACTTCGGCCAGGGCACCGCCTTCTTGCCCGCGTTGGAGACGTTGCCGCCGCCGCTGGAGTCGGTCGAACAGGCGGTCAGGACGGCGGGGGCGGCCAGGGCGGCGCCGCCGACGGCTATGGAGCGGAGCAGGGTGCGCCGCGACATCGAGGAACCGGACACGTGAATGAACCCTTCAGGACGACGAGTTGGTGAGGAGCTCGGCCGGCTCAGCTCTTGATGGCGCCGGTGAGCACGCCCTTGGTGAAGTACTTCTGCAGGAAGGGGTAGACGAGCAGGATCGGCACGGTGGCGATCACCAGGACGGCCATCTGCGTCGTCTGCGGCGCGGAGACCATGCCGGCCTCGCTCAGGCCGGTGTCGGCGATCTGGGACCCGCCGATGACGTACGTGCGCAGCACCTGGGACAGCGGCCAGTGGCCGGACTCCATGTAGATCGAGGCATGGAACCAGGCGTTCCAGTAGCTCACCGCGTAGAAGAGGGAGACCACCGCGAGGGCCGCCTTCGACAGCGGCAGGACGATCCGCCACAGGATGTGCCAGTCACCGGCGCCGTCCAGCCTCGCCGCCTCGTACAGCTCCTCGGGTATGCCCTGGAAGAAGCCGCGCAGCACGATCAGATTGAAGACGTTGATGAGTACGGGAGCGATGAGCGCGGCATACGTATCCATCATCCCCATGCCCTTGACCAGCAGGAACGCGGGGATCATGCCGGGCGGGAAGAGGAAGGTGAACAGGATGAGCAGCAGCACGGGCTTGCCGCCGAAGACGCCGGGGCGGGCCAGGGCGTACGCGAGGAAGGTGGTGCACGCGAGTGAGAAGAGCGTGCCCACGACGGTCAGGCCGACGCTCACGCCGAGCGCCTCGGTGACGATGCCGCCGCTGAGGATGGTGCGGTAGGCGCGCAGCGTCGGATCGCTCGGCCAAAGGACCCAGCCGCCGTTGTCCACGACCTCGCGGTTGGAGGCGAGCGAGGTGGAGACGATGACGAGGAACGGGATCAGCACGAGCCCGAGAACGACCACCACCGCAACGGCCTTCGCGGCCTTGGTCGCGAACCGGGGCTTCTCCATCCAGGCGGGCCTGGTGACGTGACCGGTACTCACTTGTAGACCCCCTGTTCGCCGAGCCGGTGGGCGACCCGGTTGGCGGTGAAGACGAGTGCCGCGCCGACGACACCCTTGAACAGGCCCGCGGCCGCCGCGTATCCGGTGTCGCCGCCGACGATGCCCTGCCAGAAGACGAAGGTGTCGAGGACCTCGCCGACCTCCGGGCCGACCGACTGCCGCTGCAGCAGCATCTGTTCGAAGCCGACGGAGAGGATGTCGCCGAGCCGCATGATCAGCAGCAGGATGATGATGGGCCGGATGCTGGGCAGCGTGACGTGCCAGAAGCGGCGCCAGGGCCCGGCTCCGTCGATGGCGGAGGCCTCGTACAGCTGCTCGTCGACCTGCATGAGGGCGGCGAGGAAGATGATCGTCCCCCAGCCGGCGTCCTTCCAGATCACCTCGATGACGACGAGGGGCTTGTACGCGTCCGGATTGCCGATGATGTCGACGGTGTGCAGCCCGGAGTCGCCGAGGAAGGTGTTCAACAGGCCCGTGTCACTGAGCACTTGCTGGAAGAGGGCCACCACGACGACCCACGACAGGAAGTGCGGCAGATAGATCACGGACTGCGTGAAGCGGCGCAGGAGGTCCGAGGTCAGGCTGTGCAGGAGCAGCGCGAGGGCGAGCGGCGCGGGAAAGAAGAAGACCAACTGCAGCACGGCGATGAACAGGGTGTTCCACGTCGCGTGCCAGAAGTCCGGATCCCCGAACATCCGCGAGAAGTTCTCCGTGCCCACCCAGGGGCTGGCCCACAGGCCGTCGAAGGGCACGTACTCCTTGAGGGCCACCGCGTTGGCGATGAAGGCGCCGTAATGGAAGACCAGGAAGTACACGAGGCCCGGCACCATGAGCAGCACCAGGAAGCGTGTGCGCTGAAACCGTTTCCACAGCTCACCACGCCCTGTTTTCCTACCAATTGACCCGCTGTCGCTCCTGCTGGGCGGCTTCACCGCCTCGGTTTCCGCCCGGTCCTTCGTCACCGTCGGCACGGCAACCCCTCCGTCGTCGGAACAAGGTGCCCGGAATCTAAAGCGGTTACTGTCCTTGGTCAACCCCCTTGGCCTGCATCGCCCTTGACCGCCGTCGCGGCTTGGTCCTAGCCTCCAAGCGCTGGTGGGTAACCGGTTACTACGAGGGATGGTCACGCGTGGCGGAGCAGGCATTGCGGGCGGATCAGCGGCAGCGGAGTGGTGACGGCCCGCCGTTCACGGCACTGGCGATGGGCGTCGAGGTCGCGGACCGCGTGTTCACGCCGGATCTGCGCGAACGGCTCTCCCACAGTGTGGAGTTGGCGCCGACGCCGCTGTCCGGGTCGCTGACGACGCCCGAGTCCGTGGCGGTCCTCGCCGGGACGGAGATCCTGGTCACGGGCTGGGAGTGCCCGCCGCTGACGCCGGAGGTCCTGGCCCGCGCGCCCCGCCTCCGGGTGGTGATCCACGCGGCGGGGTCGGTCAAGCCGATGGTGACGGACGCGGTGTGGGAGCGGGGGATCGTCGTCTCCTCGGCGGCGGACGCCAACGCGGATCCGGTGGTGGCGTTCACACTGGCGGCGATCACGTTCGCGGCGAAGGGGGCGCTGTCGACGGCGGCGGGGTACGCGGCGGGGTGGCCGCCGTTCGCCGAGCGGGCCGGGGCGGATGCGCGGACGGTCGGTGTCATCGGGGCGTCGAGGATCGGGCGGGGCGTGATGGCGGCGCTTCGGGCGTCGGACGCGGGCTATCGCATTCTGCTGACGGATCCGTACGTGACGTCGGCGGAGGCCGGGGAGTTGGGGGCGGAGTTGGTGTCACTGCCGGAACTGTGCGGGCGGAGCAGCATAGTGACGGTGCACGCGCCGCAACTGCCGGAGACGCGGGGGCTGTTGAGCGGGGAGATGCTCGGGCTCATCCCGGACGGTGGGGTGGTGGTCAACACGGCCAGGGGGGCGCTGGTGGACACGGAGGCGTTGGCTCGGGAGTGCGGGGCGGGGCGGTTGGACGCGTTCCTGGACGTCACGGATCCGGAGCCGCTGCCGGCGGACCACGCGCTGCTGCGCCTCCCGAATGTCCTGGTCACCCCGCATATTGCCGGGGCGCAGGGGAGTGAGGTGCGCAGGCTCGGTGAGTATGCGGTGGCGGAGGTGGAGCGTTACGTCGCGGGAGCGGAGCTGAGGGGAGCCCTCCACCGCGAGGACCTGCGGCGCTTGGCGTAGCTCTTGGCGGGGCCCGGTTCATCGGTTGCGCGGCGGCATCCCCTACCCCGCCGCTCCGCGGCGGATGTCTCCCACCCGCCCACCCGTTTGCCCGGCGGTGGACTTGTGCGAGTAGGAGAGACGGGTGGGCGGGGGAGGCGGTGAACCCGTACGGGCAGCAGCGACGACGGCGTGCAGACGCGTACGAGACGCGAGGGGACGTGGGGGTATGTGCGCACGGAGCACCGAGCACAACGCCACGCAGAACCGCAGCAACAACCCCCGCAACAAAGATGGCGAGTACGGACATACCCCCGCGGCCCCGCCCCACAGACGAACCGCAGGCGCAGGCCCCGCCCGTGGCCCCGTCCCGCAACCGAACCGCAGGCGCAGGCCCCGCCCGTGGCCCCGTCCCGCAACCGAACCGCAGGCGCGAGCCCTACGGCTTCGCGTCGCGGGACTTCAGCATCGTGGACATCAGGGCGATCTCCGACTCCTGCGACTCCACCATGCCCCGCGCCAGCCTCCGTTCCACCGGCACCTCGCAGCGCCGCACGCAGCCCTCCGCCATGTGCACCCCGCCCCGGTGATGCCGCGTCATCAGCTGGAGGTAGAGGATCTCCGCCTTCTCACCGCTCAGCTTTCCCAGCCGGGACAGCTCCGTTCGCGTCGCCATGCCCGGCATCAGCGCCCCGTCCTCGCCCGGCGGCATGTCCTCCATGCCCATCCACTCCATCGGCGCCCCCTCCGGCACCTTCGGCAGCTCCCACAGGTCCAGCCAGCCCAGCAGCATCCCGCGCTGGTTGGCCTGCGTCTGGGCGATGTCGTACGCGAGGCGCCGCACCTCCTCGTCGTCGGTGCGGTCCCGCACGATGTACGACATCTCCACCGCCTGCTGATGGTGGACCGCCATGTCCCGCGCGAAGCCCGCGTCGGCGGACGAACTCGCGGGCACATCAGGCGAGTCGGACCCCGTGGCCGCCACCGCGGCCGTGATGCCGCCCGCCAGGAGCGCCGCCACCGCGACACCCCCCGCGATCCACCTCGTACGCCGCTTCCCGGGCCACTTCACGGACTGCCCCGCCTCACTGCGCGAGCCCACTCGTGCACGCGGCCCCCGGCTCCGGAGTCTGCTTCCCCTGCACGTACGTGGAGAAGAACTCCTTGACCTTCGGGTCGTCCGCCCCCGACACCGTCCGCTGGTGCGCCCACGCCGTCAGCATGACGGGGTCCTTCTGGTCCTCGACCGGGCTCATCAGCGAGTACGGCGTCGCCCTGACCTTCGCCGCGAGCTTCTTCACGTCCGCCGGCTTCGCCTTGTCGTTGTACGTGACCCAGACGGCGCCGTGCTCCAGCGAGTGCACGGCGTTCACCTCCCTGAGTTCCTTCTCGTAGACGTCGCCGTTGCAGTTCATCCACGCCTGGTGGTGGTCCCCGCCCACGGGTGGCGTCATGGGGTAGTCCACGTCCTTCGTCACATGCGTGCGCCCGAGCTTGCCCCAGACCTTCTCGCCGCCCTCGGTGACCTTGTACTTCGGCCAGTCCTTCGCGTCGTCCTTCGAGCCGGAGTCGTCGTCCGCCCGGGAGAAGAGGAAGAAGCCGCCCACGCCGAGCGCCGCGACGACGACCGCGCTGAGCGTGATGATCAGGGCGCGGCCCCGGCGATCCCGTGCGCGCTCGGCCCGGCGCATCTCCTCTATTCGGGCCTTGCGGGAGGCGTTGCTCGTGTTCTTGGCGGAACCCATGATGTGTCCTTCGGCAGAAAGAGACGTACGGGACGAGACGACGAACGAGGGTCCGCCGATCGTAGTGGGAGGGAGGGGGCCCGCCACAGAGCGTCCGCGGATCCGGCGCATCCGGTCCATGACGGCACCAAGAGAATTTGAGGCCAGGATGCGCATTACCTACGCTCGAAGACATGCGGCTCATGCGATCCACCGACCTGGCGCTGCGCACCCTCATGCGCCTGGCCGTGGCGGAGAGCGGGACGGCCCCCACCACGCGCGAGGTGGCCGCCGACATGGCGGTGCCCTACACGCACGAGGCGAAGGTCGTCGCCGAGCTCCAGAAGATGGGCCTGCTGGAGGCCCGCAGGGGCAGGGGCGGCGGGCTCGCGCTGACCGAGGCAGGCCGCACGGCGTCGGTCGGCGCGCTGGTGAGGTCCTTCGAGGGCGACGGCGACGTGGTGGAGTGCGAGGGAGCGGCCCCGTGCCCGCTCAACTCGGCGTGCAGATTGCGCAGCGCACTGCGCAGGGCCCAGGAGGCGTTCTACGCCTCGCTGGACCCGCTGACGGTGGCGGACATGGTGGCGGCGCCGACGGGCCCGCTGCTCCTGGACATCACGGCACGGGACGCCACCTGAATCTCGCTCGCACCGCCACCTGAGCCCCTCGGACTCAGGCGCTCTGCCCCAGCCAGAGGTCGGGCCCGAACACCTCGTAATGAACGTCGGCGGCGGCAACTCCGCGCTCGATGAGCTGCCCCCGCACCGCCCGCATGAACGGCAGCGGCCCGCACAGATACGCGCGCGTGCCGGCCGGCAGCGGCGGCAGCGCCCCCAGGTCGACGAGCCCGGTGAGCTCCGCGGGGTGCCCCTCCTGGGGCCGCTCGTAGAAGAAGTACGCGGCGGAGTCCGGGAGTTTGCCGGTGTACGCCGCGTGGTCGGCCCGCAGCGCGTGCTCGGCGGGGGAGCGGTCGGCGTGCACGACGGTGACCGGGGCGCGGTGCCCGGCGGCGGCGAGCTGCTCCAGCATGGCGATCATCGGGGTGACGCCGATGCCGGCGGAGGCGAGCAGCAGCGGGGCCTCTCGGCCCGCCTGGCCTTCCCGGCCCGCCTGGTCCGACCGATCCGCCGCGTCCAGGACGAGGTCGCCGTACGGAGCGGAGACCCGCAGCACGTCCCCCTCGCGTACGTGCGCGTGCAGGTGGTTGGAGACCTCGCCCTCGGGCGCACCGGCGGCCGCCCGGATCCGCTTCACGGCGATCTGCCGCACCGGGGAGTCGGCCGGGCCGCCCGCCCCGGTCAGGCTGTACTGCCGTATCTGCCGTGCCCCGTCGGCCAGTTGGACCTGCACGGACACGTACTGCCCCGCGCGGAAGCCCGGCACGGGGGCCTCGCCGACGGGGCGCAGCTGGAACGTGGCGACGTCGGCCGTCTCCTCGACGCGGCCGACCACCTGCCACTCCCGCCAGGTGTCGCCCGAGGTGGCGCCCTGTTCGGCGTACAGACGCGCCTCGATGGCGATGAGGGCGTTGGCCATCAGCCAGTAGACCTCGTCCCAGGCGGCGGCGACCTCGGGCGTGACCGCGTCGCCGAGCACTTCGACGATGGCGGCGAAGAGGTGCTCGTGGACGATCCCGTACTGGTCGGCGGCCACGCCGAGCGAGGCGTGCTTGTGCGCGATGCGGTTCAGCATCACGTCGGGCCGCTCGTCGGGGTGCTCCACCAGGTGCGTCGCGAAGGCGGCGATCGATCCCGCCAGGGCCTGGCGCTGGGTGCCGGCGGCCTGGTTGCCGCGGTTGAAGAGGTCCCGCAGGAGTTCGGGGTGGGCCTCGAAGAGCCGCCCGTAGAACCGCTCGGTGATGTCGCCGATGGCGGCTTTGACGACGGGGAGGGTGGCACGGACGGTCGCGGCGGACGGTTCTGACAGCAACGGGACTCCTCAAAGCCGGATGGACCGGTCCGGGCCGGGTGCACCGGTCAAGGCCGGATGAGCCGACAAGGGGGCTTTACGTCTCCCTTGTCTGTGTTCAGACGGTAGAAAACTTGCATCTCAGATGCAAGTTAAAGGGAGGCGCGGCAAGCCCGCCGTTACGGAGCCGCCGATCAGCAGGCACTATGGGCACAGAGCGAGGTCTGCAACGCGCTCGAAACCGCGGAATGGGATGCTCGTGTGCCCGATGTGTCCCGTTGCGTGGGTGCAGGCGGCCTGACCAGCAAGGATGGGTGGAAGCGGAAGATGGACAAGCAGCAGGAATTCGTGCTCCGTACGTTGGAGGAGCGCGACATCCGGTTCGTACGCCTGTGGTTCACGGATGTCCTCGGCTTCCTGAAGTCGGTGGCCGTGGCCCCGGCCGAGCTCGAGCAGGCCTTCGACGAGGGCATCGGGTTCGACGGCTCGGCGATCGAGGGCTTCGCCCGTGTGTACGAGTCGGACATGATCGCCAAGCCGGACCCGTCGACGTTCCAGGTGCTGCCCTGGCGCGCGGAGGCCCCCGGCACCGCGCGCATGTTCTGCGACATCCTGATGCCGGACGGATCGCCGTCCTTCGCGGACCCGCGCTACGTACTGAAGAGGGCCCTGGCCAAGACCTCCGACCTGGGCTTCACCTTCTACACCCACCCCGAGATCGAGTTCTTCCTCCTGAAGGACAAGCCGCTGGACGGCTCGCGGCCCACCCCCGCCGACAACTCCGGCTACTTCGACCACACCCCGCAGAACGTGGGCATGGACTTCCGCCGCCAGGCCATCACGATGCTGGAATCCATGGGCATCTCGGTCGAGTTCAGCCACCACGAGGGCGCGCCGGGCCAGCAGGAGATCGACCTGCGGTACGCGGACGCGCTCTCCACCGCCGACAACATCATGACGTTCCGCCTGGTCATGAAGCAGGTCGCGCTCGAACAGGGCGTGCAGGCCACCTTCATGCCGAAGCCGTTCTCCGAGCACCCGGGCAGCGGCATGCACACGCACTTGTCGTTGTTCGAGGGCGACAGGAACGCCTTCTACGAGTCCGGTGCCGAGTACCAGCTCTCCAAGGTCGGCCGCTCCTTCATCGCGGGCCTGCTGAAGCACGCCGCCGAGATCTCCGCGGTCACCAACCAGTGGGTGAACTCCTACAAGCGGATCTGGGGCGGCTCCGAGCGCACGGCCGGCGCGGGCGGCGAGGCGCCCTCGTACATCTGCTGGGGCCACAACAACCGTTCGGCGCTGATCCGCGTACCGATGTACAAGCCCGGCAAGACGGGCTCGGCGCGTGTGGAGGTCCGCTCCATCGACTCCGGCGCCAACCCCTACCTGACGTACGCGGTGCTGCTGGCCGCCGGGCTCAAGGGCATCGAGGAGGGGTACGAACTCCCTCCGGGGGCCGATGACGACGTGTGGGCGCTGTCCGACGCGGAGCGGCGTGCGATGGGGATCGAGCCGTTGCCGCAGAATCTCGGCGAGGCGATTTCGCTGATGGAGCGGAGTGAGTTGGTCGCCGAGACGCTCGGCGAGCACGTGTACGACTTCTTCTTGCGGAACAAGAAGCAGGAGTGGGAGGAGTACCGCTCCGAAGTGACCGCTTTCGAGCTCCGCAAGAACCTCCCGGTTCTGTAGCGCCCCTGAAAGGGGCGCGGGGAACTGCGCGAGCAACCGGAGAGCAGCCGCAGGCGCGTCTGCCGAGTCACCGGGCAGACGCGTCTGCGGCTTTTCGTGGGCTGAGCGCGCAGTTCCCCGCGCCCCTTGCGGGCGCTTCCTACGGGGCGGCCACAATCGCATCCCGCAGCGGCGTAGCCGCGCGGACCCGGTACTCCTGGATCGCCCAGCCGTTGCCGTCCGGGTCCTTGAAGTACATGAACGTGCCGCCGTCCTGCGGCGCGTGCTGGACCGGCTCGGTGACGTCCAGGCCGCGGGCGACCAGCTCGGCGTGGGCGGCCTTGGCGTCGGAGACGCACAGTTGCATGCCCTGGTAGGAGCCCGGGGCCGGGCGCGGGCCCTCCATCGTCTCCCAGACCGCGTCGCCCAGGGCGATGGAACAGCCCGAGCCCGGCGGGGTCAGCTGGACGATGCGCATGCCCGGCATGACCTCCGTGTCGATGTCGACGTGGAAGCCGAGCTTGTCGCGGTAGAACTCCAGCGACCTGTCGACGTCGCTGACCGGCAGCAGGATCACTTCGAGTGTGTATTCCATGGGCCGCAGTACACCAGGGAGTTGGGTCTGTGTCAGCGCTCGAAACGCCACCGCGTCTGGCTGAACGGTTCGCCCTTGCCGAAGCCGAAGGCCGTGCGCGGGGTCACCGCGAAGACGTACGCGTGGCCGGGGCCGTGGTGGAAGCAGGAGTCCCGTACCTCGTAGTGCCAGAAGCTGCCGTATTTCTCCTCCCAGGCTGCCGCCAGACGCCGTAGCCGGGCCTCGTCCGTGACGCGCACCGCCGCGCCCTCCACGACCAGGTCGTAGCCCTTGTCCCAGAGGTTGACGCCGGTGGTCAGGACGGTCTCGGGGTTGGCCGCGAGGTTCTTGGCCTTGCGCTCCTCGGGGCCCGTCGCGAAGTGCAGGGCGCCGTCCAGCCACACCGCGGGCAGCGGGGTGACGTGGGGGCGGCCGTCGGGTCGTACCGTCGAGACCCAGAACAGCTCGGCGGACTTCAGCTTGGCCACTGCCTCGGGCCACGGCGTCGCCTCGGCGCCGGGGCTGCTGTACCTGGCGTCCAGGTCCGTACGCGGTTCCGTACTCGGCATGGTTCGTCCCTCCGCCGCTTCTTCGATGCTCCCGTCCAAGGACGGACTGCGCGCGCGGGCGGAACTCATCGGTGAGGCCGTAGGCTCGGGCGAAGAAGTGATCGAACGGAGGCGCGGGACCATGACGCTGCCGCAAGGGCGCAGAAGCAGTACGTTCACGCGGCTGCTGCGGCACGGCTTCACCGATCCGTCCGCGGCGGAGCGGCTCCTGGACGACCCCGCGCTGAGTGCCGTCCGCTCCGACCCGCTGCTCCTGGACGCGCTCGGCGCCACCGCCGACCCGGATTTGGCGCTGCTCGGCCTGGTCAGGCTGGTCGAGGGGCAGGAGGACGACCTCAGCCGGCGGGAGCTGCTCGACACCCTCGTCACCGCCAAGCCCCTGCGCGACCGTCTGCTCGGGGTGCTCGGCGCCTCCGAGGCCCTCGCCGACCACCTGGCCAGGCACCCCCGCGACTGGCGGGCCCTGGTCACGTACGAGTCGGCCGATCTGCACCCCGGAGTGGAGGAGTTCGAGCGCGGCCTCGCCGACGCCACGGACCCGGTCTCGCTGCGCGTCTCCTACCGCCGCTGTCTGCTGGCCATAGCGGCCCGTGACGTGTGCGGCACGACGGACGTCGCCGAGACGGCGGCCGAGCTCGCGGACCTCGCGACGGCGACGCTGCGGGCGGCGCTCGCCATGGCCCGCGCGGCGGCGCCCGGTGACGCCGCGCAGTGCAGGCTCTCGGTCATCGCGATGGGCAAGTGCGGCGGCCACGAGCTGAACTACGTCTCCGACGTCGACGTCATCTTCGTCGCCGAACCCGCCGACGGCGCCGACGAGGACAAGGCGCTGCGGGCCGCGACCCGGCTCGCCTCGCACATGATGCGGATCTGCTCCGAGACCAACGTCGAGGGCACCATCTGGCCCGTCGACGCCAACCTCCGCCCCGAGGGCAGGAACGGCCCGCTGGTGCGCACCCTCTCCAGCCATCTCGCGTACTACCAGCGGTGGGCGAAGACCTGGGAGTTCCAGGCGCTGCTCAAGGCCCGCCCCGTCGCGGGCGACCTCGAACTCGGCGAGGAGTACGTGGCCACGCTCGCACCGCTCGTCTGGCACGCCGCCGAGCGAGAGAACTTCGTGACCGACGTGCAGAAGATGCGCCGCAGAGTCGTCGAGAACATCCCGGCGGGCGAGGTCGAGCGGGAGCTGAAGCTCGGTCCCGGAGGGCTGCGGGACGTCGAATTCGCCGTCCAGATGCTGCAGTTGGTGCACGGCCGCAGCGACCCCTCGATCCGCAGCGGTTCGACGCTGGAGGCGCTGCACGCGCTCGGCGAGGGCGGGTACGTGGGGCGGGTGGACGCCGTCCAGCTCGACGACGCGTACCGCTTCCTGCGCTCCCTGGAACACCGCATCCAGCTGTACAAGCTGCGCCGCACCCACCTCGTGCCGGAGGGCGACGCCGACCTGCGGCGCATCGGCCGCTCCCTGGGGATGCGCACCGAGCCGATCACGGACCTGAACCGCGCCTGGAAGCGGCACACCTCCGTGGTGCGCCGCCTGCACGAGAAGCTCTTCTACCGCCCGCTGCTCGACGCGGTCGCCCAACTCGCGCCCGGCGAGGCGCGGTTGAGTACCGAGGCGGCCCGCGAGCGCCTGGTCGCCCTCGGGTACGCGGACCCCAGCGCGGCCCTCAGGCACCTGGAGGCGCTGGCGTCCGGGGTGTCCCGCAAGGCGGCCATCCAGCGCACCCTCCTGCCGGTCCTGCTCGGCTGGTTCGCGGACTCGGCGGACCCGGACGCGGGCCTCCTCGGCTTCCGCAAGGTCTCCGACGCGCTCGGCAAGACCCCTTGGTACCTGCGCCTGCTGCGGGACGAGGGCGCGGCGGCCGAGAACCTCGCCCGCGTCCTGTCCGCCGGACGCCTCGCCCCCGACCTGCTCCTTCGCGCCCCCGAGGCGGTCGCCCTCCTCGGCGACCAGCGGGGCCTGGAGCCGCGCGGACGCGCCCACCTGGAGCAGGAGATCCTCGCGGCGGTGCGCCGCGCGGACGGCGCCGAGCAGGCGGTGACGGCGGCGCGCGGAGTCCGCCGCAGGGAGCTGTTCCGCACCGCCGCGGGGGACCTCATCGGCTCGTACGGCACGGAGGACAGCCCTGCCGAAGCAGACCCGGGGGCGCTGGTGGACCGGGTGGGCACGGCGGTCTCCGACCTCACCGCCGCCACGCTCGCGGGCACCCTGCGCGCCGTGGTCCGCGAGGGCTGGGGCGACACGCTCCCGACCCGCTTCGCGGTCATCGGCATGGGCCGCTTCGGCGGTCACGAGCTGGGCTACGGCTCGGACGCGGACGTCCTGTTCGTGCACCAGCCGCGGGAGGGCGCCGACGAGCAGGAGGCGACCAAGGCCGCGGCGAAGGTGATCTCGGAGATGCGCAGGCTCCTCCAGATCCCGTCCGCCGACCCGCCGTTGCTCATCGACGCCGATCTGCGCCCGGAGGGCAGGAGCGGCCCGCTGGTGCGCACCCTCAAGTCGTACGAGGCCTACTACCGCCGCTGGTCCCTGGTCTGGGAGTCACAGGCGCTGCTGCGGGCCGAACCGGTCGCGGGCGACGAGGAGTTGAGTCGTGCCTTCATCGAGCTCGTCGACCCCCTGCGCTATCCGGCGGAGGGCCTCGGCGAGGACGCGATCCGCGAGATCCGCCGCCTCAAGGCCCGCATGGAGGCGGAGCGGATGCCGCGCGGCGCCGACCCGACGCTCCACACCAAGCTGGGCCGCGGCGGTCTGTCCGACGTCGAATGGACCGTTCAGCTCCTGCAGCTGGAGCACGCCTGGGCCGAGCCGGGCCTGCGCACGACCCGCACCCGCGAGGCCCTCGCGGCGGCCTGCGCGGCGGAGCTGATCCCGGCACAGGACGCGGCGATCCTCGACGAGGCCTGGGTCCTCGCGACGCGCGTGCGCAACGCGGTGATGCTGGTACGCGGCCGCGCGGGCGACACGTTCCCCTCCGACGGCCGCGAGCTCGCCGCGGTGGGCCGCTACCTGGGCTACGACGCCGGCCACGTGGGCGACATGCTGGACGACTACCGGCGCATCACGCGCAGGGCGCGGGCGGTGGTGGAGGAGAGGTTCTACGGGGCGTCGTAGCCCGCCGGGATCGTGCCCCCGTAAGGGGCGCGGGGAACTGCGCGAGCAACCACGAACGAGCCGCAGCCGACGGACGACGCTCAGACTTTCAAGGGAACCAAGGGCGCCGCACCCTCGACCGCCACCTCGCGCGGCAGCGCATACGGCATCGAGCCGTACCACAGACGTGCCACCGCGAAGCCGAAGGCCAGGCAGATCATGCCGCCCACCGCGTCCAGCCAGAAGTGGTTGGCGGTGGCCACGATCACGACGAGCGTCGCCGTGGGGTAGAGGAGGCCGAGGACCTTCACCCACGGCACGGACGCGAGCGCGAAGATCGTCAGGCCGCACCACAGGGACCAGCCGATGTGCATCGACGGCATCGCCGCGTACTGGTTCGACATGTTCTTCAGGTCGCCCGAGGCCATCGAGCCCCAGGTGTTGTGGACGACGACGGTGTCGATGAACTGGGTGTTGTTCATCAGGCGGGGCGGCGCCAGCGGATACAGGTAGTAGCCGACCAGGGCCACCGCCGTCGTCGCGAAGAGCACCAGACGCGTGGCCGCGTACCGCCCGGGGTGCTTGCGGAACAGCCAGACCAGGACGCCCAGCGTCACCACGAAGTGCAGCGTCGCGTAGTAGTAGTTCATGCCGACGATGAGCCATGTCACCGAGTCCACGGCGTGATTGACGCTCTTCTCGACGGCGATGCCCAGATCCTGCTCGATCTGCCAGATCCAGTCGGCGTTCTTCAGCGCCTGGGCCTTCTGTTCCGGCACCGCGTTGCGGATCAGTGAGTACGTCCAGTAGCTCACCGCGATCAGCAGGATCTCGAACCACAGCCGGGGCCGACGGGGCGTGCGCAGGCGCTGCACACGTCGCAGGAGACTCCGCCCATTGCGGTCTTCTTCCTCGCCCGCGACGGGTGATGCGGCAGGCCCTTCGCGGCCCTCGATTGTCGTCACGGTCGTCTCACCCATAGGCACAGAGTCTGCCAGATATCCGCCCCCCGCCCGATCATCCCCTGGTCGGGTTCGGGCCGCACTCCCTACGCCGCAGGAACGACCCCGCGACCCTGAGAAAGCCCTAGGGATTCCTGGGCGCGGAAGCGGTTGAACCGCGAACGACCAGCTCGGGCATGAAGACGAATTCGCTGTGCGGCGCGGGGGTGCCGCCGATCTCCTCCAGGAGGGTGCGCACCGCGGCCTGGCCCATCGCGGGCACCGGCTTACGCACCGTGGTCAGCGGCGGATCGGTGAACGCGATCAGCGGGGAGTCGTCGAAGCCGACCACCGAGACGTCGTCCGGCACCTCCAGGCCCCGCTGCCGCGCCGCCCGTATCGCACCGAGGGCCATCATGTCGCTGGCACACGCCAGGGCGGTGCAGCCGCGGTCCATCAGGGCCGCGGCCGCGGCCTGGCCGCCCTCCAGGGTGTACAGGGAGTGCTGCACCAGATCCGCCTCGATCTCCTCGGGGGAGAGGTCCAGCTGGTCCTGCATCGTGCGTACGAAGCCCTCGATCTTTCGCTGTACGGGTACGAATCGCTTCGGACCGAGGGCGAGTCCGATGCGCGTATGACCGAGGGAGACGAGGTGGGTGACCGCGAGGCGCATCGCCGCGCGGTCGTCGGGGGAGATGAACGGCGCCTGCACCTTCGGCGAGAAGCCGTCCACGAGCACGAAGGGCACGCCCTGGGCCCGCAGCTGTTCGTAGCGCTGCATGTCGGCCGAGGTGTCCGCGTGCAGGCCCGAGACGAAGATGATCCCGGCGACCCCCCGGTCCACCAGCATCTCGGTCAGCTCGTCCTCGGTGGAGCCGCCCGGGGTCTGCGTGGCCAGGACCGGCGTGTACCCCTGCCGGGTCAGGGCCTGCCCGATGACCTGGGCGAGCGCGGGAAATATCGGGTTCTCCAGCTCCGGCGTGATCAGGCCGACCAGGCCCGCGCTGCGCCGACGCAGACGCACCGGGCGTTCGTAGCCGAGCACGTCGAGCGCGGCGAGCACGGACTGACGGGTGGCCGCGGCGACGCCCGGCTTGCCGTTGAGCACGCGGCTTACTGTCGCTTCGCTGACCCCCGCCTGGGCTGCGATGTCGGCTAGCCGTGCGGTCACAGGATTGGACTGTACCGGTCGCATCTCAGGCTGCCCACCAGACCGTTGAATCGGCCGGGAGGACGGTCTCGTCGGCGGCGGGCGCGACGTCGGCGCTCGCGAGGAGCAGGGTGCCGGGGGTGGGCAGCGCGACGGGGGACGCGGTGAGGTTCACCGTGCAGACGAAGGAGCCCTCGGGGGTGGTGCGGCGGAAGGCGAGCACGCCCTCGGGGGATGCCAGCCAGGCGATGTCACGGCCCCCGCCGAGCGCCGGGTGCTCGCGGCGCACGGCGAGGGCGCTGCGGTAGAACTCCAGCGTCGAGGTCGGGTCGCCCGTCTGCGCGGCCACCGACAGGTCCTTCCAGTTCGCCGGCTGCGGCAGCCAGCTCGGGCCGCCCTCGGCGGGCCCGAAGCCGAACGGCGCGCGCTCGCCGGACCAGGGCAGCGGCACCCGGCAGCCGTCGCGCGTGCCGTCCTGCCCGGCGGAGCGGAAGAACGCCGGGTCCTGGCGCACCTCGTCCGGCAGCTCGGTGACCTCGGGCAGGCCGAGCTCCTCGCCCTGGTAGAGGTAGGCGGAGCCGGGAAGCGCCAGCATCAGGAGCGAGGCCGCCCGCGCCCGGCGAAGGCCGCGGGCCTCGTCGCCGTCGGCGAAGCGGGTGGAGTGGCGTACGACGTCGTGGTTGGAGAGCACCCAGGTGGCGGGCGCCTCGACGGCGTTCATCGCGGCCAGGGAGTGGTCGATGACGGCGCGCAGCGCCGCGGCGTCCCAGTCGGTGGTGAGGTACTCGAAGTTGAAGGCCTGGTGCAGCTCGTCGGGGCGCAGGTACAGGGCGCTGCGCTCGACGGTGGGGGTCCACGCCTCGGCGACGGCGATGCGGTCGGCGCCGTACTCCCCGAGGATCTTGCGCCAGTCGCGGTAGATCTCGTGGACGCCGTCCTGGTCGAAGTACGGCACGGCCTGGTTGCCGAGCAGCTTGACCTGCTCGTCGTGACCGATGTCGGGCAGTCCCGCGGCCTTGACCAGGCCGTGCGCGACGTCGATGCGGAAGCCGTCGATGCCGAGGTCGAGCCAGAAGCGCAGGACGGAGCGGAACTCGTCGTGGACGGCGGGGTGCTCCCAGTTGAAGTCGGGCTGCTCGGGGGCGAAGAGGTGGAGGTACCACTCGCCGTCCTCGACGCGGGTCCAGGCGGGGCCGCCGAAGATGGACTCCCAGTCGTTGGGCGGCAGTTCGCCGTCCGCTCCCTTGCCCGCGCGGAAGTGGAAGCGGTCGCGCAGCGGGGATCCCGGGCCCTCGCGCAGCGCCTGCTTGAACCACTCGTGCTGGTCGGAGCAGTGGTTGGGCACGACGTCGACGATGACGCGCAGGCCCAGCGAGTGGGCCTCGCGCACCAGGTCGTCGGCGTCGGTGAGGGTGCCGAACATCGGGTCGACGGCGCGGTAGTCCGCCACGTCGTAGCCGGCGTCGGCCTGCGGCGAGGAGTAGAAGGGGGAGAGCCAGACGGCGTCGACGCCCAGGTCGCGCAGGTGCGGCAGGCGGGCCGTGATGCCGGGCAGGTCGCCCATGCCGTCGCCGTTCCCGTCGGCGAAGCTGCGCGGGTAGACCTGGTAGATGACCGCGTCGCGCCACCACTCCCGGGTGGGCGCGGAGTCGGTGGCGGCGGGCGCGGCGGTGGCGTGCTGGGTCATGAAGTCCCTTAGGAGTGCGGGGAGTTACAGGGGCTGGAGGGGCGTCAGGACTTGGTGCCGCCGGCCGTCAGGCCCGACACCAGGTTGCGCTGGACCAGAAGGAAGACGAGGGTCGCCGGGATCAGGATGATCACCGAGGCGGCGGTCATCATGGCCCAGTCTGCGCGGGATTCGGTGGCGAAGGTGCGGATTCCGACCGCAAGGGTGTAATGGTCCGCCCCCATGAACTGGGAGGCGTAGGCGACCTCGCCCCAGGCGGTGAGGAAGCTGTAGAAGGCGGTCACCGCGAGGCCCGGCTTGGCGAGCGGCACGATGAGCCGCCAGAACGTGCCGAAGGGGGTGAGGCCGTCGACCCGTCCCGCCTCGTCGATCTCGTGCGGGATCGTGTCGAAGTACCCCTTCATCATCCAGGCGCAGAAGGGGACCGCGGTCGTCGCGTACGTGAGGATGAGCCCCAGGTAGTTGTCGATCAGGTCGAAGCGGGCCAGGAGTTCGTACAGCGGCACGATCAGGACGGCCATCGGGAACATCTGGGTGACCAGGAACGACCACATCAGCTGTTTGTGGCCGGGGAAGCGCATCCGCGAGACCGCGTAGCCCGCGCTCGCCGCGAGGAACACGCCGAGCACCGTGGTGCCGCCCGCGACGATCACCGAGGCGCCGAACCACTGCGGGAAGTCGGTGTCGGTGAGCACCTTGGCGTAGTTGTCGAGGCTGAGGTTGCCGAGCACCTCGCCGGGGCTCTGCCAGGCCGTCTTGGGGCCGAGCGAGATGAAGACGATCCACACGACGGGGAACGCGGCGACCAGGCTCGCCAGGATCAGCGTGCCGTGCAGCGCGACCGAGGCGAGCGTCGAGCGCTCCTCGCGGCCGCGGACCCGCTTGGTGCGGGGCGCGGCGGCCTTCGCCGGAGCCGTGACGGAGGTGGGGGAGTGGGTGGTTGCTGAGGTCATGGTGGCGGGCCCCCTCACGCCTGCTCGGTCTTGAGCTGGCGGCGGCGGTAGAAGGTCGAGAAGGCGAGGAGGAGGGCGAGGATGACGATTCCGTAGGTGGCTGCGCCGGAGTAGTCGGACACTCCGGTGAACGCCTTGCGGAACGCGAAGGTCACGAGGATGTCCGCCTCACCGGTGGTGTTCTGGCCGAGCAGCAGATAGATCACCGCGAACATGTTGAACGTCCAGATGCAGCCGAGCAGGACCACGGTGTTGGTGACCGGGCGCAGACCGGGGAGCGTGACGTTCACGAACCGCTGCCAGGGGGAGGCGCCGTCCATCTCGGCGGCCTCGTACAGCTCCTTGGGAATGGACTGGAGTCCGCCGAGGAGCGCCACCATGTTGAAGGGGACGCCGATCCAGACGTTCACCATGATCACGGCGACCTTCTGGGCGAGCGGAGTGGCGAGCCAGTTCTGGGCCGGCAGGCCGACCGCCGTGATCATCTCGTTGAAGACGCCGTACTGCGAGTTGAGCATCAGACGCCAGGCGAAGACGCCGACGAACGCCGGGACCGCCCAGGGCAGGATCAGCAGGGCGCGGTAGAGCAGCTTGGCGCGCATCCTGCGGTTGAGCAGGAGGGCCAGGCCCATGCCGATGGCGATGTGCAGGACGACGCAGGAAACGGTCCAGATCACCGTCCAGATCAGGCGCGGGTAGAAGTCGCCGTCCGCGCCGGACAGGACCGACCAGTAGTTGTCGAGCCCGACCATCTCGTACGTCGCGGGGGCGTGGAAGGCGCCGATGTCGCGCGCCACGTTCGCCTCGTTGGCGTTGGTCAGCGAGAGGTAGAAGCCGTAGCCCAGCGGATACAGGACCAGTACCGCGAGGACGATGGTGACCGGCGCCACCATCGCCCAGGCGTACCAGTACTTCTGCCAGGAGTGGCGAAGTGCGGTGATCAACTCTGCCTGCCTCAGCTGCCGATGGTGTAGCCGGGGAGGAGCTTCTTGAAGTCGTCGGCGGCCGCGTCGAGGCCGGACTTCACCGGGACATCACCCTGGAGGATCTTCGTGTACTGCTGCACCAGCGGCGTGAAGAGGCTGCCGACCTGGGGGAGCGCGACGCGCGGCCGGGCGCTCTTCATGATCGGGTGGAAGCCCTTGACGCGCGGGTCCTTCAGGACCTCGGGGGTGTACGCGGACTCGCGGGTCGGCAGCGTCGCGGTCCCGGCGGCGATCTTCTGCTGGCTCTGCGAGGTGGTCATGAACTGGGTGAAGAGGTAGGCGGCGTCCAGGTTCTTGGAGCCCTGGTAGACGGTGAGGTCGTGGCCGCCGGTGGGGGACTGCGGCTTGCCGGTGGAGCCCGCGGGGACCGGGGCGAAGCCGAGGTTGTCCTCGTCGCCCTTGAAGGCCTTGCCCGAGAGGTCGTCGGTGACGGACCAGGGGCCCTGGATCAACATGGCGACCTCGCCGTTCTTGAACGAGGTCTGCATGTTGTCGTAGGCGTTGGCGAAGTCGACCTTCGCGGAGGCCTGGTCGTAGACCTTCTTCGCCGTGGTGACGGCCTTGACGGCCTCCGGCGAGTTGATCGTGATCTTCTTCGCCTTCGGGTCGGCGAGGTCGGTGCCCTCGCCGTAGAGGAAGGGGAGCAGGAAGTAGGAGTCGGGGTTGACGTAGGTGCCCTCGACGCCGGTCTTCTTCTTGATGGTCTTCGACGTCTCGATGAACTCGTCCCAGGTGGTGGGCGCCTTCTCGATGCCGGCCTTCTTGAAGAGCTTCTTGTTGTAGAGGATTCCGAGGGTGTCGGTGACCGACGGGACGCCGTACGTCTTGCCCTGGTACTTCGTGGTGTCCAGCGGGCCGTCGGTGAAGTCGTCCGTGCCGCCCTTGAGGGCGAGGGTGCCGTCCAGCGGGGCGATGTAGTGCAGCGAGGCGTACTCGGGGATGAGGCCGACGTCGGCGCGCATCACGTCGGGGGCGCCCTTGCCGGTCTTCGCCGCGGACTTGAACTTCTGCTCGATCGAGGCGAACTCGATGTTCTCGTAGTTCACGTCGACCTTCGGGTACTTCTTCTCGAAGTCGGCGATCAGCTTCTTGTAGACCGGCGCCTCGGTCGTGGCGTCCGAGGTGTCCCAGTACGTGATGGAACCGGAGATGTCCTTGGCGGACTTCGCGTTGCCGGTCGAGCCTTCGTCATCGCTGCCGCAGGCGGTGGCGCCGAGCGCGAGAGCGGTGACCGCGGCGGCGATCGATATGCCACGTCGCATAGTGAACTCCTGAGGGATGGACCCGCTGTGCCGTCCGTCCCTTCGACGGCCGCCGGGCTGGCAGGAAGTTAACAGCCCTGCAAGGTCTTGCGAAAGACCTTGCAGGGCTCTTTTTCATCTGCTGCCTCAGACTGCTGTCTCGGGCTGCTGTCTCAGCTGTGGAAGGCCACCGCGCCCATCGCGGGCACCGTGATCTCGGCCGAGCCGCCGGAGACGGTGACGCTGCTCGCGCCGCCGTCGAGCACGTTCTCGTACGTCCCGTCCGCGAGGTTCGTCGCGAACGTGTACGTCGCCTCCGCGGACGTGTTGTTGAGCGCCATGAAGCCCTTGTCGCCCCGGCTGAAGCCGATGACATCGGGCGATTTCGCCTGGAAGTTCGTGTATGCCGCGCCGTCGGTGGCGTTGTGGAAGGCCACCGCGCCCTTGACCGCCGTGTCGCGGTCCAGGCAGGACCAGCCGGCCGAGCAGTCGGTGTCGGTGACGAAGCCGTCCGTGTTCGGCGGCGCGCCGTCGGCGTCGGACCAGGTGAAGCTTGCGTACACGGACGGGGTGCCGTAGCCGCGGCCCAACTGGAAGACGGTGGCGAGGGTGGTGGTCGCGCCGTCCTTCATGCCGAGGGTGTAGCCGTTGCGGTCGGTGTCGTGGTTGGTCACGAACGTCGCGGACTTGTCCTCGGGGAGCAGGCCCCAGCTCTCCCCGAACGTCTCCAAGTTGGAGATGTCGCCCTTGAACTGGTCCTTCAGCTTGCTCGCGTATGTGAAGTCCAGGACGTCACCCGTGCCGAAGTAGTCACCGGGAGCGGGCGTCGCGCCCGGGTAGACCTCCTGGAACATGTACGGCTTCGTGCCCGACGCCGTGGGCTCCAAGTACCCCTCGATCGCGGCGAGATCGGCCGCGGGGATGTGCTTGGCGGCGTCGACGCGGTAGCCGTCCACGCCGATGCCGGTGAGTTTGTTCAGGTAGCCGGCGATCTTCTTGCGGACGCCGTCCTCCTCCGTCTCCAGGTCGGGCAGGCCGAGCAGTTCGCAGTTCTGGACCTCGGCCGGGTTCGACCAGTCGTCGATCGTGAGGTCCTCGTCCTTGCAGTCGTCGCCCTGGTGGAAGTCGCCGGGGTCCCAGTCCGGGGTGTCGTACTTATCGGTGATCTTCGTGCCGCCGTAGCCGGTGCCCGGCTGTGCGGAGGTGTGGTTGATCACCGCGTCGACGTACACCTTGATGCCCGCGCCGTGGCAGGTGGCGACCATCTCCTCGAACTGCTTCTCCGTGCCGAACCGGCTGTTCAGGGCGTACGCGTAGGGCTGGTACACGTCCCACCAGTTCAGGCCCGCGGCCTTGAGGGACTCGGCGGGCGGCGCGACCTGGACGGCGCCGTAGCCGGCCGGGTCGAGGACGTCGGTGCACTCGGCGGCGACCGACTTCCAGTTCCACTCCCAGAGGTTGGCGATGGTGTCGCCGTTGGGGACGCCGGTGTCGGTGGTGAGGGCGGCCTGCGCGGTGGCGGGGGCGGGCAGGGCGGCCAGGCCGCCGAGGGTCAGGGCGCCCGCCGCGAGCAGTCGCGCGGCGCGCCGCCGTGGTCGTGGGGGGATGGGCATGCTGCGGCTCCTTGGAGGTTCACGGTGGTCGGGTTCACGGTGGTCGGGGTTCACGGTGGGGGGGCAACTTCGTCCCGTCCGGACCAAGTTGCGTGTCGGGGTGAGCGTGAAGGGGCTGATGTGACTCAGTCAATGCGTCGACTGGAAATTCTTGCAATCTCTTGCTGCAAGACGGACTTGGCGGTACGTTCCCCCGTCATGGCCCAGGAGTTCAGGCACCGCACCGTCGCGGTCACCGGCATCGTTCTCGCGCTCGTCGCGGCCCTCTTCGCCGCGATACCGGCGGGGGCGGCGTCCCCCGACGGCGACGCCCCCCTCGACCTGACGAAGTCGACCGCCCGGTGGATCGACCGCGCCACCGTCGCCGTCCCGCGGGGCGGCGAGGTCGCTGCCACCGCCCGCCTCGTCGCCGACCCGGACGGCGAGCTCGCCGTCCGGGACGGTGAACTCGTGGGCGAAGGCCGCGAGTTGAGGATCGTCCGGACCCCCGGCGGGCTCTCCGGGGCCCAGCGGAAGAAGTTCCCGCACCTGGCGGCGTACGCGGCCTACGAGGTCGACGCCCGCGACCGCCGCCACGTCGCCGAGGCCCTCACCGGCCAGGTGGTCCTCACGCGGCGCGCGGCCGACGGCACCCTCGTCACCGCCACCGGCGTCCAGACCCAGGGCGTCCTCGACGACCTCTACGCCGCGCGCGCCACCAAGGCCTCGCTCGGCCCGGTCTTCCGCAAGGGGCGCCCCACCCTCTCCGTCTGGGCGCCCACCGCCCAGTCCGTCGCCCTCGAACTCGGCGGCGAGCGCGTGCCGATGAGGCGCGACGACACCAGCGGCGTCTGGTCCGCCACCGGCCCCGCGCGCTGGACCGGCAAGCCCTACCGCTACGTCGTGAAGGTCTGGTCCCCGAGCGCCCGCGCGGTCGTCACCAACAAGGTCACCGACCCCTACTCGCTCGCCCTGACCGCCGACTCCACCCACAGCCTGGTCGTCGACCTCGACGCCAAGTCCCTCGCCCCCAAGGGCTGGTCGACGCTGAGGAAGCCGCGGGCCGTGCCGCTGAACGACGCGCAGATCCAGGAACTCCACATCCGCGACTTCTCCGCGTCCGACCGCACGGCGAAGGCCCGCCACCGCGGCACGTACCTCGCCTTCACCGACGCCCGCAGCAAGGGCTCACGGCACCTCAAGAAGCTCGCGAAGGCCGGGACTTCGTACGTCCACCTGCTGCCCGCCTTCGACATCGCCACCATCCCCGAGCGCAGGGCGGACCAGAACACCCCGGACTGCGACCTCGCCTCCCACGCCGCCGACTCCGAGAAGCAGCAGGAGTGCGTGGCCGCCGTCGCCGCCGACGACGCCTACAACTGGGGGTACGACCCCTTCCACTACACGGTGCCCGAAGGGTCGTACGCCACAGACCCCGAAGGGACCCGCCGCACCGTCGAGTTCCGCGAGATGGTCAAGGCCCTCAACGGCGAGGGGCTGCGCGTCGTCATGGACGTCGTCTACAACCACACGGCCGCGAGCGGGCAGGACCCCAAGTCCGTCCTCGACAGGATCGTGCCCGGCTACTACCACCGCCTGCTCGCCGACGGCACCGTCGCGAACTCCACCTGCTGCGCGAACACCGCGCCCGAGAACGCCATGATGGGCAAGCTCGTCGTCGACTCCCTGGTCACCTGGGCGAAGCAGTACAAGGTCGACGGCTTCCGCTTCGACCTGATGGGCCACCACCCCAAGGCCAACATCCTCGCCGTCCGCAAGGCCCTGGACGCGCTCACGCCGAAGAAGGACGGCGTCGACGGCAAGCGGATCATCCTCTACGGAGAGGGCTGGAACTTCGGCGAGGTCGCCGACGACGCCCGCTTCGTCCAGGCCACCCAGAAGAACATGGCGGGCACCGGCATCGCCACCTTCTCCGACCGGGCCCGCGACGCGGTGCGCGGCGGCGGCCCCTTCGACGAGGACCCGGGTGTCCAGGGCTTCGCCAGCGGCCTGTACACCGACCCCAACTCCTCGAAGGCCAACGGCACCCCGGCCCAGCAGAAGGCACGCCTCCTGCACTACCAGGACCTCATCAAGCTCGGCCTCACCGGGAACCTCGCCGACTACACCTTCACCGACACCGAGGGGCGTACGGTCAAGGGTTCCGAGGTCGACTACAACGGCGCGCCCGCGGGCTACGCGGCCGCCCCCGGCGACGCCCTCGCCTACGTCGACGCCCACGACAACGAAACCCTCTTCGACGCCCTCGCCTTCAAGCTGCCCGCGTCGACCTCCGCGGCCGACCGCTCCCGCATGCAGGTCCTCGCGATGGCCACGGCCACGCTCTCCCAGGGCCCCGCGCTCTCCCAGGCGGGCACCGACCGGCTGCGCTCCAAGTCCCTGGACCGCAACTCCTACGACAGCGGCGACTGGTTCAACGCCCTGCACTGGGACTGCCGCGACGGCAACGGCTTCGGGCGGGGCCTGCCGCCCGCCGCCGACAACAAGGCCAAGTGGCCCTACGCCAAGCCGCTGTTGACGTCGATCCGGGTCGGTTGTGCGGACATCAGGACCGCCTCGGCCGCCTACCGGGATCTGCTGAAGATCCGTACGACCGAACCCGTCTTCGGACAGCGCACGGCGGACGAGGTGCGGCGGACGCTGAGCTTCCCTCTGTCGGGCCGCGAGGAGACGCCCGGGGTCATCACCATGCGGCTCGGGGATCTGGTCGTGGTCTTCAACGCCACCCCGGACACCCGGGAACAGCAGGTACAGGACGTCGCGGGGAGCGCGTACCAATTGCACCCCGTCCAGAGAAAGGGCGCAGATCCTATCGTCAAGGCCGCGACGTACGAAGAGAGTTCCGGGATCTTCACTGTTCCCGGTCGGACCGTCGCCGTGTTCTCCCGGAGCGCCCGCTAGAGCGCTAACTTGGTCGGGCAGGCCCGAGGGAGGTCTGCCCCACCAGCCCCAAAGGGGCCCCGCGTGAGTGCCAACGGCAAGGCAGACACCACGATCCTGGTGGTCGACGACGTCGCCGCCAGCCGATACGCGCTGGGCGCCGTCCTGCGCAGGGACGGCCACCGCGTCGTCCTCGTGGCCAGCGCAGGCGAGGCACTCGTCGAACTCGACGTCCGCCAGCGCGCCGGCGAGCTGCCCGACGTGGCGCTCGTCGACGTCGGCCTGCCCGACATGAGCGGCTTCGAACTCTGCCGCCGCATGAAGGAGTCACCCCCGACCGCCGCGCTGCCCGTCGTGCACTTCTCGGCCGCCCGGATCGCTCCCGCCGACCGGTGCCTCGGTCTCGACGCGGGCGGCGAAGCCTATCTGACGGTGCCCGCCGAACCGGAGGAGATCCAGGCCGTCGTCCGGGCCGTGGCCCGCGGCGCCCGCCACCGCAGCGACGCCGAGGCGCAGGCCGGGCATCTGGCCCAGCTCGCCGAGACGGTCCTCGACGTGCAGTCGGCCCGTTCCTCGCGCGAGCTCGTCGAGGCCGCCGCGGCCGGCACGGCCCGCCTCACCTACGGCCCCGCCGCCGCGTTCGTCCTCGGCGGGGACGGCGAACTGCATCGGGGCCTGTCCCGGCGCAGATCCGCGGCCTCGCTGCCCGACGACGGCGCGCACGAGGCGGTGGCCCGCCTGATCCAGCGCACCCTGTCGGGCCGCGTCGGCGTGCGCAGCACCGTCGTGCCCGCTCCGCTGTGGCCGCCCGGCTTCTTCCAGCCCGAGCCGCCCGGCGGCAGCGGCCTGCCCGACGGCGCCCGGCTCACCCTGGCCCGCTCCCGCGACGGCGGCGTGCCCGTCTGCCTGGCCACACCCGCGTACGCCCACGGCATCACCGAGGACACCGGACGCCTGGTGGCCCGGCTCGCCCACGCCACCGCGTACGCCGCCGAACGACTGCTGATGTACGAGATGGAACGCCACATCGCCCTCACCCTCCAGCGCAGCTTCCTGCCGACGCAGGTGCCGCCGGTGCCCGGCGCCGAGATCGCCGTGCGCTACGAACCCGCCTCCCGCGACACGGAGATCGGCGGCGACTTCTACACCGCGCTCACCACACCGCGGGGCGTGCTCACCGGCATCGGCGACGTCGTCGGCCACTCCCTGGAGGCCGCCACCGTCATGGTCGAGATCCGCCACGCGCTGCGCGCCTACTGTGTCGAGGAGTACGACCCCCGAGTGCTCGCCGGGCGCCTCGACAAGATGCTGCAGCGCTACCACCCCGAGGTGACGGCCACGCTCTGCCTCGCCCTCGTCGACCCGGCCACCGGGCACACCCGCGTCGCCAACGCCGGACACATCCCGCCGCTGGTCGTCGGCGCCGACGGCGCCGCCTACGTCCGGGCGAGCGGCCCGCTGCTCGGCCTCGGTCTGGACCGGCCGCCGCCCACCGAGACGGTCCTCGGACCCGACGACCGGCTCGTCATGGTCACCGACGGGCTCATCGAGACCCGCGGCACGGACCTCGCGGAGTCCATGGAGCATCTGCGCACGGTCGCCGCCGACGCGCCGCCCGGCGCCGCCGCCCTGTGCGACACCCTGCTCGCCTGCTTCGGGCACGACAGGGGCGACGACATCGCGATGCTCGCGCTGCGGCTGAGCGGCGACCTGTAGGACGTCGTACCCGGCCGTCGTACCCGCCCGTCGGGCCCATCCGTCAGCCGAGCGGCTTCTCCAGGAGCAGTACGCCGTACGTGCTCCCGTCGGCGGCGACCTTCCCCGCCAGCTCGCCCACCAGCGTGTACCCGGCCTCCTCGTAGTACGTGCGCAGCCGCGGGTTGGTCGACACGCAGTCCAGGCGGCACACAGCGCGCCCGGCCTCGGCGATCCGCCGCTCGGCCCGCGCCAGCATCGCCCGGCCCGTCCCGGGCCGCACCCCGCGCCGCACCATCAGCCGGTGGACATAGCCCGCGACCGGCGGCTGCGGGCCCCACGCGGGCTCGTCGTCCCACCACACCTCGTACGCCCCCGCGACCTCGTCGCCGTCGTGGGCGAGCCACACCTCTTCGTCGCCCGAGGTGATCAGCCGCCGGAAGTGCGGCTCGCCCTTGTCGCCCGGCTTCCACTGGTCGATGCCGCGCTCCAGCATCCAGCGCGCCGCGCCGTCGTAGAGGTCCGCGAGGGCGGCCGTGTCGTTCTCGTCCGCCTTGCGGAAAGCGAGTTGTACCGTCATGACGATCACCGTAAGGGTGGGTACGACACATCGATCAAAGAGGGGTGGCCCATGCCGCAGATCACCGTCGACTACTCCGAGCGCCTCGCGGACGCCTTCGACCGCAAGGGCTTCGCGCTGGCCCTGCACCCGCTGCTCGTGGACCTGGCCGATGCCACGCCGACCGCCTGCAAGACGCGGTTCGTGCGGACCGAGGAGACCGTGGTGGGCGAAGGGGCGGGCGACGACGGTGTCGTGCACGTCATGATCGGGCTGCTGCCCGGCCGTTCGGACGAGACCAAGGCACAGGTGACGACCGCCGCGCTCGACCTCGTGCGGCAGTACGTGAAGGCGGCCGACGGGCTCACGCTGCACGCCTCGGCCGAGATCAGGGACCTGGACGCCTCCTACCGCAAGGCGGTTCAGACCTGAGCCTGCGGCACCAGCGCCACGAGCCGCTCGATGAGCTCGGCGAACGGTCCGTCGGGCGGCTCCGAGGCGAGGATGTCGGCGAGGACCCGCGCCATCTCCCCGTCGTAGGCGGCGCTCACCGCGGCCAACGCGGCGAAGTCGTGGACCAGTTGGAGCTCCAGCTCCGCGCGCGGGATGCGCCGCCCGTCCAGCCAGATCAGCGCCGTCGACTCGGCGAGCGAGATCCAGGAGCGCACGACGAGTTCGAGCCGCGCGGGCGGGTCGGTGATCCCCAGATGCATGAGGATCTGGTCGTACGCCGCCTGCCGCACCGAGTCGATCAGCGCGTTCGTCGTCGACGCTGCGTCTATGGAGCAGGCTCCGCCGGCGGAGACCGCGGGGCCGCCCCGCATCAGCGCGGAGAAGCCGGGCCCGTGCTCGTCGACGAAGGCGAGGAAGCGCCCCATCACCCGCAACAGCCGCACCCCGAGCGGCCCTTCGCGCGGCTCGACGAACCGCTCGGCCAGATCCTCGGCCGCCCGGCGCAACGCCGCCTCGTACAGGCTGAGTTTGCCGGGGAAGTAGTGGTACACCAGCGGGCGCGAGATGCCCGCGGCCGCCGCTATCTCGTCGATGGACACGTCGTCGGGGGAGCGGTGGCTGAACAGTTCGAGCGCGACCCCGATCAACTGCTGCCGCCGCTCCTCGACACCCATCCTGCGGCGCACCCCGGTTGTCATGCGAACACCTTACCGAGCGGAACCGGCCCACCGGTGAACCGGTCCGACCTCACATGTCGAGCACGATCCGCTCGCCGCGCGCCCGCGAGACACAGATGAGCATGGAGTCGCCCCGCTCGTCGTCCGTGAGCAGCTCGTCCCTGTGGTCGATCTCCCCTTCCAGGACGCGCTGTTGGCACGTCCCGCAGAAGCCCTGCTCGCAGGAGTACGCGGTGTTGGGCAGCTCGGCACGGACGGCGGCGAGCACCGTGGTGTCCGCGGGAACCTCCACCGTCCGCTTGCTGCGCCGCAGTTCGACCTCGAAGGCCGCGTTGTCGTCGCCCGCGGCGCGTGGCGCGAACCGCTCCAGGTGCAGCGAGCACCCCTCGGGCAGAACGGCGCCGACGGCCTCCATCAGGGCCTCGGGGCCGCATACGTGGACGGCGGTGCCCCGCGGTGTCCCGTCGAGGAAGGCGGCCGGGTCCGGCAGCCCGTCCTCGTCCTCGGCGACGACGGTGACCCGCGTCCCCTCGGGCCCGCCGAGCTTGACGACCTCTTCGAGGAAGGGCATCGAGGCCCGCGAACGCCCCCCGTACAGCAGCCGCCAGTCGGCCCCGGAGGCCTCGACGGCCCGCAGCATCGGCAGGATCGGCGTGATCCCGATGCCGCCGGCCACGAAGACGTACGAGGGTGCGTCGGCGAGCGGGAAGCGGTTGCGCGGCCCGCGCACCTCGACCTCGACGCCCGCCCTCAGCTGCTCGTGCACCTCGCGCGAACCGCCCCTTCCGCCCTGCTCCGCGGCGATCAGACGGGTGGCGACGGTGTACGAGGAGGTGTCCTCGGGGTCGCCGCACAGCGAGTACTGCCGCACGAGCCCCGAAGGCAGGACGAGATCGAGGTGGGCGCCGGGTTCCCAGGCGGGCAACCGGTCGCCCTCCAGCCTCAGTTGGACGACGCCCTCGGCCACGCTCTCGTGCCGGGCGACCACCAGACGCAGCGCCCGGCTGCGCGGCTGCCCGGAGATCGGCTCCTCCAGGGAGGGCAGCGGCCACAGCGGCGAGGCCGCGATGCGGCGCCGCATGGCCCGCCTGGCGAGCAGCGCGACGCCCGCGGCGAGGACGACGGTGCGGATGCGCGGCATGTCAGGCGGCTCCCTTCTCGGTGGCGAGTGCGGCGAGTGCGGCGGGCGAGGAGGCGAGATAGGCGACGGCCTGCTCCGTGCTGCCCTCCTGGGAGGGGTGGTAACTCCGGCTCAGATAGCGGGGGATGGACTTGATCATGTCGCCGGTCGCGGGCAGCGTGCCCGCGCGCCCGCTGCGGTAGAAGTCCTTGAAGCTCGCCTTGCCGTCGACGAGGGTCGGGTCGTTCTCCATGAAGAACCGCGCCCCGCGCTGCCACAGGAAGACCAGGGCGCTGAAGGCGGTGGCCCAGGTCCTGGCCCGGCGCCGGTAGCCCCCGTCGACGTGCATGAACAGCTCGAAGGCGACGGAGCGGTGCTCGACCTCCTCGGCGCCGTGCCAGCGCAGGAGGTCCAGCATGGTCGGGTCGGCGCCCCTGCGGTCCAGCTCCTCGGCGTTGAGCACCCAGTTGCCGAGAAAGGCGGTGTAGTGCTCGATGGCCGCGATGATCGCCACGCGCTCCATCAGCCACCACTGGCGCGGCTTGCCCGGCGGCAGCGTCCGGTCGCCGAGCAGCTTCTCGAAGAGCCAGTCGACCTGCGCGGTGTACGGCGTCGGGTCGAGCCCCTGCTCCTTGAGGTGCGGCAGGACCTCGTCGTGGGCCTGCGAGTGCATGGCCTCCTGGCCGATGAACCCGATGACGTCCTCGCGCAGTCTCTCGTCGCGGATGAGCGGCAGGACCTGCTTGTAGACGTGCACGAACCAGCGCTCACCGGCGGGCAGCAGCAGGTGCAGCACGTTGATGGTGTGCGTGGTGAACGGGTCGTTCGGGAGCCAGTGGAGCGGGGTGTTCTCCCAGGAGAAGGAGACGTTGCGTGCCTTGAGCGGTATGCGCTCGGACGCGACGGGCTCGGGCGCCCGGCTCTGCGTATTAGACATGGCGTCAATGTACTGAGGGGTAGCCCGGGGGTACAGGGGTGTGCGGAGGGAACTTCGGTGGCCGTCGAACACCGGCTTCGCCGAGTGCGTCCTCAATCGCCGGACGGGCTTTCCGCTACCGCAGTGTTGCCACCTTCCTGCCGTCTGCCAGCTCGCCGCTCAGCCGGGCCCGCGTGCTCCGTTCCGTCCTCACCGCCAGCACGTTCCCCCGTGCCCGCTCGCCGCCGGACGCGGTGATGGATGTGACGTCCTTGCTGCCCGCGCCCAGGAGATACCAGTGGCCCGCGCGGGACTTCCACAGGACGCCCGCGAGGACCTGCGGGTCGCGGGTGCCGCAGGCGGGGGAGTCCTCGGCCTTCGCGGCGACGGCGCCCGCGGGCCCCTCGGGCGTCTGGAACTGGGCGAGGACCCGGCTGCCGCCGCCCCGCCAGGTCTCGGCCCGGGTGCAGACCCACGCGGCGGCGCCGTCGCCCTCGGGCAGGGTCTGACGGGCGTACGCCCAGGAGTTCACGGACCGCACGCCGTGCGAGCGGACGGAGGCCAGGGAGCACGCGGACTTCGTCCAGTCGGCGGCCGTGGCCTCGCGCGGAGCCTGCGGACGTCCCGAGGTCAGATGGGCGGGGACGAGCTCGCCGAGGTCGGTCGACATACGGACGGCGCCGGAGTTGTCGCGCAGCCGCAGCGCGTTCCAGGACGTGCACCGGCCGTTCTGCGCGGGCCCGGCGAAGGGGCCGGTGACGCCGTCCTCGGACCGGGGCAGTGAGGCACCCTTCGCCCCGGGCTTCAGAAGATCCTGGACCGAGGAGGACGTGACCCAAGGAGCGGTGAGGTACCGGATGTTCCCGTCGGCACGGTTGACGACGACGGCGCCCGCCTCGGCGCCGGTGGCGCCGTCGACGCGGGCGAAGTCGAGGGCGGCGCCGCTCGTGCCCTCCCGGGGCTCGGCGTACCGGACGATGCGCAGGCCGTCGTAGAGGAGGACGACGCGGGCGGCGTCGACCTCGCCGGCGAAGAGCAGCTGCGCGGGGCCGGGGGGTGCGCCCGCGGCCGTGCCGGGGGTCGCGGAGACCTGCACGGATTCGCCGGGCCGTGCCCAGACGGCGAGGGCGCGGCGCAGCAGGGCCTTGTCGCCGGTGAGGTTGCCGCGCGCGGGCCACACGGAGAAGTCGGTGCGGGCGGAACG
The DNA here is from genome assembly GCF_040647455.1 of Streptomyces sp. NPDC041068. Taxonomy (NCBI): domain Bacteria; kingdom Bacillati; phylum Actinomycetota; class Actinomycetes; order Kitasatosporales; family Streptomycetaceae; genus Streptomyces; species Streptomyces sp. NPDC041068. The sequence continues at coordinate 377,315 of NZ_JBEZCG010000006.1, forward strand.
CTTCCACGTCGCGGCGGCGACCTTCGTCAACTTCCCCGGATCCAGGGCCGCTTGACCGGCCGGGTTCTTCGCGTACGGGGGAGCGGCGGCTCCGTCGGGCCCCCAGCCGTCGCCCGGCAGGCCGAGCAGCGCTCCGCACACCAGCGCGGCGGCAGCCGCGACGCCCGCGGCCCGCATGTGCTGCCTGCGCCGCATCAGGTCGGTGGGCCTCGCCTGCAGGGAGCAGGGGTCGAACTCGGGGGATGCGAGCAGGTCGTACCGCGCCTCGATGCCACCGGCCTCGGCGAGGGCGGCCTCGGGGGCGTCGCAGCCCGCGGCGGTCAGTACGGCGCAGGCCCCGGCGTCGTCGAGGCCATCAAGACCGCGCAGGACGTAGGCGGCGCGGGCGGGTCCCGACAGGGCGGAGAGCCGCTGGTCCAGGGCGAGTTCGTCGGCGCCGCCGGAGCGGGGGAAGAGCCGCAGACCCCACACCTGGGGGAGCAGCGGCGGCAGTTGGGCCCGCTTGGGCCAGGCCTTCCGCTTCAGGGGGAGCCCGGCGTCGAGGGCGCTGCGCAGGACGTGAAGGCGTACGTACGCGTATCCGGCGTCGCCGTGGCGAGCGGCGCCGCCGCGCGGTGCGGGGACGGCGACGGCGTCGACGGAGGTGCGGCCGCGGGGCAGGGCGCGCTGGGCGAGTGAGTGCGCGGTCAGGACCCGCCGGTTGCGGCCGAGGCTGGGCGGCAGCACGAGGTAGGCGAGCCGGACGAGCCGTGGGTAGTGCTCGACGAGGGCGGCCTCGGCCTGCTCCACGTCGACGACGGGGGCGGGGTCGGACGGGGACGGGGGAGGGGACTGCACATGCGAGGACACGTTCAACAAAACGAGCGAATCGTCGGATGGTCACCTTGCCGCCTGCGGCGCGCTTGGCGTGGATCTTCGTTGCTCGGCGGTATCTCCTTCACCGCCGCTCCGCGGCGGGTGTCCCCCACCCGCCCGCCCGATTGCCCCGCAGCGGACTTGTGCGAGCAGGAGCACAGGCTGGGCGGGAGGGGAGGCGGTGGCGCGCCCTTCCACCCACCCGAGCCGGTGAAGGTCGCACCCCCACTCACCCGCAGACGCCAGGCCGACGCGAGGGGACGTGGGGGTGTGTCCGAACGGAGCACCGAGCACAAAGCTCACGCGAGCCGCAGCAACAAGGCCCCGCAACAAAGATGGCGAGTACGGAGACACCCCCGCGGCCCCGCCCCACATCCGACCCCCAGGCGCTCCCCGCCCGAGAGCCGTTACCCGCTCCCCGCCCGAGAGCCGCTACCCGCTACCCGCCCGCGAGCCGCCACCCGCTGAACTCCACCGTCCCGCGCGCCCCGTCGCCCCCGTTCGTCGCGCTCATGAACATGCCGGCGTCCTGCGTCGACCCCGTCCCCGCCACAGTCACCGTCGCCACGTCCCGCCACGTGGCTCCGTCGTCCACGGAGCAGGACCCCGTGACCGCGCCGCCCCCGCCCCGCGTCAGACGCAGCAGTACCGGCGCCGTGATCCCCGTGATCCGCTTGTACGTGTCCAGCGTGCCGTCACCGTTGGTGTCGTACGAGAGGACCACCCCATTGCCGGGAGTGACCGCGAGGTTCACGATCCCCGCGGACCCCGGCCGCTCCAGCGCCACCCGGCTGATGATGCCCGCACGGGCCCAAGGACCCGTCGAGGCCTGGGAGTCGACCCGCACGACCACCGAGACCCCGTCCCGCAGCACCCCCTCCCGGTACAGCGCCCCGAACTCGGTCGTCCCTTTCCACAGATCCGCCCCGCCGCCGTGGATCGCGTACCGACCGTCCAACTCGCCGAAGACGGCACCGTTGTTGCTGTACTTCTTCCAGGCGTCACTCACCGGCCCCGCCACGAACAGCGTCCCGTCGTGCACGGACCGCACCCTCCGCTCGCCCGAAGGGCCGTACCGCACGGCGATCTCGTACGGAAGCGGCCGCAACGGCCGGTCCAGGGGCGTGTCCGGGGCGCTGACCCGCCATGCGACCTTGCCCGTCCCCGCCGCCTCGACCCTCGGCAGGGAGACGGGCCCAGAGGGCTCCGCGTCCACGCCGGTCAGCGTGAAGTCGACGCGGCCGGTGGCGCGCAGCCCGTTGACGTTGCGGAAAACGGCCTCCACGCGCGCGTGCCCACCCGGCGGCATCGCCGACGGATCCGCGGTGACCTCCAGGCTCCCCTGGTACGGCGCCCGCGCCAGAACGTCCCGCACCCGGGCCGCGGTGCGGTACGGGGCGCCGACGGGCCGCAGCGCGTAGTCCTTGCGCTCGTGCGTCCACGGCTCCTCGAAGGCGAACCAGTCCACCGGCTTCGGCGCCCGCCCCGCCGCCAGCGCGTCGGCGAGTTCGTCGAGCCACTTCTGCCACCGGGGCACGTAGAAGTCGCCCATGAGGCCGTGCCATTCGCGGTTGCCGTAGTCGTGCAGCCGCCCCGGGTCGGACGTCGCCCGGTCCCCCCACACCGTGATCAGCACTTTCGCGGTCCGCTCGAACTCGGCGCGCTCGGCCTCGTTCGTCCCCATCCGCCGCGCGGCATCGACCCAGGGGCCGAGCAGGAAGGCCGCATGGGTGCCCGTCACGTCGTCCGAGAGCCGCATCAACCGCAGCCACAGCGTGGCCAGTTCACGGAAGGTGGCCTGGTCCTTCTTCGTGTACGCGGCCCGCAGCTGCGGAAGGAGCTGCCGGCTGCGGTGCGCGAGGGCCTGCCGGGCGACGTCCACCAGGTCGTGCCGGTAGGCGGCGCTGCCCCGCAGCGCGCCCGCGACCCCGAGGAGCCCGGAGAGCGCGGCGTCGAAGCGTCCGGGGTCGTAGGTGAGGGCGCGCGGCGCGTACTCCGCGGCGCGGGCGGCGGCGAGGTCGGGCCGCGCGGCGAAGAGGGAGTCGTGCGGGTCGCTGCGCTCGACGGCGGTGTGCTGGTAGGCGGTGTCGTGAAGCGCCCGCCAGGCGGCCCGCGCGTCGCGGTCGCGCCCGCCGTACCGGAAGTCGGCGTACGAGGAGAACCACGCGGCGCGGTCGACGGGCCCCTTCGTCCAGGCCAGTTCGGAGAAGAGCTCGAAGGCGGCGGGGTCCCGGTCCGTGGCCTCCGGCATGAACGCGGTGCCCACCAGCGCGCTGTTCTCCTTGTCGCGCCAGGCGAAGAACTTCTCGTTCCACAGGTGCGTGCGGGCCCCGATGGTCGTGCGCCCGCCGAAGTTGGGGATGGTCCCGAAGGCGTAAGGGGTCCCGCCCCAGTCCTTCTCCCGGTCCGTCACGCTCGCGAACCGGTCGGAGACCCCGTCGACGATCAGCATCCGCTTCTTGTCGACGGCGTCGAGCAGCGCGGGCAGCGGGTTGGCCTCCCAGCCGAGGATGACCCAGGTGGCGCCGGGCCTGGCCGTGCGCAGGGCGGCCTCCACACCGCGGGCGGCGTCGGGCACGGGCACGTCGCCCGCGGTGCCGCCCTCGTGCAGCAGGTCCATCTTGAAGAGGTCGGCGGGGCCGAAGAGCTGTTCCTGGTGCCGGTAGAAGGAGGCGGCGACCTTCGCGAAGGCCGAGGTCCGCGGGTCGAGCCAGTCGGGTCTCCTGAACCCGTGCCAGACGCCCTGCGGCACGACGCGCGCGTCGCCGCCGTTGCGCCCGACGAAGCCGTCGGGGACGTGGCCGTAGTAGCCCGGGAGGACGGGCGCGATGCCGAGCTCCCGCAGCCGCCGCACGATGCGCTGCCCCAACGCGACGCGGTCGTCGATGAGTTGCCGGGAGAGCGGCCCGCCGTACCCGGACAGGTTCTGCAGGAGCCACCACGGCTGGTGCGAGGGCGCGGGCAGCCACGCCCTGGCCTCGGCGTCGGAGTAGCCGAACTCCTTGAGGACCCGGTGGTACACGGCCTCGGCGCCCGCGATCACCAGGACTTCGTTGCAGCCGTGCAGGGCGAGTACGTCGATCATCCGCTCCCAGTACGTCCAGTCGGCGTACGGCGCGGTGTACCCGTCGTTGGTGTCGTTCAGGGCGAACCGGTGGGCGAGCGAGGTGGACCGCTCAAGGGGACGGGCCGGCGCGGGCAGTCTGCGCGGCAGGTCCAACTGGCTGCCGTTCCAGGTGACATGGGCCCCGCACACGTACTTCAGGTACCAGTGGACGCCGGTGAGCAGCACGGCGGGTGTCGTGCCGGACACCTCGATCCGCCCGGCGGTCCCGGTGACCCGGAAGCGGTCCTCGCGGCCCCGTGGCGGGAGAAGTCTGAGGCGGATCTGCTCCGCGTGATGCGGGAGGAGTCTGTTGAGCACGGACCGCGCGGCATCCGTATCCAAGGCCGGGGCCTTTGCGGGGCGCGCGGCCGCGGTGCCGGTCAGGACCGGCAGTCCGCCGGCGGCGGCGCCGAGGCCGAGGGCTCCCGCCGTGCCGAGCACGGTGCGTCGGGACGGTTCGGACATGTGTACCCCCTGGGTTGAAGGCTGCGCGCACGGTATCCGTGTCGCCCCCGGGGCTCAACGGTGCATGTGCGACAGGCGAGTTGAGTCAGCCGAAAGGAACGGGTGGGACGATGAGGGACGTGCGGCGGGCAGCGCGAAGCGCGCTTTCGTGCATGGGTGCGGGAGTCCTGCTGATGGTGGTGGGGTGCGGCTCGAGGGGTGACGACACACCGCGCACGGCGAGCGGCAGCCTGGAGCAGCTGGCGGCCAAGGCGCGATGCAGGCCCGACATCCAGACGGACGCGGCCGAGCTGCGGCAGGCCACCTGTGTGGGTGGTGCCCGCAACTACATCCTCGTAACCTTTACAAACGCCCGTGGCCAGGCCGAATGGCTCGACGAGGCGAACGATTACGGGGGTACGTACCTCGTCGGCGGAAGCTGGATCGCGGTCGGCGGTGCCGATGACATCGCGGCGCTGCGCGACCGTCTCGGTGGGACCGTGGTGGATGCCGCGGGGAGGCACGGCGGGGGCCACCACGGTCACCGCATGGGGTGAGCGGCTCTCCTGTCGGGGTCTCCTGTCGGGATCTCCCGTCGGGGTCTCCGTCGGGATCGCCGGCCGGGCGCGGCGTCAGGCGCAACGTTGGCCGGAGTTGACGCACTTCGCCACGCGTCGCATCAGCCGCTCGTCGAAGACGTTGATGAAGTCACCGTGGTCGGTGACGGGTTTGTGCAGCTGCTCGGGGAAGGAGTCGACGGCGAAGCCGGGGCCGGGCGGCACGTCGTACACGATGCGCTGCACCAGCTGCGGAATGGCGCGGAAGCCCTGCGGGCAGGCGCCGGTGCGGGGGTCGGCGAAGGCGACGTGGGTGCGGTGGTTGGCGCTGTCGGTGTTCTGCCCGTCCCAACAGCTCTGGAAGTTGAACGTCCGCACGACCTTGCTGCCCTCGGGGCAGATCGGATACTTGTCCTTCAGCTGCCGGTTCTCGAATCCGGTGCAGCTCCACGAGGCGTTGGCATTGGCGTCGCCGTTCGTGAACGCCTTGGCGTCACCGGTGATGATGCGCAGGAATCGCGGCATCGCGACGACCTTGCTCCGCGGATTTCCGGCGAACGTCAGCGTGACCGCGGCGGGTGTCTGGATCTCCCCGACATTCTGGTCCTTGCCGCCGCCGTCGGCCTGGGCGTCGTCCTCGTCCTTTCCGTTCTGCAGCCTCAGGACGGGCCAGTAGTACGTCGACTTGTCGCCCTGATTCCGGCAGCTGGTCTTCCCGTTCGCGAGATCGTCGTCACTGGAGAAGGCGTCCGTCGCCTGATTTCCGACGTAATCGTGCATGTGGTGGGCGCCATTGCTCACGCCGGGCGCGACGATGACGTTGTCGGGATTGAACTTGCCGTTCTCGTTCCGCCCGCATTTCGTGGTGAAGGTCCCGCGTGATGCGTTGCGGCCGTTTCGGGGGCGGTTGACGTTGGGCCGGACGGATGTGATCTCGACGAAATCGCTCGCATCGGGCCCGTTGGTGCTTTGCCCTTGCTCCTGGCCCTGCTCCTGCTCCTGGCCCCGCTCCTGCTCCTGGCCCTGCTCCTGGTCCTGGCCTTGGTCTTCGCCCTGTTCAGGTGCCTGCTCCTGGTCGGCGGCGCGCAGGGTACAGGGCGCCATGCTGTCGAGCCCTTCGGGCCGGGCCCCGGCCTGGTCCAGGGTGTTGGTGATTCCGGAGAGGGTTTCCCTGCGCTTCTCCTCCAGGGGAGCGAGCAGGGACTCCTTGTCCTGGGCCTGCGTGAATTGCCCGTACGCTTCCGTGATCTGACCGTCCAGCTCGGCGAGTTGCCGATCCACTTGGCCGCGCGCGGCGTCCGGCACCTCCGGCAACTGATTCGCCACGTCCGGACAGTCGATGGTCGACGCCTGTTGCCCGGCGCTCCGCGGGGGCGGCTGATCCGTGCCTTCTTCGGCATTCGCGTAGACGTTCACGGCGATCAGGCCGCCGCCGCCCATGAGCAACGCCACGGAAGCAGCGACCGCCCGGCCCGCGAGTTTTGATCGTTTTCGTGATGTACGTCGTGAAGTGCGTCCCATGGGACTACGTACGTATCAGTGGCCCGCCCCGTTCAACCGCCCCGAGAATCAGCGCCCTTGATCGAGATAGGCAAGAACCGCGAGCACCCGCCGATTGTCGTCGTCCGAGACCGGCAGATCCAGTTTTCCGAAGATATTGGACGTGTGCTTGGCGATGGCCCGTTCCGTCACGACGAGCTGCGCCGCGATGGCCGCGTTCGACCTGCCCTGCGCCATGAGTTCGAGCACCTCGCGCTCGCGCGGGGTCAGCGCGCCGAGCGGCTGGTCGGTGGCGCGGCGGGACAGGAGCTGCTGGATGACCTGCGGGTCCATCGCGGTGCCGCCGGCCGCGACCCTGCGGACGGCGTCGATGAACTGCGCGGCGTCGAAGACCCGGTCCTTGAGGAGATAGCCGACGCCGCCGTTGCCGTCGGCGAGGAGTTCGCGCGCGTACAGCTGCTCCACGTGCTGCGAGAGGACGAGGACCGGCAGGCCCGGCCGCGCCCGGCGCGCGGCGAGCGCGCACTGGAGACCCTCGTCCGTGTGGGACGGCGGAAGCCGTACATCGACAATGGCGACGGCGTCTTCGTCCGGCTGCAACTCCTCCAGGGCCTTGGTCAGTTCGGGCCCGCTCTCCACGGCCGCCGCGATCTCGAAGTCGAATGCCTCCAGCATCCGCACCAGGCCGTCGCGCAGCAGGAAGAGGTCTTCGGCTAGGACAACTCGCAAGGGATCTCCATGGTCACCATGGTCGGACCGCCCGCGGGGCTGCTGACGGCCAGTACGCCGTCGAATGTACCGAGTCGGCGTTCGATGCCGCTCAGCCCGGATCCCGATCCGACCGAGGCGCCGCCCTTGCCGTCGTCGGTGACGGCGATGCGGAGCATGCCGTCGGTGTGGTGCACGTCGACCCAGATGCGGTCGGCGCCCGAGTGCTTGATCGCGTTGGTCAGGGCCTCGCTCACCGCGAAGTACGCGGCGGACTCGACCGGCGCCTCGGCCCTGCCCGCCAGCTCCACGTCGACCTCGGTGGCGATCGGCAGGCGCAGCGCGAGGGCCTTCACCGCGTCGCCGAGGCCGCGTTCGGCGAGGACCGGCGGGTGGATGCCGCGGACCAGGTCGCGCAGCTCGGTCAGCGCCTCGCCGGAGTTCTGCCGCGCCTTGGCGAGCAGTTCCTTGGCCTTGGCGGGGTCGGCGTCGATCATCGCCTCGATGGTGCCGAGGTCCATGCCCATGGCGACCAGACGGGCCTGCGCCCCGTCGTGCAGATCGCGCTCGATGCGGCGCAGTTCGGCGGCGTAGCTGTCCACGGCGTCGTGCCGGGTCTCGGTCAGCCGGTCGACGCGCAGCGCCAGTTCGCGCTCCCGCATGCTCGTGGTGGGCGCGAGGAGCGTACGGGCCAGGAGGAAGTGGCCGCGGACGATGTGCGGGTTGGCGAACAGGCCGACCACCAGCAGTGCGGTGCCGAGCACGGCGGCCTGGTTCGCGGTGGACTGCGAGGTGACGTGGATGAAGCCGTACCACTCGCCGCCGCCCGCGTCGTGGATCGGCTTCCAGACGCCGAGGGCGAGGACCCAGCCGTACAGCCAGTAGAGCAGCAGCGCGGGAGCGAAGATCGCGGAGATGAAGCCCCCGGTCATGTCGACGAGCAGCCACTGCAGATCGCGCCAGGTCGCCGGGTCCTTGAGCATCAGCATGCAGCGCTCGACCTGGCCGGTGACGCCCGTACGCAGTCCCGAGGGGAAGGTCCGGTACGGGACCGGGATCCGTACGTCCGCCCACTGACCGGCCTGATAGCGGCGCAGGGTGGCCCACTTGCGTACGCCCGTCAGGATGACCGGAGTGGTGAAGAGACCGACCCCGAGCAGGATGAAGGCGATCGACAGGACGGAGAGGACGAAGAGGGTGATCGAGCCCGCGAGAGAGACGATCGACAGGTAGAGCCCCCGCCCTCCGGCGACCGCCGCGGTCCGTAGCCTCGTCATGGTCATCAATCCCTCTCGTCAAGCCCGAGCCGACCGTTCGCGTGCTGTGCGTCCGGCACGGTGACCAGTCTCTCCGGTGGGGCGGCCCGGGTCATTGGGCCCCCCACCCGAGCGGGGGGTGTACCTGACGACACCCCCCGGCCTCGCCCTGTGCTTCACCGAGAGGGGGCTTCGGCGGCTGGGGCGCGAAGTCCCCGGTTTCTAGCGTGAGTCACGTCTTATCCGACGCTTACTCGCGCAGACTGATGGGGGCGAATCGCCATGAGGCGGAACCTCGCGGCACGACTCGGTGTGTGGAGCGCACACCACCGGAAGGCGGCCGTCCTCGGCTGGCTGGTCTTCGTGGTCCTCGCCACGGTCATCGGCGGGGCCACCGGCACGGTCACCGCGTCCGACGACGAGATGGGGGTCGGCGACTCGGGCCGGGCCGCGAAGATCCTGAAGGACGCGGACATCGACGAGCCCGCGGGCGAGCTCGTCATGGTCACCGCGCGCACCGCCGACGGCTGGCGGGACGCGGCGGCCGACCTGTCGAAGGCGCTGACCGCGACGGGCGACGTACGCGACGTCCAGGCGCCGCTGCCCTCGAAGGACGGCAGGGACGCGCTGCTCCGCTTCGAGATCAAGGGCCCGTCGGACGACGCCGCCGACCGCGTCGGGCCGGTCCTCGACGCCGTGGCGAAGGCGAAGGAGGACGGGGCCGCGCACGGCATCTCCGTCCACCAGTTCGGCGACGCGAGCTCCGAGAAACACCTGTCCGACCTGCTCGCCGACGACCTGAAGAAGGCCGAGTTCACCGCGGTGCCGCTGGCGCTCGGCATCCTTCTGATCGCCTTCGGGGCCGTGGTCGCGGCGCTGCTTCCCGTGGGGCTCGCGCTCACCGCGTGCGTGGCGGCGTTCGGGCTGCTCTCCCTCGCCAGCCACCAGCTGCACCTCTTCGAGACGACGTACTCCGTGATGTTCCTGATGGGCCTCGCGGTCGGCGTCGATTACTGCCTGTTCTATCTGCGCCGCGAGCGGGACGAGCGGGCTGCCGGGCGGGACGCGGAGACGGCCCTGCGGATCGCCGCGGCCACCAGTGGACGCGCGGTCCTGGTCTCCGGCCTGACGGTGATGGTCGCGATGGCCGGCATGTTCCTCTCCGGCCTGCTCCTCTTCAAGGGCTTCGCCGTCGCCACGATCCTGGTGGTGTGCGTGGCGATGCTCGGCTCGGTCACGGTCCTGCCCGCGCTGCTCGCCTGGCTCGGCGACCGGATCGACGCGGGCCGCATCCCCTTCCTCTTCCTCAACCGCCGTGCCAAGAAGGGCGCGCACGCCAGTGGAGGCATCGCGGGACGCGTCCTGCGGCCCGTCCTGAACCACCCGAAGTTCTTCGCCGTCGGCGCGGCCGCCCTGCTGCTCGCCCTCGCCGCGCCCGCGCTCGGCATGAAGACCGAACAGCTCGGTCTGGAGAAGCAGTTCGGCTCCGACGCGGCGCTCTCCATCTCGTACAAGAAGATCACCGAGGAGTTCCCCGGCGGGCCCGCCCCGGCCCGGGTGGTCGTCAAGGCCGACGACATCGGGGCGCAGCCGGTGCGGAAGGCTCTCGCCTCGGTGACGGACAAGGCGGGCGAGGGCGCCGACCTCACCGTCCACAAGGCGGCGGGCGTCGCCGAGATCGCGGTTCCGCTGCCGGGCACCGGCACCGACGCCGAGGCGAAGAAGGCGCTGCACGACCTGCGCGACGTGACCGTCCCCGCGGCCTTCGACGGCGTCGACGCCGAGGCGTACGTGGGCGGTGACCTGGCCTCCTCCGAGGACTTCAGCGACCAGCTCGGCAGGGGCATCGTGCCGGTCTTCGCCTTCATCGCGGCGGTGACCTTCCTCCTGATGCTGTTCAGCTTCCGCTCGGTGGTGATCGCGGTGACGTCGATCGCGCTGAACCTGCTGTCGGTGGGCGCGGCCTACGGCGTCATGACCGCGGTCTTCCAGCACGGCTGGGGTGCGGAGCTGATCGGCTCGGAGAAGGTCGGCGCGATCGAGAACTGGATGCCGCTGTTCGTCCTCGTCGTCCTCTTCGGCCTGTCGATGGACTACCACGTGTTTGTGGTCTCCCGCATCCGCGAGGCCCGCGACCGCGGTGCGGACAACCGCGCGGCGATCCGCGAGGGCGTGACGAGCACGGCGGGCGCGGTCACGGGCGCGGCGGTGATCATGGTGGCGGTCTTCGCGGTCTTCGGCACACTGTCCATGCAGGACATGCAGCAGATGGGCGTGGGCCTGGGAGTGGCGGTCCTCCTGGACGCGACGGTGGTCCGCATGATCCTGCTCCCGTCGGTGATGACACTCCTGGGCGACAGGAACTGGCACACGCCGGGGTGGCTCTCGTGGCTCCCGCAGGTCTCGCACGGCGAGACGGGTGTCACGGACACCCCGCCGGTGTCGCCCGCCTCCGCCGCCACGCCGTCCCGGTTGTAGGCAGCCGCTCCGCACGGCGCCCCTCGCCCTTTCGCCGCCCGCGTTGTGGGCAGCCGTCCCACACGGCGGCACCCCCGCCCCCGCCTCCACCTGTTCGCCGCGCCCCGTTGTGGGCAGGCGTTCCGCACGGCGAGTGGGGTCTCCCCTGCTCGAGCGGAGCCGAGAGCTTGGGGAAGGGCGGGCACAACGCCTCACTGCCGGGCAACCGTTGACAAGGCGCCCGCTGAAACGTCGTATCCCCCGGTGCGGAGCACACGCACCGGGGGATACGCACAGCTACAGCCCCAGAACCTTCGCTTCCTTCTCCGGATCAAGCCCGACCGCAGGTCGATCCGCCCGCTGCGGAGCGACCCCGCCGAGCCCCCGCAGCCACTCCCACGTATCGCGCACCGTCTCGGCGACGGGCCGGGCCCGGAGCCCGAAAGCCACCGCCTTGTCCACGGACGTGACATGCATCGTGTCGTACAGCTCACCCGGCGGCAGCCACACCGGCAGCTCCATCCACGGCTCGATCCCCGCCTCGGCGATCGCCTCCGGCGAGGTCCACCGCAGCTCGACGTCGGATGCGCCCGCCACCGCGACGCACGCATCGAGGAGCTCACCCATCGTCGCGTGCGCGACCGGCGAAACCAGGTTGTACGCCCCGTGCAGCCCCGCGGCGGCCGCGTCGACGATCCACTCCGCGAGATCCCGTACGTCGATGTACTGGATGCCCGCCTCCCGGGGCCCGGGTGCCAGCACGGCCCCGCCCCGCGCCACCCGATTCAGCCACCACGGCAGCCGCCCGATGTTCTCGTAAGGACCCAGGATCAGCCCCGCCCGCGCAAGCAGCGTCCGCTCGGCCCCGAACTCGGCGACCGCGGCGAGCTCACCGCCCCGCTTGTCCTCCGCGTACGCGACCGCGTCGGCGTCCGGATCGCCGTCCACCACGGGGAAGTTCTCGTCGGACCCGGCCACGCCGGGATAGCGGTACACGGAGCCGCTGGAGACGTAGACGTACCGCCCGGCCCGCCCCGCGAGCAGCCGGGCGGCGTCCCGCACCACCCGGGGCGCCGCCGACCAGGTGTCGACCACCACGTCCCATTCACCCTCGGCGAGCGCCGCGAGGCCGCCCTCGGCGGTGCGGTCGCCGTGCAGGGACCGCACCCCGGCGGGCGGCTCGTGGCGGCCGCGGTGGAAGACGGTCACCTCCCAGCCCCGGGCGAGCGCCGCCTCGGTGACGGCGCGCCCCACGAACTCCGTACCACCCAGCATCAGAAGTCTCATGGAAGGACTCTGCACGCCGGACGGGTGCGAAGGGAACCGTGTTCTGCCGGAGGCAGAGAGAACGGGGCGGAGCGGCGGAGCGGGCTCAGCGCGCGGGCGTCGGCGGCGCGTACTTGTAGCCGACCCGGCGCACCGTCTGGATCGTCCTGCGGTGCTCCGCGCCGAGCTTGCGCCGCAGCCGCGCGATGTGGACGTCGACGGTGCGGCCGTCGCCCACGTGTCCGTACCCCCACACCGTGGTCACCAACTGGTCGCGGGTGTGCACCCGGTGGGGGTGCGCGACGAGGTGCGCGAGCAGCTCGAACTCCAGGTACGTGAGGTCGAGGGTCCGCCCGTCGACCTCGGCGGCCCGCTGCACGGTGTCGATGCGGACGGGCCCCGTGTCGGGCGCAGGCCGCTCCGGCGGCAGGACGGGCTCCGCTGCGACGGGTTCCTGCCCGGCCGGCACGAGGACGAGGTAGCCGACCATCGGCGGCTGCCCCGGCAGGGTCGGCAGGGTGTGCTGCGGCGCGGGCAGCCAGGTGGCGCCCGGCGGCAGGAAGTCGGAGATCTGCACCACCTCGTCGGGCGCGACGGCCCGAAGGCGTCCCCGGGCGGCGGGGACGGAGGCGCCGGACGCGGCGGCGGTGGCGGAAGCGGCGGCAGTGAAGGTACGGGAGTTCGCCATGGTGAGGTCAGCTCTTTCGCGCGAAGAAGGAGTCGTCGAGAACGAGACGTACGTCGTGCGCGTCAGGCGAAGGCCGGGTGAACGGCTTTAGAGGGCCCGCGCGTTCATCGCGCGGCAACACACCCGGTCGAAGTCGTGGTGCTGACGGGAAGGCCAGAAGGGCTCGAGGTCATGACGACCTGTCGCTGCGTTCCGGTGGCTTCCCATGCCCCCCATTGAATCAGATGGGTGGGTTACTGGCAGTTCCCTCTCGCCCACCGATACGGCCCCCTGACGGATCTTGGCGTGAAATGTTCCCTGCACCAAGGCCTGAGGGGGCGCCCGCCGGAACCGGCGGGCGCCCCCTCAACAGGCGTGCGGACAGCGGGATCAGACCTGACCGGCCTTCTCCAGCGCGGCGCAGCAGGTGTCGACGAGCAGCCGCGTCACGACGTACGGGTCGACGTTCGCGTTCGGGCGGCGGTCCTCGATGTAGCCCTTGCGGTCCACCTCGACCTGCCACGGGATGCGGACCGAGGCGCCGCGGTCGGAGACGCCGTAGCTGTACTCGTTCCACGGGGCGGTCTCGTGCAGGCCGGTGAGGCGGTCGTCGATGCCCGCGCCGTAGTTCTTGACGTGGTCCATCGGCTTGGAGCCCTCGCCGAGCGACTCGCACGCGGTGATGATCGCGTCGTAGCCCTCGCGCATCGCCTTGGTGGAGAAGTTGGTGTGCGCACCGGCGCCGTTCCAGTCGCCCTTGACCGGCTTCGGGTCGAGGGTCGCGGAGATGTTGAAGTCCTCGGCGGTGCGGTAGAGCAGCCAGCGGGCCACCCACAGCTGGTCGGAGACCTCCAGCGGGGCGAGCGGGCCGACCTGGAACTCCCACTGGCCCGGCATGACCTCGGCGTTGATGCCGGAGATGCCGAGACCGGCCTTGAGGCAGTTCTCCAGGTGGGCCTCGACGACGTCACGGCCGAAGATCTCGTCCGAGCCGACGCCGCAGTAGTAGCCGCCCTGCGCGGCGGGGAAGCCGCCGACGGGGAAGCCGAGCGGGCGGTCGCCCTCGAAGAAGGTGTACTCCTGCTCGATGCCGAAGATCGGCTCCTGCGCGCCGAAGCGGGCCTCGACCTCGGCCAGTTCGGCGCGGGTGTTGGACTCGTGCGGCGTCATGTCCGTGTTCAGGACCTCGCACAGGACGAGGATGTCGTCGCCGCCGCGGATCGGGTCGGGGCAGGAGAAGACCGGCTTGAGCACGCGGTCCGAGGCGTGGCCCTTGGCCTGGTTCGTGCTGGATCCGTCGAAGCCCCAGAGCGGGAGCTCGGCGCCCTTCGCGGTGTCCGCCAGTATCTTCGTCTTCGAACGGAGCTTGGCGGTCGGCTCGGTGCCGTCGATCCAGATGTACTCAGCCTTGAAGGTCACGGGGGCCTCATCCTTAAAGCTCGGTACGGCGCAGAACGTGCGGGTGCTGCGGTGCCGTGGTGATGTGCGGCAGCCTGGCAACCGGCGATTTCCCGACCGTTGCTCTTATGTGAACCCCGTGTTACCTGGGGCGAGTGTGGCTCACATCACCCGGCGGGCCCCGGTGGGCGTCATTTGATGACCGCGTTGGCGGCCGCGATGGCGAGGCCGATCGTCGCGTCCGCGCCGCCGATCAGGACGGCGGACCGGTGCCGGTAGCCGACCCGCAGCGCGGCGAAGGTGCCCCAGCCGAAGAGGAGCGCGGCGTTCAGCATCAGCCCCGCGTAGGTGACCGGAGTCTCGGGCCAGCCGAGGGCGCCGGCCAGGATCAGCAGGATCACGGTGGGCCAGCAGGCGATGATCACCGGCCACTCGTCGACGAGCGCCCAGGCCAGTTGCCGCCAGCGGTGGGCGCCCGAGCCGGGCCGGTGCGTGGACATGTGGTGCGCGTATCCGTGCGCGAGCGCGGCCGTGCCCGCGGTCACCATGACCCAGGCCGCGTCGTAGTAGGGCGTGTAGGGGGTGCCCTCCGACTGCAGTGCCGCGAGCATCGCGCTCGCGAGGACCGTTCCGTATACGCCCCCGAACATCCAGCTCCGCACGGCGCGCTCCCTTCCGTGTGCCGGATCCTTCGTCCGGTCGGCGGCCTGTGGAGCCATCAACGCTATGGGGGCATGTGTAACGGTTTGCCGGATGTCGTGCATCGGTCGGCGGTCATTCGCGGATGCGGACGCGGCCCGGCCAGGCGCGGCGCGGCTCAGCGCGACAGCGCGTCCCGCACCGCCTCCTCCGTGCGGGCCACCACCGCCGTGCCGTCGTCCGCCGTGATGATGGGGCGCTGGATCAGCTTCGGGTGGTCGGCGAGCGCCTTGATCCAGCGGGCGCGGCCCGAGGCGTCGCGCGGCCAGGCCTCGCGGTCCTTGAGGTTCAGGTCCTTGGCGGCCTGCTCCGAGGTCCTCGTGATGTCCCAGGGTTCGAGGCCGAGGCGGTCGAGGACGGCGCCGATCTCGTCCTCGGTGGGCACGTCCTCCAGGTAGCGGCGCACGGTGTAGTCGGCGCCCTCCGCGTCGAGCAGGGTGAGGGCGCCGCGGCACTTCGAGCAGGCGGGGTTGATCCAGATCTCCATGCGCACACGCTACCCGCGAAACACCCGCCCCAGGCCGCTCGGTGCCGCTCTGTTCGAATGCCTCAAAGCCCTTCTGGCCAGCGGCGATTGTCAGTGCTCCGCAGTAGAATCACAGTAGTGTTCGAGGGCGCCCGACGGGGGGTCCTGACCGCGACAGGAGGATGCCTTGCCCGCTGCCGCACTCACATCGAAGCGTGTGTCCAAGACCGTGCCGAAGCCCGTTCTGATCGATCTGCCGTACGCCCCGCTGGAGAAGAAGGCGCTCCCCGCCGGACGCCCGCGCGAGTGGTACGTCAACCACAACCGCCGCCTCAAGGCCATGCGCCTGGCCATCGCCCTGCTCGACTCGGGCGTCTATCTGCCGGGCCAGGCGAAGAACAGCACGATACGGCGCATGGCGGAGGAGGTGGGGATCCATCCCCCGTCCGACATCACCTGCCACATGGTGCGTGCCCTGATGCGCTACAGCCGGTGAGCAAGTGCGGGGCCCCTGGGGCGGGTTGGCCCCAGGGGTTCCGTGTTCCGGCGCGAAGTCCGTGGGGGGCCGGGGGATTTGGGCCCCGGGCCTGTGCGCGCACTTGTGCGATGAGACATGCTGTGGCCATGACCCAGCAGGAACCCGTCGGCGCCCGGCCGGCCCCCGTGGGCGAACTGCCGCTCCTGACGACCGCCGAACTCCCTGACGGCGCCCGGCTCCCGGTGCGGGCCCTGCGCGCCCCCGAGCCGGAACGCTTCCTTCCGTCCGGCTCGGGTCCCGCGCCGGGCCCGCCACCGGCCCCCGCGGTCCTGATCCTGCCCGCGATGGGCGCGCCCGCCCGCTTCTACCGCCGCTTTGCGCACGCCCTGCACGACGAGGGCCTGACGGTGCTCACCGCCGACCTGCGCGGCCAGGGCGAGGCGACCCCGCACGTCACCGACCCCACAGCGGTCGACCACGGCTACCGCGCCATCGTCGAGGAGGACCTGCCCGCGGTCGTCGCGGCGATCCGCGCCGCGCTCGGCACCGAGATGCCCCTGTACCTCCTCGGCCACAGCATGGGCGGCCAACTCGGCCTGGTGCACGCCTCCTTGGGGGTAGGCCCCGGCGTCGACGGCGTGGCGCTCGTCGCCTCGGGCTCGGTCTGGTACCGCGCGTACGGCCGACTGCGCGCCCCCTTCCTGCTCGCCGGAGAGCTCCTCGTCGCGGCGACGGCGACCGTGCTCGGCCGCTGGCCCGGCACCCGCCTCGGCTTCGGCGGCAACCAGCCCAAGGGCGTCATGCGCGACTGGGCGCACCAGGGCCGCACCGGCCGGTACGCGGCGAAGGGCTCCGCGCTCGACTACGAAGCCGCGCTCGCCGCCCTGGACCTGCCCGTGCTCGCGGTCTGCGTCGAGGGCGACACCTACGCCCCCGCGTCCGCCCTCGACCACCTGCTCTCCAAGGTTCCCCGGGCGCGCCTCACCCGCCGTCGCTACACCGCGCAGGAGGCGGGCGCCCGGCTCGACCACTTCGCGTGGACCCGCGCGGGCGCCGCGCTCGCCAAGCAGGTGGCGGCATGGGCGGCCGACCAGGAGCAGCCCGGAGGGAGAGCGGACGGTGCCCGGCCCGGGCACTGATCCGGTCACCCGTTCGCCGTACCCGGCATGCGTACGGGCCCCCGGCCGCATTGGCTGCTGCTGAGGGCAGGAGCGGCGACCGCGGGGCGACCGGTCGTCCGCCGCGAGCGTGAGAGGGGAGCGAGCATGACGACCCCGGAGGCACGCGCGACGACCCCCGAAGCACGCGCGCGGGTGGGAAAGGCGGCCCGCAAACGCGCTTCGCGCTCCTCCCACGGTGCCTGGATACCCTCCGCCGACCGCCCCGACCCGGTGGCCGTCCTGGAGCGCCAGGGCGCCGACCGCGTCCAGGAACTGCTCCCCATCCGCTACGGCCGCATGGCCGCGTCCCCCTTCGCCTTCCTGCGCGGCGCGGCCGCCGTCATGGCGGGCGACCTCGCCGCCCAGCGCCACAGCGGCCTCACCGTGCAGCTCTGCGGCGACGCCCACCTCATGAACTTCGGCCTGTTCGCCTCGCCCGAACGCGCCCTGCTCTTCGACCTCAACGACTTCGACGAGACCTACCCGGGCCCCTTCGAGTGGGACGTCAAACGCCTCGCCGCCAGCGTCGCCGTCGCCGCCCGCGAGAACGGCACGGCCGAGAGCGGCGCCCACGACGCGGCGCGGGACGCCGTGGCCGCGTACCGCACGGGCATCCGGCGTCTGGCGGGCCTCGGTGAGCTCGCCGTCTGGTACGAGCGCATCGACGCCCACGACCTGCTCCCGCTCGTACGCCCCGGCGCCTCCCGCGACCGCGTGGCGGCCCGACTCGACCGCGCACGCAAGCGCACCAGCCTCCAGGCGCTCGGCAAGCTCACCGAGGTCGTGGACGGCGAGCGCCGTATCGTCCACGACCCGCCGCTCCTCGAACCGGTCGGCGCCCCCGACATGGCCGCCCTGCGCAAGATCTTCGGGGACTACCGCTCCACGCTCGCCGAGGAGCGGCGCCTCCTCCTGGACCGCTACCGCTTCGTCGACGCGGCCCGCAAGGTCGTCGGCGTCGGCAGCGTCGGCACCCGCTGCTTCATCGTGCTGCTCGCCGGGCGCGACGCGGGCGACCCGCTCTTCCTGCAGATCAAGGAGGCGGTGCGGTCCGTCGTCGAGGACCATCTGCCGACGGGTCCGTACGTCCACCCGGGGCACCGCGTGGTGGCGGGGCAGCGGCTGCTCCAGGCGGCGAGCGACATCTTCCTCGGCTGGATGACCGGGCCCCAGGGCCGCGCCTTCTACTGGCGCCAGCTGCGCGACATGAAGGGCTCCGCGGACCTCGCCGCCATGTCGGCCGCCGACCTGCGCGCCTACGCGGGCCTGTGCGGCACCGCCCTGGCCCGCGCCCACGCACGCTCCGGCGACCGCATCGCGATCGCCGCCTACCTCGGCGGCTCGGACACCTTCGACCGCGCCGTCGCCGACTTCGCACTGCGCTACGCCGCCCAGAACACCCGCGACCACGCGGCGCTCACCGCGGCGATCGGCTCCGGGGTGATCGGGGCGGCGCCCGGGGTCTGAGGGACCCCGGGCCTTCGGCGAACCGCTAGCCGATCTGGTCCGGGGTGACCGTCAGCCAGCGCTTGTCGGCGGTCACCTTCTGGCCGAGCTCGCGCTGCCGCTGCGCGTTCTTCTTCTTCATCCCGTCGAGCTGCTTCATGTACGAGTCCTTGCGGTTGACCCAGACCCGTACGCCGCCGTGCTCCACGTCCGCGGAGTGGAACAGCATCGGGCCGTCGCTGACCGGGGTGTCACCGGCGGCGAGGATCGGCTTCTTCCACTCGTCGATGTACGTGTTGATCGCCGCGGGCTTGCCCTCGTACCAGGTCAGCGGCGCCCACAGGTTCGGCGTCAGCTCGCGCTTCGCGAGCTTCTCGCGGTCCTTCTCGCCGAAGCGGCCCTCGGCGATCTCCTTGCGGGAGGTGGTCACTTCACCGGTCTTGCGGTCCTTGAGCTGCATCGAGACACCGATGACGTTCTGCGGCTTCACGCCGTAGCCGTACTTCGGGTCGGCGAGCACCATGCGCACCAGGTCCTCGCCGGCCGCGCTGACCACGTACACCTCGATGCCGTGGGCCCGCAGCGTCTTGTAGAGCTGCTGCATGCCGCGCGAGAACTCCGGCGCCTTCACCTCGGTCCTCGTGAGCTTCCCGTCCTCGTAGTACTCGGCCGGGATCGGCTTCTTGTACGCCAGGAGTTCGTCGACGTACCCCTTGAGCTCGTTCAGCGTGAAGCCGGAGAAGATCTGCGCGGCCCACGGGTAGCAGACCTGGTCGTCCACCTCGCACAGCCGGTTGTAGTAGCTGTAGAGGCTCTCCTTGTGCCCGGCCTTGTCCTTGAAGGGGATGACCTTCAGGGACGGGTCCATCGTCTTGCGGGTCAGGACGCCCTTCATCTCCAGGAAGGGCAGCAGCGACTCCTCCAGGTCGCCCCGGTACGTCGTGTTGTCCGCGTCGAAGACGGCGTACGCGCCCTTGTGGTCGTTCTTCGCGATGACCTTGCCGAGCTGCTTCGCGACGGGCTTCGGCCAGTGCGAGAGCTCACGGGCGGTGGCCGCCGAGGTGTCGGCGGCGCTGGCCTCGCTCGTCGGCCACAGCGCGCTGCCCGCGAGGACGGCGGCGGCCAGCGCGCCCGTGGTGCCGATGACGGCCAGCTTTCCCTTTGCCCGTACTGCCATGTCCCTACGTCCCTGCCGTTCCCTGAGAGCGATGCGCGGCCCCGTCCGGAGCGGCGCGCAATGCTATGGGGCGACGCCCTCATTTCCCATGATCGAAGTCACCGTGCACAGGGGGCATGGGGAAGGTGAACACGGGTAGTCGAACCGGACGCCGAGACCGCTTCGGACGGGCCGCGCATACTGGGAGCCATGGGCTCCCAGGAGTTCGTCAGGGCCGTTCCCCGGCTCGACGGCATGGTCGTGTCCGCGGTCGGCTACCGCACCGCCGGGCAGCGGCCCGCCCTGCACCGGGGCCTGCCGTCGCCGTATCTGACGGTGGTCTTCTCCCTGGACGGGACCATCGCGGGCGGCGGCACACCGGACCAGGCGACCGGCGTGGACGCGGTGCGCACCGAGATCATGGTGGGCGGCCTGCACCAGAGCCCCGTCTACCTCGTCTCGCCCGAGCACGAGGCGGGCATCCAGCTCGCCGTGCACCCCCTCGCGGCCCGCGCGCTCCTCGGCCTGCCCGCGGCGGCCCTGAGCACAGAGATCGTGACCAGGGGCACGGACGTGTTCGGCGGCCGCGCCGCCGAGGTCCGCGAGCAACTGTGCGCCCTCGACCGCTGGGAGGACCGCTTCGCGCTGCTCTCCGGCTATCTGCGGCGGCGCGCGGCGGCCGCCGACGCGGGGCGGGTGCGGCCCGAGGTCGCCGAGGCCTGGGCCTGGCTCGCCAGGCACCGGGGCGCGGGCACGGTCGGCGGCCTGTCCCGGCACGTCGCGCTCAGCGAGCGGCGGCTGAGCGCCCTGTTCCGCGCCGAGACCGGGCTGAGCCCCAAGCAGGCCGCGCGCCTGATGCGCTTCGAGCACGCCAAGGCCGCCGTGGCCCGCACGGTCACGGCCGAGGCCCCGCCCGACCTCGCCCGGGTCGCGGCCGACGCCGGGTACTACGACCACTCCCACCTCGTACGCGACTTCCAGCAGTACACGGAGCTCAGTCCCACCGGCTGGCTTGCCGAGGAGTGCCGGAATATCCAAGCCGGGGCCCATGGCGTGGGCGAAGAGTGGGAGGCATGAACACCACACGAGACACCACGGCAGAACACCCCTCGCACCCCACGGCGGAAAAGGACACCACGGCAGAACAGCGGCTCGGCACGCCTCCGCCGATGATCTGGCCGGGCCTCCAGGCCGAGGACGCCCCCGCGCTGATCGACTTCCTCGTCGACACCGTCGGCTTCCTGCGCACCGCCGTCTACGAGGACGGCGGCCGCGTCGCCCACGCCCAGCTCGACTGGCCCGAGGGCGGCGGCATCATGCTCGGCTCGTACGATCCGGACGCGGTCGCCGGCACCTGCGGGAAGCCCGGCACCGCGGGGGCCTACGTCGTCACCGACCACGTGGACGCCCTGTACGCGAAGCTGACCGCGGCGGGCGTGCGGATCACCGCCGAGATCGAGGACAAGCCGTACGGAAGCAGGGAGTTCGGCATCCTCGACCCGGAGGGAAACCGCTGGTCGTTCGGCACCTATCGGGGCGAGCCGAGGCCCGGACCGACCCCCTGAGCAGGCGTGATAACTTGCGCAAGCCAGTCAAACCCACACCTGGGCCAGGGAATCCGGTGAGAATCCGGAACTGACGCGCAGCGGTGAGGGGGACGGGCGGGGCCACGGCCACTGGGCGTCTTCGGACGTCCGGGAAGGCGCCCCGTCCGGCCGATCCCGAGTCCGAAGACCTGCTGGCGCCTCCGCTCGCACACCGGGCGGCGGAGGTCGTGACGCAGGCCAGGCTCCGCGTATGAGCCGTGACACTCAAGGGATCACGTGTCCTCGAAGAACCGTCGTATACGTACGTTCGCCCTGCTCGGCGCCGGAGCGCTCGCGCTGACCGCGTGCGGCGGCTCCGCGGAGAAGACAGCGGAAAAGGACGCGAAGGGCTACCCCGTGACGGTCGCCTCCTGCGGCAAGGAGGCCGAGGTCAAGGCCCCGCCGCAGCGGGCCGTCTCCCTGGACCAGGGCTCCACGGAGATCCTCCTCTCGCTCGGCCTCGCCGACCGCATGGTGGGCACCGGCACGTGGACCGACCCGGTCCTGAAGAACCTGGCCAAGGACAACGCCAAGGTGGAGCGGCTCTCCGACCGCTACCCGGCGCTGGAGAAGGTCCTCTCCAAGGAGCCCGACTTCGTCAGCGCCTCCTTCCTCTACACGGTCGGCAAGGGCGGCGTCGCCGACCGGACGAAGTTCACCGAACTCGGCGTCCCCGTCTATGTCTCGCCCACCGACTGCGCGGGCAAGGACAACGACGGCGGAGGCGACGGCAAGCGCGTCAAGACGCTCACCATGGACACCGTCTACGGCGAGGTGCGGGACCTGGCGAAGGTGTTCGGCGTCGAGAAGCGCGGCGAGAAGCTGATCGCGGACATGAAGGGCCGGATCTCCAAGGCCACGAAGGACATCGACGCCTCCGACGCCACGCTCCTCTACTGGTTCGCCAACTCCGGCGCCCCCTACATGGCGGGCTGCTGCGGCGCCCCCGGGATCATCACCCGTGAGCTCGGCGCGAAGAACGTCTTCGACGACACGCGCGAGGAGTGGCCGCAGATCAACTGGGAGACGGTCGCCGACCGCGACCCCGACGTCCTCGTCATCGGCGACCTCACGCGCAAGTCGCAGTCCGCGGAGAGCGCCGAGGCGAAGATCAAGTTCCTGGAGACCAACCCGGCGACCAAGAACCTGACCGCCGTGAAGGAGAAGCGCTACGTCCTGCTGAGCGGCCAGGCCATGAACCCCACGATCCGCACGGTCGACGGCATCGAACAAGTGGCGGCGGGCCTACGGAAGTTCGGGCTGACGAAGTGACGCCCGGCAGGCGGGGCGAGGGTTCGGGGCGAGGACCTGCGGCGGGCCATGCCACCGTGCCGGTCGACGCCGCTCCGGCGTCCACCGCTCCGGCGTCCACCGCTCCGGCGTCCGCCGTGCCGGTCGACGCCGCCCCGGAACCCGGCGGCTCCTCGGTCCCCGGAGCGCTGCGGCAAGCGCTGCTGTGGCTCGGGGGCTTCGGGGTGCTGGTGGTGTCCGTGGCCGTCGCCGTCACCATCGGGCCCGCGGACATCTCCGTCCCCGACGTGTGGTCCGCGGTCGCCGCGCACCTGGGGTGGGGCGAGGCGCGGCTCACGCCGATCAGGGACGGCATCGTGTGGAACCTGCGGATGCCCCGCACCCTGCTCGCCGCGGTCTGCGGCGCCGGGCTCGCGGTCTGCGGTGCCGTCATGCAGTCCCTGCTCCGCAACCCCCTCGCCGACCCCTTCGTGCTCGGGGTGTCGTCCGGGGCGTCCACCGGAGCCGTCGCGGTCGTCGTCCTCGGCGTCGGCGGGGGAGCGCTGTCGGTCTCGGCAGGGGCCTTCGCGGGCGCGCTCTGCTCGTTCGCCCTGGTGCTGCTGCTCAGCCACACCCTGGGCGGCACGACGGACCGGGTCGTCCTGTCCGGCGTCGCGGCCATGCAGCTCTTCTCCGCGCTGACGTCGTTCGTCATCCTGGCGGCGGGCGACGCGGAGACCACGCGCGGCGTCATCTTCTGGCTGCTCGGCTCGCTCAGCGGGGTCGGCTGGACGGACGTGTGGCTGTGCGGGGCGGTGCTCGCGGCGGCGCTGCTGATCTGCCTGTCCCACGCCCGCACGCTGGACGCCTTCGCGTTCGGCCAGGAGGCGGCGGCGACCTTGGGCGTCCGGGTGGCCCGCACCCGCCTCGTCCTGCTCTGCACGACCGCGCTGCTGACCGCGGCCCTGGTCAGCTCGGCGGGCGCCATCGGCTTCGTCGGCCTGGTCCTGCCGCACGCCGCCCGCGCGATCGTCGGCTCCGGGCACGCGCGCCTGCTCCCGGTCACGGCACTCGCGGGCGCGGTCTTCGTGGTCTGGGTGGACACGCTGGCCCGCACGGTCCTCGACCCCCAGGAGGTCCCGGTGGGCGTGGTGACCTCACTCATCGGCGTACCGGCGTTCGTGGCGGTCCTGTACCGGACGCGGAGGGCGACGACATGACACACGAAGCGATGCCTTCCGAACCGGCCTCTGCCGACCCCGGGGTGCTCTCCTCCGGGGTGGCCTCCGCCGACCCCGGGCTGCTCTCCTCTGAAGCGGCCTCCGCCGACACCGAAGTGGCCTCCTCCGAAGGGACCTTCCCTGCCGCAGAAGCGCCCGCCGCTGAAGCGCCTGCCGCTGAAGCGCCTGCCGCTGAAGCGCCTGCCGCAGAAGCGCCCGCCGCTGAAGCGCCTGCCCCCGCAGCGCCCGTCCCCGAAGCGCCTCCCTCCGTCGGCGGAGCCCACCCCCCGGCCCCCGTCGGGCTCCGTGCCGACCGTGTCGCCCGCGAGGCCGGTGGACGCCTCGTCGTGGACGGTGTCAGCCTCGCGCCGCCCGCCGGTGCCACCGTCGGTCTCCTCGGGCCCAACGGCTCCGGCAAGTCCACGCTCCTGCGCATCCTCGCGGGCGTCCTCGCCCCGGCCTCCGGCGTGGTCACCCTGGACGGGCGCCCCCTGGCCGACGTCGGTCGTCGCTCGGTCGCGCGCCGCGTCGCCGTGGTCGAGCAACACGCCACGACACAGGCCGAGTTGACGGTACGAGATGTCGTACGCCTCGGCCGCGTCCCGCACCGCCGTGCCTGGTCCGCCCCCACGCCCCACGACGAGCGCGCCGTACGCGAGGCCTTGGAGCGCACCGGCCTGACCGACCGCGCCGCCCAGTCCTGGCACACGCTCTCCGGCGGCGAGCGCCAGCGCGTCCAGATCGCCCGTGCCCTCGCCCAGGAACCACGCGAGCTCCTCCTGGACGAACCCACCAACCACCTGGACATCCAGCACCAGTTGGAGCTGCTCTCCCTGGTGAGCGAACTCCCCGTCACCAGCGTGATCGCCCTGCACGACCTCAACCTGGCGGCGATGTTCTGCGACCACCTGCTGGTCCTGAAGGAGGGCGCGGCCCACGCGGCGGGAACACCGGCCGAGGTGATCACCGAGGAACTGATCGCCGAGGTGTACGGAGTGCGGGCGGTGGTGACGCCGGGCGAGGACGCCGGCCCTGAGGGCGGCAGGCCCTCCGTCCGCTTCCTGCGGGGCTGAAGCCCCGGCGGCCGGGGGAGGCGGCGAGGGATGGAGCCAGGGGAGGCGGCGAGGGAGGCAGGCAGGGGGGGCGGCGGCCAGGGGGGGCGGTCAGGGAGGCGCCCACCACCCCGCCCCCTCACTCCTCCGGCGCCCCAATGGGCCGCACGTGCCGCAGCAGCGCCAGCGCAAGACCCGCAAGCCCCACCAGCAGCACGGCGCTGATCAGGGCGACCGTGCCCACCCCGGTGGCGAAGGCATCCCGCGCGGTGTCGACGAGCGCCCCCGCGGGCCCCTCCGGCAGCCCGTCCGCCGCACCCCGCACGGCGGCCAGGCTCTCGCGCGCCGCCTCCACGGTCCGGTGCGGGACGGCCTCCAGGGCGTCCGCGTCGGCCAGTTCGGCGCGGTAGACGGCCGTGCCGACACTGCCGAGGACGGCGACGCCGAGCGCCGCGCCGAGCTCGGCACCGGTCTCGGACACCGAGGCCGCCGCACCGGCACGCTCCGGCGGCGCCGACCCCACGATCATGTTCGTGCCGAGCACCATCAGCGGCCCGAAGCCGAGCGTGACCACCATGCTGCCCGCGGCCAGCAGGGCGGGCCCCGACGACGCGTCGACCCGCGAGATCACCAGGAAGCCCACGCTCGCGAGGAGCAGCCCGCCCGCGATGACGTACGCGGGCCGCACCCGGCGCGCGATCCGCGGGGCGAGGCCGAGACCGGCGAACGTGCCCGCGACGAACGGAATCATCCACAGCCCCGCGGGCACCGGCGAGAGCCCCTCGACCAGCTGCAGGTACTGCGTGAAGAACAGCGTCAGGGCATGCA
The DNA here is from genome assembly GCF_040647455.1 of Streptomyces sp. NPDC041068. Classification (NCBI taxonomy): domain Bacteria; kingdom Bacillati; phylum Actinomycetota; class Actinomycetes; order Kitasatosporales; family Streptomycetaceae; genus Streptomyces; species Streptomyces sp. NPDC041068. The sequence goes on from NZ_JBEZCG010000006.1 coordinate 402,850, forward strand.
GGGTGATCATGCCGAGCAGAAAGACGACCAGCGCGCCACTGAACGCGCGCTCCGCGAAGAGCCGCAGGTCGAGCAGCGGATCGGCCAGGCGGCGCTGCCGCACCACGAAGGCCCTGCCGACCACGAGACCGGCGGCGACCAGGGCGAGCGGGAAGGGCGCGAAGCCGTCCCGCGCCAGCTCCTTCAGCCCGTGGATCACCGGCAGGATCGCGGCCAGGGAGAGGGCGACGCTGAGCGGGTCGAGGCGCCCGGGGGAGGGGTTGCGGTGCTCGGGCAGCAGCGCGGGCGCGCAGACCAGGAGCAGCGCCATCACGGGCACGCCGAGCAGGAACACGGACCCCCACCAGAACCGCTCCAGCATCACTCCGCCCACGACGGGACCGATGACGGCGCCCACCGAGAACGCCATCATCCACAGCCCGATCGCGCTCGCACGCTGCGCGGGCCGTTTGAACATGGTGGTGATCAGCGACATCGTCGAGGGCAGCACCGTCGCCCCCGCGACGCCGAGCAACGCCCGCGCGGCGATGAGCAGTTCGGCGCTGGAGGCGAAGGCGGCGAGCACGGACGCCGTGCTGAACGCGGCGGCCCCGAGCATCAGCAGGCGGCGGCGCCCGATGCGGTCGCCGAGCGTGCCCATCGTGACGAGGAACCCGGCGAGCATGAAGGGGTAGATGTCGGCGATCCACAGCGACTGCGTGCTGTTGGCGCCGAGGTCGGCGCCGAGGGTGGGCAGCGCCATGTAGAGGACGGTGAGGTCCATGGAGAGGAGGAGCGCGGGGAAGGCGAGGACGGCGAGGCCGATCCATTCGCGGGTGCCTGCGGGTGGTGGCTGCCGGTCGGTGCCGGTATCACCGGTATCAGCGGCGGCTTCGACAGCGGCTTCGACAGCGGCACCGGTATCAGCGGCGGCTTCGACGGAGGTGGCGACGGAGGTATCGGCGGTAGTGCCGGCACCGGCAGTGGTTTCGGCTGAGTTGGAAGACATGCCGTCAGGCTCGTGCGCAGGGGTTCCGGAAACCTTCCGGAATCCTTCCGGAGAGATCAATTCCGTTTTCCCTGCATTACGTTGGGGCCATGCGCTTCGCGATACTCGGCCCCCTGGAGGTGCGGTCGGCAGACGGTGGACGGGTCACGGTGCCCGAGGCGAAGGTGCGCGCGCTCCTCGCCGACCTGCTGATCCGCGAGGGCAGGCCCGCCCCGGCCGACCGGCTCGTCGACGACCTCTGGGGGCAGAATCCGCCGGCCAGGGCCGCGGGCGTGCTGCGCAGCAAGATCTCCCGGCTGCGACGCGTCCTCGAGGACGCGGAGCCCGGCGGCCGCGCGCTGATCACGCACCAGCCCGCCGGGTACGCCCTCGCGGCCGACCCCGACGCGGTCGACGCGCACCGCTTCCGTACCCTCACCGCGCGGGCGCGCGAGACCGACGACCCGTACCTCCGCGTGGAGTTGCTCGACTCGGCGCTCGCCCTGTGGCGCGGTCCCGCGTACGCCGATGTCGCGGGCGAGCCGTTCGCCGGGGCCGCCGTGGCGCGCCTGGAGGAGCAGCGCCTCACCGCCCTGGAGGACCGGGCCGAGGCCCGCGCCGAGCGCGGCGACGATCACCAACTCGCCGCGGACGTAGCCGACCTCGCGGACCTGGTGACCCGCCACCCGCTGCGCGAACGACTCCGCGCCGCCCACCTGCGCGCCCTCTACCGTGCGGGTCGGCAGAGCGAGGCCCTCGACGCCTACCGTGCCCTGCGCGACCTGCTCCGCGACGAACTGGGCGTCGACCCGGGCCCCGACCTGGTGGCCCTGCACACCGCAATCCTCAACCAGGACCCGTCCCTGCGCCCCACGCCTCCACCCCGCCCGCCGACCACCCCGGGCCCTGCCTCGGCGGCTACCTCGGGCTCTGTCCCGTCGCCCACCGCGAGCTTCGTCCCGTCGGCCGCCTCGGGCCCTGCTCCGGCGCCTACCCCGGGCCCTGCCTCGGCGGCTACCTCGGGCTCTGTCCCGTCGCCCACCGCGAGCTTCGTCCCGTCGGACACCGCGGGGCCTGTCCCGTCGCCCACCGCGAGCTTCGTCCCGTCGGCCGCCTCGGGCCCTGCTCCGGCGCCCACCCCGAGCCCCGCCCCCTCGGCCACCGCGAGCCTCGCTCCGGCAGCCACTCCGGGGCCTGTCCCGGCGCCCACCCCGGGCCCTGTCCCGTCGCCCACCCCGGGCCCTGTCCCGTCGCCCACCCCGGGCCCTGCCCCGTCGCCCACCCCGGGCCCTGCCCCGTCGCCCACCCCGAGCTCTGTCCCGCCGACCACTCCGAGCCCCGTCCCGCCGACCACCCCGTGCCGTCCCGTCCCTTCGGCCACCCCAGCCGATCAGCCGCACCTCCGTGGCAGCCTCCCCACCCCCCTCACCGAACTCATCGGTCGCACGGCCGCCGTGACCGAGGCGCGGGCGCGGCTCGAGTCCGGGCGTCTCCTGACGCTCACAGGACCCGGCGGCGTCGGCAAGACCCGGCTCGCCCTGGAGATCGCCGCCCGCGTCGGCGACGCGTACGACGGGGTGCACCTGGTCGAACTGAGCCCACGCGGAACGTCCTCGGCCGGACTCACCGAGCTGGTGGCCGCGGCCCTCGGCGTCCGCGACGACGCGGGGCCCGCCCCGTCCGCCGCGCAGCCCGCGCACCCCGCCGACCCGACAGGCCTGCTCGCCCGCGTCACCGCCGCGCTCCGTACCCGCCGTACCCTGCTCGTCCTCGACAACTGCGAGCACGTGATCCAAGAGGCAGCGGAGACAGCCGAGTTGCTCCTGACGGCCGCCCCGGAGCTGCACGTCCTGGCCACGAGCCGCGAGCCCCTGGCCGTGCCCGGAGAGATCCTCCAGACGGTTCCCCCGCTCGAACTGCCGGACGCCGACGGCCCGTCGGACCCGGCAGAGCTCGCGTCGTCCAGCGCCGTACGCCTTTTCCTGGCCCGCGCCCGCGCCGCCGCCCCCGGCTTCGCCCTCGACGCGGACAACGCCGCCCCCGTCGCGGCGATCTGCCGCCGCCTCGACGGCCTTCCGCTCGCCCTCGAACTCGCCGCCACCCGCGTCCGCGCGCTCGGCGTCCACGAACTGGCCGCGCGGCTCGACGACCGCTTCCGCCTCCTGACCGCGGGCCACCGCGGCGCCCCGCCCAGGCAGCAGACGCTCCGCGCGGTGATCGACTGGAGCTGGGCCCTGCTCTCGGAGCCCGAACGCGTCGTCCTGCGCCGCCTCGCCGTGCACGCCGACGGCTGCACGCTGCGGGCCGCGGAGGAAGTGTGCGCCGACGACACCGTCCCCGCCGCCGACGTCCCCGAACTCATCGCCCGCCTCGTCGACCGCTCCCTGGTTGCCACCGTCGACACGGCGGACGGCATCCGCTACCGCCTGCTCGAATCGGTGGCCGCGTACAGCCTCCAGCACCTGGACGACTCCGGCGAGTACATCCTCGTACGAGAGCGTCACCGCCGTTACTACACCGACCTCGCCGAAGCGGCCGACCGCGATCTGCGCGGCCCAGACCAGCGACGCGCCCTACGCCTCCTGGACGCCGAGTCCGCCAACGTGCGCGCCGCCATCACCGGCGCGGCCCGCGACGGCGACGCCCACGGCGCGCTGCGCCTGGTCAACGCGACGACCTGGTACTGCTATCTGCGCGGCCGCCTCGGCGGGGCCCGCCGAGGCCTCGACGCCGCCCTGGCCGCGGCGGGCGACGCGCCGCGCGGCGTACGCGCCCAGGGCGAGGCCTGGCGGCACGCCGTCGCCGTCCTGACCCGCACGGCCGAGGCCGCGGCCACCGGCGCGGGCACCTTGGCCGCCCGGGCCGAGCCCTCGTACGACCTCATCGACGATCCCGTACAACGCGCCCGGCTCCGCTGGTTCCTGGCCTCCGCGCTGCAGGGCTGCGGCGACCTCTCCGCGGGCGAGAACCTCATCACCGGCGCCCTCGCCGAACTGCGCGGCCTCGGCGACCGCTGGGGCACCGCCGCGGCCCTCGGCACCCGCGCCCGCCAGGCGGTGTCCCTCGGCGACCTGGCCACGCTCGCCGACGCGGGCGCGCGCAGCCTGAGCCTCTTCCGCGAACTGGGCGACGGCTGGGGCCAGTCACAGGCCATGGCCCTGCTCGCCTACCACGCCGAGGTCACCGGCGACCACGAGCGCGCGGCCGCCCTGCACGGCGACGCGCTGCGCATCGCCGAGGACCTCCACCTGTGGATCGACGCCTCCCACGGGCTGTCGGGCCTCGGCCGGATCGCCCTGGTCACCGGCGAGTTCGAGCGCGCCGACGCCCTGCACGAGCGGGCCCGCCGCCTCGCCGTCGAGCAGTCCGACACCGTCGGCACGTACTTCGCGGACCTCGGCCTCGGCCGCACGGCCCGCCGCGCCGGCCGCCTCGCCGACGCCGAGGCCCGCCTCGGCCCCTGGCTCGACTGGACCCGCGCCATGGACTGGGGCCCCAAGACCGCGGGGCTCCTCGCCGAACTGGGCTTCCTCGCCGAGCAGCGCGGCGACGCGGACGAGGCCCTGCGCCTGCACCGCGAGGGCTACGCGACCGCGCGCGCCACCGACAACCCCGGCATGATCGCGCTGGCCCTCGAAGGCATGGCGGGCGCCCACACCCGCGCGGGCCGCCCCGCCACCGCCGCCCAGCTGCTCGACGCCGCGGCCCACGTGCGCGCCACGACGTCCACCCCCGTCCCACCGACGGAACGCGCCGACGTGTCCCGCGTCGAGACCACCACGCGCGAGGCGCTGGCGGCCGCTTCCACGAACGAGAAAGGCTCGCAGCGATGATCGTGATCGCCCACCTGAGCGACCCTCACATCGACACCGGCGCACAGGACGCGGGGCGCAGCATCGCCCGCACCCGCGCCGTCATGGAGTACGTGAACAGCCTTCCGTACGACCTGGACGCCGTCATCGCCACCGGCGACATCGCCGACCACGCCGCCCCGTCCGAGTACGAGGAGGCTCGTGAACTCCTCACGTCCCGGCACCCTTTGCTGGTCTGCCCCGGCAACCACGACGAGCGCGCCGCGTTCCGCGAGCACCTCCTCGGCGAGCCCCCGAAGACGACACCGATCAACCAGTCGTACGCCACGGACCGCTTCACCCTCGCCCTGTGCGACACCTCGGTGCCGGGCGAGGACCACGGCCGCCTGGAGGGCGAGACACTGGCCTGGCTCTCCGACCTCCTCGCCGACACCCCGCCCACGCGCCCGGTCCTGATCGGCTTCCACCACCCGCCGCTCCCGCTGCACACGCCCTACGTCGACGTCATCCGTCAGTTCGACGAGGACCGCCTCGCCGAGCTGACGGCACGCCACCCGAACGTGACGGCGTTCCTGGCGGGCCACGCCCACACCCCCGCGGCGACGACCTTCGCGAACAGGCCCCTCCTGGTGGCCCCGGGCGTGGTCTCCACGCTCCGCCTCCCCTGGGAACCCCAGACCCACGCCGCCCACCACGTCCACACGGACCTGCCACCGGCGCTCGCGTTCCACGTCCTGAACGAGGAGGGCCGCCTGACGACGCACTACCGCCCGGTCCCGGTCGCCGCTTCCTGACCTGCGTCCTCGCCCGCCCCCAGGAATGTGCGCACGGCGGCCGTGACGCGGTCGACGTCGCCGCGCTCGGCCGGAGGCAGCGGGGCGACGACCGAGGCGCGGGTGCGGGCCGCGAAGGCGAGGTACCGGGCCGCGAGCGCGGGTCGTCCCGCCAGTTGCCGCGCGCCCGCGAGGCCCTTCAGGGCCAGGGCGACCGCCCGCGGGGCACCGGTGCGGCGGGCCGTGGCCAGGCCCTCACGGTGCAGGGCCAGGGCCGCGTCGGGCTCGCCGCGCTGCTCGGCGACGAAGCCGAGCTCGGCCAGGATCAGGGCGGTGCCGTTCGCCGCGTCGAGCCTGCGGTTCCACTCCAGCCAGGGGCGGAGATACGCCTCCGCGGCGTCGAACCGTCCCTGGCGCCGGGCGCTCAGGGCGAGGCCGACCTCGGCGGACTCCTGGGCGGGCCTGTCCCCGTGGGCGACGGCCAACTGCCGGGCACGTTCGTGCAGTTCGTCGGCGCGGGCATAGTCCTTGGCGAGCAGGGCGAGCCTGCCGAGCTCCGACCGGCAGGGCAACGGGACCACCCCGCTGCGGCGCAACGGCACGGTCGAGGAGGTCGCCGCGGCGGCGCTGTTCCTGGCCGCCGACGCGACCTTCACGACCAACGTCGAGTTCGCCGTCGACGGGGACTTCGCCCAGGGCCTCCCGGTCCCGCGGCACTGAGGGACCGAGGCGCCGGGTCACCGGGCTGCCCGGGTGGTCATGGGGCTGCCCGGGTGGTCAGGGACCGTATACGTCCCCGCTGACAAGGCCCGGCACGGCTGTGGACGGGTCAGCCGGGCACGTCCATGCGCTGCGTACCGACGACCGAAAGGAGCCGCATCGCCTCCGCCGATGACGAGCCGGGGGCGGCGGTGTAGATGAAGACGCGCTGGTCCCGGTCGGTGATGTCCAGGACGTCGCAGGACACGGTGATCGGGCCGACCATGGGGTGGTGGAACGTCTTGCACAGGACGGGCCGCGCCGCCACTTCGTGGGCGGCCCAGATCCGGGCGAACTCCTCGCTGCCTGCGAGCAGTTCGTCGACCAGGCCGGTCACCTCCGGGTCGTTCGGGTAGCGGGCGGCGGTGGCGCGCAGCTGCTGGACCGAGGTTCGCACGAACGCGTCGGCGTCCGAGGACCCGTACAGCGCCCGGGCGTTCGGCTCCGGTCCGAGGAAGGAACGCCGGACGAGATTCCGGTCCCTGCGCGGCAGGACGGAGAAGTCCTCCATCAGGGCGGCAGCCAGCTCGTTCCAGGCGATGACCTCGTACGTCGCGGACACCACGATCGCCGCCGCCTCCGGCAGCCGGTCCAGCAGGTCGACGAGGCTCTGCCGCACCTCGCGCGAAGGACCGGGCGGAGGTCCGGGCGGGGCACCGGCGAGGTGGTGGAGATGATCGCGCTCGGCATCCGTCAGACGCAGCGCACGGGAGAGCTGGGCGAGCACCTCACGGGAGGGATGCGGGGCACGGGCCTGCTCCAGGCGCGTGTAGTACTCGGTCGAGATGAACGCCAACTGCGCCACCTCCTCGCGCCGCAGCCCCGGGGTACGACGGCGCGGCCCCGCGGGCAGCCCCACGTCGGCGGGGGTGATGCGCTCGCGCCTGCCGCGCAGGAAGCCGGCCAGTTCTTGTCGATTCACGGCTCCAGTGTGCGGGTGCGCGCGAAGCCCGATCCAGGTACTGCCGGTGCCTGGATGAGAGACGCCCCCGAAGCCAAGCTCATCCCCATGAACGACAACACCCGGCTCAAGCCCTCCACGAACCCCGCAGGCCTGCTGTCCGGCAAGGTCGCCTTCATCACCGGAGCGGGCAGGGGCATCGGCGCGGCGGCGGCACGGCTGTTCGCCAGGGAGGGCGCGAAGGTGGTCCTCGCGGCACGCACGGAGACCGAGTTGAAGGCGGTCACGGAGGAGATCCGCGCGGCGGGCGGCACAGCGGACTACGCGGTCCTCGACCTCTCCGACGCGGCAAGCGTCCGCGCGGCGGTCGACCGCGCCGTGGAGCTGTACGGCCGCCTCGACATCGCCTTCAACAACGGCGCGGCGGGCCAGCGGCCGGGCCCGATGGACAACCTCTCGGAAGCGGACTTCGACCACGTGACCGCCGTCAACCTCAAGGGCCCGTGGCTGGCCATGAACGCCGAGATCGCCGCCATCCGCGCCACGGCGAAGCGCGGCGCGATCGTCAACACCTCCAGCGTCGGCAGCCTGATGGCCAACCCCGAACTGCCGGTGTACGCGGCGACGAAGCGGGCCCTCAACGGCCTCACCGCGTCGGCGGCCGTCACCTACGGCCCGGAGAACATCCGCATCAACGCCATCGCCCCCGGCACGACGCTCACCGAGATGCTCCAGGAGTGGGACACCAGGTCCCCCGGCACCATCGACCACCTCAACGCCCAGACCCCCCTGGGCCGCGCCGCGTCCCCCGACGAAATAGCCCAGGCAGCAGCGTGGCTCCTCAGCGACCGAGCCTCGTACGTCACCGGCACGGTCCTCCGCGTGGACGGCGGAATGTGGGCGTCCTGACCCCGACGAAAACGACCGTCGGCCGTGCCTCTCCCCAATCGGAGGAACACGGCCGACGGCCTGGAACCGACCCGAGGAGCGAGCACTCCGCTCCGCGCGGCGTTCTTCCGCAAGCTGCTGTCCCCAGCGGTGCCGCTCACCGGATCAGACCTCGTGCCGCCCTGCTCCGGGCGCTCCGGGTGAACGGTCTCCACTGTCCGGGGCGAGAGAACTCGTATCCGGGGCGGTGCCCCTTGCGGGGTGATCCCGAGAACTGGGAGCAGGGCCAGCACTCAGTTCGTGCCGGACCTGCCGCCACTCGCGGATGATCTGTGGCAGTCGTGACAGCACCTCACTGATTTGCGCCAGCACTAGCGTGACGCAGCCAGACGCGGCGAGAATGACGAGGGTCACTTCGTCCCACTTCACGGGGTGGCCTCCCCTCTCTTCCGGACTGCATCGCGACGTTCGGACAACTGCAGCCCTGCGCAACCGAGCCTGATGTGGGCGTAGTTGTGGACAACAAGCGTGGTGGCGTTGGGGATGTTTTCCTGTGCTGGCGAAGGACAGAGTGCGCCGTGCCAGGTTCCCGAACGGTGGCCGGTGCTGACGAGCTTGGCCCTGATGGGGAGATGATGTATCAGGCACGTGTGTGGTTCGTGGAACTCATCGAGCCAGAGGCCTGGCAGAGTTCGGAGTCTGCGCCGCTGCTCTGAGCAGGTGGGCGATCTGAGGGCGAAACCATGGTGAACGGCACCGAGAGCGACTTGCTGGAACTCACTCCAGAACCGCATGGACGCGCAGGCCAGATTCTTATCAGTGCTATTGGGCATGTTTATACCTCGTGCTACCCCGGCTGGCACTTCAGGTCATTTTCCTGGTGAACCACTGATGGGATTGCGCGGAGTCGGGTGGAACCCCGCCCAGTGCAGCTCCTCGGATGCCGGGGCCCGTAGGAGAATGGCGCTCACCGACTCTCCGCGAGCCGGTGCAAAGAAGGTTGCCCTGGTGTGAGGGCATTTCCGGTCCGGCCTGTCAGCGGAAGGGCTGGCCGGGGTGGTGCGCTAGCCGAGTAGGGCATGGCGGGAGATCCAGTCGAGGGCGTCTACCCCCAGCTGGTCGGGTGCCTCGAGCAGCGCGGCTTTGACCGCCGTTAGGTCTGTCAGGGCCTCGGGCGCGCCCGACCTGTCCAGCACGGCGAGACGCTCCATTGCTGAGGTGACGGCACTGGGCCAGCCCGGCATACCGAAGTGGGTAGGAGCCTTGACAACGGCCGAAGTGGCTCGATGCAGCAGCCCCGCGCGCCACCCCTGTTCACGCATTACCTCTGCGGTGAACCAGACCCTGTCGTCGACGTGCTGGACGAACTCCTCTACTGATTCAGATGATTCAGACATCGCCCGCAGCGCGAAGCGCGAACCGCCGGCCCACGGGAGGTCCACGTCCGAGGCCACGGCCACGAACGAGAGCAGCACCTCGGGCCCGTCGCTTTGCGCAGCCACCAGCGCTGCGTGGGCCCTGCGGTAGAGATCGACGCTCTGCGCGAAGACCTCCCCGTCGCTCGGCCCACTGTCGGCCGCGTGGATATCTTCCATGGGTCCCTCGCGCCAGGCATCGGCGACCAGGCCTACCGCCGCCGTGCTCACCAAGACGTCCGTGTCGCCGACGTCGATGCCGAAGTGCGCCAGAACAACGGGGGCCTGCTCCTCGATGTCTGGAAGCGGCGAGCGTTCGTCCTCGGCTTCGGACTTCTCAAAGAGAGCTGCGAGGCGAGGTGACAGGGGCGCGGGCTCCGGCTGCTCCACGATGATTCCGTGCCTCGCCAGATCCTCGAAGACGGCGTCCGGCCCGCAGTCGATATGTGAGGAGTCGTGGCGCCCCGAGCAGTCTTTTGGGCACTCGAACTCCTCGCACATCTCCGGTTCCTCGGGCTGTGCCGCGTTGATCAAGTGGTATGCGAGCCGCTCCGCCACCGCCTCACGCGCTGTGACCATGGCCAGGTTGAGCCTGAACGTCTCATCCCTGAGCCCTGAGTCCTCGCGATCCGCAGAGACGGGCGGATCTGGCGTGTCCGGGACCCAGGCGTACGCCGATTCCAGCGAAATCAACAGCCAGGCGACCTGCAGCGGCTCGGTGTCCTCGTTCCGGGCCAGCTCGGCCACGGCCTCTGCGGTCTGCCGCACACTGTCGAGCTGGGCGAGATGCCGATCACGCATTGATGCCCAGGCCGCAGACTCGGCTGCAGCTTGCTCGGCGTCCTGGGTCAGCGCGGCGTCACGAGCCCGCCGTGCCCGGGAAACCAAGCGAGTCAGACAGGGGTGGCAGCCGAACAGTCCTGACTCAGGGGTTGGCCCGAGTGGTACCGGAAGCCGATCTTCGAAGGGCTCGTCGCAGAGGCAGCAATCCAGCGCCCCCACCTGGCGAGAGGTGGGGAAGGACGGCAGTGCGGACCGGATCATGGCACGGGCATAGCCAGGGATGTGCACAGGCAACTCCTTCTATTGAGGCCATTGAGGCGCCGGTTCGCTCACGACGCTGCATCCATGCTCCGGGCCGTCTCCGAGGGCTTGTCGTCGTTTGACGCCTAGGCCCAGGAAGTTGGCGCAATCTGACATGTGGTGCTTCGCCTGCGACTTCTACGATTTTGGCGCTATCTGACAGCCCTCAGGACTGCCGTCTGCAACGCCGAAAGGATCTACCGTTTCGTGACCACCAACACCGCCTCTCCTTCCAACGAAGCCCACCAGGAACTGGTGCGTGCCCTAGAAGAACTCCACCGGGCAGCGGGGCACCCCGGCATGCGGAAGGTGAGCGCTCTCATCGCTGAGGGTGACCTCCCGGCGGTCGTCAGCCACGAGGGAGTCCGTACGACCCTCAAGGGCCTAAGCGTTCCGCGCTGGGAAACTGTGCAGTCGATCGTGGCGGTGCTCGCCGCAGCTTGCGTCGATCCGCCCCGGGACCCGACGGCTGAGGTGGCACGGTTCCTGCCTCTGTGGCGTGCAATGCGGGAGGGCGAGCCGGGTGGCATGAAGTCGGCCCGGGAACTGGCGCTGTCGCAGGGGTGGGGCACGGATGATGGGCGGTGGACCGCTGAGGCGGTCGTCGGCATGATGATCAACCCATTCAATGCCATTGAGATCGCCCCCTCGCTTGCGGTGCCGCACGAGCCTGCGATCTCGGAGGACGAATGGGTGCAGGTCGGTGTCCGCCTCATCGAGGAGAACGGCGCTGAGTTCGCCCTGCGCGCTCTCCTGCGAACCCTGAAGGGCGACTACCTGGGCGCCGAAGAGGGCAGCCCCTTCGGCTACCACTATCCCGACCAGGAAGCGGTCGAAAGGCATACGGCCTTCCGCTACGGCTGCGAGCGGATGCTTCAGCGTCTGGCGGTGGAGCCAAACCTCCTCCAGCGGTCGGTCAGCGCCATGCACGCCGACGAGACCATGGACCGTGAGGACCGCATCGCGATGCTGCAGGCTGAATCGGATGCGTCCTTGATGAGGGAGGTCATGATTGCGTCTCCGGAGACTTGGCACGAACTTTCCGAGGAGGCCCAGCAGCAGGTCTTCGGCTATCTCATCAAGACGATTGGCCCGGTGGGTAGATTCGGGCTTCCACCGGACCAGCGGTTCCGCATCACCTGGCGCATTCCCGAGCCACCGACGGCTTAGCTTCGTCGTCGGACTATTTCCGTCGCCCGAACAAACAGCCATCTCGTGAGGCCAAAATGAGTGTTGGCTCGACGCGCCCGGGTGGAGCCAACGCTAGCCGTAGTCCGCTGTTGCCTGTTGAGTTTCGGGCTCTGCTTCCTAGGTGTCGAAGTATGCGGACTGAGTTCCCCTCCGACCTGCGGTGAGTTCAGTGGCCAGAGCGGGAAAGTCGCCGGGTGAGGCCGGCGATGACGGTTGTGGCCAGAAGCCAACCGGCTAGGGCACCTGCCCAGGCGACCCACACGGTGGTGCCGGATGGGGTGAACGCCTTCTCCTGGCCGAGGTCGAGGACAGGCAGGATGAGGTCGAGGGCAAAGGCAACGGGCTGGAAGGCCGGACCGTTGCTCCGGACGGGCTGTGGCGGTATTGCCGTGAAGATGACAGCGAGGACTGAGGTGAGAGCGAAGAGGGAGCCGAGGGCGCGCCCTGGGCGGTAGCCGTAGCCGACGGTGAGGTCCTCGAAGTACTCCCACAGTCGGGCAGGGGGCCGTGAGGAAATGCGGCGTTTTCGGTGCCGGGCGAGCTGCACGGATCGGGCGTCGTCGTCGTGGCCGAGCTGCCGGTAGTGGGTGGCCAGTCGTTCGTACGCTTGGGGGGTGTAGCTGTCGCTGCGATCGAGCCATGCCAGACGTTGGTCAGCCGGCAGTACGGGGCGGAGGTCTTGATAGGTCAGTCCGTCCAGTTCGATCCGCGATGGCCATGAGGCGGGGGAATCCTCGATCCGTCCGATGGACGCAGCGCGCAGGTCAAACACCAAGGGAAGAGTGTCGAGCGACGTCATGTCCAGGGCACCCACGGTCGCACGTTGTAGATCTATGGTTGACGCGTCGGTGAACGTGGAGCCGGCCAGCTGCAGCGTTCCCTTGATCTCAACACGTGGCAGGGCGACGGTTCCCACGATGGTTGCTCCCTTGCCCAACTGGAGATTGGCCTCGACACGAGCTCCTGGGGCGCGCAGTGCGTGACGGCGACGGGCCGAGAGGGCGCAGCCGGACAGTTCCAGCGATTCGCCGATGGTGGCGGCGAACAGGTTGACACCGCCGTGAGCTGTCATGCCACGGCCGTAGACGCCTCCGCCGACTCTCAATGACGGGGCGTTGATTGCCCAGCCGGTGGCGCTCTGTATTTCGGCGTTGTTGAACCAGCACTGACCTCCGATCACTCCTCCGAACAGAGAGATACCGCCCTCGTCAACGGACAGCCTTACGCAATGAAGGTCCTGTGCGAGCTGGAGACCATCACAGCGAAGAGCCGCATGAGTGGCGTTGCTCAGTTGCCCATCGGCCACCTCAAGCGTGAAAGCCTGAGCGCCCCATAGGTTGAGCCCGCCGGAAGCGCTGACGGACCGTGCATACAGTCCACCGCCGACGCGTAGCTGGGGCGCGCGCAAGGCATAGCCGCGCCCTTCATTGCTGAGCACGGCACCGTTGAGCCACACGTCGCCGATGACGTCAGCCCTGGACAGGGAGACAATGCCGCTGATCGTCCGGGTAAGTACTAGATCGCCTTCCACCTTCAGCCTGTCCGCGCTCACGCCAGGAAGAAGGGATCCGGTGAGGTCGACAGCGCGGAACGACGCGTCGCTCAGGTCGACTGCCGCTTCGAAGCGGCAGTCGATGAGAGCCGCAGGGATCTCAACGGTCGAGTAGGGCAACCGAAGTTTTCCCGTGACGGTGGCTCCGATCAGACGTAACTGCGATACCACGCCTGGTTCTGGAGGAGGCGGCTGCAGCAGGAGAGAGGCTATGGCCTCCGCTGCGATCTCTCGGTTCGCAGAGCGAGGTACCTGGCTGGCGCTCCCCGGCGCAGCCGCGCCGAGATCCAAAGCAACGCCTGTGCGCATTGCGTGCCACAACTGCTGAGCGTTTGCTGACCATTGAGCCGGTGGTGTGGACATACCTCATTCCAGCACCACTGGAAGGCGACCTGGTCGGAGTCGTCCCCTCTGATTGTGCCCTCGCTCGGGAGAGGGGCGGGGCCGAGTGCGTGTACGCGTGTTGGGCGGACTCGACAGTAAGTCCCTGTCGTTTCTCTCTTTTCGACTCCGCCTGCGGGGCACCGCGCGCGAAGAGACGACAGCGGTGAAGGGCGCCCAGTCGCCGCCTGAACGTGTGGGGTGCAGCGTTGGTGTGCCGCCGGTCTGCAGACCTTTCGCGGTGGTAGGGCCACATGAATGCCTCGTCAGACCTCACATAGCCACTGCATGACATGGATTCAGGAACCGTGGCGATTGTGGGCGACTGCAGCAATTGCAGGGAGACAGCAGGCACGTTCGAGCAGCGCCGCCACGAGGGAAGAGCAGGTATCCGCGGCACGAGCCAGCGCCATGGCGAAGACGGACGTCTTCCGGGACCGTGCAGAACTCGCACTCTGACCGTTCAAGCGGCGGGGCCAATACAGCCCAGCACTCGGGGCGCTCAACCAGCCGTCGGCCGTGCCCCCCAGAGGCGGAGGAACACGGCCGACGGCCCACAATCGGCCCAGGAGAGCGGAAACCCGCTCTGACCTGCGGCGTCTTTAGATGTCGAAGTACAGCTCGAACTCGTGCGGGTGCGGCCGCAGCTGGATCGGGGCGATCTCGTTCGTGCGCTTGTAGTCGATCCACGTCTCGATCAGGTCGGACGTGAAGACGCCGCCCGCCTGCAGGTACTCGTTGTCCGCCTCCAGGGCGTCGAGGACCGCGGGGAGGGAGGTCGGGACCTGGGGGACGCCCGCGTGCTCCTCGGGGGCGAGCTCGTAGAGGTCCTTGTCGATCGGCTCGGCCGGCTCGATCTTGTTCTTGACGCCGTCCAGGCCCGCGAGGAGCAGCGCGGAGAAGGCGAGGTACGGGTTCGAGGACGGGTCGGGCGCGCGGAACTCGACGCGCTTGGCCTTCGGGTTCGAGCCCGTGATCGGAATGCGCATGGCCGCGGAGCGGTTGCGCTGCGAGTAGACCAGGTTGACCGGGGCCTCGAAGCCGGGGACCAGGCGGTGGTACGAGTTCACCGTCGGGTTGGTGAAGGCGAGCAGCGACGGGGCGTGCTTGAGGATGCCGCCGATGTAGTAGCGCGCGGTGTCCGAGAGGCCCGCGTAGCCCTGCTCGTCGTAGAAGAGGGGCTCGCCACCGGACCACAGCGACTGGTGGACGTGCATGCCCGAGCCGTTGTCGCCGAAGATCGGCTTCGGCATGAAGGTCGCGGTCTTCTCGTTGCGCCAGGCGACGTTCTTCACGATGTACTTGAAGAGCATCAGGTCGTCGGCCGCGGCGAGCAGCGTGTTGAACTTGTAGTTGATCTCCGCCTGGCCCGCCGTGCCCACCTCGTGGTGCTGGCGCTCGACCTGGAGGCCGTTCTTGTCGAGTTCGAGGGAGATCTCGGCGCGGAGGTCGGCGAAGTGGTCGACCGGCGGGGCCGGGAAGTAGCCGCCCTTGTAACGGACCTTGTAGCCGCGGTTGTTCTCGACCGCACCGGTGTTCCAGGCGCCCGCCTCGGAGTCGATGTGGTAGAAGCTCTCGTTCGCCGACGTCTGGAAGCGGACGTTGTCGAAGACGTAGAACTCTGCCTCGGGGCCGAAGTACGCGGTGTCCGCGATGCCGGTGGAGGCCAGGTACGCCTCCGCCTTCTTCGCCACGTTGCGCGGGTCACGGCTGTACTGCTCGCCCGTGATCGGGTCGTGGATGAAGAAGTTGATGTTGACGGTCTTGTCGCGACGGAACGGGTCGACCCGAGCCGTCGACAGGTCGGCGCGCAGCGCCATGTCGGACTCGTGGATGGCCTGGAAGCCACGGATCGACGAACCGTCGAAGGCCAGCTCCTCGTCCGGGTCGAACGCCGCCGCCGGGATCGTGAAGTGCTGCATCACACCGGGCAGGTCGCAGAAGCGGACGTCGATGAACTTGACGTCCTCGTCCGCGATGAACTTCTTCGCGTCGTCGGCGTTCTGGAACAACATCCAACTCCTCCTACTCCCGCCCGGGGCGGGAAGGGTTGCATCTCGTGGTGCGGCCAGTGCGGTGGCACACGCTGGGACCCGACCATAGGGACGGTGGATTTCTCAAGCATGACCCATTTGTTTCGCCGAAGTTAACCGGCCCGGGTGCCCCGGGCCGTGCCACGGCCTCCGCTGTGTCCGTCACGTACGACCCCGCCCGTCCCCGTACGAAAAGGGGCGCAGTACCGTGGACGGGTGGACAACAGGCAAGCAATCGGATCGTGGCTGTCGGGACCGCGCGCGGCCGCGGAGGACGCCGGAGTCGACTTCGGGTACCGGGGCGAGCAGCTCGGCCTGCCCGAGGAGGGGCCGGGGTCGATCGCGCGCCCGGGGCGCCGCATCGGCGCCATCGCCGTGGACTGGGGCCTGTGCATGCTCATCGCATACGGCCTGTTCGCCCGCGGTGACCAGCAGGCGATGGGCAACTGGGCCCTCGGGATCTTCTTCGTCATGAGCGTCCTGACCGTGGGCACGGTCGGCTGCACCCCGGGCAAGGCGCTCTTCAGGCTCCGCGTCGTCGCCGAGGGCGGCGGCAGGCTCGGCGCCCTCAAGGTCCTGGTCCGCAGCGTCCTGCTCTGCGTCGCCATCCCGGCCCTGATCTGGGACCGCGACGGCCGCGGCCTGCACGACCGCCTCGCCCGCGCCGTGCAGATCCGCATCTGAGCGATCACAGCAAGACGTACAGCGATCACAGCAAGACGTACGAAGACGAAGGCCCCGGAACCGATCGGTTCCGGGGCCTTCGTCGACGTAGAGACGGGGAAGCGGGCCTTACTTCGCCTTCGGGCCGCCGCGCGGCATCCGCATGCCCTTGGGCATCGGACCCTTCGGCAGCGGCATGTTCGACATCAGGTCGCCCATCGCGCGCAGCCGGTCGTTGGTGGCCGTGACCTGCGGGCCCGTGAGGACGCGGGGGAGCTTCAGAAGCGTCGTACGCAGCTTCTTCAGCGAGACCGTGCCCTCCGCGGTGCCGACGATGACGTCGTGCACGGGGACGTCCGCCACGATGCGGGCCATCTTCTTCTTCTCGGCGGCCAGCAGGCCCTTCACGCGGTTCGGGTTGCCCTCGGCGACCAGGACGATGCCGGCCTTGCCGACGGTGCGGTGCACCACGTCCTGGCTGCGGTTCATCGCGACCGCGGGGGTCGTGGTCCAGCCGCGGCCGATCTTGTCGAGCACCGCGGCGGCCGCGCCGGGCTGGCCCTCCATCTGGCCGAAGGCCGCACGCTCGGCCCTGCGTCCGAAGACGATCGCCATCGCGAGGAAGGCGAGCAGGAATCCGAGAATGCCCAGGTAGACCGGGTGACCGATCCAGAAGCCGATCGCGAGGAAGACGCCAAAGGTGACGATTCCCACAGCCGCGATGATGAGACCGATCTTGGAGTCGGCCCGCCGGGTCATCTTGTAGGTCAGAGCGATCTGCTTGAGTCGCCCTGGCTCCGCGGCCGCATCCGCCGCGGTGGTTTCCTTCCTCGCCATGTCGTGAAGTCTACGTGCCCCCGGAAGCGACTACGACGTGCGGGTTGCCACGGCCTCTTCGAGTACGCGCAGCGCCTCGACCCGGTCCTTGGCGCGGCGCCGGTCCTCGAGCACGGAAGTCCAGGCGTTGCGGCGTGCGGTGCGCTGGCCGCCGCTCATGAGCAGCGACTCGACGGCCCGCAGGGCGTCGGTGACGGACGGGATGGCGGTGGCGCGAACGGGCGCGGCCTGCATGGGGCCCCTCCTGAAAGCGGCTATGGGTAGGGATGTGCGAGCGGTAATTCCAGGGTCACTGATTGGTGTTACCAGGGCGTGACCGACCGGTCAAACACCGATGAAACCTTGATGCTCCGGCCCAAAACGCTGACGCGGCCCGTACGGTCCCCTTCACCTGCGGGGATCGTGCGGGCCGCGTCATTACGGCCACTACCGACTGGTAGCTGCTTGTGCGCGGATTCACACGCGGGCGGACCCGTGGGTTCACACGCGGGCGGCTCGCGGCGTCACACGGCCTGCGAGGCCACGTACGCGCCGCGCTTCTCGATCGCCATCTGGTAGAGACGGCCCGCGCGGTACGAGGAGCGGACCAGCGGCCCGGACATCACGCCGGAGAAGCCGATCTCCTCGGCCTCGTCCTTCAGCTCCACGAACTCGGCCGGCTTCACCCAGCGCTCGACGGGGTGGTGGCGCGGCGTGGGGCGCAGGTACTGGGTGATGGTGATGAGCTCGGTGCCCGCCTCGTGCAGCTGGCGCAGCGCCTCGCTGACCTCCTCGCGGGTCTCGCCCATGCCCAGGATCAGGTTGGACTTGGTGACAAGTCCGGCCTCGCGGGCCTTGGTGATGACCTCCAGCGAGCGCTCGTACCGGAAGCCGGGGCGGATGCGCTTGAAGATGCGCGGCACCGTCTCGACGTTGTGCCCGAGGACCTCGGGGCGGGACGAGAAGACCTCGGCCAGCTGGTCCGGGTCGGCGTTGAAGTCGGGGATGAGCAGCTCGACCTTGGTGTAGCCGGCCTCGCGCTCCGCCGTCATCGCGTGGATCTGGCGCACGGTCTCCGCGTACAGCCAGGCGCCGCCGTCCTCCAGGTCGTCGCGGGCGACGCCGGTGATGGTGGCGTAGTTCAGGTCCATCTTCACGACGGACTCACCGACGCGGCGCGGCTCATCACGGTCGAGCGCCTGCGGCTTGCCGGTGTCGATCTGGCAGAAGTCGCAGCGCCTGGTGCACTGGTCGCCGCCGATGAGGAACGTGGCCTCGCGGTCCTCCCAGCACTCGAAGATGTTCGGACAGCCCGCTTCCTGGCAGACCGTGTGCAGCTCCTCGCTCTTCACGAGTTTCTGCAGGGCGTTGTACTCGGGGCCCATCTTCGCCCGGGTCTTGATCCACTCGGGCTTGCGCTCGATGGGGGTCTGGCTGTTCCGGACCTCCAGGCGCAGCATCTTGCGTCCGTCGGGTGCGACTGCGGACACATCGGCTCCCTGTAGCTTCGATTCTTCGGCGCACACCAGGGTACGC
The DNA here is from genome assembly GCF_040647455.1 of Streptomyces sp. NPDC041068. Taxonomy (NCBI): domain Bacteria; kingdom Bacillati; phylum Actinomycetota; class Actinomycetes; order Kitasatosporales; family Streptomycetaceae; genus Streptomyces; species Streptomyces sp. NPDC041068. The sequence goes on from NZ_JBEZCG010000006.1 coordinate 421,620, forward strand.
CCGTGATGTCGTTGGGCTTACTTCTGGCCAACCTCTGGCCAATGGGGTGCATTCCCCCGAGCCCCGGGTGTCTCGTCAGGCGGTCGCGGGCTGCGCCGCGGACGAGGGTGCGGGCTGCGCCGTGGACGTGGCCGCGGTCCCCGCGTCGTCCTGCGTCTCGATCTCGCGCGGCTTGAGCTCGGCGTTCTCCAGGATGTCGCGCAGATGCCGCTCCACGACGGGCAGCACGTCGGCGATGGTGACCTCGCGGTCCAGCTCGTACGAGAGGGACGTCACGCCCGCGTCGCGGATGCCGCACGGGATGATCCGGTCGAACCAGGTGTTGTCCGGGTTCACGTTCAGCGAGAAGCCGTGCATCGTGACGCCCTTGGCGACGCGGATGCCGATCGCGGCGATCTTGCGGTCCTCGCGGCGCTGGCCCGCGTTGGACGGGGCGTACTCCGGGCCGTTGAACCGGGCGTCGAACTCGTCGTCCTGCAGACGCGGGTCGAAGTCCAGGGAGAGCCCGCCGAGCAGCGGGCGCTGCTCCACGGGATCGCCGAGGACCCACACGCCGCTGCGGCCCTCGACGCGCGTGGTCTGCAGGCCGAACTCCGCACACGTACGGATAAGTGCCTCTTCCAGGCGGCGTACGTGTGCTACGACGTCCACCGGGCGCGGCAGTTTCTGGATCGGGTAGCCCACCAGCTGTCCAGGACCGTGCCAGGTGATCTTGCCGCCGCGGTCCACGTCGATGACGGGGGTGCCGTCCAGCGGGCGCTCGCTGTCCTCGGTGCGGCGGCCCGCGGTGTAGACCGGCGGGTGCTCGAGGAGCAGGCAGGTGTCCGGGACCTCGTCGGCGAACCGGGCGGCGTGCACGCGGCGCTGCTCGTCCCACGCCTCTTGGTACTCCACGGCGTCCGGGCCGAAGCCCAGTCGGACGAACCGAAACTCACTCACGGCAGGTGCCTCCCTGAACGTTCACCGTGCACATATCGCGCCTCTGCCACTGTACGGGCCCCCTGGGGCGGCAACTCCAGCCCGGGTTCCTCACACGATCGGATGAATGAGGGGCGAAGGCGGCGATGGAGGCTGTGATGGCCGTTACATTCGCGCCGTTCACGAGGCCATAAGGGCTGTTCAAAGCAGGGCCCGGAAGGCAGGAGACCGCACCGCTGATGACGGAACGACCCCCGCAGCGCACCCCAAACCGCCAGCTCGCCGCGCTCATTTCGGAAGCCGGGTTCTCCAATGCGGGCCTCGCGCGCCGCGTCGACCAGCTCGGCCTCGAGCACGGGCTCGACCTGCGCTACGACAAGACATCGGTGACCCGCTGGCTACGCGGCCAGCAGCCGAGAGGCACCACACCCGCGCTGATCGCCGAGGTCTTCACCAGACGGCTCGGGCGCCGGCTCTCCGCCCAGGATCTCGGGCTCGACGCGTGCGCGCCGGTGTACGCCGGTCTCGAGTTCGCGGCGACCCCCGAGGAGGCCGTCGACATCGTCGGAGGGCTGTGGCGCAAGGACTCCGGGAGCCACGCGGAGCTGCGGAAGATCGCCTTCACCCCGGCCGGGCTCGTGGTGCCCAGCAGGGACTGGCTGATCGGACGGGCCGACGAACGGGTCGGACGCGGGGAGCCCGACCCCGGGCACACGCGCGTGCCCGTCCAGGGGCGCCCCGCGGTGCCCCGCCAGCGGCAGGGCTCCGACCGCGGGCCGGGACAGCGGGTCACCAGCGGTGACATCGCGGCGCTGCGCTCCGTCGGCGAGCTGTTCCGCGCGCTCGACCACGCGTACGGCGGCGGCCACGCCCGCCAGGCCCTCGTCCGTTACCTGGAGCACGAGGCCGAGCCGATGCTCCGCGGCACCTACGGCGAACAGGCCGGGAGGCGGCTCTTCGCGGCCGCCGCGGATCTGACCCGCCTCGCGGGCTGGACCTCGTACGACATCGCGGCGCACGGCCTCGCCCAGCGGTACTACGTCCAGGCGCTGCGCCTCTCGCAGGCGGCGGGCGACCGGGCCTACGGCTCCTATGTCCTGGTCACGATGAGCCGCCAGGCCGTCTACCTCGGGCACGGGCGCGAGGCCGTGCAGCTCGCGCGGGTGGCCCAGCAGGGCGTCGGCTCCTCGGCGCCGCCCGTGGTGCAGTCGCTGCTGTACGCGGCGGAGGCGCGCGGGCACGGGGTGCTCGGCGAGGTGCGGGCCTGCACGGCATCCCTCGTCCGAGCCGAGCGCTCGCTCGAAGCGGCGCGGCCCGGGGACGACGTGCCGCACTGGGCCCGGTTCTTCGACGAGGCCCAGCTGGCCGACGAGTTCGGGCACAGCTACCGCGATCTGCAGCAGTACCGTGCCGCCGCCCAGCACGCCGAGCGCTCGCTCCAGCTGCGCGCCCCCGCCTTCGCGCGCAGCCGCCTGTTCTGCCGGGTGGTGCTCGCCACGGCGAGGCTCGGCCTCGGCGAGCTGGAACAGGCCTGTCAGCTGGGCGCGGAGGCCGCGCAAGCGGCGGGGGAGATGCGGTCGGCGCGGGCGCACGAGTACGTACGTGACTTCGAGCGGCGGCTCGAGCCGTACCGGGACGCGGCGCCGGTGCGGGGGTATCGCGACAGGGTCGCGGCGCTGGGGTAGCCGTCCTCGCGGTGGGTTCGGCACCGCCGGGCCGCGCCGTCGTGGCCGAGCGCCGTTGAGGCAGGGGGGGGTGGAGGGACCGGGCTGGGCCAGTCCGGTCCCTCCACCCTCACCCCAGGCGCGCGATCTCCTCGGGGCTCAACGCCTCGTCCCATGTCATCAGGTCGTCGAGGTCACCCCGCAGGCTCGCGGACTCCGTGCCGATGGACCGCAGGGGAAGCGGGATCGACGCCGGCACCGATCCCACCCGTTCTCCGTCGACGTACAACGTGGTGTGCCCCTTGGTCGCGACCCAGGTCAGCCGGGTCCAGCGGTCCAGCGGCAGGGTGTGGTCGAAGCTGTGGTCCGCCGTGCCGTAGCGCGTGAAGCCGACCTTGCCGGTGCCGTGCTGCATCAGCTTCAGGGCGCCCGTCTTGGAGCTCAGCAGGACCTGGTCGGGGGTCCGGGACGAGGCGCGGACCCGGACCGAGACCGTCCAGGGCTCGGCGAGGTCCAGGCCGCCGAAGCCCACGCCGTCCCGGTCGGAGTCGAACCGCCAGGCCTGGCCGAGCACGCCGGGCACGGGGGTGGGGTTGTCGATGATGTACGAAGTGCCGGGCAGGTCACCGGCCTTGTCCTCGGCGAGGATCGTGTTGCCGGGGCTGCCCGCGTACGTCCAGCCGCTCGGGTACGACGCGTCGTCGAAGGTCCAGTGGTGGCTGGGGCGTCCCTCGACGCGCGGCGGCACGGGTGCGGGGGTGGTGCCGGGGGGATCGCCGACGCGGGCGGCGCGGGAGCGGAAGTCGGCGAGCGTGTCCGGCGTCGCGGACCTGTTCCAGGCGCGGTCGGCGAGGATCGCGCGGGCGCCCGCCATGTGTTGCTCGAAGTAGCCGTCGTCGGCCCAGAAGTTGTAGTCGGCCCAGTTCGTGACGCCGGAGCCGAGCATGTCGGGGGCGGTGTTCGGTGCCCAACTGTCGTACATCCAGGGCTCGTCCGGGTACTTGTGGTGGTAGTTGTTCGGGGTGTCGTAGAACGGGCCGATCGCGATCTCGTCGTGGCCGGGGACGGCGGGCTCGGCGCTCGTGCCCTCCCAGGTGAGGAAGACGACGGGGGAGTGCACCCGCTGCTGGGGCGCGGGCAGGTGCTCGGAGCCGTTGTAGACGGCGGTGCGCCTGCCGCGCGAAGTGACCACGTCGTCCAGGGTGTTGATGTAGCGGTTGAGGAGGTCGCCGAGGGTGGAGACGTCGGGGGCCGACGCCAGGTAGTCCTTCACGCGCGGGCACTCGGCGAGCTGCCCCGGGACCTCCTCGGCGCCGATCGAGAAGAGCGGCGCGTCGAACCAGCCCGCGAACTCGGCGACGATCTCCTTCGACTTCGCGACCGCCTTCTCGCTGGTCATGTCGATGATCCAGTCGGGCGTGAGGTGGGAGTGCGTGTGCGCGGGGGTGCACGGGTCCGGGCCCGAGCCGAAGCCGATGCCGAAGGCCTCGCTGATCACGGTGGCGTGGCCGGGGAGTTCGAGGCCGGGCATCAGCTGGACGTGGTGACGGGCCGCGAAGGCCTTGAGGTGCTCGATGTCGGCGCGGCTGTAGCTGTGGTCGGGGTCGGCGAGGCCGGGGAACTTCGGGCTGTACAGGCGGAAGCCCTCGGACTCGGAGAGGTGCAGCAGGAGCGTGTTGAGCTTCTGGTCGCCCATCCTGCGGATCAGGTTCTCCAGGTACGGGAGCTGCCAGTACTTGCGGCCCGCGTCGAGGTGGACCATGCGGATCCGCTGCGCGGGCCGGTCGTCGGCGGTGGCACGGGGCACCTCGCGGTGGTCGTCGGCGGTGGCGCGCAGGAGGTGGAGCAGGGTGCGGGTGCCGTAGAACAGGCCGTGCGTGGAGGCGGCCTCGATGCGGACGGGGCCCCTGCTGTCGAAGCGGTAGCCCTCGGCGCCGGGGTCGCCGCGGTCGGTGAGGGTGAGCGCGATGTCGCCGGGGGCGGGCCGGGCGCCGCTGGTGACGCGCGGTGAGATGCCGGTGATCTGCTCGATCTCCGTACGCAGCTGGGTGGCGAGCTGTCGTACGGACTGCCGTGCGGGGCCCGGGAGTTCGGCGCGGCCGGAGGGTAGCGCGGTGGACCGGGCGGTGCGCGGGTCGATGAGGATGCGGGTGGCGCGGGTGAGCGAGGTGCGGCCTTCGTACGTGGTCCAGTCGGTGGGGCGGGGGACGACGTCCGGCGGGTCCTGTGCCCCGGCGGGCTCCTTGCGCGGAGCGTCGGCTTGAGCCGAGGGCAAGGCTACAGCTCCCATGAATAGGCCGAGGATGAGCGATATCACCGGCAAGGTGCGACGCACGTCGGTCCTCCCGCTGCTTGGTGATCCGGGGGCGATCCGGGTGGGACCGTAACCGCGTACTACCCATGTGGCAAGGGGAGTTGCAGGGTTTGGTGGGGTATCGGGACGCGTGCGCGCAGGGAGAAGCCCCCGCGTGGGGGGCGCGGGGGCTTCCGGGGGAGCTGGACGAGAGGTCGGATGGGTCAGGCCGCAGCGGGCAGTGTCTCCTGGACGTACGAGGGGGCGATGCCGAAGTCGGTGAGGACGGCGTGGGCCGCGCGCCGCCCCGAGTGCAGGGCGCCCTGGACCGTGCTGGTGTCCCGGTGGTCCCCGCAGACGTAGAGCCCCGAGAGCAGCCGCACGGGGCGGCGCAGATCGTGCGGGGGCGGCATGGCGGGCACGGCCTCGCGGGTGTGGTGGACGGCGAGGAGTTCCCAGCGGTGGGTGGCGGTGCCGTACAGGGTCGCGAGGTGGGCGAGGACGGTGTGCTCGTCGGGCGGCGGCCCGAGGACCGTGGAGGAGACCAGGACGCGGCCCGCGGGGGCGCGCGACGGGTCGACCTGGCTGACGACCGCGGTGTGGGCGACGGGCCCCGCCCGGTCGGCGTCGAGGAGCAGCGCGGGCCCGTCGAGCGGCGGCTCGGGCGCGGCGTGGTGGACGACCGTCACCTCGTGGAACGGCGGCACGCGCAGGCCGGGGAGCAGTTCCGCCGCGGCGCGGGCGTCGGTGGCCAACAGGACGGCGCGGCAAGGGATTTCGCCGTGCTCGGCGGTGGTGACGGAGGTCGTGGAGACCGAGGTGACGCGGACGCCGGTGTGGACCGTGCCGGGCGGCAGGGCCGCGGCGAGGAGCTCGGGCAGGACCTCGGCGCCGCCCTGCGGCAGGCAGAGGCGGCCGCTCGCGAAGGCGTGCAGGGCGAGGTCCGCGCACCGGCTGGAGGTGGTCAGGCCGGGGTCGCAGAGCAGCGCGGAGAGCAGGGGGCGCAGAAAGCCGTTGATGGTGCGGGAGGGCAGTCCGCGGGCGAACAGGGCGTCCCCGGCCGGGAGTTCGGGGCGGGCCAGAAGGCGCCGGACGGGGGTCGCGGCCAGCCGGGCGAGGGCGGCGCCGAGCCGGGCCTGGTCGAGGGCGTTGCCCAGCGGTGCGGTGCGGGGTGCCGTGCCGGGGGCGGTCCTCGCGGAGGTCCGTGCGGCCCGCGGCCCGAGGGGGGCGCTCGCCAGGGCGCGTGCTGCTGTGAGTGCGCCCCTCGCGCTCCGTCCGGGCAGGGGCTCCGCGGCGCGATGGTGCCGTCCCTCGCTGTGCACCAGGAGGCCGGGCGCGAAGGGGCGCAGGACGAGCGAGTCGAGCCCCGGTGTGCGGCGCAGTTCCGGATACGAGGTGGTGAGGAGCTGCCCGATCCTGTCGAGGCGGAACCCGTCGACTTTCTCGGTCGACATCCGACCGCCGACGTAAGGGGCGGCTTCCAGGACAACGGTCGTTACACCGGCGCTGGTCAGCCGATGCGCTGCCGAGAGCCCCGCGGCCCCGGCTCCCACGATGACGACGTCCGCATGGTGCGCAGGCTCTGGCACGTGCCCCTCCCGAGGTCGCGCGGCTTGTGGGGTCCTGATGCCCCCCGACAGGGCTCGGGAATACCCGAGTTCGGGACGAGGGTAGGAGCGGTTCCGGTCCGGGGCAGTCGCGCATGCACCGGGCACGGTCGCACGCCGGTCGCACGGCCCGCTCCCGTGAGCCCTGCGGTGACGTCCCCGTGAGCCATGCCGCGACGCCCCCGCGAGCTCTTCGCTCCGCTTCCCCGAGCCTTCGCTCCGCTTCCCCGAGTTCTTTGCTCCGCTGTCCCGAGCTCTTCGCTCCGCTTCCCCGAGCCTTGCCGACCCGTCCCCGTCCATTCCCGTGAAGGCTCACCGGGGCCCGCAAAGGCCCGCCAAGTCCCCTCCGGTACCGCCGAGTTCCCCCGGCTCCCGCCTCGGTTACCGCAGCGCCGCCCGGATCGCCTCGTCGATGCCGGGGAACGCGAAGGCGAAGCCGGACTCCAGGAGCCGGGTCGGCAGCACCCGTTGGCTGCCGAGCACGTCCCCGGCCATCTCGCCGAGCACCACGCGCAAAGCGGGAGAGGGCGCCGGCAGGAGCGTGGGCCGGCGCAGCACCCGTCCCATCGCGGCCGTCACCTCCCGGTTGGTGAGCGGATCGGGCGCCGTGAGGTTGAACGGGCCCGACAGCGACTCCGTGTCGATGAGGTGCCGCAGGGCGGCCACCTCGTCGTGCAGGGCGATGTAGCTCCAGTACTGCCGGCCGTTGCCGAGGCGCCCGCCGAGCCCCGCCTTGAAGAGCGGGAAGAGGCGCCCCCAGGCTCCGCCCTCGCGGCCCACCACCAGGCCGTTGCGGGCGAGGACGGTGCGGATGCCGGCCTCCCGCGCGGGGGCCGCGGCCTCTTCCCACTCGACGCAGAGCGACGGCAGGAAGCCCTCACCGGCGGGCGCGCTCTCGTCCACCGCGCGCGAGCCCGTGTCTCCGTAGTAGCCGATCGCGCCGGCGTTCACGAAGACCCGCGGCGGTTCGTCGAGCGAGGTCATGGCCGTGACGAGCGCGGTGGTGCCGAGGACCCTGCTGTCCCTGAGCTCCCGCTTGTAGGCGGCCGTCCAGCGGTGGTCGCCGATGCCCGCGCCCGCGAGGTTGACGACCGCGGAGCAGCCCGCGAGCCCGGCCGTGTCGACGTATCCCTCCTTGGGGTCCCAGCGCACCTCGTCCTCGGCGCGGGGCGCCCTGCGCACAAGCCGCACCACGTCGTACCCGTCGGCGGCGAGGGACCGCGTGAGCGCCGTGCCGATGAGCCCGGAGGCACCGGCCACGGCGACGCGGGACTGTGTGGTTTCCATGGCCCCATCCTGCCGCGAATCGGCGGGCGGCGGACCGGTCCCGGAAGCCCGTGGCGGCGCTGCCCCTGAAGCCGCGGTGGCGCGCGGCCCGCCCGCCGTACAGTGGCGCCATGCCGGACATGCACATACGCACCGCACTGCCCGAGGACGACGACGCGCTCGCCCGTCTCGACCGCGCCACGTGGTCCACGCTGCACGCGGTCCAGCCCCGTCCCGAACCCCCCTTCGAGCCCTTCTTCAACGACCGCTTCGGCCCTCGCGACCACCTGGTCGCCGAGCGGGACGGCCGGATCATCGGCTATGTGAAGCTCGGCTTCCCCACCCCCCTGCTCGTCAACGCGCACGTGCGCCAGATCCAGGGCTTCGTCGTCGCCGAGGAGGCGCGGGGCCACGGCGTCGGCAAGCGGCTGATCAGGGCCGCCATGGACGAGGCCCGCCGCCAGGGCGCGCTCCGCATCACGCTGCGGGTCCTCGGGCACAACACCCCGGCCCGCAAGCTCTACGAAGCGGAGGGCTTCGTCATCGAGGGCGTACTGCCCGGCGAGTTCCTGCTGGACGGGGCGTACGTCGACGACGTCCTCATGGGCCGCCTTCTCTGAGGCATGCCTCTCGACGCGGACTCGACGCGGACTCGACGCGGGCGCGGCGAAGGCTCGGCGTGGACGCACCCGCCGGACCGGCCCGGGGTGCGCCCGCCACGCGCGCGTAGGAGCGTGAAGACGTACGCGGGAAGGAGCGCACCGGTGATCAGGGCCGCGGCCAGTCGTCGGGACCAGGAGGAGTGGGGCTGGCTGCGCGGTGCGCCGCCGCCCCACTGGGTGCGCGGTGCGCCGCCCGTGCTGCTCGCCCTGATCTGCGTCGTCCAGCTGGCCACGCCGAAGCCGGTCGACCTCGGCTTCCTGCTCGCCGCCGTCCCGCCGCTCGCCGCCCTGGCCTACGGGCCCGCCGCCACCGCGATCTTCGGCGGCGCCTGCATCGCGCTGATCGCCCTGCCGGGCTTCGGGCTCGACAGACCCGGCGAGAGCGATGCGGCGACGGTCGCCTTCGTGGCGTTGCTCAGCGTGCTGTTCTCCTGGTTGCGCAGCCGCCGCGACGCCCAGCTCGTGACGGTGCGCACCGTCGCGGAGGCCGCCCAGCTCGCCGTGCTCCCGCCGCTTCCCGAGAAGGTGGGGACGGTGCGCTGCGCGGGTCTCTACCAGGCCGCGCAGCGCGGCACGCTGGTCGGCGGCGACTTCTTCGACGTACGCAGGGGACCGTGCGGGACGCGCGCGCTGGTCGGTGACGTGCAGGGCCACGGGCTCGCCGCCGTCGGCACCGTCGCCTCGCTGCTCGGCGCGTTCCGCGAGGCGGTCCTCGACCAGCCCGACCTGGACGGCGTCGCGGCCCGCCTCGACCGCAGGCTCGTCGTGGACTCCGCGGAGGACGAGCACGCCGAGCTGTTCGCGACGGCGGTGCTCCTGGAGTTCCCCGACGACTTCTCCGCCGTACGCGTCGTCTCCTGCGGCCACCCGCCGCCCCTGCTCCTGCGCGGCGCCGAGGTCACCGAGCTCGCGATGGCGCCGGGCGCGCCGCTGGGGCTCGGCATCGCGGGCGTCGCGCCGCCCGAGCAGCTGACGGTGCCGCTGCTCGCCGGGGACCTGCTGCTCGCCCTGACCGACGGGGTGAGCGAGGCGCGGGACGCGTCCGGCGCGTTCTATCCGCTGCCCGAACGGCTCAGCGCGCTGGCCAAGGCGGACACGTCGCTCCTGGACGACCCCGTGGAGCTCACGGCACGGATCTGGCAGGACGTGAAGCGCCATGCGGGGAGGGTGCGGGACGACGTGACGATGATGGTGTTCGTACGGGATCCGGGGCCGGGGCCGGAACTGGAGCTGGGCCGGGACTGGAGCTGAGCCCGTGGCTGGGCTCGGAGCGGGAGCGGGAGCGGGCGCGGGAGCCGGGGCCGGCCCCGGAGCGGGAGCCGAGGCAGGAGCCGGGACCGGACCCGGGACTGGAGCAGGGCCCCGTGTGAACCCCTTGCGGGACGGCCGGTCAGCCCCGCGGCCGGGTCAACAGCCCCATCCCGCCCATGAGCTCCCGCAGGCACCGCACCGCGAGGTCCGCGGGCGACCCGGGGCCCGTGACGTCCGCGTCCGTCTCCGACCAGGTCTCCAGGGCGATCCGGATCGCGTCCGTCGCCGCTGCCGCCGCGAGGCGGACCTCCAGAGGGCTCGCGCCCTCGCCCGCGAGCTCCGCGACGACGGGGCGCAGCTTCTCCTCGGACTCCTGGTTCACGCGGTACCAGACGGCCCGCAGCGCCGGGTCGTCCACGGCGGCGCGCAGCAGCCCGCGGGCCTGGCGCAGCCCGTCCGCGGCGGCCTCGTCCGGCGCGGCGAGCGCCTCGGAGATCGCGCCCCGCAGGGCCTCGGGAAGGTCCGCGCCCGGTTCGCTCGCGGCGAGGAGCGCGCGCCAGCGCTCGCCGCCGACGGCGAGCAGCGGGCCCACCGCGTCCTGCTTGTTGCGGAAGTACCGGTAAAAGGTGCGCAGCGCGACCCCGGCCCGGCCCGCGATGGCCTCGGCCGTGGTGCCGTCGGGCCCGTGCGCGGTGAAGAGCTCGGCCGCGGCGTGCGCGATCTCCAGCTGGGTGGCCAGCTTGCGGCGCTCCGTGAGGGAGAGGGGCGGGGTGGACGGCTGGGTGCTCACCGGCCGAAGCCTACGCCGCGCGAGCCAGATAGGCACGTCTGGCCGATGTGGCACAACGTGCCATCCGGGCGTAACGTGTAATGCGCAAGCAGAACCATTGCGAGAGTGAGTGGGAGAACGCCATGAACGCCAAGAGCGCCATGCAGCCCCTGAACCGTTACGAGGGGCGCCGCGCCCTGGTCACCGGTGGCGGCTCCGGCATCGGCCAGGCCACCGTGCTGCGCATGCTGGCCGAGGGCGGCAGGGTCGTCGCCGCCGACGTCAGCGAGGACGGCCTCAAGGACACCGTCGCCAAGGCCGGCGCCGATGCGGAGCGCCTCACCACCGTCGCCGTGAACATCGCCGACGAGACCTCGGTCCGCGCGGGCGTCGCCGCGGCCGTCGAGGCGCTCGGAGGCCTGGACGTCCTGGTGAACGCCGCGGGCATCCTGCGCTCCTCGCACACCCACGAGACCACCCTCGACGCCTTCAACCAGGTCATCGCCGTCAACCTCACCGGCACGTTCCTGATGATCCGCGAGGCGATCCCGGCGCTGCTCCGGGGCAACGGCCCGGCCGTGGTCAACTTCAGCTCCACGTCCGCGATGTTCGCCCACCCGTACATGGCGGCGTACGCGGCGAGCAAGGGCGGCATCCAGTCCATGACGCACGCCCTCGCGAGCGAGTACGGCAAGCAGGGCATCCGCTTCACCGCCGTGCAGCCCGGCTCCATCTCCTCGGGCATGACCGACGGCTCCGGCGCGAGCCGCCAGAGCGTCGGCCCCGGACTGCCCGAGGACGCCGACATGAGCCTGTTCGTGAAGCTCGCCCCCGCCCTCGGCCAGGGCTTCGCGGGCCCGGAGACCGTCGCCTCCGTCGTCGCGATGCTCGCCTCGGACGACGGCCGCTTCATCACCGGCACCGAGGTCCGCGTCGACGGCGGCACCCACTTCTGAGCCGCTGCGGCTAGCCGAGCCCCAGCAGGGCGGACGGCAGGCCGAGGACCGAGGTGAGCAGGGAGCCGAGTGGGCCGAGGCAGGACGGCTTGACCGCGTGTGCGGGGTCCAGGGCGTTCAGCGCGATGCGGGTGGCCAGCGGGTCCGTCGCGGTGCGCTGGTGCCCGGACCGGTTGTCGGGGCAGACGTCCTGCAGGTAGACGTTGCTGACCTTGTCGCCCTGCAGGAACTGCTCCCGGGGCGGGGTGACCACGGTGTCGTACTTGCTGGCGATCACCTGGTACGTCACGCCGGGCAGGGTGTCGCCGCCTTCGCCCAGCCGCGTCAGGAACTTCGAGCCCGCCATCTGGTCCGTGCAGGCGGGGCAGGGGAGGTCGAGGATGTCCCCGGTGGGCAGCAGGGCGGCGATCGGTGCCAGGAGGGCGGCGAGACCCCAGTCGTCCTTGAACAGCGAGTCCAGGAACTCCGAGCGCGTGCCGTGGTTGGACGGCGAGATCCCGACCAGCGTGTGGACCTTCTTCGCGCCGCCCTCGAACTTCATGTACTGGCGGGGCATCATCCCGCCCTGCGAGTGCCCGACGACGTCCACCTGACCGGCGCCGGTGGCGGCGAGGACCCCTTCCACGAACACCCCGAGCTGCTTGGCGGAGTCGGCGACCCGGCCCACACCGCCCGCCACGAGGCTCAGCGCGCCGCCGGTCCTGCCGTAGTCGAGGGCGAAGACGCAGTACCCCGCGGCCTTGTAGACCGGGGCGGCCTTCTTCCACATCTGTCCGGACTCCAAGGTGCCGTGCACCAGGACGAGCGGGCGCGGGTGGCCGGAGCCGGGCCTGCAGGACCAGTCGTTGACGCCGAACGCCCTCATGTTCGGGGTCGCCAGCTTCCGCGCCGCGGGGATCGGGTCGGCGGCGGGCATGGGCTGCGCCGCGGCGGGGCCCACAGCGGCCGCGGTGACGGCCAGCGCGGTGAGCAACGTACGGACGAGAAAGGCGCGGGAGGAGCGGAGGGTGCGGGAGGAGCGGGACACGGGGTCTCCTGGGAGGCTCGACGGGATCATCGGTGCCTCACGTTTCCCGCGCCGGCGCGCCCCCGTACCGCCCCTTGAGCCGTCCGAGAACCGTGGCGAACCGGTCAGTGAACCGCTCGGTGAACCGTTCAGTCCACCATGAAGCGGTCCCACAGCTTCGGATACCGCTGCGCCATCACCGCGTCGTCCTCGAAGTCGATCGGTGTGCCCTCCGGCTCCGGCGGCGCGGGCGGGATGCCGAGATCGGGGGCGACGACACCGGTGAGCTGCTCGTACGCCTCGTCCGCCGCGTAGCCGAGCTCCTCGCCGTCCCCGTCGAGCTCCTCGTCGAAGTCGTCCAGGAGGTCGGCGAGGGCGTCGGGATCGTGCACCGCGCCCTCGAAGACCTCCCTGCCCTGGCCGATCAGCCAGCACCGGAAGTAGTCGAAGGCGTCGTCGCTCGCGCCGCCGAGCAGCACCCAGGCGGCGCCCCACAGGTCCCAGCGGTAGGCGCGGTTGTAGCGGGACTCGAAGTGACGGGCGAAGTCGATGACGGAGTCCGGATCGGACTGCAGCAGTCTCTCGACGAGCAGCTCGGCGTGGTCCTCGGGGTCGCCGCCGGCGGCCTCACGAGTACTGTCCACGATCTCCCAGAACTCCGTCTCGTCCATCACGGGTCAAGCATCGGTCCTGCGGAGTGGGGGCGCACGCGGAGTGCGCCGGAATGCGGCTGTCTCGTTATGCGTGCACATGCCCTTGGAAAGACCGACAGAAGATGTCGGCATTCGGTGGCAGCCTCAACCACATGAACACCACACAGCCGGATACCTCGCAGCCGGATACCCCGCAGCCCCTCACCGGAAAGATCGCCCTTGTCGCGGGCGCCACCCGCGGCGCGGGCCGCGCCATGGCCGTGGAGCTCGGCCGCGCCGGAGCCACCGTGTACGTGACGGGGCGGACCACCCGCGAGCACACCAGCGAGATCGGCCGCACCACCGAGACCATCGAGGGCACGGCCGAGCTGGTGGACGCCGCGGGAGGCAAGGGCATCGCCGTGCCCACCGACCACCTGGAGCCCGAGCAGGTCGAGGCCCTCGTCGAGCGCGTCGACCGCGAGCAGGGCCGCCTGGACATCCTCGTCAACGACATCTGGGGCGGCGACGTCCACGTCGAGTGGGACAAGAAGATGTGGGAGCACGACCTCGACAAGGGGATGCGCATCCTGCGCCTCGGCATCGAGACCCACATCGTCACCAGCCGGTACGCGCTGCCGCTGCTGATCAGGAACCCCGGCGGCCTCGTTGTGGAGGTCACCGACGGAACCGAGGAGTACAACGGCCCCAACTACCGCAAGCCGTTCTACTACGACCTCGCCAAGGCGGCCCCGCTGCGCATGGCGCGCGACCTCGCCCAGGAGGTCGAGGAGTTCGGCTGTACAGCGCTCTGCCTGACTCCCGGCTGGCTGCGTTCGGAGGCCATGCTCGACACCTACTTCAAGGTGACCGAGGAGAACTGGCTCGACGGCCGCAAGCAGAACCCGCACTTCGCGATCTCCGAGACGCCGACGTTCGTGGGCCGTGCCCTTGTCGCGCTCGCCGCCGACCCCGAAGTGGCCCGCCACAACGGCAAGTCGCTCTCCAGCGGCGGACTCGCCAAGGAGTACGGCTTCACGGACGTGGACGGCTCGCGGCCCGACGCCTGGCGCTACATCACCGAGGTCGACCAGCAGAGCAAGACCGCCGACGTCACCGGCTACCGGTGACCGCCGACGTCATCGGCTACCGGTGACCGCCGACGTCATCGGCTACCGGTGACCTTCGACATCACCGGCTACCGATAGAGCTCCGCCATCCGCGCCGAGGCCTCCGCGAAGCGTTCGCGCAGGCTCAGGGGCTCCAGCACCTCCACCTCCGGGCCGAGCTCCATGAGCTGCGTATAGGCCACGTCCTCGTTCTCGACGGGCAGGGTGAGCGTCACCTTGCCCGTCGCGTCGGGCTCGCCCGCCGACTCCAACACCTCACGCACGGACACGGCATCGGTGGCGTACGGCAGTCTGCGCATCCCCGCCTCCGAGAGCCGCACCACGACCTCGGACTTGAGGATCGCCCGCGCGAACTGCGCCGCACGCTCCTCCCAGAAGCCCGGCAGATCGAACTCCTCGTCGCGCACGAAGCGTTCCTCGCCGGATACGACCGCGGTGAACCGGTCGATGCGGTACACGCGGTACGACCCCGCGTCCGGGACCCGCGCGCACAGGTACCAGACGCCGGCCTTGAGCACGAGCCCGTACGGCTCCAACTCCCGCTCCACCTCCGCCTCCTGACGGCGGTAGCGGGCCGTGACCCGGCGGTCGTCCCACACCGCGTCCGCGACGGCGGGAAGCAGTGCGGGCGCGGGCGTCTCCTTGAACCAGCCGGGCGCGTCCAGATGGAACCGCTGCGAGGCGTTCTGCGAGGCGTCCCGCAGGGAGGGCATGAGCGCCGCCGACACCTTCAGACGGGCGGCGGAGGCGGCGTCCTCCAGGCCCATCTCCCGCAGCGCGCCCGGCACTCCGGACAGGAACAGCGCCTCGGCCTCGCTGCGGCCGAGCCCGGTGAGACGGGTGCGGTATCCGCCGATCAGACGGTACCCGCCGGTGCGCCCCCGGTCGGCGTAGACGGGAACGCCCGCCTCCGACAGCGCCTGCGCGTCGCGCGTGATGGTCCGCTCGGACACTTCGAGCTCGGCGGCGAGCTCGGCGGCGGTCATGGAGGGCCGTGCCTGAAGCAGCAGAACCATTTTGATGAGGCGGGCAGCGCGCATGGACCCCATGATGCCGGTGCGGACACATGAGTGCGGGTCCCTGCCACCGGCAGGGACCCGCACTCATGTCGAACCGAAGACCTACAGGCCGTACTTGGCCCGAGCCTCCTTCACCGCGGAGGCGGGAACCTCGCCGCGGCGGGCCAGCTGTGCCAGCGCGGCGACCACGATCGACTGGGCGTCGACGCCGAAGTGACGGCGTGCCGCCTCACGCGTGTCGGAGAGGCCGAAGCCGTCCGCGCCGAGCGAGGAGTAGTCCTGTTCGACCCACTGCGCGATCTGGTCGGGGACCTGGCGCATGTAGTCGGAGACGGCGAGCACGGGGCCCTTCGCGCCGTCGAGCGCCTGGCGCACGTACGGGGTGCGCTCCTCGCCGCGCAGCAGCGCCTCGTCCGCCTCCAGGGCGTCGCGCCGCAGCTCGGTCCAGGACGTCGCGGACCACACGTCGGCGGCCACGCCCCACTCCTCGGCGAGCAGCTTCTGGGCCTCGAGGGTCCAGTGGATCGCCGTGCCCGAGCCGATGAGCTGGATCCGCGCGGCGTTGGCCGCGGGCGCGAGCCCGGCGGTCTCGGCCGTGTTGAAGCGGTACAGGCCCTTGATGATGCCCTCGTCCACACCCGCGGGCTTCGCGGGCTGCGGCATCGGCTCGTTGTAGACGGTGAGGTAGTAGAAGACGTTCGGGTCCTCGCCCGGGGCGGCCTCGCCGTACATGCGGCGCAGACCGTCCTTGACGATCGCGGCGATCTCGTAGGCGAACGCGGGGTCGTACGAGAGCGCGGCGGGGTTCGTCGCGGCGATCACCGGCGAGTGACCGTCCGCGTGCTGCAGACCCTCACCCGTCAGCGTCGTACGGCCCGCCGTGGCGCCGATGAGGAAGCCGCGGCCGAGCTGGTCGCCGAGCTGCCACATCTGGTCGGCCGTGCGCTGCCAGCCGAACATCGAGTAGAAGATGTAGAAGGGGATCATCGCTTCGCCGTGCGTCGCGTAGGACGACGACGCGGCGATGAAGTCCGCCATCGAACCGGCCTCGGTGATCCCCTCGTTGAGGATCTGGCCGTTCTTGGCCTCCTTGTAGTACATCAGCTGGTCGCGGTCGACCGGCTCGTACGTCTGGCCCTTGGGCGAGTAGATGCCGAGCGAGGGGAAGAGCGACTCCATGCCGAAGGTGCGCGCCTCGTCGGGGACGATCGGCACCCAGCGCTTGCCGGTCTCCTTGTCGCGTACGAGGTCCTTGACCAGGCGTACGAACGCCATGGTCGTCGCCACCGACTGCGAGCCGGAGCCCTTGTCGAAGGAGGCGAACGCCTTGTCGGCGGCCTGCGGCAGCGCGGGCAGCGGCTGCGTGCGACGGGCCGGGGCCGGGCCGCCGAGGGCCGCGCGGCGCTCCTGGAGGTAGCGGACCTCGGGGGAGTCGGCGCCGGGGTGGCCGTAGGGCACCACGCCGTCGACGAACTGGCTGTCACTGATGGGGAGTTCGAGAAGGTCACGCATGTTCTTGAACTCGTCCGTCGTGAGCTTCTTCATCTGGTGGTTCGCGTTCTTCGACGCGAAGCCCTCACCCAGGGTGAAGCCCTTGACGGTCTGCGCCAGGATCACGGTCGGGGCGCCCTTGTGCTCCAGGGCGGCCTTGTACGCGGCGTAGACCTTGCGCGGCTCGTGGCCACCGCGCGAGAGGTGGAAGCACTCCAGGATCTTGTCGTCCGAGAGCAGCTTCGCCATCTCGACGAGCGCCGGGTCCTTGCCGAAGAAGTCCTCGCGGATGTAGGCGGCGTCGCGCGTCTGGTACGTCTGCACCTGCGCGTCCGGCACCTCGCGGATGCGGCGGATCAGGGCGCCGGTGGTGTCGAGCTGGAACAGCTCGTCCCAGGCGTTGCCCCACAGCGACTTCACGACGTTCCAGCCGGCGCCGCGGAACTGGGCCTCCAGCTCCTGCACGATCTTGAAGTTGGCGCGGACCGGGCCGTCCAGGCGCTGCAGGTTGCAGTTGATGACGAAGGTCAGGTTGTCCAGACCCTCGCGGCTCGCCAGGGCGAGGGCCGCCGTCGACTCGGGCTCGTCCATCTCGCCGTCACCGAGGAACGCCCACACGTGCGAGGCGGAGACGTCCTTGATGCCGCGGTTGGTGAGGTACCGGTTGAAGCGCGCCTGGTAGATCGCGGAGAGCGGGCCGAGCCCCATGGAGACGGTCGGGAACTCCCACAGCCAGGGCAGGCGGCGCGGGTGCGGGTAGGAGGGCAGGCCGTTGCCGCCGGCCTCCTGGCGGAAGTTGTCGAGCTGCGCCTCGTCCAGACGGCCGTCGAGGAAGGCGCGGGCGTAGATGCCGGGGGAGGCGTGGCCCTGGATGTAGAGCTGGTCGCCGGAGCCGGGGGCCTCCGGGGATTCCTTGCCCTTGAAGAAGTGGTTGAAGCCGGTCTCGTACAGCCAGGCCGCGGACGCGAAGGTCGCGATGTGGCCGCCGACGCCGTACTTGGAGCCGCGGGTGACCATGGCGGCCGCGTTCCAGCGGTTCCAGGCCGTGATCTTCCGCTCCATCTCCTCGTCGCCGTCAATGGCCGGCTCGGCGGAGGTGGGGATGGTGTTGACGTAGTCGGTCTCGAGGAGCTTGGGCAGCGCCAGGCCCGCGCCCTCGGCGCGCTCCAGCGTGCGGCGCATCAAGTACGCGGCACGGTGCGGCCCGGCCGCCTCGGTAACGGCGTCCAGGGAGGCCTGCCATTCGGCGGTCTCCTCGGGGTCGCGGTCCGGGAGCTGGTCGAGCTCGCTCGGCTGGATTGCGGAGGGGTCGGTCATTGCGCCGCCTTCCTGAGTCGGAGGGGGTCCCCTGTTCGGTAAGGGGTGGGGGTGCCCGGTGTCTTGGCAGGACAGGGCGTGTGGCTCTGGTGCGGAATCGTGTGTGTGACTCGGCCACAGGGCCGTCGTCGACTGTAAGCCCGTGATCGATGATCGATCAAAGCGTTGAGGGAAAAACTTCTCCAGATCGAGAAAGTCGGCATCCGGTGCCAGGAAAGTGGGCACCGGGTGCCTTGGATTTGAAGGGTTTGCGCAGGTGGGGGCACGTCTGTGGGAACAGGTACACGAATGAGCGGAGAGGGTCGGAGCCCGGCTCCGGCTCAGGCCCGCGGAGCGCAGCCCAGGACGTGGGCCTTCACCAACTCCGCGATGGCCGGATCGCGCCGCTGGAACGCGGAGACCAGGGCCTCGTGCTCCTCCGCGTACGACTGCTGGACCGTGCCCAGCCAGCGGATGGACAGGGCCGTGAAGACCTCGATGCCCAGGCCCTCCCAGGTGTGCAGGAGCACGGAGTTGTCCGCGGCCCGCACCAGCTCGCGGTGGAAGGCCACGGTGTGCCGCACCTGCCCGGTGCCGTCACTGGCGCGGTCCGCCTCGTAGAGGGCCGCGACATGGGGTTCGAGGGCCGAGCAGTCCTCGGCGAGACGCTCCGCCGCGAGCTCCGCGGCGATCGCCTCCAGACCGGCC
This sequence comes from Streptomyces sp. NPDC041068, assembly GCF_040647455.1. NCBI lineage: Bacteria > Bacillati > Actinomycetota > Actinomycetes > Kitasatosporales > Streptomycetaceae > Streptomyces > Streptomyces sp. NPDC041068. Next base: position 440,288 of record NZ_JBEZCG010000006.1, read on the forward strand.
CGGACGGGGTAGCTCTCCTCCAGGTCCGCGGCGGTCAAGTTCCGTACGCGCACGCCTTTGTTGGGCGCCGACTCGATCAGCCGCAGCGTCTCCAGCTCGCGCAGCGCCTCTCGCACCGGAGTCTGCGAGACCTCCAGCTCCACGGCGATACGGCGCTCCACGATGCGCTCGCCCGGCTTCCAGCGCCCGCTGACGATCCCTTCCACGATGTGCTCGCGGATCTGTTCGCGCAGCGAGTGAACGACGGGCGCGGTCATGTGGGCTCCTCAGGCAGGGGCAGGCAGGCGCCCCAGGGCGTTGTGACCCCTAGACAATACGGCGACGCCCCCGTCCGGAAACCTCCGGACGGGGGCGTACGCGCTGATGAGACGAGTGTTACAGCCTCACATGCCGGTCGAAACCGACAGACGAACCGCGGACGAACCGCAGACGAACTACAGGCCGAGCTCGACCTCGAACTCGCCGGCCTCCAGGATCGCCTTGACCGCGGTCAGGTAGCGGGCGGCGTCCGCGCCGTCCACCAGACGGTGGTCGTAGGAGAGCGAGAGGTACGTCATGTCACGGACGGCGATGGTCTCGCCGAGGTCCGGGTGGTTGATGACGACCGGGCGCTTCACCGTGGCACCGATGCCGAGGATGGCGGCCTGGTTCGGCGGCACGATGACCGTGTCGAACAGGGCGCCGCGCGAACCGGTGTTGGAGATCGTGAAGGTGGCGCCGGACATGTCGTCCGGGGTGAGGCCACCGCCACGGGCCTTGCCCGCGAGCTCGGCGGTCTTCTTCGAGATACCGGCGATGTTCAGGTCGCCCGCACCCTTGATGACCGGCGTCATCAGACCCTTCTCGGCGTCCACGGCGATGCCGATGTTCTCCGAGTCGAAGTACGTGATGGTGCCTTCGTCGTCGTTGATCCGGGCGTTGATGACCGGGTGGGCCTTCAGCGCCTGGGCGGCGGCCTTGACGAAGAACGGCATCGGGGAGAGCTTGACGCCCTCGCGAGCCGCGAACGCGTCCTTCGCCTTGGCGCGCAGCTTCATCAGCTTGGTGATGTCGACCTCGACGACCGAGGTCAGCTGGGCCTGCGAGTGCAGCGCCTTCATCATGTTGTCGCCGATGACCTTGCGCATGCGGGTCATCTTGACGGTCTGACCGCGCAGCGGGGAGACCTCCAGGGCCGGGGCCTTGGACGCGGCCGGAGCGGCGGCGGCCGGAGCCGGGGCGGCCTTCTTGGCCTCGGCGGCGGCGATGACGTCCTGCTTGCGGATGCGGCCACCGACGCCGGTGCCCTTGACCTCGGAGAGGTTCACGCCGTTCTCGGACGCGAGCTTACGGACCAGCGGGGTCACGTAGGCACCGTCGTCGGCCGGGGTGGCCGGGGCCGGGGCGGCGGGCGCCTGCGGCTGAACCGGAGCCGGTGCGGCCGGGGCGGCGGGCTTGGCCGGAGCCGGAGCGGCAGCGGCGGGCGCGGCCGGGGCGGCGGGGGTGGCAGCCGGGGCGGCAGGAGCGGCCGGAGCCGGGGCCGGGGCCTCGGCGGGGGCGGCCGGGGCAGCCGGAGCGGCGGCGGCCGGAGCGGCGGCGGCCGGAGCGGCACCGGGCGCACCGATGACGGCGAGCTTGGCGCCGACCTCGGCGGTCTCGTCCTCACCGACGACGATCTCGAGCAGCACGCCCGCGACCGGCGAGGGGATCTCGGTGTCGACCTTGTCCGTCGAGACCTCCAGGAGGGGCTCGTCGGCCGCGACCTCCTCGCCGACCTCCTTCAGCCAACGGGTGACGGTGCCCTCGGTGACCGACTCACCGAGCGCGGGCAGCGTGATGTCGGTGCCCTCGACGGAACCGCCGGCCGGGGCGGCCGGAGCGGCGGGCGCCTCGGCGGCCGGAGCCGGAGCCGCGGGGGCCTCGGCGGCGGGGGCGGGCTCGGCGGCCGGAGCCGGGGCCTCGGCGGCCGGGGCGCCGGAGCCGTCGTCGATGACGGCGAGCTCGGCGCCGACCTCGACGGTCTCGTCCTCGGCGACCTTGATGGAGGCCAGGATGCCGGAGGCCGGCGAGGGGATCTCGGTGTCGACCTTGTCGGTCGACACCTCGAGCAGCGGCTCGTCGGCCTCGACGCGCTCGCCTTCGGCCTTCAGCCAACGGGTGACAGTGCCCTCGGTGACGCTCTCGCCGAGCGCCGGAAGGGATACGGAAACCGCCATGGTTTCTGTTGCTCCTTACGAATTTGCGGAAAGTCTGGTCGTCGCGCCCGTGTGACTGAAGGGTCAGTCGTGGGAGTGCAGCGGCTTGCCCGCCAGGGCGAGGTGGGCCTCGCCCAGCGCCTCGTTCTGCGTCGGGTGGGCGTGGATGAGCTGGGCGACCTCGGCCGGCAGCGCCTCCCAGTTGTAGATCAGCTGGGCCTCGCCGACCTGCTCGCCCATGCGGTCGCCGACCATGTGGACGCCGACGACGGCACCGTCCTTGACCTGGACGAGCTTGATCTCGCCCGCGGTCTTCAGGATCTTGCTCTTGCCGTTGCCCGCGAGGTTGTACTTGAGGGCGACGACCTTGTCCGCGCCGTAGATCTCCTTGGCCTTGGCCTCGGTGATGCCCACGGAGGCGACCTCGGGGTGGCAGTACGTCACCCGGGGCACGCCGTCGTAGTCGACCGGGACGGTCTTGAGACCGGCCAGGCGCTCCGCGACCAGCATGCCCTCGGCGAAGCCGACGTGCGCGAGCTGGAGGGTCGGCACCAGGTCGCCCACGGCCGAGATGGTCGGGACGTTGGTCTGCATGTACTCGTCGACGAGGACGTAGCCGCGGTCCATGGCGACGCCCTGCTCCTCGTAACCGAGGCCCTGCGAGACGGGGCCGCGGCCGATGGCGACCAGGAGGACCTCGGCCTCGAAGGTCTTGCCGTCCGCGAGGGTGACGCGCACGCCGTTCTCGGTGTACTCGGCCTTCTCGAAGAACGTGCCGAGGTTGAACTTGATGCCGCGCTTGCGGAAGGCGCGCTCAAGAAGCTTGGAGCTGTTCTCGTCCTCGACGGGCACGAGGTGCTTGAGGCCCTCGATGACCGTGACGTCGGTGCCGAAGGACTTCCACGCCGAGGCGAACTCAACGCCGATGACGCCGCCGCCCAGGATGATCGCGGACTCCGGGACACGGTCCAGGGTCAGCGCGTGGTCCGAGGAGATGATGCGGTTGCCGTCGATCTCCAGGCCCGGCAGCGACTTCGGCACGGAGCCGGTCGCGAGGAGCACGTGACGGCCCTGGATGCGCTGGCCGTTCACGTCCACGGAGGTCGGCGACGAGAGCTTGCCCTCGCCCTCGATGTACGTCACCTTGCGCGAGGCGACGAGACCCTGCAGACCCTTGTAGAGGCCCGAGATCACGTCGTCCTTGTACTTGTGGACGGCCGCGATGTCGATGCCCTCGAAGGTGGCCTTCACGCCGAACTGGTCGGCCTCGCGCGCCTGGTCGGCGATCTCGCCGGCGTGCAGCAGCGCCTTCGTGGGGATGCAGCCGTTGTGCAGGCAGGTGCCGCCGAGCTTGTTCTTCTCGATCAGGGCGACGTCCAGGCCCAGCTGCGCTCCGCGCAGCGCCGCGGCGTAACCGCCGCTACCACCGCCGAGGATCACTAGGTCGAAAACGGTGCTGGCGTCGTTCGCCACGTCACGTCCTCCATGCATGTGCGCCGTACGCCGGACCCCTTTTTCGCGGGGGACGACCGGTCGGTCGGCTGGTATTCGGCCGCTCTTGTTTCGGCCCTTTGGTGGGGGCCCTGTCCTGCCGAGAACCCATCTTCGCACTTGTCGGCGGGAGACGGGACGCCGGGCCGGGCTGTGAGACGTCTGATCCACCGTCTCGACGGGTTACCAGTGCGTATGAACGTACGGATTTCGTCGAGGGCGAAATCGCGCAGGGCCCCGGACGCGGGAACGTCCGGGGCCCTGGTGGGAAGTGCCCGAATCAGCCCAGGTCACCCGCGGCCGTGTGCTCGGCCAGGCGGACCAGGGTGCGGACCGCGGTGCCGGTGCCGCCCTTGGGCGTGTACCCGAACGGGGCGCCCTCGTGGAAGGCCGGGCCCGCGATGTCCAGGTGGGCCCAGGTGATGCCCTCGCCCACGAACTCCTTCAGGAAGAGGCCGGCCACCAGGCCGCCGCCCATGCGGTCGCCGATGTTGGCGATGTCGGCGGTGGGGGAGTCCATGCCCTTGCGCAGGTCGGCGGGGAGCGGCATCGGCCAGGTCGGCTCGCCGACCTCCTCGGCGATCTCGTGGATCGACGTACGGAACGCGTCGTCGTTGGCCATGATGCCGAAGGTGCGGTTGCCGAGCGCCACCATCATGGCGCCGGTCAGCGTCGCCACGTCGACGATCGCGTCCGGCTTGTCCTCGGAGGCCTTGGCGATCGCGTCGGCCAGGACGAGCCGGCCCTCGGCGTCGGTGTTCAGGACCTCGACGGTCTTGCCGCTGTACATGCGCAGGACGTCGCCGGGGCGGGTCGCGGAGCCGGACGGCATGTTCTCGGCGAGCGCCAGCCAGCCGGTGACGTTCACCTCGAGGCCCAGGCGCGCGGCGGCGACGACGGCGGCGAAGACGGCCGCGGCACCGGCCATGTCGCACTTCATCGTCTCGTTGTGACCGGCGGGCTTCAGCGAGATGCCGCCCGAGTCGTACGTGATGCCCTTGCCGACGAAGGCGAGGTGCTTCTTCGCCTTGGAGTGCGTGTACGAGAGCTTCACCAGGCGCGGCGGGGCGTCCGAGCCCACGCCGACGCCGAGGATGCCGCCGAAGCCGCCCTTGGTGAGCGCCTTCTCGTCGAGCACCTGGATCTTGATGCCGTGCTCCTTGGCGGCCGCGGTGGCGACCGCCGCGAAGGCCTCGGGGTTGAGGTCGTTCGGCGGGGTGTTGACCAGGTCGCGGGCGCGGTTCAGCTCCTCGGACACGGCGACGGCGCGCTCGATCGCGGCCTTGTACGCCTTGTCGCGGGGCTTGCCGCCGAGCAGGGCGATCTCGGCGAGCGGGGCCTTGGCGTCCTTACCGTTCTTCTTCGCGGACTTGGCGTCGCCCTGGTCCTTGTAGGCGCCGAAGGAGTACGCGCCGAGCAGGGCGCCCTCCGCGATGGCGCCGGCGCCGTCGGCGTCCTCGACGGGCAGCGCGAACGCGGCCTTCTTCGAACCGGTCAGGGCGCGGGCGGCGGTACCGGCGGCGCTGCGCAGCGCCTCCGTCCCGTACGTCTCGTCCTTCTCCGGGACCTCGCCGAGGCCGACCGCGACGACGACCGGGGCCTTGAAACCGGACGGGGCGGGCAGCTTCGTCACCTCGCCCTCGGCACCACGGGCGCCGAGGGTCTCAAGGACGGACGCGAGCTTGCCGTCGTACGCCTTGTCCACGGCCTCGGCGCCGGCCGCGACGACCAGGCCCCCCTTTGATCCAGCGCCCTTGGCGACACCGACGACGATCGCGTCGGCGCGCAGACCGGACGCGGCGGCGGTGCTGAGAGTCAGAGCAGTCACGGTGGTGAGGTCCTCTTTCAGTGAGTTTCGACGGGCTGTGGGGTGGTGAGCCCGTCGCGAGCCTACGCCCGTGAGCGCTGCGGTGCGCCTCACTGTGCGTGTTCGGCGCGGTGTCGGGTTCGCCGGGGTTTCGGGGTGACCGTGCGTCAGCCGAGCGCGAGGACCACGAGCGCGGCCGTCGCCGCGGTCTCCGCGAGGCCTCCGAAGACGTCGCCCGTGACCCCGCCGAACCGCCGTACGCAGTGCCGGAGCAGCAACTCCGCGGCGCCGAGCGCGAGGACGACGGCGGCCGCGCCGCGCAGCACGTCGTACGTACCGAGGAGCGCCCCGGAGGCCGCCGCCCCGCACACCACGAGCGCGGTGACCAGCAGCGCCGCGCCGCGCGGGACGACCCCGGCGACGGCGGCGCCGAGGCCCTCGGGGCGGGCCGGCGGCACTCCGGCGCGGGCGGCCAGGGTGAGGGCCAGGCGCGCGGCGGTCGCCGAGACGACGGCGGCGAGCGCGCCGCGGGCCCACGAGGCCTCGTACAGCTGGAAGAGGACGGCCACCTGGGCGAGCAGCACGAAGAGCAGGGTGATGACGCCGAAGGGGCCGATGTCGGACTGCTTCATGATGCGCAGCGCGTCGTCGGCGGGCTTGGCGCTGCCGAGGCCGTCCGCGGTGTCCGCGAGGCCGTCGAGGTGCAGACCGCGGGTGAGGGCGGCGGGGGTCGCCGCACTCGCCACGGCGGCGAGGAGGGGGCCGCCGCCGAGGACGGTCAGGACGCCGCCGACCGCGGCGGCGATGAGACCGACGGTGAGTCCGGCCAGGGGCGCCCACTGCATGCCGCCTCGCGCGGCGTCGCGGTCCCACTTCGTGACGCGGACGGGGAGCGCGGTGAGGGTGCCGAAGGCGAAGCGTATGCCGTCGGCGGGGGAGGTTCTGGACACCGCGGAAGGCTACCCCGGCGGAACTCCCCGCCCTGCGGATCACTCTTGGGGGACGGAGGATGAGCCCATGGGTGACTGGTGGTACCGGAACATCGTCGAGCCGGGGAAGCTGCCGCTGCTGCTCGCGCTGCTGTCCTTCGTGGGGTCGTTCCTGGTCACCCGCACCATCACGCGGCTCATCCGGGCCGGCAAGGGGCCGTTCCGGAACATCAGCTCGGGTGACGTGCACATCCACCACGTCGTGCCGGGGATCTTCCTCATGCTGGTCGGCGGGTTCTGGGCGGTGGCCACGGGGCGGCACGGGGCCGGGCCGCTGTACGCCGCCGTCATCTTCGGCATCGGCGCGGGTCTCGTGCTCGACGAGTTCGCGCTGATCCTCCATCTCGACGACGTCTACTGGAGCGAGCAGGGCCGCAAGAGCGTGGAGGTCGTGATGCTCACGGCCGCCCTGGTGGTCCTCGTGCTCACCGGCTTCACGCCGTTCGGGGTGAACGACCTGTCGGTCGCCGAGCGGCACAACCGCGGCCTGCTCGCGCTGAACGTCGGCGTCAACTGCGCCTTCGCGCTGATCGCGCTCCTCAAGGGCAAGCTGCGGACCGCCCTGATCGGCATGGTGATCCCCTTCGTCGCGCTGGTCGGCGCGATCCGGCTGGCCCGCCCGGGGTCGGCGTGGGCGCGGCGGTTCTACCGCAACAGGCACCGGGCACGCGCGCGTGCGGGGCTCCGGGCCTTCAGGCACGACCGCCGCTGGTCGAGGCCGCGCCGCAAGCTTCAGGACTGGATCGGCGGCTTCGTCGAACCCGATCCGGGCGCACCGGATGCGGCGGAACCGGAGCGGGTCCCGCCGCCACCCCGGTGACGTACCGCCGAGATCGCGCACAGCACGAGCACCGCGGCGATGGCGGCCAGGTGCTCCCGGCCCGCGAGGTTGTTCTTGACGGCCACCTCGAGGATCATCACGGCGACCACCAGGGCCCCCGTGAAGTACGCCCGGTAGCGCCAGCACACATAGAGGGCGAGGCCCACCACGGCGGCCGACGGGCCCGTGTCGACGACCTGCGCGTCCGACGCGGGCAGGCCGATGGGGTTCGAGGGGCCGAGTTCGATGCCCACGCGCGCGTAGAGCGTGCCGGCGAGCGTGGCCGCGTACCCGATGACGAGCGTGCGCCACCAGCCGAGGCAGATCTCCGCGATGCCGAAGACCAGCAGGATCTGCGCGAGCGCGCCCCATACGGGCAGGTCGAGCGCGGGCACGAAGAGTGAGAGCGGGGTGCGGAGCAGGGCCAGCCAGAGCGGTTCCTCGGCGCGCACGGAGCCGATGTTCTGGACGAACTGGTAGCCCCAGGGCTGGTTCTGGACGTACTGGAACAGCGCGGTCAGGCAGACCGCCGCCAGCGTCATGGGCACGGCCCGCCACCGCCGGACGACGAGCGCGTCCCGCACGGTGGAGGACAGCGGTCCCCACTCGGCGCGGGCGTAGCGGGCCAGGGTGCTCATCGTCTCGACTCCAAATGCTTGCGGTGCAGCCACTTCGGCAGGCCCGGCGCCTCAAGGAACCCCTCCGCGCGAGCGGAGGAGATTCCGATGCGCGGCAGGTCGACGCTCTTCTCGAAGAGCAGGAAGCGGGGTTCCCAGATCGGCCGGTACTTGGCGTTGGCCCGGTAGAGGGACTCGATCTGCCACCACCGCGAGAAGAAGCTGAGCAGCGAACGCCACAGGCGAAGGACCGGGCCCGCGCCGAGCCGTGAGCCACGTTCGAAGACCGAACGGAACATCGCGAAGTTGAGCGAGACCTGCGTGATCTTGATCTCGGGGGCGCGCTGCAGGAGTTCGATGACCATGAACTCCATCAGGCCGTTCTCGGAGTCGCGGTCACGCCGCATCAGATCCAGGGAGAGGCCGTGCGGCCCCCACGGGACGAAGGAGAGCACGGCCCTCAACTCGCCGTTCCCGTCCGTGCATTCGAGCATCACGCACTGCCCGTCCGCCGGGTCGCCGAGCCGTCCGAGCGCCATCGAGAAGCCGCGCTCGGTCGCCCCGTCGCGCCAGTCGTCGGCGCGGCGCAGGAGCTCGGCCATCTCGTCGTGGGGGATGTCCTCGTGGCGGCGGATGCGGACCGTGTACCCGGCGCGCTTCACGCGGTTGTACGCCTGGCGGACGGTGCGCATGGCCCGTCCCTCCAGCGTGAACTCGCCGATCTCCACGATCGCTTCGTCGCCCAGCTCCAGGGCGTCCAGGCCGTGCCGGGCGTAGATCGTGCCCGCCTCCTCGCTCGCGCCCATGACGGCGGGGATCCAGCCGTGCTCGCGGGCCTCGGTGAGCCAGGGCTCGATGGCGCCGGGCCAGGCCTCCGGGTCGCCGATGGGATCGCCGGAGGCCAGCGAGACCCCGCCGACGACGCGGTACGCGACGGCCGCCTTGCCGGTCGGCGACCACACGACGCTCTTCTCGCGGCGCAGCGAGAAGTAGCCGAGCGAGTCGCGGTCGCCGTGCTGGTCGAGCAGCGCGCGCAGCTTCTCCTCGTCCTCCTCGGTGAGCGGGTCGACGGCCCTGCGGGAGCGGAACGCGGCGTACAGGACGGCGCAGAGCAGCAGCGCGCTCAGGACGTTGATGGAGACGTTGACCCAGCCGGGCGTGGTGATGCCCTCGAAGCGCTTGTCGTCGGCGGCCAGCGAGACCAGGCGCATGGTGCCGTAGCGCCAGCGGTCCAGGAAGGTCGAGCGGTAGTCGTCGTGGGCGGTGTTGGTGACCGTGACGAGCAGCGTGGCGATCAGCGAGGTGACCAGGAGCCCGCCGATCGCGACGACCGAGGCCAGCACCGGGTTCGAGCGGTCGCCCTTGGCGTAGAACTCGCGGCGCCCGACGACCAGGGCCGCGACGAAGGCGGCGGTCAGGACGAGGGAGATCCAGTTCTGCGCGTACTGGCGGATCTCCGGGAAGACCATCGCGAAGGCGAAGAGCAGCAGGAAGAGCCCGCTGAGCACGAGGTTGAGGATCCACGCGGCGCGCTTGCGGCGCCGCATGGTGATCGCGAGGAACAGCGTGAACAGGCCGGAGGCGAAGCCCGCGGTCAGCAGGTACGGAGTGAAGTAGTTCTCCGTGTTGTGCTGCCGCAGGTCCTGTCCGAGGGAGACCCAGACCGCGCTCAGGAAGTTGATGAAGGTGACGGCGCGGAGATACCAGACGGCGAACCCCGCGGCGCGGCGCTGTATGACGGTGCGTGACTTCTGTCGCCCGGTGACGACCTGCTCATCTCCCATGAAAAGGGATCATATGGGGCGAGCAGGTGGTGTGTTGTGCCAGGTTGTCCGGTTCTCGCCCTACCCCGGCGCCGTCGCCTACTCGGCGGCTGCCTCGGAGGGCTCCGCGCCCGGCTCCGAGGACTCCGCGTCCGGCGTCGCCGACTCCCGCTCCGGCAGCTCCGCGGCCAGCGCCGCGGCGGACTGAACCAGCGGCAGCGCAAGGAGCGCGCCCGCGCCCTCGCCGATCTTCACGCCGTGCGAGAGCAGCGGTTCGAGCGCCATCCGGTCCAGCGCCTTCGCCTGCGCGGGCTCCCCGCTGTCGTGCCCCGCCAGCCACCAGTCCGGTGACCGGAAAGCGATCCGCTGGGCCACCAGCGCCGCCGCCGACGCCACGACACCGTCGAGGATCACCGGCGTACGCCGCACCGCGCACTGCAGCAGGAAGCCCGTCATCGCGGCGAGGTCGGCGCCGCCCACCGCGGCGAGCAGCTCCAGCTGGTCGCCGAGGACGGGCCGGGCCCGCCGCAGCGCGTCCCGCACCGCCGCGCACTTGCGCATCCACGCCAGGTCGTCGATGGCCTCGCCGCCCCGCCCGGTCACCACGGACGCGTCGGTCCCGCACAGCGCGGCGATCAGCGTCGCCGCGGGCGTCGTGCCGCCCACGCTGATGTCGCCGAGCACGACCAGGTCGGTTCCGGAGTCCGCCTCCTCGTCGGCGACGGCCATGCCCGCGCGCACCGCCTGCTCCGCTTCCTCCGCGGTCAGCGCGTCCTCGATGTCGATACGTCCCGAGCCGCGCCGCACCCGGTGCCCCGCGACCTCGGCGGGCAGCTCGGAGGGGTCGCAGTCGAGCGCCATGTCGACGACCCGGACCGGCACGTCGAGGCGGCGCGCGAGCACGGCCACCGGGCTCTCACCGGCGAGTACGGAGCGCACGAGATCGGCGGCGCCACCCGCGGGCCGCGTGGAGACCCCGAGCTCGGAGACCCCGTGGTCGCCCGCGAACAGCACCACGCGGGGCCGCTCGACCGGCTTGACCGGCACGGCCGACTGGGCCGCCGACAGCCACTCGCCCAGCTCGTCGAGGCGGCCAAGGGCGCCGGGCGGCAGGATCTGCCGCGCCCTGCGCTCCTCGGCGTCGCGGCGCACCCCGCCGTCGGGCCGCTCGATCAGGTCGGTGAAGTCGTCGAGATTCAGCGAGCTCATTCGGCGAACAGTACCGGGAGCGGTGGCGGCGTTGCTCGAACGGTCCTGCGGACCGCGCACCCACTCAAGTGACGGACCGTCAGGTCGACCCGTCGAGGAGTTACGCCATGTGATGCATTGGATTCATAGCGTCATTGCACGGGGGCTGATGATCCCTTACGTTCCCGTTTGTATCGGATTGTCGTATCGCAGCGCCGCTGCACCAGCCGTACCGCGTACCGCCGCACTGATCGCACAGAGGAGTCTCCTCCCGTGACGCACACCGTCATCGGCGTCAGCCCGTTCGGAGAGCCGGACGCACGACTCGCCGCCGCCGTCAGCCGGTCCGGGGGGCTCGGCATCCTCGACCTCGGCCCCGGCGACCGCCGCGCCCGCGAAGCCCTCGACCTCGCCCGCCAGTGGTGCCCCGGAAGCTTCGGCGTCCGCATCCCGGCGGAGTGCGCCCTGCACCCCGACGACCTGAACGACCCCGACGGGACCGGGCCGCACACCGTCCTGCTCGCCCCCGACGCCCCCTGGCGCATCGCCCACGTCCAGGCCCCGACCGTCGTCGCCGAGGTCCGCAGCGTCGCCGAGGCGCGGGACGCGGTGGCCCAGGGCGCCGCCGGAATCGTCGTACGCGGCAGCGAGAGCGGCGGCCCCTGCGGCGAGCTCTCCACCTTCGTGCTGCTCCAGCACGTCCTGTCCGACCCCGAAGTGACCGTCCCCGTCTGGGCCTGCGGCGGCATCGGCCCCCGCACCGCCGCGGCCGCCGTCCTCGCGGGCGCCCGCGGCGTCGTCCTCGACGTCCAGCTCGCGCTCCTGGACGAGGCGCGGCCGCCGGCCGCCGTCGCCGCCCTCCTGCGCACCGCCGACGGCTCCGAGACCGTCGTGGTGAACGGGCACCGCGTCCTGGACCGGCGCCGCCCCGGCGTCCCCGCCGCGCTGCGCGAGCGCCTCCTGCCGCTGGGTCAGGACGCCTTCCTCGCCGCCCGGTTCGCCGAGCGGTACGGCACGGTGGACGCCGCCGTACGCGCGGTGCGCGAGGGCGTCGAGGGGTCGCTGCACGCCGACCCCGGCGTCCTGCGCGGCGGCTCCGCGATGTGCCGCGCGATGGGCACCGCGCTGCCCGTCGCCCAGGGCCCCATGACCCGCGTCAGCGACCAGGCGCGGTTCGCCTCCGCGGTCGCCGACGGCGGAGGCCTGCCCTTCATCGCGCTCGCCCTCGCCGCGCCCGCGCAGACCCGCACCATGCTGGAGCAGACCAGGGCGGCGCTGGGCGAGCGCCCCTGGGGCGTGGGCATCCTCGGCTTCGCGCCCGAGGAGGTGCGCACCGCGCAGCTCGAAGCCGTGCGCGAGCTGCGTCCCACGCACGTGATCATCGCGGGCGGGCGGCCCTCGCAGGCCGCGGCCCTCGAAGCGGACGGCATCAAGACTTTCCTGCACGTGCCCTCGCCGGGCCTGCTCGGGCAGTTCCTCGCGGCGGGCGCGCGGCGCTTCGTCTTCGAGGGCGCCGAGTGCGGCGGGCACATCGGGCCGCGCAACAGCTTCCCGCTGTGGGAGGCGCAGCTCGCGGTCCTGGAGGACTTCCTCGACGCGAGCGGGAGCGGCGGCGACGCCGTGGACCCCGGCGACGTACAGGTCCTGTTCGCGGGCGGCATCCACGACGAGCGGTCGGCGGCGATGGTCGCGGCGCTCGCGGCCGGGCTCACCGGGCGCGGGGTTTCCATCGGCGTCCTGATGGGCACGGCGTACCTCTTCACCGAGGAGGCCGTCGCCTCCGGCGCCATCCAGCCGCTCTTCCAGAGACAGGTGATCACGGCCGAGAGCACCGCTCTCCTGCACACCGCGCCCGGCCACGCCACGCGCTGCGTCCCCAGCCCCTTCAGCGACACCTACCAGGCGCTCAAGGACGAGCTGCGCGAACAGGGCGTCCCCGACCGGCAGGCCTGGGAGGAGCTGGAGCGGCTCAACGTCGGACGGCTCCGCATCGCCAGCAAGGGCATCGAGCGCATCGGCGACGAGCTCCTCGACGTCGACGAGCGACGCCAGCTCGGCGAGGGCATGTTCATGGCCGGCGAGGTCGCCGTCCTGCGCGGCGCGACCACCACCATCGCCCGTCTGCACACCTCCGTCGCCGACGGCGCCGCCGACTTCTACGCCCGCCGCGCACGCGACCTGAAGGTGCGCGAGAAGCCCGCCGAGCAGCCCGTGCCCGACCCTCTGGACATCGCCGTCGTCGGCATGGCGGGCATGTTCCCCGAGGCCCCCGACCTCGCGACCTTCTGGGCGCACGTCCTCGCGGGCACCGACGCGGTGACGGAGGTGCCCGAGGGCCGCTGGGACCCCGCCCTCTACTACGGCGACGACGCCGACGCGCACGACGTCTCGGCATCCCGCTGGGGCGGCTTCCTGCCCGAGATCCCCTTCGACCCGCTGGCCTACGGCATCCCGCCCACCTCGCTCGCCAGCATCGAGCCCGTGCAACTGCTCGCCCTGGAGGCCGCGCGCAGGGCGCTCGCCGACGCGGGCTACGACCGGCGCGAGTTCCCGCGCGAGCGCACCTGCGTCGTCTTCGGCGCCGAGGCGGGCAGCGACACCTCGAACGCGACGACGCTGCGGACCGTCCTTCCCTCGTACGTCGGACGCCTCCCCGAAGAACTCGCGGGCCAACTCCCCGAGCTGACCGAGGACTCCTTCCCCGGCATGCTCGCCAACGTCATCTCCGGGCGCATCGCCAACCGCCTCGACCTCGGCGGCGCCAACTACACGGTCGACGCGGCCTGTGCCTCCTCGCTGACGGCCGTCGACGTGGCCTGCAAGGAGCTGGCGTCGGGCGCCGCCGACGTCGCGCTGTGCGGCGGCGCCGACCTGCACAACGGCATCAACGACTACATCCTCTTTTCCTCGGTCCACGCCCTGTCCAAGACGGGCCGCTGCCGCACCTTCGACGCGGACGCCGACGGCATCGCGCTCGGCGAGGGCGTCGCCTGCGTCGTCCTCAAGCGGCTCGCGGACGCCGAGCGCGACGGCGACCGCGTGTACGCCGTGATCAAGGGCGTCGGCAGCGCGAGCGACGGCCGCTCGCTCGGCCTGACCGCGCCGAGACCGGAGGGGCAGCGGGCCGCCCTTGAGCGCGCGTACGCACAGGCCCGCATCTCGCCCTCCCAGGTCGGACTCGTCGAGGCGCACGGCACCGGTACCGTCGTCGGCGACCGCACCGAACTCGCCACGCTGAGCGGGGTGTTCGAGGAGGCGGGCGCGGCGGCGGGCCGCTGCGTGGTCGGCTCCGTCAAGTCCCAGATCGGCCACACCAAGTGCGCGGCGGGCCTCGCCGGACTCATCAAGACGGCCCTCGCCCTGCACACCGGTGTCCGCCCCGGCACGCTCCACGTCACCGCGCCGAACCCCGCGTGGACGCCCGATGGCCCCTTCGCCCTCCACGACCGGGCCCTGCCGTGGGCCGAGCCCGCGGGGCAACGGGTCGCGGGCGTCAGCGCGTTCGGCTTCGGCGGCACCAACTTCCATGTGGTGATGAAGGGGTACGAGGGCGGGGCCCCGCCCCGGCACGGCGCGGACGCCTGGCCCGCCGAGCTGTTCCTCTTCCGCTCGGACGGCGCGGTCCAGGAGCTCCTCGAACTCTGCGAGGCGGGGGAGCGGGCGGGCCGCCCCTGGCGCCTGCGCGACCTCGCGCTGAGCGCGGCGCGCAGGGCGGAGCAGGGGGCGGGAGCGGGCCCTGTCCGGTCGGCCGTGGTGGCCGATTCGCTGCGCGAACTTCCCGAGTTGCTGCGGAAGTTGCTGGCGGGCGAGTCGGCCCCCGGGGTGTTCAGGTCCGGCGCGGACGGCGGCGGCCAGGTCGCGTTCCTCTTCCCCGGACAGGGCAGCCAGCGCCCCGGCATGTTCGCCGAGCTGTTCGCCGCGTTCCCCGAGACGCAGCGGCACCTGCGCGACGCGCCGGTGGACGCGCTGTTCCCGCCCGCCGCCTTCGACGACGCCGAGCGCGCCGCCCAGCGGGCCCGCCTCACCGACACGCGGTGCGCGCAGCCCGCGCTCGGCGCGGTGTCGCTCGCCGCGTACGACGTGCTGAGCGGGCTCGGCGTGCGCCCCGACATGGCCGCCGGCCACTCCTACGGCGAGCTCGTCGCCCTGTGCGCGGCGGGCGCCCTCGACTCCACCGGGCTCGGCGCGCTCAGCCGCGAGCGGGCCGAGGCCATCCTCGCGGCCACCTCGTCCCACGCCGACGGCGACCCCGGGACCATGGCGGCCGTCGCCGCGTCCGCCGACGACGTGGCGCGGGTCCTCGCCGAGGCGCATCTCGTACGCGAGGTCGTCGCCGCCAATCACAACGCGCCCTCCCAGACGGTGATCTCCGGCCCCACGGAGGCGGTCGGCCGGGCGGTCGAGGCGCTCACCGCGGCCGGGTTCGGCGCCCGTGCGCTGCCCGTGGCGTGCGCGTTCCACAGCCCGCTCGTCGCCGGGGCGGTGCCCCGCTTCGCCGAGGCGCTCGGCCGCACGCCGGTGCGGGCGCCGGAGTTCCCGGTGTGGGCCAACCTCACGGGCACGCGCTATCCCTCCGCTCCGGAGGACGTACGGGGCCACCTCGCCGAGCAGATCGGCGCGCCCGTCCGCTTCGCGGAGCAGATCGAGGCGATGTACGACGCCGGGGCGCGGATCTTCGTCGAGGCCGGGCCCGGCACGGTACTGACCGGCCTGGTCGGCAAGGTCCTCGGCGAGCGCCCGCACCTGGCGCTGCCCTTCGAACCCCGCCCCGACGCCGGGCTCCGCGGCTTCCTGGAGTGCGTCGCGGGGCTCGCGGTGGCGGGCGTCCCGGTGGCGGCGACGCGGCTGTTCGCCGGGCGCGACGCGGCCGCCGTCGACGCCTCGACGGTCCCCGCGCGGCCCGGTTGGACGGTCGACGGCCATGTGGTCCGCACGGCGGGCGGTGACCTGCTGCCGGGGGCTCTGCACCCCGCGCGGCGCATCCCAGGGCTTTCCCGACTCATCACGGAGACGACGACTGTGACCGGTTCCGGTACGGACAACACGACGGGGGCCCCGGTGGACCGGGACGCCCTGCTCCACGAATTCCTGCGCAGCAGCCGCGAGATGGTGGCGGCGCAGCGGGACGTACTCATGACGTACTTCGGGTCGGGCGGAGTGCCGGTGACGCCTGCGGCGCCGGTTGCCGCGGCGGCTGTGGCCCCTGCGGCCGCCGTCGCCTTGGAAGTGGCTCCGCGGCCGGGGGCTTCGCCTGAGCGGGAGGCTTCGCCTGAGCCGGAGGCTTCGCCCGAGCGCGAGCGTGAGGTGGATGTGCTCGGGACGGTCCTCGCGGTGATTGCCGAGCGTACGGGTTATCCGGTGGAGATGATCGAGCCGGATCTGGATCTGGAGGCGGATCTCAGTGTCGATTCGATCAAGCGGACGGAGATCGCGGGGGAGTTGGGCAAGCGGCTGCTGGGTTCGGGTGTGGATCTGCGGTCGTTGCCGGACGCGGAGCTGGAGGAGCTGACGCGGGCGCGCACGGCATCCGGCATCGCGGAGTGGCTGACGCCGAGGGTGGAGGGCGCGACGAGTGCCGCGCCGCCCTCGCGGACCGCCGAGGCCCCCGCCGAACTGGATGTGCTCGGGACGGTCCTCGCGGTGATTGCCGAGCGTACGGGTTATCCGGTGGAGATGATCGAGCCGGATCTGGATCTGGAGGCGGATCTCAGCGTCGATTCGATCAAGCGGACGGAGATCGCGGGGGAGTTGGGCAAGCGGCTGCTGGGTTCGGGTGTGGATCTGCGGTCGTTGCCGGACGCGGAGCTGGAGGAGCTGACGCGGGCGCGCACGGCATCCGGCATCGCGGAGTGGCTGGGGCGGAAGACGGGCGTATCGGCGGGGGAGGACACCGACTCCCAGGTCTCCTCGGCTTCCCGGGCTGTGCGGACTTCCCGTGCTGTTCAGGCTTCCCAAGCTGTTCAGGCTTCCCAGACCCTCCAGGCCCCTCAGACCCCTCAGGCCCCGCAGGTCTCGTCGGCGCCCGCCGCCGCCTCGGCTTCGGCGGCCGGTGAGGCGCACGCGCAAGGTCTCGGCGCGGCGACCGCTCCCGCGGTGCCGACGGTGGCCGCCGCCTCGGTGACGTCTCCCGCCGAAGCCGCGCCCCTCGTCGAGACCGCGGCCCCGGCCGAAGCTGTGCCCGGCGGCGAAGTCGCCCCCCTCACCGGGACCGCCCCCAAGCGCCACCTCCTGCGGCCGGTGTCGCTCACCCCCGCTCCCGCCCCCGGCTCCGTCGAGCAGGATCTGCGGGGGAAGCACTTCCTCGTCGTCGGGGACGGGACGGCCGTGGCACAGGCGCTGGTCACCCGGCTCACCGTGCTCGGGGCCAGTGCCGTACGCGGCAGCGGTGACCTCGAAGGGCATGCCGCGCCGCTCGACGGCGTGCTGCACGTCGGTGCCCTCGCGCCCGTCGGCGAGGCCCTGCTGCCGGGACAGTTCCCGGTGTTCAAGGGGCTGCTCCGACGCGCCCCCCGCTGGCTGCTGTGCGCCCGCTACCCCGGTGACGCCAACGGCCTGAGCGGCTTCTTCCGCACCGTCGCCCGCGAGTACCCGGACACCCTCTCCCGCGTCGTCGACCTGGACGCCTCCTGGTCGCCCGCCGACCAGGCCGAAGCCCTCGTCGAGGAACTCCTCGCCCCCGACCGCGAGCCGGTCGTGCTCCGCACCGAAGGCGCGCGGCGCGGCATCGAGACGTACGAGAGCGGACTCGGTCTGCTCGGTGGCGGCGGGGCGGGACCGGCCGGAGACGGGGCCGCGGAGGCCGCCGTCCTCGGGCTCGGCCCCGACTCCGTGGTCGTCCTGGCGGGCGGCGCCCGCGGCATCACCGCCCGCTTCGCCGTCGCCCTCGCCACCGCGTCCCGCTGCCGCGTCGAACTGCTGGGCCGCACCGAACTCCCCGACGGCGGCGACCCGTTCCCCGAGGCCCGCGACAAGGTCGCCCTGCGCGCCGCCCTCGCCGCCCGCGGCGGCCTGCGCCCCGCAGGGATCGAGCGCGAGGCGAGCCGCGTCCTCGCCGCCCGCGAGGTCGCCCAGACCCTCGCCGAGATCCGCGCGGCGGGCGGCACCGCCGGATACCGCGCCCTCGACCTGCGCGACGCCGAAGCCGTGCAGCAGGCGGTCAAGGACATCCAGGCGCGCCACGGCCGCGTCGACGGCATCGTGCACGCCGCCGGGATCATCGAGGACCGGCTCGTCACCGAGAAGGACCCGGACTCCTTCACCCGCGTCTACGGCACCAAGGTCGACGGCGCCAAGGCCCTGCTCGCCGCGGTCCACCGGCTGCCCGAACTGCCTCGCTTCGCCGTCCTGTTCGGCTCCATCTCCGCCGTCTACGGCAACCGCGGCCAGATCGACTACGCCGCCGCCAACGACGCCCTCGCCGCCCTCGGCCGGCACTGGCGCGATGCCACAGGCAGCCGTGCCCTCACCGTCCACTGGGGGCCGTGGGCGCCGACGGGGGCGCACGACGGCATGGTCTCGCCGGAGCTCGGCCGCGAGTACGCCCGCCGCGGCATCTCCCTCATCGACCCCGAGGAAGGCGTCCTCGCCCTCCTGCGGGAACTCGCCTGGGGCGACGCGGAGACCGACGAGGTCGTCTACACCGCGTCGGGCTGGTGACCGCGGTGCTGCGAAAGCCGCCGCCCGTCGCGATCGTCGGCATGGCGGTCACCCTCCCGGGGGCCGCCGACCTCGACACGTACTGGCACAACGTCCGTACGGGGGCGGACGCCATCTCCGAGGTCCCGCACGCCCGTTGGGACCAGGACGAGTACTACCGGCCCGACGCGATCTACTGCCGCCGCGGCGGCTTCGTCGACGACCTGCCCGAACTCGCCGCCTTCGACCCGACCGCGTACGGCATCATGCCCGGCTCGGTCCCCGCCACCGAACCGGACCAGCTGATCGCGCTGCGCACCGCGGCCGCCGCCCTCGCCGACGCGGGACGCGGCGGACCGCCCCCCGACCCCGCGCGGGTCGGCGTGGTCCTGGGCAGGGGCGGCTATCTGACGGACGGCCTGGCCCGCCTCGACCAGCGCGTCCGTACGTCCGGCCAACTCATCCGCACGCTGCGGGAGTTGCTGCCCGACCTCGGCGAGGACCGTCTGGCGGAGGTCCGCGAGGCCTTCTGCGAGGCCGTCGGCGGGCCGCGCACCCCCGAGTCCGTGATCGGCCTCGTCCCGAACTTCGCCGCGTCCCGCATCGCCAACCGCCTCGACCTGCGCGGCCCCGCGTACACGGTCGACGCCGCCTGCGCCTCGTCCCTGGTCGCGGTCGACCAGGCGGTGACGGAACTCGCCTCGGGGCGCTGCGACATGATGCTCGCCGGCGGCGTCCACCACTGCCACGACATCACGCTCTGGTCGGTCTTCGCCCAGCTCCGCGCCCTGTCCCCGTCGCAGCGGATCCGCCCCTTCCACCGCGAGGCGGACGGCGTCCTGATGGGCGAGGGCACGGGCGTCGTGGTGCTCAAGCGCCTCGACGACGCCCTGCGGGACGGAGACAGGGTCTACGCGGTCGTACGAGGGGTCGGCATCGCCGGTGACGGGCGCGCCGCCTCCCTGGTCAACCCCGACCCGGGCGGGCAGGCGCGGGCCGTCCGCCTCGCCTGGCAGGCGGCGGGCCTCGACCCGACGGCCCCCGGCTCCCTCGGCCTCCTGGAGGCGCACGGCACGGGCACGCCGAACGGTGACGGCGCCGAAATGGCCACGCTGGCCGAGGTGTTCGGAGCCGCGCGCGAGCCGGACGCGGTCATCGGCTCGGTCAAGTCGCAGATCGGCCACACGATGCCGGCGGCGGGCGTGGCGGGCCTGGTCAAGGCGGCCCTGGCCATCCACCACGGTGTGCTCCCCCCGATGCCCCACTGCGACGACCCCCACCCCGACCTCCTCCCGACCCGGTTCCGCCCCCTGTCGGAGGCAAGACCTTGGGAGACGGACGTGCGCCGCGCGGCGGTCAACGCCTTCGGCTTCGGCGGGATCAACGCGCATGTGGTCTTGGAGCAGCCTCCGATGCCGACCGGTGGCCCGGGGCGCGGGCAGGGGGTGCGCGCAGCTTCCCCCGCCCTGTCCCGCTCCGGCTGTGGGCAGGCGTTCCGCACGGCGAGTGAGGTCTCCCCTGCCCGAGCGGAGTCGAGAGCTTGGGGAAGGGTGGGCACAGCCTCCACCGCCGGGCACCGTGAACGAGGCGCTACTTCGGTCGACGAGCCCGAACTCCTGCTGCGCCTGGCCGCCCGCACTCCGCAGGAGCTCGCAGAGCTGCTGGATGCCGAGGACATCGAGCTCCGTGCCGAGCGAGGAGACCCAGGCCGAGGCCCAGCCCGCGTGGCCATCCTCGATCCCACCCCCAAGCGCCTCGCCTTGGCGAGATCCGCCGCCGCCAAGGCAAAGCTCTGGGGCGGCCGAAGCGACGTATGGTGCGCCCCCGAGCCCCTCCTCACCCCGCACGCCCACGGCAAAACCGCCTTCCTCTTCCCCGGCCTGGAGGCCGAGTTCACCCCGCAGGTCGACGACATCGCCCGCCACTTCGGCCTCCCGAGGCCGGACGGCCTCGACGCCCGCGTGGGCGACGTGGCCGAACACGGCGCCGCCGTGGTCCGCGTGGGCCGCCTCCTGTCCACCGCCCTGTCCCGCATCGGCATCACCCCGGACGCCGTCGCGGGCCACAGCGTCGGCGAATGGACGGCCATGGTCGCGGGCGGCATGTTCGCGGACGACGAAGTGGACGCGTTCCTCGGCGACTTCGACCCCTCCGTGCTCCGCGTCCCCGGCCTCGCCTTCGCCGCCTTCGGCGCCCCCGCAGCCCAGGTGACGGCGGCACTCGCGCGGTACCCCGGAGTCGTCCTCTCCCACGACAACGCCCCCCGCCAGTCCGTCGCCTGTGGCCCGTACGCCGAAGTGGAGGCGCTCGCCGAGCAGTTGAGAGCGGACGGCGTGCTCGGACAAGTGCTGCCGTTCGAGTCCGGCTTCCACACGCCGATGCTGGAGCCGTACCTCGCGCCCATCCAGGAGGCGAGCGAGCGGTTCACCCTGCACGGGGCGACGGTGCCGGTGTGGTCGGGGACGACCGCCTCGCCGTTCCCCGAGGAGAAGCGGGAGGTGCGGGCGCTGTTCGTGCGGCACCTGCTCGAACCCGTGCGGTTCCGACAGCTCGTGGAGGCTTTGTACGCCGATGGGGTACGGGCGTTCGTTCAGCTCGGCTCGGGTCAGTTGCCGGCCCTGGTCGGCGACACGCTGGCCTCGCGGGACCACCTCGCGGTGAGCGCGAACTCGCCCCGGCGGGACGGGATGTCGCAGCTTCGGAGAGTTGCCGCGGGGCTGTGGGCGTGCGGGGCGGAGCCGGACTTCTCGGCGCTCGCCGGGCGCCGGGGGGTCAGTGGTGCCGTACCCGTGGCCCTGGGCGCCGCACTGGTCTCCCTGGCCCCCGCGACCAGGGACCGGCTTCGTTCGGCCCTGCGTACGGGTGCCCGCCACGACGTCCTCGCCCCGGTCGCCGCCCGGTTCCCGGCGGCGGGGGAGCTGCGGGCCCTGCTCGACTCCACGGCGTCACTGGCCGCCGAACTGTTCACCGGGCACACCGCAAAGACGTCTCCCACCCGCCCGCCCGTCACTCCGCAGCAGCCCGCCCCCGCACCCCAGGCGGCCCCCACCCGGGGTGGGCAACCGCCGGCCCCAGCAAGAGAAGCAGCCCCCGACGGTGGGCAAACCCGCACCTCGGCTCCTGTCCCCACCCCTGCAATCCAAACAACCCACCCCCTCCACATCAACGTCACCACCATGCCCCACCTGTTGGACCACTGCTTCTTCAAGCAGCCCCCCAACTGGCCGGACGTGGCGGACCGTTGGCCGGTCGTCCCCGCCACCACCCTCGTCCAGCTGATGATGGACGTCGTTCCCCAAGGAGCGGCGCCCGGCGGCGACCTCCCCGTCACCGTCCGAGACGCCCGCTTCCTGGAGTGGGTCGTCGCCGAGCCCGCGGCCCAGGTCGACCTGACGGTCGAGACGCAGGCCCCCGGCCGGTACGACGTGAACTTCGGACGGCACGCCAGAGCCACCGTCGAGACGGCCGCCGCATACCCCCCGGCCCCCACCCCCTGGCCCGTCCCCGCGACCGAGCGCCCGCCCACCGTCTCCGCCCAGGAGATGTACGACGAGCGGTGGATGTTCCACGGGCCCCTCTTCCGCGGCGTCACCCGCATCGACGCCCTCGGCGACCGTCACGTACGCGGCGTCCTCACCGCGCCGCCCGCCCCCGGCGCACTCCTCGACAACGTCGGCCAGCTCCTCGGCTACTGGCTGATGGCCACCCACACCGACCGCACCGTCGTCTTCCCCGTCGGCATCCGCGAGGCCCGCTTCCACGGGCCGCACCCGGCGCCCGGCACGGAGCTGCGCTGCGACATCCGTGTCACGGCCCTGACCGAGACGGTCCTGGAAGCCGACGTACAGCTCAGCCACGAAGGCCACGAAGGCCACGAAGGCCACGAAGGCCACGAAGGCCATGAAGGCCATGAAGGCCACGAAGGCCATGAAGGCCATGAAGGCCACAACCGCACCGTGTGGGCCGAGATCCGCGGCTGGCAGGACCGCCGCTTCGACTCCCCGGCCCGCATCGACCCGGTCAAGCGCAGGCCCGAGGAGAACACCCTCTCCGACGAGCAGCCCGGCGGCTGGCAGCTCGTCTTCGAGTACTGGCCCGACCCCGCCTCGCGGGACCTGATGATGCGCAACCAGCTCGCGGGGGACGAGCGCCGCCAGTACGCCGCGCACCCGCCGCGCGGCAAACGGCAGTGGTTCCTCGGCCGGATCGCCGCGAAGGACGCGATCCGCAGGCACCTGTGGCGGCACGGCGAGGGCCCGGTCTTCCCCGGCGAGGTCCGCGTCCGCAACGAGGACAGCGGCAGACCCCGCCCGGAAGGCGTGCACGGACGCGAGATCCCGCCCCTGGAGCTCTCGTTGGCGCACTGCGCCGAGGCCGCCGTCGCCCTGGTGCGCCCGCCCGGCGAGGGCCCCGTCGGCATCGACATCGAGGAGATCGCCGAGCGCCCTGACACCACGTACGACGCCGTCCTCGCCCCGTCCGAACGCGCCCTCTTCGACGGTCTCGCCGCCCGCGACGGCGACCGGGCCCGCACCCTGACCCGCTTCTGGGCCGCCAAGGAGGCCGCGGCCAAGGCGGAGGGCACCGGCATGGGCGGCCGCCCGCGCGACTTCACGGTGACCGCGGCCGAGGACGGCGCCCTGACCGTGCGGACGCCCGCGGCCCGCGCCCATCGCGTCCGCATCGCCGAGACCGCGAACCCGCCGGGCCTGCCGCCCCGCGGCTATGTCGTCGCCTGGACCGACTCGTCCGACCCGACCGAGGAGAACCCGGAATGACCACCCCCGCCACGACTCCCGTCACCGGCCCCGCCACCACCCCCGCCACCGACCCGGTCGCCGACGAGAGCGCCGTCCTCGCCGGTCTCACCGACGCCCTGCGCTCCGTGCTCGACGAGGCCGAGCTCGACGCGACACCGATCACCATGGACACCCGCTTCGTCGAGGACCTCGACCTGGAGTCCATCGACCTGGTCACCCTCACCGGCGAGCTGCGCCGCCGCTACGGCGACCGCGTGGACTTCCCCGCCTTCTTCGCCTCGCTCGAACTCTCCGAGATCATCGGGCTCTCCGTCGGCCAGGTGGTCCGCTACGTGAGCGGGCAGCTGCGGTGACGCTCGTCGAAGCGGGCGGTGCCCGCCTCAACGTCGAGCGGCTCGGTCAGGCGGGCGGCGAGACCGTCGTGCTTGTGCACGGCATCGCCACGGACAACCTCACCAGCTACTACTTCACCGTCGCGCCCGAGTTCGCGGCCGCCGGATACGACGTCGTGATGTACGACCAGCGCGGCCACGGCCGCAGCGCACGGCCCGAACAGGGCTACCGGGTCGAGGAGTTCACCGCCGACCTCGCGGCGCTCCTCGACGCCCTCGACATCCGCCGCCCCGTCCACCTCGTCGGCAACTCCTTCGGCGGGACCGTCGCCCTCGACCTGGCCCTGCACCACCCCGACCGGGTCGCCAGTGTCCTCATGGTCGAGTCGGAGCCGCCCACCGCCGCCTGGGCCGAGAAGATGAGCGGGCTGCTCGCCGGCTCCGCGTACAAACTGCGCGACGAGCGCACGCTGCCGTGGATCGAGGAGACGTACGGACGCCACGAGGCCCGTCTCGTGCGGTGGGCGCAGCGCATCCTGCACGGCACCAGCATCGCCGAGGACATCGCCGCGAGCCGCATCCCGGACGAGGACCTGTGGCGCTCCCTCGACATCCCCGTCCTCGCGGTCTACGGCGCCAATTCCGACCTCGCCGACATGGCGCCCTGGCTGGAGGAGCTCCTGCCGCTGTGCCGCACCCTCAAGGTCGAGGGGCACGGGCACTCGGTCCTCGTCGGCACCCCGGAGACCGTCGGGCCGCTCCTCCTGGACTGGGTGGGCGAGGGCCACAGGGAGCTCGCCCGCAGCGGCAGCGGGGTGGCGTCGTCATGAGCCGCTTCCTCCTCGTCGTGCCGCCGCTCGTCGGGCACATCAACCCGCTGGTCGGCGTCGCCGCCGAACTGGAGGCCCGCGGCCACCGCGTCGCCTGGGCGGGCCACCCGGAGCCGATCGCCCAACTGGTCGGCCCCGAGGCCGAGTCGTACGCCTGCGCGACCCCGCAGGAG
Source organism: Streptomyces sp. NPDC041068 (assembly GCF_040647455.1). Taxonomy (NCBI): domain Bacteria; kingdom Bacillati; phylum Actinomycetota; class Actinomycetes; order Kitasatosporales; family Streptomycetaceae; genus Streptomyces; species Streptomyces sp. NPDC041068. The sequence goes on from NZ_JBEZCG010000006.1 coordinate 464,867, forward strand.
CTGACCAGACCGCCCGAACTGCGCGGCGTCGCGGCCCTGCAGTTCCTGTGGCAGAAGTGCTTCGGCCCCCTCGCCGATGCCATGGCGCCCGGCGTCGAGCGGGCGGTCGACGCGTTCCGTCCCGATGTCGTCGTCGCCGACCAGCAGGCGCTGGCGGGCGCCCTGGTCGCCGAGCGGCGCGGCATCCCGTACGCCACGTCGGCCACCACGACCGCCGAGTTCAGCGGCGCCCTGGAGGGCATGCCGAAGGTGGCCGAGTGGATCGAGGGGATCGTCGGCGGCCTTCGCGCACGCCTCGGCGACCCCGCGGCGACCCACGACCCGCGCTTCTCGCCGCACCTGCAGATCGCCTTCAGCACCCCCGAGCTCGCCGGCTGCGACGCCCCGCAGGCCCGCTGGGTCGGCCCCGCGATCGCCGAACGGCCCGCGCCGGACTTCCCCTGGGAGTGGCTCGACCCCGCCCGCTCCCTCGTCCTCGTCTCGCTCGGCACCGCCAACACCGACACCGGCGGCCGCTTCCTGGCCGAGTGCGCCGCCGCGGTGCGGGAGCGCGCGGGACGGCTGCAGACGGTGCTCGTCGACCCCGGCGGCGTCCTCGACACGGGCTCCGACGCCGATGTCCTGATCGCCTCCCGGGTGCCCCAACTCCCGCTCCTGGAGCGGGCGTCTGCGGTGGTCTGCCACGCCGGGCACAACACCGTCGCCGAGTCGCTGTGGCACGGCGTCCCGCTGGTCGTCGCCCCCATCCGCGACGACCAGCCGGTGATCGCCGCCCAGGTCACCGCGGCGGGCGCGGGCGTGCGCGTGCGGTTCGGGCGGGCGGGACGCGCACAGCTGGGGGCGGCCCTCGACGCCGTGCTCACCGACCCGGCGTACGCCACGGCCGCCCGGCGCGTGCGCGACGCCTTCCGCGCGGCGGGCGGCGCCCCGGCGGCCGCCGCGCACCTCGAAAAGCTCGCGGTCTGACCCCCGCGTCCGGATGAAGCCCTCCGCGGCCCCAGCCCTCACAGCCCCCCACACTCCAGGAGCACGACCATGACCACGGATGCCGCCCAGCAGGTCGCCGACCGGCGCCCCGCCTACCTCGCCGAACTCGCCCAGGGCACCGAACGGTTCCACGAGCCGCGCCGCACCGACTGCCCCTGGTGCGGCTCCGCGCGCCTGCGGGTGCGGCTGCGCACCACCGACCTGATCCAGCACAAGCCGGGCACCTTCACGGTCGACCAGTGCGGCGACTGCGCCCACTCCTTCCAGAACCCCCGCCTCACCCCCGAGGGCCTGGACTTCTACTACCGGGACTTCTACGACGGGCTCGGCGGCAAGGAGGCCGAGAAGCTCTTCGGCGCCGAGTCGAGCACCAAGCGCTACCTCGCCAGCGCCCGCGCGCTGCGCGTCTTCGACGAGCCCGAGTGCTGGCTGGACGTCGGCACCGGCCACGGGCACTTCCCGGCCGTCGCCAAGCAGGTCCTGCCGTACACGTCCTTCGACGGCCTCGACCTGAGCGACGGCGTCGAGGAGGGCGTGCGGCACGGGCGCATCGAGGAGGGCCACCGCGGCCATCTCACCCAGCTCGCGGAGTCCCTCGCGGGCCGCTACGACGCGATGAGCATGTTCCACTACCTGGAGCACAGCCTCGACCCGCGCGAGGAGATCAAGGCGGCGCGGACCGTGCTGCGCCCCGGCGGGCACCTGATGATCGAGGTCCCTGACCCCGAGTCCCGCTACACCAAGCTGCTCGGCAAGTGGTGGGTGTCGTACTTCCAGCCGCAGCACCTGCACTTCGTGCCGATCGCCAACCTCCGCAAGGAGCTGGAGGGGCTGGGCTTCACCGTCGTCGCCGAGGAGCGCCGCGAGCCCCACATCCCGTTCGACCTGACGACAGCGCTCGCGCTGTTCCTCAACTGCCATCTGCCCAAGGCCGACGCCCCCTGGCGCGCCAAGGCCGCGACGCCGCTCCAGCTCAAGCTGCGGCAGGCCGCGTGGTGGGCGTCGGTGCCGCTGTTCGCGGTGGCGTACGGCCTCGACAAGTTCCTGCCGCCGCTGCTCACCCGCACCGGCTTCTCCAACGCCTACCGGGTCATCGCACGCAGAGGCGACGACAAGTGACGTACGGAGAAAGGGAGTTCGCGGGCCGCACCGCGCTGGTCACCGGGGCGGCCTCCGGCATCGGCCTCGCCGTCGCCCGCCGCCTCGCCGCGGCCGGCGCCGCCGTCGCCTGCGCCGACCGGGACGCGGAGGGCGCGGGGAAGGCCGCGGCCGAGCTGACCTCGTCGGGAGCGCACGCCATCCCGGTGACGGTGGACGTCACGGACCCGGCGCAGGTCGAGGCCGCCGTCGCCACCACCGTGTCGGTCTTCGGGGCGCTCCACCTCGCCGTCAACAACGCGGGCGTCGCGGGACCCACGGTGCTCACCGCCGAACTCGACCCGGCCGAGTGGCGCCGCGTGGTGGACGTGAACCTGCACGGCGTCTTCCACGGACTGCGCTACGAGATCCCGGCGCTGCTCGCGGCGGGCGGCGGCGCGATCGTCAACATGTCGTCGGTGCTCGGCGTGAGCGGCTTCCTCGGCTCGGCCGCGTACAGCGCCGCCAAGCACGCGGTCGTGGGCCTCACCAAGAGCGCCGCGATCGAGTACGCCGCCCAGGGCGTCCGCATCAACGCGGTCGGCCCCGGCTTCGTCGAGACCCCGCTGCTGGCCGGGGCCGACCAGGGGGTGCGCGACCTGTTGGTCTCCCTGCACCCGGCGGGCAGGCTCGGCACACCGGAGGAGGTGGCGGAGGTGACGGCGTTCCTGTTGTCGGACAGGGCATCGTTCACGCACGGCGCGCACTACTTGGTGGACGGCGCGTACACAGCTCCGTAAGAGGACGAGCCCCGTACGGGGCGTGGGGAACTGCGCGACCAGTCACAGAGGTCTCGCAGTTCCCCACAGACCTCAGCGAAACCAGACCTGACTGACAGCAGGCGAAATGGACCGGAACAGGGGAACCCGGTGCTGCCGCTCGATCAACCGCCCGAGCCGCCCCCGCCCCCGGGGCATGGTCAGAGCCCGCACCTCTCCGATGCCAGGGTGCGCGGAGCGCAACTTGTACCGCTCGTCGCCCGCCATGGCCCAGTACATGGGCGGAATGGTGAGATCGCCGACCCGAAGTCGGCGACCCCGCGTCGCCTTGGCGACCCACCGCGGCATCGAGTCCAGGACAAGCGATCCGCCCGGCAGCCGCTCGGCGCAGGCGGCGAGGATGTCGCGGACCTCGCCCGGCTTGAGGTACATCATCAGGCCCTGCGCCGTGACGATGACGCCGTTGTCGCGGTCGCGCACCCGGTCCAGCCAGCTCAGGTCGGTGGCGGAGCAGGCCACGACGTGATGGCGCGGGTTCTCGGGGAGCAGCCGCGACCGCAGCGCCGCGGCCTCGGGCAGGTCGACGCTCAGCCACTGCAGGCGCCCGTTGTCGGTGCGCCAGAACCCGGTCTCCAGGCCCTCGCCCAGGGCCACGACGGTCGCGTACGGATGGTCGGCGACGTACTCCTGGACGGCCCGGTCGAAGCAGAGCGAGCGCAGCCCCTGGATCTGCGAGAAGAGCGGGTGCGGCGGACCGAGCCGCTCCTCGAAGGGGTAGTCGATCTCCTCGACGAGTCGCACGGCCATGGGGTCCTCCAGCACGGATTCCGCCCGCCGTGCCTCGCAGGCGCGGTTCCACAGGGTCCACAGCAGGGTTTCGGGCACCCCGTCGAGCCGGGGCCGCACTTTCGGCGCGGCTGCTTGCGATGTCTCTGAGCGTTCTTCGGCGATGGTCATAAAGGCAGCTCAAAGCACGCGCCGGTGACGGGCAAGCCGACACGAGCGACGTTCAGCCACGTAGCGGCAGGGCCTGTCCCGCCACGATCAGCAACACGTGTTCGCACTCCGCGGCGAACGCGGCGTTGAGACGGCCCAGTTCGTCGCGGTAGCGGCGGCCCGATGCCGTGGCGGGGACGATGCCGGAGCCGACCTCGTTCGAGACGGCGACGACCGTGCGCCTGCTCGCGCGCACCGCGTCCGCGAGCTCGGCGACCCGGGCCCGCAGCTCGCGCTCCCCGCCGCCCGCCCACTCGGCGTCGTCCCACGCCTTCACCTCGTCCATGACGTGGGTCAGCCACAGCGACAGGCAGTCGATGAGCAGCGGCGGCCCGTCCTGCGCGAGCAGCGGTACCAGGTCGCAGGTCTCCGCGGTCCGCCAGGAGCCGGGGCGCCGCTCCCGGTGCAGGCTCACGCGCTGGGCCCACTCGGCGTCGCCGTTCCTGGTTCCGCCCGTCGCCACGTACAGCACGTCGGGGAACGCCTCCAGGCGCCGCTCGGCCTCCACGGACTTGCCCGAGCGCGCGCCGCCGAGGACGAGGGTGCGGCGCGGCACGTCCGGTACGTCCTCGTAGGCGCCGACCGCCAACGTCGTCCCGTCCGGCACGGCCCGCGCGCCCACGGCCGCGAGACGGCGCGTCAGCTCCCTGCCGGGCGGCACCTCGTGGCCGATGTGGACCGCGATGACGTCCGTGGTGGGCCCGACGGTCCCCGCCGCGCGCAGCCGGGCGAGCCCGTCGGGGCGCCCGACGACATCGGCGACGACCATCTCGTACGGAATCCGCCGGGCGTCGCCGTTCCCCTCCAAGAGCCCCGCGGGCGCGCCGCCCGGCGGCAGATACAGCAGCCGCTCGCCGTCGGGCCCCGTCACCTCGTACCCGGAGCCGGGCGCGTCGAGGGCCACCGCGCGCACCCGGTGCCCGGTGAGCAGTGCCAGCTCCCGGCCGTCCGCGACCCGCCCCGGCTGCGGCAGGCCCGCGGGGACCTCGACCGCGGGCCCGTCGTGCGGATGGGAGAGCAGCACCTGACGCACTCCGCCGAGCGAGTGCCCCGCGCGGGCGGCCGCGAAAGCGGCACCGGGGGTGAGGTCGAGCAGCAGGACGCCGTCCACGAGCAGCGCGGTGGCGGCGCGTGCCGCGTCACCGAGCGCGGTCGCGCAGGCCGCGCAGGGGCAGTCGGGGAGGGGCAGTCCTCCGGGGGCACCGGTGCCGAGCAGAGTCAGTTCCACACGAAGATCCTCCCGCGTCGGGTCCAGCGCCGCGCGCCCGGCTAGGCTTCAAGCGGATTCAGGCGGTTCTCAGGCCGCGAAGGGACCTTCGGGAGGCTGACATGGCGGCATGGACGTGGCGGTTCGAGAAGGCGGACGGGACGGAGGTCCAGCCCGCGGTGCAGCCCGAGGAGTTCACCACACAGGGCGACGCGGAGTCCTGGGTCGGTGAGTACTGGAAGGCGCTGGCCGAGGGCGGCGCCGACCAGGTGACACTCTTCGAGGACACCAACGAGATCTACGGCCCGATGAGCCTGCACGCGGACGCGGAGGACGCGTCGGCGTAGCGAGCACGTCGAGCGAGAGAGGGGCGGTGGCGCAATCCCGGCCACCGCCCCTCTCCCATGTCACGCGCCCGGCTACATCTCGCCGAGAGTGACGTCCGCGGTCTTCTCGTTCCCGTCGCGCACGTACGTGACCTGGACCTTCTGGCCCGGCTTGGCCGAGGCGAGCACCTCGGAGAGTGAGTTGACGGTGGTGATCTCCTCGTCCCCGACCCGGGTGATGATGTCGCCGGCCTCGATCCCGGCCTCGGCCGCGGCGCCGTCCTTCGGGGCCTCGACGACGGCCACGCCCGCGGGCCGGTAGTCGTCGCCGAGGACGGTGCGTCCGGTGATGTCGAGCGCGGCCCGGCCCGAGTCGGTGACCTTGCCGTCCTTGATGATCTGGTCGGCGACGGTCTTCACCATGGAGGACGGGATGGCGAAGCCGATGCCGGGCGCGGCGCTGTCGCCCATGTCGGGGTCGGTCGCGGCGAGCGTCGGGATGCCGATGACCTGACCGTCGAGGTCGACGAGCGCGCCTCCGCTGTTGCCCGGGTTGATCGCGGCCGAGGTCTGCACCATGTTGGCGATGGTCGCCCCGGTCCCGCCGCCGGAGCGCCCCTCGCTGACGGTGCGCCCGACGGCCGACACGATGCCCTGCGTGACGCTGGACGACAGGCCGAGCGGGGAGCCCATGGCCAGCACGATCTGCCCGACCTCGGCCTTGGCGGAGTCGCCGAACTTCGCGGCCTTCAGCCCGCCGGGCACCTCGCCGAGCTTGATGACGGCGAGGTCCTGCTCGGGGTAGGCGGCGACCAGCTCGGCGGAGAGCGCCTGCTCGCCGGTGGCGGTGGTGACCTTGAAACGCTTCTCGTCGCCCACGACGTGGGCGTTGGTGACGATGTGCCCCTTGTCGTCGTAGACGACGCCGGAGCCGAGACTGTCGGCGGCGTCGATCTGGACGACGGACGGCAGGACGTCCTTGATCACCTTCTGGTAGTCGTCCTGCAGATCGTTCGCGGCGGCGGGCGCGGCCTGAGTGGTGCCCTCGCCGGAGCCACCGGACGCGGACCCGGAGGAGGAGCACCCGCTGACGAGGGCGAGGGCGGAGAGGGCGGAGACGAGAGACACGGAGAGAACGCGCGTACGGGAGAGATCCATGCCCCGAGTGTCGTTTTCGCCCCTGCGTACTGCTCGTCACCGCAGGGCAAACGGGTGGGCGGGTGGGAAAAGTCGCCGCGAAGCGGCGCCTAGGCCCGCACCCCACAAAGATGCAGAAGAGCAGCGACCCGCCGATAAGGATCAAGCCGCCCGGCCCGCTCCTCCACCGCGAGCAAGGACTCCAACTCCGCATCCGACGGCAACGCCGGATCATCCCCCACCGTGTCCGTGAAGACCCGCACCCCGTACCAGACCTGCAACGGCGCCGCGATCCCCGCCAAGGTGGCGGTCAACGCGTCGAGCCGGTCCGCACGGGCGTCCACCCCGATCCGATTGCGGTACGCGACGGAGTCGAAGGAGTCGAGCGCCCCCGCCCAGTCCCCGGCGAGGCCCGGCCGCATGGCCAGCGCGTCGCCGTTGCGCACCAGGAGCGAGAGGAGACCGCCGGGCGCCAGCATCCGGGCGAGCCCGGCGAGCAGGGCATCGGGCTCCTCGACGTACATCAGTACGCCGTGGCAGAGCACCACGTCGAAGCTGCCGGGCAGGAAGTGCACCCCGGTCTGGTGTCCGTCGCCCTCGACGATCCGCACCCGCCCCCGGATGCCCTCGGGCTCCTCGGCGAGCGCCGCGCGTGCGGCGGCGATCATGTCGGGGTCCTGCTCGACCCCCGTCACCTTGTGCCCGGCACGGGCGAGCCGCAGCGCCTGCGTGCCCTGGCCCATGCCGACGTCGAGCACCCGCAGCCGCTGCCCCACGGGGAAGCGCGCGGCTATCTGCTCGTCCAGCTGCCGGGCCACCAGTTCCTGGCGTACGACGTTACGCAGGCCGCCCAGCTTCGACAGCCAGGCCCCCGCCCCGCCGGAGAATCCGCTCAGGGCCGCTCTCCGCGCTTGACCATCGGCTTCGGCAGACGCAGTCGGCGCATCTGGAGCGTACGCATCAGGGCGTAGGCGACGGCGCCCTTCTTGCTCTCGCTCGGGAAGCGCTCGTTCAGGCGCTTCTTCAGGCGGAACGCGGTGGCGATCGAGTCGACGATGATCAGCACGATCACGAAGAGCCAGAGCAGCAGCGCGATGTTCTGCAGCTGGGGCACGCGGACCATGCTCAGGACGAGGATGATCACCGCGAGCGGCAGGAAGAACTCGGCGATGCAGAAGCGCGAGTCCACGAAGTCGCGGGCGAACTTGCGCACGGGGCCCTTGTCGCGGGCGGGCAGGTACCGCTCGTCGCCGCTGGCCAGCGCCTCGCGCTGCTTGGCCATCTGGGCACGGCGCTCGTCGCGCTGCCGCTTGGCGGCCTCCTTGCGCGTCGTCGGCGTGTTCGTCACGCTGCGACGCTGCGACTGGGCCATGGCGCGCTTGGGGGTGGGGCGGCCCTTGGGGGCCTGCGGGTCACGGGGCTGCTTGGAGTCGGTCACCGGCGCCTGCGCGGCCGGGGCCTTCTCTTCCTTGGATCGGCTACGGAACACAAAAACCAAGGGTACGGGGTGCGGGGGCATGGACCCCAGGGGAGTGGGGAACGATCCGGCAACACCGGGCGTCTTGATTTACGTGCCTAAGGGGACGTAGCAGGCGGTAAGCGGCTGGTCCGGCGGTGTCGGCCCGGTCGCTTCGGTGGCGCTTCACAGGGGTGCACCTACTCCTTACGCCGGAGCGGTGCCGGACGCAGTCGTCCTTGGGGATGAGCGCATCCGCACGCGAACGGTGCGGTAATGGATGCAGGGCCCGTACTGTGGGTTCTGAGCAGTACCTGGAGCTGGAAGTCCGTCAGAAGGGGGCGCGCGAAGCCCATGAGCGGTGTCATGAAGCGTATGGGGATGATCTTCCGCGCGAAGGCGAACAAGGCCCTTGACCGGGCCGAGGACCCGCGCGAGACCCTCGATTACTCGTACCAGAAGCAGCTGGAGCTGCTGCAGAAGGTGCGCCGCGGCGTCGCCGATGTGGCGACCTCCCGCAAGCGCCTCGAGCTGCAGCTGAGCCAGCTCCAGAAGCAGTCCTCGACCCTGGAGGACCAGGGCCGCAAGGCGCTCGCGCTCGGCCGCGAGGACCTGGCCCGCGAGGCCCTCTCCCGCCGCGCCGCGCTCCAGCAGCAGGTGACGGACCTGGAGACGCAGCACCAGACGCTCCAGGGCGAGGAGGAGAAGCTCACCCTCGCGGCCCAGCGTCTGCAGGCCAAGGTCGACGCCTTCCGTACGAAGAAGGAGACGATCAAGGCCACGTACACCGCCGCCCAGGCGCAGACCCGCATCGGGGAGGCCTTCTCGGGCATCTCCGAGGAGATGGGTGACGTCGGCATGGCGATCCAGCGCGCCGAGGACAAGACCGCGCAGCTCCAGGCGCGGGCCGGCGCGATCGACGAACTGCTCGCCTCCGGTGCCCTCGACGACTCCTCCGGCCTCGCCAAGGACGACATCCAGTCCGAGCTGGACCGCCTCTCCGGTGGTACAGATGTAGAGCTGGAACTGCAGCGCATGAAGGCGGAGCTCGCGGGCGGATCCAGCAGCGGGCAGCAGGCGATCGAAGGCGGCCAGGGACAGTCCCAGCCGCAGCAGCAGCCGCAGGACACCCCGCGCTTCGACAAGCAGTAGCCCTACGCACGTCCTGAGGAGGACGACATGATCGTACGGATCATGGGGGAGGGGCAGGTGAAGCTGGCCGACAGCCACTTCGCCGAACTGAACAAGCTGGACGACGAGCTGCTCGAGGAGATGGAGAGCGGCGACGAGCCCGGCTTCCGCCGCACGCTGCACGCGCTCCTGGACAAGGTCCGGGAGCTCGGCACGCCTCTTCCGGACGACGCCCTGGAGCCCTCGGAACTGATCCTCCCGGCCCCGGACGCGTCCCTGGACGAGGTCCGAGAAATGCTGAGCGACGACGGCTTGATCCCGGGCTGAAACGGGGCGCACGGCAGCTGCGCCCCCGTGAGGGGGCGCGGGGAACTGCGCGACGAGCCACATCGAACCCGCAGTCGACGAGAGACCGTATGTCTCGCGACAGGCCCCCACCGGCCCGCAGCCGACACAGAGACCCCAGTTCTGGTGAGGGCCCCTGCCAAGGCCCCGTACCGTTGAGCGGTGACCACTCTCCTGCGAGGCCGTGGCTGGGCCAGAACACACCCGCTGGCGGTGGACGCGGCGCTCGCCTCCGCCGTCCTCGTCTGCATGGTCGTCGGCTCCTTCGTCGAGCCCTACGGAGAGCACGGCCCCACCTGGGGCACCCGCACCCCCGACGCCCCGAGCCTTCTCCTGATGGCGCTCGGCGCCCTCGCCCTGGTCTTCCGCCGCCGCGCCCCCTGGGCCGTCCTCGCGGCGACCTGCGCTGCCGCCCTCGTCGAGCTGCTCACCGGTGAACCCCGCGCCCCCGTCGTGATGTGCGCGGTCATCGCGCTGTTCACCGTCGCCGCCACCACCGACCGTTCCACGACCTGGCGGATCGGCGTGGTCACCATGACAGGCCTCACCGGCGTCGCGATGCTCAGGGGCCCCCTGCCCTGGTACGCCCAGGAGAACCTCGGCATCTTCGCCTGGACCGGCATGGCCGCCGCCGCGGGCGACGCCGTGCGCAGCCGCCGCGCCTTCGTGAACGCCATAAGGGAGCGTGCCGAGCGCGCGGAGCGCACCAGGGAGGAAGAGGCCCGGCGCCGCGTCGCCGAGGAGCGGCTGCGGATCGCCCGCGACCTGCACGACGTGGTCGCCCACCACATCGCCCTGGTCAACGTGCAGGCCGGCGTCGCGGCGCACGTCATGGACAAGCGGCCCGACCAGGCCAAGGAAGCCCTCTCGCACGTACGCGACGCGAGCCGCTCCGCGCTGGGTGAACTCCGTGCCACCGTCGGGCTGTTGCGGCAGACCGGCGACCCCGAGGCCCCCACCGAACCGGCACCGGGACTGCACCGCCTTGACGAACTCGTCGAGACGTTCCGCAACGCGGGCCTGCCCGTGGAGGTGGCGCTCGGCCAGATCGGCCTCGACCTGCCCGCGGCCGCCGACCTCGCCGCGTTCCGGATCATCCAGGAGGCGCTCACCAATGTGCAGAAGCACGCGGGGCCCGGCGCCAAGGCCGAGGTCAGCGTCGTCCGCGTGGGCCCGAACGTGGAGGTCACCGTCATCGACGACGGCCCAGGCCACGACAAGGCCGACGACGAGAAGCACGACGAGAAGCACGACGAGAAGCACGATGAAAAGCACGACGAGAAGCACGTCGGCGGCGGCCACGGCCTGATCGGCATGCGCGAGCGCGTCACCGCCCTCGGCGGCAGCTGCTCGGCAGGGCCCCGCTACGGCGGCGGCTTCCGCGTCCATGCGATCCTGCCCGTCACCACGGCAAAGGGAGGGACCGCGTGACGATCCGGGTACTGCTCGCCGACGACCAGGCCTTGCTGCGCAGCGCGTTCAAGGTGCTCGTCGACTCCGAGCCCGACATGGAGGTGGTCGGCGAGGCGTCCGACGGGGCGGAGGCGGTCAGGCTCGCCAAGTCCGAGCGGGCCGACGTGGTCCTGATGGACATCCGCATGCCCGGCACGGACGGTCTCGCGGCCACCCGCATGATCAGCGCCGACCCCGCCCTCACCCACGTACGCGTGGTGATGCTGACGACCTTCGAGGTCGACGAGTACGTGGTGCAGTCGCTGCGCGCGGGCGCCTCCGGGTTCCTCGGCAAGGGCGCCGAGCCCGACGAACTGCTCGGCGCCATCCGCATCGCGGCGGCCGGCGAGGCGCTGCTCTCCCCGGTGGCCACCAAGGGCCTGATCGCCAAGTTCCTTGCGCAGGGCGAGGGTTCGGACGGCGACACTCCGCTGCGCGGCGAGCGGCTCGAGGCGCTCACGGGCCGCGAGCGCGAGGTCCTCGTGCAGGTCGCGGGCGGTCACTCGAACGACGAGATCGCCGAGCGCCTGGAGGTCAGCCCGCTCACCGTGAAGACCCATGTGAACCGAGCGATGGCCAAGCTCGGAGCGCGCGACAGGGCTCAACTCGTCGTCATTGCGTACGAATCGGGCCTGGTACGTCCAAGGGTGGAGTGACCCGAGAGGCGGTGTACTGCGCCCGCAGTATGCGCGGCTCAAGAAATGGTCCTGGGAGTGAGGCGTCGGGCGTTGCCCATGGCTGATGGTGTGAGGGGCGAACGAGCGTCGGCCGGAGGCACGTCTTCCGGTGCCGTGGACGCCGGTCGCCACCCCTGCCGCGTACGCCACAGAGAGAGACCTCCATGTCCTGGCTGTCCAGGTTCAGCCTTGCCCAACGGGCGCTCATCGGGCTGATGTCGATCATCGCGATCGTCTTCGGCGCCATCGCGATACCGCAGCTCAAGCAGCAGCTGTTGCCCTCCATCGAGCTGCCCATGGTGTCCGTGCTCGCCCCCTACCAGGGCGCGTCCCCCGATGTGGTCGAGAAGCAGGTCGTCGAGCCGCTCGAGGACAACATCGAGGCGGTCGACGGAATCACCGGCATCACCTCCACGGCGAGCGAGGGCAACGCCGTGATCATGGCCCAGTTCGACTACGGCAACGGCTCCAAGCAGCTCGTCGCCGATGTCCAGCAGGCCGTGAACCGTGCTCGCACCCAACTGCCGAACGACGTGGACCCGCAGGTCATCGCGGGCTCCACGGACGACATCCCGACCGTCGTCCTGTCCGTCACCTCCGACAAGGACCAGCAGGCGCTCGCCGACCAGCTCGACCGCACCGTCGTCCCCGCCCTGAAGGACATCGACGGCGTCGGCCAGGTCAGCGTCGACGGCGTGCGCGACCTCCAGGTCAACGTCACCCCGGACGACGGGAAGCTGGCGAAGGCGGGCCTGACCCCGGCCTCGCTCGCCAAGGCGCTCCAGGCGGGCGGCGCCACGCTGCCGGCGGGCTCCTTCGACGAGGACGGCAAGAACCGCACCGTCCAGGTCGGCGGCGGCTTCACCTCGCTCGAGCAGATCCAGGAGCTGCGGGTCACGCCCGAGGCCAAGCCGGGTGAGCAGCCGGGCAAGCCGGTGCGCCTGGGCGACGTCGCCACGGTCAAGCAGGAGGAGTCGACCGCGACGTCCATCACCCGCACCGACGGCGAGCCCAGCCTCGCCGTGTCGGTCACGATGGACCACGACGGCAGCGCCGTCGCCATCTCCGACGCGGTCAAGGACAAGCTCCCCGACCTGCGCAAGGACCTGGGCTCCGGCGCCGAGATCACGGTCGCGAGCGACCAGGGCCCGGCCGTCTCCAAGTCCATCGAGGGCCTCACCACCGAGGGCGCGCTCGGCCTCGTCTTCGCGGTCCTGGTCATCCTGGTCTTCCTGGCCTCGATCCGCTCGACGCTGGTGACCGCGGTCTCCATCCCGCTCTCGGTCGTCCTGGCCCTGATCGTGCTGTGGACCCGCGACCTCTCCCTGAACATGCTCACGCTCGGTGCGCTGACCATCGCGATCGGCCGCGTCGTCGACGACTCGATCGTGGTCCTGGAGAACATCAAGCGCCACCTCGGCTACGGCGAGGAGCGCCAGGAGGCGATCCTCAAGGCGGTGCGCGAGGTCGCGGGCGCGGTGACGTCCTCGACCCTGACGACCGTCGCGGTGTTCCTGCCGATCGGTCTGGTCGGCGGCATGGTGGGCGAGCTCTTCGGCTCGTTCTCGCTGACAGTGACGGCGGCGCTGCTCGCGTCCCTGCTCGTCTCGCTGACGGTCGTGCCGGTCCTCTCGTACTGGTTCCTGCGCGCCCCCAAGTCGATCCAGGGCGTCGACCCGGAGGAGGCCCGCCGCAAGGCCGAGGAGAAGGAGACCCGCAGCAGGCTCCAGCGGATCTACGTCCCCGTCCTGCGCTTCGCGACGCGCCGCCGCCTGACCAGCCTCGGTATCGCGATCGTGATCCTGGTCGGCACCTTCGGCATGGCGCCCCTGCTGAAGACCAACTTCTTCGACCAGGGCGAGCAGGAAATCCTCTCCATCAAGCAGGAGTTGAAGCCCGGCACCAGCCTGGCGGCGTCCAACGCCGCGGCGAAGAAGATCGAGAAGATGCTCTCCGGCATCGACGAGATCAAGGACTACCAGGTCACGGTCGGCTCGTCCGGCTTCATGGCCGCCTTCGGCGGATCCACGGACACCAACCAGGCCTCGTACACGCTGACCCTCAAGGACAAGGCGTCGTACGAGAAGACGCAGGACCTGGTCGAGAAGAAGCTCGCCGAGCTCTCGGGCATCGGCCAGACCAAGGTCTCCGCCGGTGACGGCTTCGGCAGCCAGGACCTGAGCGTCGTGGTGAAGGCCGCCGACGGGGACGTGCTGCGCAAGGCGTCCGACCAGGTGCGCGACGAGGTCGCGAGGCTCGACGACGTCACCGACGTCCAGAGCGACCTCTCGCAGAGCGTCCCGCGGATCTCGGTCAAGGCCAACTCCAAGGCGGCCGAGGCCGGGTTCGACGAGACCACCCTCGGTCAGGCCGTCGCCCAGGCGGTGCGCGGCACCACCAGCGGCAAGGCGACCCTCGACGACACCGAGCGCGACGTCGTCATCAAGTCGGCGAAGCCCGCGAAGACCCTGGACGAGCTGAAGAAGCTGCCGCTCGGCCCCGGCGTGAAGCTCGGTGACATCGCCGAGGTCAAGCTGGTCGACGGCCCGGTCTCGATGACCCGGATCGACGGCTCGCGGGCCGCGACGATCACGGCGAAGCCGACCGGGGACAACACGGGCGCGGTCAGCGCGGACCTCACCAAGAAGCTCGACGCGCTGAAGCTGCCCGACGGCGCCACGGCGTCCATCGGCGGTGTCTCCGAGGACCAGGACGAGGCGTTCGCCTCCCTGGGCCTGGCGATGCTGGCGGCGATCGCGATCGTCTTCATGCTCCTGGTCGCGACCTTCCGCTCGCTGGTCCAGCCGCTGATCCTGCTGGTCTCCATCCCGTTCGCGGCGACGGGCGCGATCGGCCTGCTCGTCGCCACGGACACCCCGATGGGCGTCCCGGCGATGATCGGCATGCTGATGCTCATCGGCATCGTGGTCACCAACGCGATCGTGCTGATCGACCTCATCAACCAGTACCGCAGGCAGGGGTACGGCATCGTCGAGGCGGTCATCGAGGGCGGTCGCCACCGCCTCCGCCCGATCCTCATGACGGCCCTGGCGACGATCTTCGCGCTCCTCCCGATGGCCCTGGGCATCACGGGCGAGGGCGGCTTCATCGCCCAGCCGCTCGCGGTGGTGGTGATCGGCGGCCTGATCACGTCGACGCTCCTGACCCTCCTCCTCGTCCCGACGCTGTACGCGATGGTGGAGCTCCGCAAGGACCGCCGAGCGAAGAAGAAGGCGGCGAAGAGGGCGAAGAAGGCGGGCATCCCGCCGCAGTCCTCCGACGACGCCCAGTCGGGCGACCCGGAGCCCGCGAAGGTCTAGCGGCTCGCCAGCGCCATCGTCCCGCCCCGTTGTGGGCAGGCGTTCCGCACGGCGGAACGGGTGGGCACAACGCACAACTGCCGGGCGCCGATAAACAAGGCGCCCGGTACGTCACACCCCGGGGTGCTCCTCGACCAGAGGAGCACCCCGTCGTCGTACGCACAGCCGAAGCGAAAGCACGGCAACCCCACTGCACAAGGCCATCCCGAAGAACAGCGGCACGGCAGTGCACTCACCCCCGAGCCCCACCAGGGGCGCGACCACCGCCCCGAGCCCACTCTGCGCCGTACCGAGGACCGCCGACCCCACCCCTCCGGAGGCAGCCGGCACCTGAGCCAGCGCCAACGCCGCGGAGTTCGCCGTCACCAGGCCGAACCCCCCGCACACCACGGCCAGCAACGGCAGACAGACGAAGACCGTCAACAGCCCGCCCACCGCGAGCACCAGCAGCACGCACGACCCGCCCAGCATCGCCAACAGCCCAACCCGAAGCAGCACTTCAGGAGCGACCCGCCCCACGATCCGCGCCCCCACCGCACTGGAGGCCGCCACGAAGACCGCCCCTCCGGAGAAGGCGACGGACGACGCCCCGACGCCCATCCCCAGGACGTTCTGCAGCAGGAACGGCGACCCGGCGATGTAGCAGAAGAGCATCCCGAACCCGAAGGTGAAGGCGAGCGTGTATCCCACGTACGCCCGGTCGCCCACGACCTCCCGCGCCGAGGCGACCGCCCGCCGCACCCCACCCGTATGCCGCCGCTCCCTCGGCAGGCTCTCCGGTACGCCCACCACGACGCCCAGCGCCACGATCAGCGACACCCCGGCGAGCACCCAGAACACGCCCCGCCACCCGGCACCCCCGATCACGGCCCCGCCCGCCAGCGGCGCGAGGACCGGCGCGATCGAGGCCAGCGTCATCAGCACCCCGAACAGCCGCGCGGCGGCGGCCCCTTGGACCACGTCGGCGATCACGGCCCGGCTGATCACCACCCCCGCGGCCCCGCTGAACCCGGTCAGGAACCGCAGCGCCACCAGCCACCCCAACGAGGGCGCGACGGCACACAGCGCGGTCCCCACGGTGCACACGGCGGCCCCCGCGAGCAGCGGCCCGCGCCTGCCGTACCGGTCGGACAGCGGCCCGAAGACGAGATGCCCGGCCGTCATGCCGACCAGGAACGCGGTGAGCGTGAGCTGCACCCCCGAGGCATCGGTGCCCAACTCCCGCGCCATCCGCGGGAAGGCGGGCAGATACATGTCGGTCGACAACGGACCGACGAACGACAGCAGCGCGAGCGCGGCGGTGAGCAGGGGACTGGGCATGGCGCGGGGACCCTCCTGGGCAGCCGGATGAGCGGGCACAGAAGAAGGGGGGAGGGTCCGGACGAGCGCCGGGAGAAGTACGTGGAGTACTGGATGTGCGCGAGGAGCCTAGAACGTCGTAAGGGGCACCCGCAATTGCGGGTGCCCCTTACGACGGAAAAGGCATGACTACGGAAGCGCCAACATCCGCTCCAGCGCCAGCTTCGCGAACTGCTCGGTCTCCCGGTCGACCTCGATCTGGTTGACGAGGTTGCCCTCGGCGAGGGACTCCAGGGTCCAGACCAGGTGCGGCAGGTCGATCCGGTTCATGGTCGAGCAGAAGCAGACCGTCTTGTCGAGGAAGACGATCTCCTTGTCCTCGGCGGCGAAGCGGTTCGCCAGACGGCGTACGAGATTGAGCTCGGTCCCGATGGCCCACTTGGACCCGGCGGGCGCCGCCTCCAGGGTCTTGATGATGTGCTCGGTCGAGCCCACGTAGTCGGCCGCGGCCACGACCTCGTGCTTGCACTCGGGGTGCACCAGGACGTTCACGCCGGGGATGCGGGCCCGCACGTCCTCCACGCTCTCCAGCGAGAAGCGCCCGTGCACCGAGCAGTGGCCGCGCCACAGGATCATCTTCGCGTCGCGCAGCTGCTCGGCACTCAGGCCGCCGTTCGGCTTGTGCGGGTTGTAGACCACGCAGTCCTCGAGCGACATCCCCATGTCGCGCACGGCGGTGTTGCGGCCCAGGTGCTGGTCGGGCAGGAAGAGGACCTTCGTCGACGACTGGGAGGTGCCCTGCTCGAAGGCCCACTCCAGGGCGCGCTTGGCGTTGGACGACGTGCAGATGGTGCCGCCGTGCTTGCCCGTGAACGCCTTGATGTCGGCCGAGGAGTTCATGTACGAGACGGGCACGACCTGCTCGGCGATCCCGGCCTCGGTCAGCACGTCCCAGCACTCGGCGACCTGCTCGGCGGTGGCCATGTCGGCCATCGAGCATCCTGCGGCCAGGTCGGGGAGCACGACCTTCTGGTCGTCCGTCGTCAGGATGTCCGCGGACTCGGCCATGAAGTGCACGCCGCAGAAGACGATGTACTCCGCGTCGGGCCGCGCGGCCGCGTCGCGGGCCAGCTTGAAGGAGTCGCCGGTGACGTCCGCGAACTGGATGACCTCGTCGCGCTGGTAGTGGTGGCCCAGCACGAAGACCTTGTCGCCGAGCTTCTCCTTGGCGGCGCGGGCGCGTTCCACGAGGTCGGGGTCGGACGGGGACGGCAGATCGCCGGGGCACTCCACGCCGCGCTCGCTCCTGGGGTCGGCCTCGCGGCCGAGCAGCAGCAGGGCGAGGGGCGTGGGCTGGACGTCGAGGTCCACGGGGGACTGGGCGGTGGTCACAACACGCACCCTTTCTAAATCTGCAGACGATCCTTTTCGTCTAATTGACGTTATCTATCATAACCGCTTCGTGTCAGTTTGACGATGGCCATAGTGTCGATGTGACGAATTCCCCGTCCGACGGTCCGGTGTCCCTCGCTGTGCCATGTGCGAGCATGAAGGGGTAAGACGTAAGCGCTCGGCCCGGAATGAATCCGCGGCCCCGCCGGTTGCAACCGTCGGCAAGCAGTCTCCGTACAACCCGGGAGAGAAGCAGATGTCCGTATCGGACGAGACCACCACCGTGAGCGACGGCATCCTCCTGTCGGACGCCGCCGCGGCCAAGGTGAAGGGCCTGCTGGAGCAGGAGGGCCGGGACGACCTGGCGCTGCGCGTCGCCGTTCAGCCCGGCGGCTGCTCGGGCCTGCGATACCAGCTGTTCTTCGACGAGCGCTCGCTCGACGGCGACGTCGTCAAGGACTTCGATGGCGTGAAGGTCGTCACGGACCGGATGAGTGCTCCCTACCTGGGCGGCGCCTCCATCGACTTCGTGGACACCATCGAGAAGCAGGGCTTCACGATCGACAACCCGAACGCCACCGGCTCCTGCGCCTGCGGCGACTCCTTCAGCTGAGCCTGTAGGTAGTACGCATACGACGAAGGCGGCGGCCCCCCGAGAGTTCGGGGGGCCGCCGCCTTCGTCGTATGCGCCGCGCGCGTCCGTGCGCTACTTCCGCCGCACCGTCTCGCCCGCGGTGTCCACGACCGTGCGGTCACCCAGCGGCTTGTCCAGGGCGACGGTCTCCGAGAGTTTCTTGGCGATCTTGATGCAGACCTTGCCCTTCTCCTCCGTCGAGGAGACCGTCACCGTCACGCGGTCGCCGTCCTCCTTCGCGGACGCGGAGTACTCGCTGCACGCACCGCCCCAGAAGTGCACGGTCAGCTGCTTTCCGTCGGAGCTGTAGGACTCGATGGGCGCCGTGCCCCGCTCCGTGCCGCCGTCCGGCTTCTCGGTGGGCTCGGGCGTGGGCGTGCCCGGATCGCTGGGCGACGTCAGGTACTTGGGGGCGACCGCCGGGTGCGTCACCGTGAAGGTGTCCCGCGCGCCCTGCGGCTTCACGTCGAACAGCCATGACGGTACGAGGGTCTGCCTGCCGTCCACGAAGTGCGTCGCGAGCCCGAAGGTGGCCCCGCTGACGGCGACCGGCTGCGGCTTCGGCGGCGCGGACGAAGGACCGCAGGGCTTCTGCTTCGCGCCGCTGCCGCCCTCCGTCTTCGTGCTGTCGTCGACGTGCGGCACCGGGGTCGCGCAGCCGCCGATGCCGACACGGCCGTCGCCGGCGGTCGAGTTCAGCCGGTCCAGGGTCTCCTGGGCGCCGATCACCGGGTACGTCGCACCCTTCTCCGGCGCCTTCAACTGGCCGCTGCCGCCGACTACTTCACCGTCCGAGCCGACCTGGATGCCGGTCGACCAGCCGTACGTCGGCAGGCCGCCGATCTTCGGGTCGGCGTTCACCACCCGTACGGCGCCCATGAGTTGGCCCGCGTCCAGCTTCGCGTCGTCCTGGCCGAGCGCCTTGAGGACCGGCGCCGCGGCGTCCTTGGCGGCCTGCTCGCCCACGGCGTCGTCCGCGTCGCCGTTCGGCGCGGTGGCCGTGCCGGAACAGGGCTTGCCCTTGGGGCAGTTGTCGGTGCCGCCCATGCCGTGCCGCGCGTACGTCCAGGTGCCGGGCGCCTGCTTGTTCACCTCGAGGGAGGGGCCCGAGCCGTCCTTGTCCTGGCCCACCTTCCAGGCGCCGTCCCGCGACGTGGGCGTCCCGCTCACGCCAAGTGCCTTGGCGAGCCTGGTCACTTCGGCGGCGGTGACCTCGCCGCGCGCGTGGTAGACGGAGGCGGAATCGGGGCCGTCGGGCAGCTTGCCGGTCGCCTTGTACATGGTGCCGTTCGGGTCGGGCTCGCCCGGCGCGATGCCATGGCCGCCGTCGCTGCCGCCGCCCTGCCGGTCCCCGCCCGTATGGCCGTCCAGGGCGAGCGGCGGCGGAGCGCCGCCGTCCCCCGCGGGGGCCCCGTCGCTGCCGCCGTCGCCACCGCCGGACGCGGTCGTCGCGAAGTACGCGCCACCGCCGCCGATCAGCAGCACGGTGGCCGCGACCGAGGCGACGGCCAGGCGGGACCGCCGCCGCTGCGGCTCGGCCGCCTCATGAACGGATCGCTCGGTGCTCACCGCATCGCTCCTTCGACTGCACTACTGTCCCTGGAAACCCACGGGTGGGCTTCGTCGTATCCCAGTTCCCCTTTACGGGGGACGGCGATGGGACGCAGCGGGGGAGCGCGCGGTTCCCTGAACGCGCCAGGGTCCCGGAATCAGCCTCCCTCAGTCTCCGTATTCAGACATTCCGTCGATCAGTCGCGCGGAAGAGGGCGGGACGGTGATCCCATGGATGAGCGAGGGCGGCACGGGAGTGGTCGCGGCCGCGGTCGACACCGCCCAGTGCGGGGCCATGCGGGCGCAGTCCCCGCGCAGCGTCTCCATGCTCTCCGGGGTCTCGACGGGGAGGGCGACGGGACGCTTCATGGCGACATCCTTCGGGATAACGGTCATAACGGCACCGTACGCATCCCGCCCGCGACGAAAAAAGACCTACTATCGGGTAGTTTTGCCACTTCAGGGGCGGGGGCTCGACCCGGTAGCGTGAACTGTCAACTCCTCATCTTTCCTCCAGGAGCATTCAGCCGTGCGTATCGCAGTCACCGGCTCCATCGCTACCGACCACCTGATGACCTTCCCCGGCCGCTTCGCCGACCAGTTGGTCGCGGATCAGCTGCACACGGTCTCCCTCTCCTTCCTGGTCGACGCCCTCGACGTCCGCAGGGGAGGTGTCGCCCCCAACATCTGCTTCGGCATGGGGCAGCTCGGCGGCACCCCGATCCTGGTCGGCGCCGCGGGCGAAGACTTCGACGAGTACCGCGCCTGGCTGGACCGGCACGGCGTGGACACCGCATCCGTCCGTATCTCCGAGACGCTGCACACGGCCCGCTTCGTGTGCACCACGGACGCCGACCACAACCAGATCGGCTCCTTCTACACGGGCGCGATGAGCGAGGCCCGCCTGATCGAGCTCCAGGCGGTCGCCGAGCGCGTGGGCGGCCTCGACCTCGTCCTGATCGGCGCCGACGACCCCGAGGCGATGCTCCGCCACACAGAGGAGTGCCGCACCCGCGCGATCCCCTTCGCCGCCGACTTCTCCCAGCAGATCGCCCGCATGGGCGGCGACGAGATCCGCACCCTCCTCGAGGGCGCGACGTACCTCTTCTCCAACGAGTACGAGAAGGGGCTCATCGAGTCCAAGACCGGCTGGACCGACGCCGAGATCCTCGCCAAGGTCGGCCACCGCGTGACGACCCTCGGCTCGCGCGGCGTCCGCATCGAGTCCGTCGGCCAGGACCCGATCGAGGTCGGCGTCCCGGAGGAAGAGGCGAAGGTCGAGCCGACCGGCGTCGGCGACGCGTTCCGCGCGGGCTTCCTCTCGGGCCTGTCCTGGGGCGTCTCCCTGGAGCGCGCGGCGCAGGTCGGCTGCATGCTCGCCACCCTGGTCATCGAGACCGTCGGCACGCAGGAGTACGAGCTGCAGCGCAGCAACTTCATGGACCGCTTCACCAAGGCGTACGGCCACGAGGCCGCCGGCGAGGTGCGGCCGCACCTGTCCTAGGGGTCACGAGCTCCGGCGGACCACATGAGCAACGCCGTGGTCCGCCGGCCGCTCACCCACGTACTCGTGCTGCTGCGTCCAGCACCACGCGGGGATGTCCACCGCCGCCACCTCGTCGTCGGCGAGCACGGTGACGGTGCCGCCCACGCGCACCCTCCCGATCGCCTTGGCCAGCTCGATGACCGGCAGCGGGCAGCTCATCCCGAGCGCGTCGACGGTCACGGCATCGGCCTGCCCGCCCCCGCCCGCGACCGGCGCCCCCAGGGTCTCCCGCACGCCCCGCACGATCCCCGGCAGCACGTCGAGGAACCGCTCGACCTCCGCCTCCTCGGCCCCCATGGGCAGCGAGACCCGTACGTTCCCCTCGCTCACCACCCCCATGGCGCGCAGCACATGGCTGGGCGTCAGCGTCGAGCTGGTGCACGACGAGCCGGACGAGACGGAGAACCCCGCCCGGTCCAGCTCGTGCAGCACCGTCTCCCCGTCGACATAGAGACAGGAGAAGGTGACCAGATGCGGCAGCCGCCGCACCGGATCGCCCACCACCTCCACGTCCGGCACGAGTCCGGGCACCCGCGCCCTGATCCGCTCCGTCAGCTCCCGCAGCCGCGCGCCCTCCGCGGCGGCCTCGGCCCGCACCGCCCGCAGGGATGCGGCCGCCGCGACGACCGCCGGAATGTTCTCGAAGCCGGCGGCCCGCCCGGACTCCCGCTCGTCGACGGGACCTTGAACGGCGAAGCGCACTCCCTTACGTACGACAAGAAGTCCGACTCCCGCGGGACCGCCCCATTTGTGGGCACTTCCCGTCAGCAGCGACCAGTCCCCGTCGACCGGCCCCCAGGCCAGCGACTGCGCGGCGTCCACGAGGAGCGGCACCCCCGCGGCACGGCAGACCGCGGCCACCTCGGCGACCGGCTGCTCGGTGCCCACCTCGTGGTTGGCGGACTGCAGACAGGCGAGCGCGGTGTCCTCGCGCAGCGCGTCCGCGTACGCCTGAGGGGCCACCGCCCCGCCCCGGTCCACCGCCACGTCGGTCACCGTCCCGCCGTCCGCCTCGTGGGCCTCGGCCGAATGGAGCACCGACGAGTGTTCGACCGCTGACACGATCAGGTGGCGTCCGACGCGCCGCCGCCCGGCCAGTGCCCCGCCGATTCCGGAGTGCACGGCACGCGTCCCGGACGAGGTGAACACGAGCTCGTCGGCCCTGCACCCCACCGCGTCGGCGGCCGCCTCCCGCGCGGCGTCGAGCAACAGCCGGGCCCGCCGCCCCTCGCGGTACAGCCGCGCGGGATCGGCCCACCCCTCATCGAGCGAGGCCTGCAGCGCCTGCCGGGCAACGGGATGAAGGGGGGCGGAGGAAGCGACATCGAAGTAGGACACGCGCCAACGCTAAGCCGTCCACGTCCCGACTCGCCCCGCGGGAGCGTGCCCCGAAGGGGCGCGGGGAACTGCGCGACAAGCCACGACGAACCCGCAGTCGCGGACCGGCAGATTCCGCCGAGTCCTGGGGCGTTCCGACCCCCCGTCAGAAAGCCACGGACGGCAGGGCGCCCACCCTTCGGAGTGACCCGCGGCGCGTTAGGCACCCTCCCCGCGCGACCCCAAATAGCGTCCAGTAGGGTTTGGTCCGCATAAACATCCAAACCCCTGCCCGCCGCAGGGCGGCGACCGACCAGCGTGAAGGCCGCAGCCGACCGCGCGGGCGAGACTCTCGGGAAGGCGCTACGTGAGTCCCAACGGCTCCGACCGCTCGTCGCGGCGCCCGATGCGGCGGAAGCTGCCGCAGGTGCTGACTGCGGGCCTGATCCTGGTAACCGCCACCGGTTGCACATACAAGGATTTCCCCCGCCTTGGAATGCCCACCCCGGTAACGGAAGAGGCTCCGCGGATTCTCTCCCTCTGGCAGGGCTCGTGGGCGGCAGCGCTCGCCACGGGCGTGCTGGTCTGGGGTCTGATCCTGTGGAGCGTCATCTTCCACCGGCGCAGCCGCACCAAGGTGGAAGTACCGGCGCAGACGCGTTACAACATGCCCATCGAGGCGCTGTACACGGTGGTTCCCCTCATCATCGTCTCGGTGCTCTTCTACTTCACGGCTCGTGACGAGTCGAAGCTCCTCGCTCTCGAGGACAAGCCGGCCCACACGATCAACGTGGTCGGCTACCAGTGGAGCTGGGGCTTCAACTACGTCGAGAACGTCCCGGGCGCCGGCAAGGAGAACGCCAAGACGTCCAAGGACCTGGAGGCCATCCCGGAGAGGTTCCGCAAGGACTTCCCGGCGAACGCCAACGGTGTCTACGAAGTCGGTACGCCCGGCGAGCGGAACCCCCAGAACGGCAACCCCGGCCCGACCCTCTGGCTCCCCAAGGGCGAGAAGGTCCGCTTCGTTCTGACTTCGCGTGACGTCATCCACTCCTTCTGGGTGGTGCCGTTCCTCATGAAGCAGGACGTCATCCCCGGCCACACCAACGCCTTCGAGGTGACTCCGAACAAGGAGGGCACCTTCATGGGCAAGTGCGCCGAGCTCTGCGGCGTCGACCACTCCCGGATGCTCTTCAACGTCAAGGTCGTCTCTCCCGAGCGCTACAAGCAGCACCTCGAGGACCTGGCGAAGAAGAACCAGACCGGTTACATCCCGGCCGGCATCGAGCAGACGCCCCACGAGAAGAACCGGGAGACGAACAACCTGTGAGCATCCTCAACGAACCCCAGGGTGCCGCGGCAGCAGAAGACTCGTACGAGAACGAGCTGCCGGTCAGGCGCAAGCAGCCGGGAAACGTCGTCATCAAGTGGTTGACCACCACTGACCACAAGACGATCGGCACGCTGTATCTGGTCACGTCGTTCGCGTTCTTCTGCATCGGCGGCGTCATGGCGCTCTTCATGCGCGCCGAACTCGCCCGGCCCGGCACGCAGATCATGTCGAACGAGCAGTTCAACCAGGCGTTCACGATGCACGGCACGATCATGCTGCTGATGTTCGCGACGCCGCTGTTCGCCGGCTTCGCGAACTGGATCATGCCGCTGCAGATCGGCGCGCCCGACGTGGCGTTCCCGCGGCTGAACATGTTCGCCTACTGGCTGTACCTGTTCGGCTCGCTCATCGCGGTCGGCGGTTTCCTCACGCCGAACGGCGCGGCCGACTTCGGCTGGTTCGCCTACAGCCCGCTCTCGGACGCGGTCCGGTCCCCGGGCATCGGCGCCGACATGTGGATCATGGGTCTGGCCTTCTCCGGCTTCGGCACGATCCTCGGCTCGGTCAACTTCATCACCACCATCATCTGCATGCGCGCGCCTGGCATGACGATGTTCCGCATGCCGATCTTCGTGTGGAACGTGCTGCTGACCGCGGTCCTCGTTCTGCTGGCCTTCCCGGTCCTGGCCGCCGCGCTGTTCGCCCTGGAGGCGGACCGCAAGTTCGGTGCCCACATCTTCGACGCGGCCAACGGCGGCGCCTTGTTGTGGCAACACCTCTTCTGGTTCTTCGGCCATCCAGAGGTGTACATCATCGCCCTGCCGTTCTTCGGCATCATTTCCGAGGTCATCCCGGTCTTCTCCCGCAAGCCGATGTTCGGCTACATGGGCCTGATCGGCGCGACCATCGCGATCGCCGGTCTGTCGGTGACGGTGTGGGCGCACCACATGTACGTCACAGGCGGCGTGCTACTCCCGTTCTTCTCCTTCATGACGTTCCTCATCGCGGTCCCGACCGGTGTGAAGTTCTTCAACTGGATCGGAACGATGTGGAAGGGGTCCTTGTCCTTCGAGACCCCGATGCTGTGGGCGGTCGGCTTCCTGATCACCTTCACCTTCGGTGGTCTGACGGGTGTCATCCTGGCCTCGCCGCCGATGGACTTCCACGTCTCGGACTCGTACTTCGTCGTCGCGCACTTCCACTACGTGGTCTTTGGCACCGTGGTCTTCGCGATGTTCTCCGGATTCCACTTCTGGTGGCCGAAGTTCACGGGCAAGATGCTCGACGAGCGCCTGGGCAAGATCACCTTCTGGACGCTGTTCGTCGGCTTCCACGGCACCTTCCTCGTCCAGCACTGGCTGGGTGCCGAGGGCATGCCGCGTCGTTACGCGGACTACCTCGCCGCCGACGGCTTCACCGCGCTGAACACGATCTCGACGATCTGCTCGTTCGTGCTCGGTCTGTCGATCCTGCCGTTCTTCTACAACATCTGGAAGACGGCCAAGTACGGCAAGAAGATCGAGGTCGACGACCCGTGGGGCTACGGCCGTTCGCTGGAGTGGGCGACGTCCTGCCCGCCGCCGCGGCACAACTTCCTCACCCTGCCGCGCATCCGCTCGGAATCGCCGGCGTTCGACCTGCACCACCCTGAGATCGCGGCCCTCGACCACCTCGAGGCCCACGGTCACGAGGACAAGGCGCTCGCGGGCGGCAAGGAGGCCGGCAAGTGAAGATCCAGGGCAAGATGTTCATCTGGCTGAGCGTCTTCGTCCTCGCCATGGCGATCGTCTATGGCGTGTGGTCGAAGGAGCCGGCCGGTACCACGGCGCTCTTCCTGGCCTTCGGCCTGTGCATCATGATCGGCTATTACCTGGCCTTCACGGCCCGGCGTGTCGACGCGTCCGCACAGGACAACAAGGAGGCCGACGTCGCGGACGAGGCCGGCGAGGTGGGCTTCTTCAGCCCGCACAGCTGGCAGCCGCTCTCCCTGGCCGTCGGTGGCGCGCTCGCCTTCCTGGGCGTCGTCTTCGGCTGGTGGCTGCTGTACTTCTCGGCCCCGATCATCCTGATCGGCCTGTGGGGCTGGGTCTTCGAGTACTACCGCGGCGAGAACCAGACCCAGTGAGTCTGTAGTTCACGAACCCGTGCCCGAGGGGCCCGGACGCTCCTGACGGAGTGTCCGGGCCCCTCGGCGTGTCGGGGGTGCCCCTCGGACGGGTCACCCGCCGCGCCGGACCTGATGAACCTTCATACCGTGTGATGTATGAGCCACTCACCGCGAATCCGCACGGTACTGAGCTGCACGATGCTGGTGGCCGCCCTCGGTGCGGGGGCCACGGCATGCGGCAGCTCCGACGGCCACCCGCTCTCGGCGAAGCCGTACGACGCGGCCGGCCAGATCGCCTTCAACGGCCCCGTGGGCAGCCAGAAGGCGGACCCCGACAAGCCCCTGGAAGTCACGGCCCAGGGCAAGGAGGGGCGCATCACCGATGTGACGGCCACCGACGTGATGGGGCGGTACGTGGCGGGCGAACTCTCCGCCGACGGCGCCCGGTGGCACAGCACCGCGCCACTGGCGGCAGGTGCCCACTACACGGTGCGGGTGAGCACCGAGGACGAGGAGGGGTCACCCGGCCGCAAGGTCATGACCTTCGACACGACTCCGGCCGCCAAGAAGAAGCAGCTGAAGGTCACCTTCGGGCCCGAGGAGGGCAAGTACGGCGTCGGACAGCCCGTCACGGCCTCGCTCAGCACCCCGGTGAAGGGCAAGGAGGCCAGGGCGATCGTCGAACGCGCCCTGAAGGTCCGCACGGTGCCCGCCACGGAGGGCGCCTGGTACTGGGTGGACAGCGAGACGCTGCACTACCGCCCCAAGGAGTACTGGCCCGCGGGCGCGACCGTGAACGTCTCCAGCAACCTCGAGGGCATCAAGGTCGACGACAAGCTGTGGGGCGGCGACGCGAAGCCGCTCAGGCTCACCATCGGCGACCGCATCGAGGCTGTGACGGACGCCTCGTCGCACTGGATGACGGTCTACCGCAACGGCGAGGAGATCAACTCCATCCCGGTGACCACCGGAAAGCCCGGCTACTCCACCCGCAACGGCGTCAAGGTGGTGCTGGGCAAGGAGTACTTCGTACGGATGCGCGGCACCAGCATCGGCATCCCCGCGGGCAGCAGGGACTCGTACAACCTGCCGGTCTACTACGCGACGCGGCTCACCGACACGGGTGAATACGTGCACGCGGCGCCCTGGTCGGTGGGCTCGCAGGGCTACGCCAACGTCAGCCACGGCTGCGTCGGCATGAGCACGGGCAACGCCGCCTGGTTCTTCGAGACCGTACGCCAGGGCGACATCACCCGGACCGTCAACAGCTACGGCGAGGACATGCCGACGTTCGGCAACGGCCTCGGCGACTGGAACATGAGCTGGAAGAAGTGGAGGGAGGGCAGCGCGTTGCTCTCCGGGACCGAGGAGGGCCCCGCGGCGGTCGACGCGGCCAGACTGCGACCGCAGGTCTAGCGGCCCGTCACAGAGGCACACAGAGGCACGAGAGAGGGGCCCGCGCGGTGGCGCGGGCCCCTCTTCGCGTGATCCGTACGCCGTCAGGCCTCCACGGCGAGCCTGGAGCGCAGCAGGGCGGCCAGTGCGTCCGCGAACTCCACCGGCTCGACCGGAAGGGTCACCGCCGCTTCCGCGCGGCTCCAGGTGGCCAGCCAGGCGTCCTGCGGGCGCCCGATGAGCAGCAGCACCGGCGGTGCCTGGAAGATCTCGTCCTTGATCTGGCGGCACACGCCCATGCCGCCCGCGGGCACCGCCTCGCCGTCCAGGACGCAGACGTCGATGCCGCCCCTGTCCAGCTCCTTGAGGACCGCGGGCAGCGTCGCGCACTCGACGAACTCGACGACGGGCACGTCGGTCGCTGGCCTGCGGCCGGTAGCCAGCCGGACTTGCTCGCGGGTGCTCGCGTTGTCGCTGTAGACCAGCACCGTGGCGGTCGGCTGCATTGTTCCTCCAGAACATCGAGCGGAGCTGTGCTGTGCCGTCATGGAATCGGGAACCGATGCGCGGATGCTACTCCTCCCGACACCCCGTCAACACCGGTTCGGACAGGCCTCCGATGGGCCATCCGGGCAGGACACACCCCGTAGACACTCCGAACGGCACCCCCCGGGGTGAGGGCGGGATAAGCGACCGACATAATGTCGGTCGTGGCGACAGCAACGACAGTAGATACCGGGCACGCGCACCCGCCGGTCAATCGACCGAACCTCACCAGCGTCGGAACCATCATCTGGCTGAGTTCCGAGCTGATGTTCTTCGCGGCCCTCTTCGCGATGTACTTCACCCTGCGATCGGTGACGGGTCCCGATCACTGGAAGGAAATGGCTTCGGCCCTGAACTTCCCGTTCTCGGCGACGAACACCACGATCCTGGTGCTCTCCTCACTCACCTGCCAGCTCGGCGTCTTCGCCGCCGAGCGCGGTGACGTGAAGAAGCTCAGGATGTGGTTCATCGTCACGTTCGTCATGGGTGCGATCTTCATCGGCGGTCAGGTGTACGAGTACACCGAGCTGGTCAAGCACGAGGGCCTCTCGCTCTCGTCGGACCCCTACGGCTCGGTCTTCTACCTGACCACCGGCTTCCACGGACTGCACGTGACAGGCGGCCTGATCGCCTTCCTGCTGGTCCTCGGCCGCACCTATGCGGCCCGGAGGTTCACCCACGAGCAGGCGACCGCAGCCATCGTCGTGTCCTACTACTGGCACTTCGTCGATGTGGTCTGGATCGGCCTCTTCGCCACGATCTACATGATCAAGTAATCGGCGGGTCGCTACGGCGACATACCGACTCATTCCAGAAGCATCGACGCAGAAGATCCTGACACCGGGGTAATCCGTGAAAAAGCTCTCCGCACGACGACGCCATCCGCTGGCGGCGGTCGTCGTCCTACTCCTCGCGCTGGCGGCCACCGGGGGGCTGTACGCCGCGTTCGCGCCGGCGGACAAGGCGCAGGCCGATGACACCGCCCAGTCCCTCGCCATCGACGAGGGCAAGAAGCTCTACGCCGTGGGCTGCTCCAGCTGCCACGGAACCGGCGGTCAGGGCTCGTCCGACGGTCCGAGTCTGGTGGGCGTGGGCGCCGCCGCTGTCGACTTCCAGGTCGGCACCGGCCGTATGCCGCTCCAGCAGCAGGGCGCCCAGGCGCCCAAGAAGAAGGTCATCTACAACCAGACCCAGATCGACCAGCTGGCGGCGTACATCTCGTCGCTGGGTGCCGGTCCTTCGGTTCCGACCGAGAAGCAGTACAGCCCGGACGGAGCTGACATCGCCAAGGGTGGCGAGCTGTTCCGTACCAACTGCGCCCAGTGCCACAACTTCACCGGTGAAGGTGGCGCGTTGACGCACGGCAAGTTCGCGCCTTCGTTGGAGGATGTCTCCCCGAAGCACATCTACGAGGCCATGCAGACCGGCCCGCAGAACATGCCGTCCTTCCCCGACACGACGATGCCGGAGAAGGAGAAGAAGGACATCATCGCGTACCTCGACGCGGTCAACGGTGAGAAGACCGAGAGCCCTGGCGGTCTCAAGCTGGGTGGTCTGGGGCCGGTCAGTGAAGGCCTCTTCGCCTGGATCTTCGGTCTCGGTTCGCTGATCGCGGTCGCCGTGTGGGTCGCCGCTCGGACCGCAAAGGCCAAGAAGTCATGAGTAGCCAAGAGATTCCAGAAGAGAAGAACCTGCCCAGCGAGCAGGACGCCGAGCACGGCTCGGAGGGGGGCGCCCCCGCTCGAACGAAGGTGAGAGGGGGGGAGGTCGCGGACGAGAACCCGTTCGCCGACCCGGGCCTTCCGCCCCACGAGCACCGCATCCAGGACATCGACGAGCGGGCGGCCAAGCGCTCCGAGCGCGCGATCGCCTTCCTGTTCACGCTCTCGATGCTGGCGACGGTCGGCTTCATCGCCTCGTTCGTCGCCATCCCGGCGGACAAGAGCGTGTTCATCTGGCCGATCGGTCACATCAGCGGCCTGAACTTCGCCCTGGGTCTGACCCTGGGCCTGGCCCTCTTCTGCATCGGCGCGGGCGCGGTCCACTGGGCCCGCACCCTGATGTCCGACGTGGAGGTCGCCGACGACCGTCACGCCATCGAGGCCGAGCCCGAGGTCAAGGCCAAGGTCATGGCCGACTTCAAGGCGGGTGCCGAGGAGTCGCAGTTCGGTCGGCGCAAGCTGATCCGCAACACGATGTTCGGCGCGCTCGCCCTGGTCCCGCTCTCCGGTGTCGTCCTGCTGCGTGACCTCGGGCCGCTGCCCGAGGACAAGCTCCGGCACACCAAGTGGGCCAAGGGCAAGATGCTCGTGAACATGAACACGCACGAGCCGCTGCGTCCCTCGGACGTGCAGGTCGGTTCGCTGACGTTCGCGATGCCCGAGGGCATGTCGGAGCACGACCACGACTTCCAGACCCAGATCGCCAAGGCCGCCCTGATGATCGTCCGGATTCAGCCGGAGAACATCAAGGACAAGCGCGAGCTCGAGTGGTCGCACGAGGGCGTCGTGGCGTACTCCAAGATCTGCACCCACGTGGGCTGCCCGATCTCTCTGTACGAGCAGCAGACGCACCACGTCCTCTGCCCGTGCCACCAGTCCACCTTCGACCTCTCCGACGGTGCCCGAGTGATCTTCGGCCCGGCCGGTCACGCCCTGCCGCAGCTGCGCATCGGTGTGAACGAGGAGGGCTACCTCGAGGCGCTCGGCGACTTCGAAGAGCCCGTCGGTCCTGCCTTCTGGGAGCGCGGATGAGCACCTCGAATTCTTCGAACGACAAGCGGCAGAAAGCACCCGCCGGTGAGCGGGTGGCCGACTGGGCCGACGGCCGCCTTGGGATCTACTCCCTGGCCAAGGCCAACATGCGCAAGATCTTTCCGGACCACTGGTCCTTCATGCTCGGCGAGATCTGCATGTACAGCTTCATCATCATCATCCTCACGGGTGTGTATCTGACGCTGTTCTTCCACCCGTCGATGAACGAGGTGGAGTACCACGGCAGCTACGTCCCGCTGCAGGGACAGCTGATGTCCGAGGCGTTCAACTCGACCATGCACATCTCCTTCGATGTGCGCGGTGGTCTGCTGATCCGGCAGATCCACCACTGGGCGGCGCTGATCTTCCTCGCGGCGATGTTCGTGCACATGATGCGCGTCTTCTTCACGGGTGCGTTCCGCAAGCCGCGCGAGGTCAACTGGCTGTTCGGCTTCCTGCTGTTCGTCCTCGGCATGTTCACCGGCTTCACCGGTTACTCGCTCCCGGACGACCTGCTCTCCGGCACCGGTGTCCGCTTCATGCAGGGCGCGATCCTGTCCGTCCCGGTCATCGGCACGTACCTGTCGATGTTCCTGTTCGGCGGGGAGTTCCCGGGCGGCGACTTCGTGGCGCGGTTCTACTCGGTGCACATCCTGCTGCTGCCGGGCATCATGCTCGGCCTGATGGTGGCGCACCTGATCCTGGTCTTCTACCACAAGCACACGCAGTTCGCGGGCCCCGGGAAGACCAACAAGAACGTCGTCGGCATGCCGCTCCTTCCGGTCTACATGGCCAAGGCCGGAGGCTTCTTCTTCCTGGTCTTCGGTGTCATCGCGGCCATCGCGGCGATCGCCTCGATCAACCCGATCTGGGCTCTTGGCCCCTACCGTCCGGACCAGGTGTCCACCGGCGCCCAGCCCGACTGGTACATGGGCTTCGCCGAGGGTCTGATCCGTGTCATGCCGGGCTGGGAGATCAACCTCTGGGGCCACACGCTGGTCCTGGGCGTGTTCATCCCGCTGATCATCTTCCCGGTGGTCCTCGCGGCGATCGCGGTCTACCCGTTCATCGAGTCCTGGGTCACCGGGGACAAGCGCGAGCACCACATCCTGGACCGCCCGCGCAACGCCCCGACCCGTACGGCCTTCGGTGTCGCGTGGATCACGGCGTACATGATCATGCTCGTCGGTGGTGGAAACGACCTCTGGGCCACGCACTTCCACCTGTCGATCAACGCGATCACCTGGTTCGTCCGGATCTTCTTCTTCGCCGGACCGGTCATCGCCTTCATCGTCACCAAGCGGATCTGCCTGGGTCTGCAGCGGCGCGACAAGGACAAGGTGCTGCACGGACGCGAGTCCGGCATCATCAAGCGCCTGCCGCACGGCGAGTTCATCGAGGTCCACGAGCCGCTCAGCCAGGAGCAGCTGCACACCCTCACCGCGCACGAGCAGTACAAGCCGCTCGAGATCGGCCCGACGGTCGACGAGAACGGTGTCGAGCGCAAGGTGTCCGGTTCGCAGAAGCTCCGGGCCAAGCTCTCCAAGGGCTACTACGGGGAGGACAACCAGATCCCCAAGCCCACGGTCGAGGAGTACAAGGAGATCACCAGCGGCCACGGCCACCACTGATCACTTGAAGCTCATCGAGCTCTGACCACAAGGTCGCCACGGCGAGAGCCCCGTCCATTGCATGGACGGGGCTCTTTGCCGTCCCCAGGGCTGGATAGGGTGGTGCCATCCCCGTGTGTAGGGGTGTTTCCTTCCTACACCGACCCACATCGACGAAAAATCGACGAACACCAGGAGCGGCCATGAGCGCTGTGACCCCCGCAGGAGGCGACACCGCGGCGGGCCGGTCCTGGCCCGACGTACTGAACGGCCTGCTCGACGGGCGCGACCAGAGCGCCGACGACACCGCCTGGGCGATGGACCGCATCATGCGCGGCGAGGCGACCGACGCGCAGATCGCGGGCTTCGTCGTGGCGCTGCGGGCCAAGGGCGAGACCGTTGAGGAGATCTCCGGTCTGGTGCGCGCGATGTACGAGCACGCCAATGTGATCGAGGTGCCGGGCCAGACCGTCGACATCGTCGGCACCGGCGGCGACGGCGCCAAGACCGTCAACATCTCCACGATGTCCGCGATCGTCGTCGCCGGCGCGGGCGCCAAGGTCGTCAAGCACGGCAACCGCGCCGCGTCCTCGGCCAGCGGGGCCTCCGACGTCCTGGAGAAGCTCGGCGTGAACCTCCAGCTCACCCCGGCGCGGGTCGTCGAGGTCGCGGAGGAGGCCGGGATCACCTTCTGCTTCGCGGTGAAGTTCCACCCGGCGCTGCGGCACGCGGGCGCCGCGCGCGGCCAGTTGGGCATCAGGACCGTCTTCAACCTGCTGGGCCCGCTGACCAATCCGGCCCAGGTGCGGTCGCAGGCGGTCGGTGTCGCCGACGCGCGGATGGCGCCCGTCGTCGCCGGTGTCTTCGCCGAGCGCGGCAACTCCTCCCTCGTCTTCCGCGGTGACGACGGGCTCGACGAGCTGACCACGACGTCGACCTCGCGGATCTGGGCGGTGCGCGACGGCGTCGTGCGCGAGGAGGCCTTCGACCCCCGCGACGTGGGCATCGACCTGGTGCCCGTCGAGGCGCTGCGGGGCGCCGACGCCTCGTACAACGCCGAGGTGGCGCTGCGACTCCTCGACGGCGAGACCGGGCCGGTGCGGGATGCCGTGCTGCTGAACTCGGCGGCGGCGCTCGCGGCCCTCGCGCAGGGGGAGGGGAGCGTCGTGGAGCAGATCCGGGCCGGCATGGACCGGGCCGCGGAGTCGATCGACTCCGGCGCGGCGAAGAAGGCCCTGGAGCGGTGGGTGGCGGCAAGCAACCGCTGACTCCGCCGAAGGGCGACGAGTGTGACGCACGGCGCAGTCCAGATTTCGGACTGCGCCTTGCGCGTCGAAGATCGTGTGGCAGGATGCTGCACAGGTCATGAGTGACAGCGACTACGGCCCCGGCCCGCTGTCCGGCAACCCTCCGTCCGTGGCGGGGTGCCCCGGGTGAAGACCAGGCCGTACGCAGCAAGGCGTATGGCAAGCGCGGACCCCTCGCAACCCTGGGGTCCTGGTCCTCAAGGGAGCAGTCTCGTGAGCAAGCGAATGTGACAGGGCTTCCACGCCCCGCCTCCGCACACCCTTTTCACCTTTCTCCCGCGCCGTCGAAGCAGCTCTCGAAGCAGCTCCGGCGCGGTGAATTCACCTGCCTCTCACGGGAGTTCGCCATGTCTGTTTCCGCCGTTGCCGTCGACGCCTCCGTCTGTGCCCCGCTGCCGGTCCTCGGCAGGGACGTCACCGTTCCGCTGGTCACCGGTGGCGAAGTCACCTACGCCGCGCTCGACTACGCGGCGAGCGCGCCGGCGCTGCAGCGGGTCTGGGACGACGTGGCCGCGTACGCGCCGTACTACGGCAGCGTGCACCGCGGGGCCGGTTATCTGTCGCAGCTGTCGACCGACCTCTTCGAGAACTCCCGTAAGGCCGTCGCCGAGTTCCTCGGCTGCCGCGAGGGCGACCAGGTCGTCTTCACCCGGTCCACCACCGACTCGCTGAACCTGCTCGCCGCCGTGCTGCCCGCCGACTGCCAGGTCTTCGTCTACGAGACCGAGCACCACGCCTCGCTGCTGCCGTGGCGGGACGCGCGGGTGACCTACCTGAACGCGCCGCGCACCCCCGAAGAGGCGGTGCGGACGCTGGAGCGTGCGCTCGCCGACCGGGACCCCTACGGGCCCGCCCTGGTCTGCGTCACCGGCGCCTCCAACGTCACCGGAGAGCTCTGGCCGGTGCGCGAACTGGCGGCCGCCGCTCACGCGCACGGTGCCCGCATCGTGCTCGACGCCGCCCAGCTCGCGCCCCACCACCCCGTCTCCATCGCCGAGTTGGACGTCGACTGGGTCGCCTTCTCCGGGCACAAGCTGTACGCGCCCTTCGGCTCGGGCGTGCTCGCGGGCCGCTCCGACTGGCTGCGCGACGCCGAGCCCTACCTCGCGGGCGGCGGGGCGTCGCGGAAGGTGGCGCGGCGCGCCGACGGCGGCGTGGACGTGGAGTGGCACGAGAGCGCCGCGCGGCACGAGGCCGGCTCCCCGAACGTCATCGGCGTCTACTCCATCGCCTCCGCCTGCAAGGCGCTCACCGACGCGGGCTTCGACGAGCTCGTGGCCCGGGAGCAGTACCTGATCGGCAAGGTGCGCGAGGGCCTCGCCGAGGTGCCGCAGGTGCGGGTCCTCTCGCTCTTCGGGGACGACGCGCCGCGCGTGGGCGTCATCTCCTTCGTGGTGGAGGGCTGGAACAGCTCGCACTTCGCCGCCGCGCTCTCCGCCGAGTACGGGATCGGCGTGCGCGACGGCCTGTTCTGCGCCCACCCGCTGGTGCGCACCCTGCTGGGCAGCGAGCCCGACGAGCCCGGCGAGTGCGGCGCCCCCGAGGCCGAGCCGGGCGAGAAGTCCCTGAACGCGATCCGCGTGAGCTTCGGCGCGGGCACCCCCGACGAGCACGTCGAGCGTTTCGTGCGCGCCGTCAAGGAGCTTGTCGCGGACGGCGCGCGCTGGAACTACCGCACCGAGGACGGGCGTTGCGTGCCCGACACCACCGCCGCGTGAGTGCGCGGCGACGGCAGCCGTGAGCCGAGCTGGATCATCCGCAGGGCCCGTTCGGTCGCGTCGGTGAGGAACTCGCCGCCCCGGCCGAGCGCCTCTGTCAGCGAGACGGGGGCGGGCAGGATCGCACTGTAGGCGTCGACGCCCGCCGCCCGCACCTGGTGGGCGCCGTGGCCGATGGTGCCCGCGAGCACCAGGACCGGGCGGTCGAACCGCTTGGCGCGGCGGGCCACTTCGGCGGGGACCTTGCCGCGCGGCGTCTGGTGGTCCAGGGCGCCCTCCGCGGTGATGACGAGGTCGGCGCGGGCCAGGCGGGCGTCGAGGTCGAGCTGGCCGAGCAGCACGTCGAAGCGGGGGAGCAGGGCGGCGCCGAGCGCGGCGAGTCCGGCGCCGAGGCCGCCGGACGCGCCGGTGCCGGGGCCCTTGAAGAGGTCGGTCCGCACGTGCAGGTCGCGGGTGAGGACGGCCGCCCAGCGCTCCAGGGCCCCCGACAGCTCCTCGACCTGCGTGGGGGTCGCGCCCTTCTGGGGGCCGAAGACGCGGGCGACGCCGCGCTCGCCGCACAGGACGTTGAAGGGGTTGCAGGCGACACGGATCTCGGTGTCCGCGAGGCGGGGGTCGAGGTCGCTGGTGTCGATGCGGCTCAGACGTTTCAACTCCCTTCCGCCGCGCTGGAGTTCCCAGCCGTCGGCGTCCAGGAGGCGGGCGCCGAGGGCCTGCAGGGCGCCCGCGCCGCCGTCGGAGGTGCCCGAGTCGCCGCAGCCGACCAGGACGCGCCGCGCCCCGGTGTCGAGCGCGGCGCGGATCAGCTCGCCGACTCCGTACGTCGTGGTGGTGCCCGGGTCGCGCAGATCGCGGGGGACCAGGGAGAGCCCGGCCACGGCCGCCATCTCCACGACCGCCGTGCCGTCGCGGAGCAGGGCGAAGTGCGTGCCGATGCGCTGGCCGACGGGTCCTGTCGCGGGGAGGGCGACGAGGCGTCCGCCGTCCGCGGCCGCCAGCGCGCGGGCCGTGCCCTCGCCGCCGTCGACCAGCGGGATCAGATCGGTCTCGGCGTGCGGGACGACGCGGCGTACGCCCGCGGCGATGGCGTCGGCCGCGGAGCTCGCGGACAGGGACTCCTTGAAGCCGCTGGGGGCGATGGCGAAGCGGGTCAGCATGAGGGTCTCCTCGGGTGGTTCAGCGGTCTTCCGGTTCAGCGGTCTTCCGGTTCAGCGGACGGGGACGCCGAGCAGCGGCCACAGCGTCACGGCGAAGAGCAGGACGAGCGCGGCGCTCAGCGGTGCCAGGACCGCGGAGAGGCGCAGCAGGTCGCGCGGGGTGTAGGTGGGGGTGCCGGGGATCTCGGCGAAGAGGGTGACCGGCTTCGCGGAGGCGGGCAGCGTGTGGCAGAAGCCGGCGGCGGCCGTGGAGGCGAGGGCGGCGGCGACCGGGTTGACGCCCGCCCCGACGGCCGCAGCGACGACCAGCGGGACGAGCACCGAGGAGCGGGCCGAGCGGGACTGCAGGACGAGGTGCGCGGCGGTGCTGACCGCGACGACGACGGTGAGGAACACCCAGGGCGACAGGTCCAGGGGCAGCCCGGACACCAGCCACTTCGCCGCCCCCGAGTCGGCGAGCGCGACGCCCATCGCCATCGTCGCGGCCATGAACAGGAGCAGCGACCAGGGGACGGTCTTGAGGGCATCCTTGAGACGCACGGTGCCAAGGGCGGGGGAGGCGGCGACGACCGCGCCGATCAACGCGACGACGGCGGGCGGGACTTGGTGCAGCGGCTCGCTGCACCACAGCGCGACGACCGTGGCGAGCAGCAGGGCGCAGCGCGTCTCGCCGGGCTCCCAGGGGCCGGTGACGGGCTGCTCGCTGTGCTCCTGGAGCTGGTCGAGGGTGATGCGGACCGGGCCCGTGCGGTCGGCGCGCCGCGTGGTCGTCAACAGGACGGCCTCCGCCGCCAGATGGGAGGACGCCATGGCGAGCGGCAGGCCGAGCAGCAGCCACTGCGTGAAGCCGATCCGCTCGCCCGTCGCCTCCCACAGGACCGACACCGTGATCAGATGTGCTCCCGCGCCGATCAATGTCGCGACCGCGGACAGAAGGATTACGGTCGGGAAGAGCAGCGCGAGCATCACGACCAGTCGCTTCCGGTCGGCGAGGACCTTGGCGAGGGCGAGGAAGACGGGCAGCGCGAGCGCGGCGCGCCCCGAGGTGGCGGGCACCGCGAAGGCCGTCACGACGAGGGCCGCGGTCGTCAGATGCGTCAACTGCCGTACGCTGCGCGCCCCGCTGACGAGGAAGGCCGCCGCCCGGCCCGAGAGCCCGCTGCGCGCCACGGCGGCCGCGAGCACGAAGGCGCAGATCAGCAGCCACACCGTCTCGTCGCCGAGGGTGCCGAACAGTGTGTCGCTGCTGATCACGCCGGTCGCGGTGAGGGCGAGACCCGCGCCGAGCGCGATGTACGTGTCGTCGATCGGGGTGCCGATCCAGGCGCACGTCGCCAGGGCGAAGATGCCGAGCGTGAGGCGGGCGTCGCTGCCGAGGCCAGGGAAGTTCCCGGGGACCAGCAGCAGGGCGCAGATGCTGAGCGCGGTGCAGAGGGTCACGGCTTGCCGCAGGTTCAAGGTCACGCGGTTCAGCGTGGTGCGGCGCCGTGAGCCCTCAATGAGCCGTAGATGAAAGGAAGTTCACCGAGTGCGCGCAGGAGGTCGGGGCGCGCCGTGCGCAGGGGGCGGCAGCGCGGGCCCGACCGCGTCACTCGGGCAGCCTGTATCCCATGCCGCGCACCGTCTCCACCCGCTCCGAGCCCAGCTTCTTGCGCAGCGCCCTGACGTACACGTCCACGATGTTGGACCCCGGGTCGAAGTCGTATCCCCACACATGGGAGAGGATCTGCTCCCGCGAGAGCACCTGCCCGGGGTGGCGCAAGAACAGCTCAAGGAGGACGAACTCGCGCGCCGTCAGATCCACCGTCCGCTCGCCCGAACGAGCCCTGCGGGTCCGCAGGTCGAGGGTGAGCTCGCCGCTGCGCAGCACCGTCACCTCGGGGGCCCGCGCCGCCGTGCGCAGCCGCAGCCGCACCCGGGCGAGGAGCTCCTCGAAGCGGAAGGGCTTGGTCATCCAGTCGTCGGCGCCGCCCTCGAGGCCCGCCACCGTGTCGCGCACCGAGTCCCGTGCGGTCAGCACGATGACAGGCGTGGTCACACGGGCCTCGCGCAGCTGGCGCAGGACCGTGAAGCCGTCCTTGCCGGGCAGCCCGATGTCCAGGACGATCAGGTCGAAGCCGCCGGTCAGGGCGTAGTCGTGGGCGGTGTCCCCGTCGGCGACCACGGTGGTCGTGAAGCCGTTGGCGCGCAGCCCCTTCTCGACGAAGGAGGCGATGCGCTCCTCGTCCTCGACGATCAGTAGCCGGTTCACTGCTGCGCCGCCCCTTCCGAGTGCGTGTGTACGTGTGCGTGTACGAGGACGAAGGTGGCGCCGCCGCCCTCCGTGGGGCGCAGTTCGACGCGCCCGCCGTGGCCCTCGGCGATGGCCTTCACGATGGCGAGCCCGAGGCCCGCCCCGGTGGCGCGGGAGCCGCGCCGCGCGGTGCCGCGGCGGAACCGCTCGAAGATCACCGCGGCGTCCTGCGGCTGCACCCCGGGTCCGCTGTCGGCGACGTACAGCTCGATGTGTCCCTCGCGCAGCCGCGAGCCGATGCTGACGCGCTGTCCGGGCTGGGTGTGCTGGACGGCGTTCTGCGCCAGCTGCACCATCGCCTGGGTGATGCGCTGGGGGTCCAACTCGGCCTCGGCGTCGGCGACTTCGGCGAGCTTCCAGTCGCGCTCGCCGAGCGCCCTCGCCTTGACGAAGACGTCCGCGGTCAGCTCGGCGAGCTGCACCGGCCCGGGGGTGACGAAGTCGGGGCGCTCGGCCTTGGCGAGCAGCAGCAGGTCCTCGACGATGCGGCTCATCCGGTCCAGCTCCTCCATGACGATGCGGACCGTCTCCTCGCGCTCGCCCGGTTCGTCGCCCATCAGCTCCAGGTGACCCCGGACGATGGTGATGGGGGTGCGCAGCTCGTGGCCCGCGTCGTCGACGAACTCGCGCTGGGCCGCGAAGGCCCGCTCCAGGCGGTCCAGCATGCCGTTGAAGGTCTCGGCGAGGGCCGCGACGTCGTCCCTGCCCTGCACCGGGATCCGCCGGGTCAGGTCCTGCTCGGTGAGCTGCGCGGCGGTCGTCCGCACCAGGCGCACCGGTTTGAGGATGCGCCCGGCGACCGCCCAGCCGATGCCCGTCGTCAACAGGAGCGCGACGCCGGAGATGGCAAGCAGCATGGTGAACACGTCGCCGGCCTTGGCCTGTTCGCCGGCCGGGTGGAAGGCCACGACGAACGCCGCGGCCGGATGGCCCGCGCTCGCCCCGATCTCCACCTTCGCCCAGCGGACCTCGCCCCGGTCGCGGTAGAGCGTGCCGGTCGCGTCGGGGGACTCGAAGACGGCCCGCAGCGAGGCGGGGTCCTCGGCCAGCGGATGGTCGATCCGCGGCTCGCGGGACTGCTCCTTCTTGGCGGGCCCCCTGCCGTCGCGGCCGATCAGGCCGAGGAGCTCCTCGTCGGGGTCGGCGTACTGCCGTGACAGGAAGAGCCGCAGCAGGGGGTCGGGATCGGTGAACCGCTCGCCCGTGTGCGGGTCGACTCCTTCGCGCGCGAGGTTGGTGAACTCCCCGGTCTCCTGGGACAGGAGCCGGTCGATGCGGTGGTCGACGTCGCGCAGGAGAACCGAGCGTGTGGTGGCCGCGACCGCGGCGAGCGCGACGGTCATCACCACGAGCAGCCACAGCAGGATGCGGACCCGGGCGGATATCCAGCGGCGCGGGGGTTCAGCCGTCGTCACCGGGGCCGTCGTCGTCGTTGTCGCCCCGGCCTTCGTTGCCGTCGTCGTCGTTGTCATCGCCCGAGGGATTCTCGCTCACCGGCGGCGGTGACACCTTCTCGTCGCTCGGCGTGGGCCGGGGCGAGGTCGGCGTCGAGGACGGTGAGCCGCTCTCCAGTTCCACCTTCGGCGGGGACTTGGGCGGCTCGGGGTTGTCGGTGAGGGCGTAGCTGGTCGCGGCGATGCCGAGCGGGATCGCCACGACGGCCGCGAGGGCCGCCATGCGGTGGGAGAAGACCATGACAGCGAGGGTGGTGGGCGTACCGCGTCGGCAGGATGAGGCGAAGATGAAGAAACGCTCATCCGGCTCACGGCCGCCTGCGGAACGGGCCTGCGCCTGCGTAACGCGCCTGCGCCTTGCGGAACGGGCCTGCGCCTGGGAAACAGGCCTGGGCCCGCGGAACGGGCCTGCGCCCGCGGGACCGGCCTAGGAGTCGAGGCCGATCGCGAACGCGGCCTCCAGGTCGTGCTGCGAGTAGGTGCGGAACGCGACGTGCGTGTCCGTCGCCTCGACGCCGGGGATCTTGCTGATCCGGCCGGGGATCACGTCCGCCAGGTCGTCGTGGCGCGGCACGCGCACCATCGCGATCAGGTCGTACGTGCCGGTCACGGAGAAGACCTCGCTGACGGAGTCGAGCGCGGCGATCGACTCGGCGATCTCCGGAATCCGGTCCACGCTGGTCTTGATGAGCACGATCGCGGTGATCACGGCTGACTGTCTCCCTCGGTGGCCGGTGCTGTGCCTTTCACTCTAGCCCTCCACCCATACACGCCCCACGCGTAGAGAAAGCCGAGCGAGAAGCCGACGAGGTGCGCCAGGTACGCCACTCCCGTGCCATTGCCCCCCTGCCCCGCCGCCAGCCACTGCAGCGCCACCCAGAACGGCAGCACCACCCACGCCGGAAACCGCAGCGGCAGGAAGAAGAGGAACGGGAAGAGGCTGGTGACCCGCGCCTTCGGGAAGAGATAGAGAAAAGCACCGAGGACGGCGGAGATGGCGCCGGAGGCTCCCACGAGGGTCTTGTCGGAGCCGGCGTGCGCGGCGGCGTACGCGAACAGGGCGAGGTATCCGCAGCCGACGTAGAAGAACGCGTACTGGAGGTGCCCCATGCGTTCCTCGACCATGACCCCGAATACGTACAAGAACAGCATGTTTCCGAGCAGATGAAGCCAGCTTCCGTGCACGAAAAGAGCGGTGAACGGACCGAGAGCGGCACGGGGGACACCGTCGAAGAGCTCGACGGGCACCACGCCCCACCGCTCGAAGTAGGTCTGCTGCGCGGCGAGCAGCTGCTCGC
This sequence comes from Streptomyces sp. NPDC041068, assembly GCF_040647455.1. Taxonomy (NCBI): domain Bacteria; kingdom Bacillati; phylum Actinomycetota; class Actinomycetes; order Kitasatosporales; family Streptomycetaceae; genus Streptomyces; species Streptomyces sp. NPDC041068. The sequence continues at coordinate 506,467 of NZ_JBEZCG010000006.1, forward strand.
CGCTGCCGTGGACCGGGTTGAGCCCGGACACCGGGGAGATCACGAAGACCACGCAGCAGACGGCGATCAGCGCGTACGTCACCGGGGCGGACTGGCCCCTGAGCAGTCGGCCCGCCTTCGTACCCCATGTGTTGATCATGAACAGAGCATGACGTAACGGGTGCTACCTGCCCAGACCGCCATGCCGCTCCGGAGGCCGCCGCATCGCGCCCCTTACAGGCCTTAGGGTTACGGGCAATGCGCACCGCGGAAACTCGTGGTGACACCACGGTCGCCGAAGACGTCGCCGATGAAGCACCGAACAAGTCACCGAAGAAAGCGAACAGCCACGATGACGGTTCCCCTGCCGACCGCCACCACCCGGTGGCGCTGCACGCTCTGCGGCAATCTCACGCGTTTCGACGTGACCCGCACCTCGAAGGTCGTCGAGTATGTCCATCTCGACCTGGCCGGTGAGTCGAAGGTCGAGGAACGAGAGGTGGTCAGTGAGACCATCGAGTCGGTGCGCTGCCGCTGGTGCAACGCAGTGGATCAGGTGGAACTCGTGGACAGGCCGGGCGCCGACTCCTGAGGGAGTGGTGCCCGCACAGCTAGTGGGGTGACGGATGGTGGAGAGCGCAGGCGGGGAGCCGGACGACGGCGCCGCTGAGGTGCTCGACCGTCCGCTGCCCGACGGGGTGCGCCGGCGGGTCGTCCAGATCGTCTCGGACGGCTTCGGCGGCCTCACCCTGGCTGAACTGCCCGCCCAGCTGCGGCAGTACGCCCGCTTCACGCCCACCCGGCGGGCGAAGTTCGCGGGCAACGCCATGGCGGCCGCGCTGGAGGGCGACACCCTCTTCCGCCAGCGCATCGGCGAACGGCTCAGAGAGGCCCAGCCCGAGCTCGCGGGCGCCCTGGACGCGGGCTCGCCGCCGCCGGCCGCCGACCCGCTGGACGTGGCGGCCGCGGCTTATGTCCTGCGCCCCGCGGGCTGGGTCAAGCTGGTCACCGCCGCGGGCGAGGAGGCCCAGCGGGCCGACGCCGAGCGCGCGGACGAGGAGACCAGGGTCGAGCTGGAGCGGCTGCGCGAGGAGCTCGCCGCGGCCCGGGGCCAGACCAAGGCCGAGACCGAGCGGCTGCGCACGGAGCTCGAATCGGCGCGCAGGGAAGCCGAATCGATGCACCGCAAGCTGCGCGGGGCCCTCAGTGACGTCAAGCGGGGCGAGGCCGCGCTGCGCAAGGCCGCCGCCGAGATGGAGAGCGTGCGTGCCGAGGGGCAGGCGCAGGTGTCCGCCGCCGAGAGCGAGACGCGGCGGATCAAGGCGCGGCTCGGCGAGACCGAGGCCGCCCTGGAGGCCAGCCGCAGAGCGGCGCGCGAGGGTCGCAGCGTCGAGGACATGCGGGTGCGGCTGCTGCTCGACACGGTGCTCGACGCGGCCCAGGGGCTGCGGCGCGAACTGGCCCTGCCGCCCGTCTCGGTGCGGCCCGCGGAGACCGTGGACGCCGTCGAGCCGGGCCGGATGTCGCCCAAGGACATCGCTACCCGGGCACTGTCCGAGAACGATCCGGCCATCCTGGACCAGCTGCTCGCGCTGCCGCAGGCGCACCTGGTCGTCGACGGCTACAACGTCACCAAGACCGGCTACCCCACCATGCCGCTGGAGAAGCAGCGGCTGCGCCTGCTCGGCTCGCTCTCGCAGCTTGCCCTGCAGTCGGGCGCCGAGGTCACCTGTGTCTTCGACGGCGCGGAACTGGCGGCCCCGGTGCTCCTCGCGCCGCCGCGCGGTGTGCGCGTGCTGTTCTCCAAGCCCGGTGTCACCGCTGACGAATTGATCCGCCAGCTGGTGCGCGCGGAGCCGCCGGGTCGGCCCGTGGTCGTCGTCTCGACCGACCGAGAAGTGGCCGACGGCATCGCGAAGGCGGGCGCCCGCCCTGTGGCGTCGGCGGTGCTCCTGAAGAGGCTCTCGCGCGGCTGACCCAGAGCCTTACGCGCGGCTGACGCAGAGCCCTTCGCGAGGCTGCCCCAGAGCCCTTCGCGAGGCTGCCCCAGACCCCTTCGCGAGGCTGCCCCAGACCCCTTCGCGCGGCTGACGCAGCGCATCTCGCGCGGGCTGAAGCCTGCCGCTTCCGTGGGGTTAACGGGGTACTCGACAACTCCTGCGCCCTATGCCCGAATTGAGAGATCCCTCACGCGACGTAGCGTCAAAAGATCATCACTGACTGTGTGTTATCGGTAAAGAATGCGCTCGGCGGCCGGTTTTTTGCCGATGGGATTTGAACTGATCACAAGAAGGTCACTAGGGTCACGCCCGAACCTCCGCTCGGTTGATCGCCCATCCGGGGTGACGGCGGCGGTACCCGCCCACCGGGTCTCGGTAGGCGGCTGGAGGAAGAAGGAGCCGCCTTCGTGGCGTCCCACCGTCGACCCAAGCAGCCGAGCCGCACCCGCGTGACCGTGCTCACCGCGACCGCCGCCGCTGCCGTGGCGCTCACCTCGCAGGGCGCCGCCCAGGCCGCGCCGAAGCCGAGCAAGGACGAGGTCAAGTCCAAGGTCGACAAGCTCTACGAGGACGCCGGCCTTGCCACCGACAAGTACAACGGTGCCAAGGAGAAGCAGGAGAAGCTCGAGAAGCAGATCGACGACCTCCAGGACAAGGTCGCCCGCGGCCAGGAGGAGCTCAACGACCTGCGCGACGGCCTCGGTTCGCTGGCCAGCGCCCAGTACCGCTCCGGTGGCATCGACCCCTCTCTGCAGCTCTTCCTCTCCTCCGACCCGGACAGCTACCTCGACAAGGCGTCCACCCTGGACCAGTTGAGCGGCAAGCAGGTCGAGGCGCTCAAGAAGATCCAGAAGAAGCAGCGGGACCTCGCGCAGCAGCGCAAGGAGGCCGCGGGCAAGCTGGACGACCTCGCCGACACCCGCAAGGAGCTCGGCAGGAAGAAGAAGGAAGTCCAGGGCAAGCTCGGCGAGGCGCAGAAGCTCCTCAACACGCTGACCGCCAAGGAGAAGCAGGAGCTGGCCGCCAAGGAGAAGCGCGCGAGCCGTGCCGCGGGCGACCGCGTGGAGCTCGGCAAGGAGGCCCCGGCCTCGAACCGCGGTGCCGCCGCCCTGTCCGCCGCCGCCACCCAGCTCGGCAAGCCGTACGTCTCCGGCGGCTCGGGCCCCAACTCCTACGACTGCTCCGGGCTCACCCAGTGGGCGTACGCCCAGGCCGACGTCTCCATAACCCGGACCACGTACACGCAGCAGAACGACGGCACGAAGATCGGCCGTAGCCAGCTCAAGCCCGGCGACCTGGTGTTCTTCAACAACCTCGCGCACGTCGGCTTCTACGCGGGCAACGGTCAGGTGCTGCACGCCCCCAAGCCCGGCGCCGTGGTGCGCTACGAGGCGATGGAGTACCTCGGCAACTTCCAGTTCGGCGTCCGCGTCGCCTGACCCCGCGTCAACGCGCTGCCGACACCGCCCAAACGGGCGAATTCCGGCAACTCCCGCTGACCCCACGCCCCGTTGATGACCTGCGTCTGAGACGGGGCTTCGGTCTTTCCGCGCACGTTCCGCACTCCGTCGGGTCTTTGGTCCCTCCGTAGTCGCACGGCTACTGTCGGCCCGCATTCCCCCGGGACGGCCCGGGGGTTCGTCAGCGGAAGGGAGAGCGGCTTCCCGTGGGGTCCCATCGCCGTCCCGCACAGCCCGGCCTCGACCGGAGCACGCGCGTGACCGTCCTTTCAGCGGCAGCGGCCACCGCGGCGGCGGCCTTCGGTGCCGCGCCCGCAGGTGCCGCGCCGCAGGACAAGCCGTCCGACACCCGGGCCAAGGTGGACCGGCTGTACGAACAGGCCGAGAAGGCAACCGAGGCCTACAACAAGGCCGATGAGCGCGCGGACAAGCTGCGCGCGCAGGTCGAGCGGGCCAAGGACAGCGTCGCGCGCGGCCAGGAGCGGATCAACCACATGCGCGGCGCGCTCGGTTCCCTGGCCGGCGCGCAGTACCGCTCCGGCGGCATCGACCCCTCGCTGGAGCTGATGCTCTCCTCGGACCCGGACGGCTACCTCGACAAGGCCGCGGCCCTGGACCGCATCAGCAGCCGCCAGGCGGGCGAACTCGCCGATCTGCAGCGGGCCCAGCGCGGCCTCGCCCAGGAGCGCGCGGAGGCGGGCCGCAAGCTCGCCGAGCTGGAGAAGAGCCGCACCACCGTCGCCCGTCACAAGCGCACCGTCGAGCACAAGCTCGCCAAGGCCAGGCGGCTGCTGAACTCGCTGCCGAGCGAGGAGCGCGAGGCGTACGACAGGTCGTCCCGCTCCGGCGCCGCCGGGCGCACCGAGATGCCGGACCTCGGGAGCGCGGCTCCGTCCTCCTCGCGGGCCGCCGCGGCCATCGCCGCCGCGCGCTCCGCCGTCGGCCGCCCCTACGTCTGGGGCGCCAACGGCCCCTCCGGCTTCGACTGTTCGGGCCTGACCCAGTGGTCGTACGCCCAGGCGGGGGTCGGACTGCCGCGCACCTCGCAGGCCCAGCGCTACGCCGGGCGGCAGGTGCCCCTGGCCGAGGCGCAGCCCGGCGACCTCGTGACCTACCGCGACGACGCCAGCCACATCGGGATGTACATGGGCAACGGCCAGGTGGTGCACGCCCCGTACCCTGGAGCTCCCGTGCGCTACGACCCCGTCGGCATGATGCCGGTGTCATCCGTGACGCGGATCTGAGCAGCCCCGGCGCACGGCTCCCCGTACGATCGGGAACGTGGCTGGTCACAGGCGTGGGTCGTGGGTGGTGGCGCTGTGCTTCGCGCTCTGCCTCGCCGTGCTTGCCGGATGCGGCGGCGATCCGGTGCCGGACGCCGCCGCGGGCGATGTGCGCCGACTCCTGGAGCGGCGCGCGCAGGCCGTCCTCGACGGGGACGAGGCGGCGTACGAGAGGACCGAGCGGCTCGCGCGCGGCGCGGCGGACGTCTTCGAGAACGCGCGCGGTATTCCGCTGCAGTCCTGGGAGTACCGCCTGACCCGGCTCGACCGCTCGGGCTCCGAGGCCACGGCGAGCGCCGAACTGCGCTACCGCGTCAAGGGCTACGACCGCGCCCCGCTCACCGCCGCGCGCACTCTGTCCCTGGAGCGGCACGGCGGACAGTGGTACGTGACCGCGGAGCGGCCCGCGAAGAAGGCGGGCGAACAGCTGTGGGACCAGGGGCGGGTGATGTCCGAGCGGGGCGGGCGCAGCCTCGTCCTCGGCGTCGGGCAGAGCGCGTCCGAGCTGCGCGCCTACCGTGAACTCGCCGACCGTGCGGTGCCCGCCGTGCGGGAGGCCTGGCCGCAGAAGTGGCCGGAGCGCGTCGTCGTCCTCGCGCCGCGGTCCCTGGACGGGATGGCGGGGCTGCTGGGGGCGCCCGCTTCGGGGTACCGGGGGATCGCGGCGGTCACCACAGGCGAGGCGGGCGGGTCCCGACGCGCACCGGCGGACCGGATCATCATCAACCCCGAGGCGTACGGCGTTCTCGGGGACTTCGGCAAGCAGGTCGTCCTCACCCACGAGACGACCCACGTCGCCACCCGCGCGCTGACCTCCGCCGCGACCCCGCTGTGGCTCTCCGAGGGCTTCGCGGACTGGGTGGGCTACCGCGGCACCGGGCGCACCCCGGCGCAGGCGGCGCCCGAGCTGAGGCGCGCGGTGCAGGAGGGGCGGCTGCCCGGCGCGCTCCCGAAGGACGAGGAGTTCGGCTTCGCGGGGGACGCCGAGCGGCTCGCGGGGGCGTACGAGGGCGCGTGGCTGGCCTGCCGGATGATCGCGCAGCAGTGGGGCGAGCGGAAGCTGACGGACTTCTACCGGGCGGTGGGCGAGCACAAGCAGCGGGCTGGCGCGGTCGAGGACGCCCTGCGGGAGGTCCTCGACACGACACCGGAGGACTTCACGGCGCGCTGGCGTACGTATCTGCGCTCGGAGCTCGGCTGACCCCCGCCTGAGCGGACTGCCGCTCCGGGGCGCGCGGTTCGGACACGGTATGGCGCCACAGGTTCCTGCAGGCCAGCAGGGTCGCGGCGACCAGCAGACCATTGCGTACGAGGAGCAGCGCCACGCCCAGTGGATCGCTGGCCACCACGTGCGAGAACCACACGGGGAACTCCAGGAACGTCACCGGCGTGGCCACGAGGACCAGGCGCACGGGGACCTCCATGCGGCTCGTGCGGAACAGCAGGCAGACGGCGGCGATCCCGATCAGCCACAGCATGTACTGCGGGCTGATCACCCGGCTCGTCGTGGTGAAGAGCAGCACGGCCACGAACGCCGCGTCCGCGGGTGTGCTCGCCGACCAGGACCGGGTGCGCAGCCGCCACACCAGGAGCCAGCCGAAGGCCGCCACCGTCAGGGCCTGCGCCGCGGTGCTCACCAGCGGGACGTGGGGGCCGAGGAACTCCACCGAGCCGTAGTTGAGCCGTACCTCGCCCTGCCAGCCCAGGTTCCGCGCGATGTGCAGGACGAGGGCGCCGAGCGACTCCACCTCCGTGCCGCGGTCGCGCTGGAAGGTGAGGAACGCCAGCGCCCCCGGCATCGCCACCAGGAACGCCAGCGTGAGGCAGAGGGCCGTGCCTGCCGCGGCGGCCCAGGAGCGCCTGGTCGCACGCCCGCGCGGGGTGCCGACGAGCAGCAGCACCGGCCACACCTTGAGCAGCGCCCCGAACCCCGCGAGCACCCCCATGGCGCGTGGATGCCGCGCTCCCGCGAGCAGCGCGGCGACCGCGACGGCGGTCACCATCACGTCGTAGCGGGCATAGACGATGGGGCCGAGCAGGGCCACGCCCAGGACCCACACCCAGGCGCCCCGCGGCGATGTGCCGGGCCGCCGGCCCGCGTACAGGAGCAGCCCGCACACCGCGGCGTCACAGAGGAAGGCGAGGACGAAGAAGGCCGACGCATAGCCGAGGAAGGGCAGCAGGGCGGGGGAGAGGATCGCGAGGGCGGCGGCGGGCGGGTACTGCCAGGTGACGTCGTCGAGCGGGAAGGTGCCGGTGCGCAGGACCTCGTACCAGCCCTGGTAGATGACGGACACGTCGGCGCTCACGTCCGGGCCGGGGGCCATCAGGACATGGAAGACGCAGAGCAGCAGGACGGCCCTGGTCAGGACCCAGACGGTCAGGATGCGCGCCATATGTGCGTCTCGCCCCTTTTCGCGTACATCAGTGACTTCTCATGTACTTCATTGTGATTCGAGAAGTCATGATGCCGGGGCGAACCGTGCGAGAGCCAAGAGGCTGGGCCATTCGGTACTGTCGGGCGCGATGCACAAGACCCTGATCGTCACGAACGACTTCCCGCCCAGGCCCGGTGGCATCCAGGCGTTCCTGCACAACATGGCGCTGCGCCTGGACCCCGAGCAGCTCGTCGTCTACGCCTCCACCTGGAAGCGCGGCCGCGAGGGCGCGGAGGCCACCGCGGCCTTCGACGCGGAGCAGCCCTTCAAGGTCGTACGCGACCCCACGACGATGCTGCTCCCGACCCCGCGCGTCACCCGCCGCGCGGTCTCGCTCCTGCGCGAACACGGCTGTACGTCGGTGTGGTTCGGGGCGGCGGCCCCGCTCGGCCTGATGGGCTCCGCGCTGCGCAAGGCGGGCGCCGAGCGCCTCGTCGCCACCACGCACGGCCATGAGGCGGGCTGGGCTCAGCTGCCGGCCTCGCGCCAACTGCTGCGCCGGATCGGTGAGTCGACGGACACGATCACCTACCTCGGCGAGTACACGCGCTCGCGGATCGCCGCCGCGCTCACCCCCGCCGCGGCGGGGCGGATGGTCCAACTGCCGCCCGGCGTCGACGAGAAGACCTTCCACCCCGGCTCCGGTGGTGACGCGGTGCGGGCGCGGCTCGGGCTGAGCGACCGGCCCGTGGTGGTCTGCGTCTCGCGGCTCGTGCCGCGCAAGGGGCAGGACACGCTGATCCTCGCCATGCCGCGGATTCTGGCGCGGTCGCCCGAAGCGGTCCTGCTGATCGTCGGGGGCGGCCCCTACGAGAAGGACCTGCACAAGCTCGCGGCCGAGACGGGCGTCGCGGACTCCGTGCGGTTCACCGGGGCGGTGCCGTGGGAGGAACTCCCCGCGCACTACGGCGCGGGCGACGTCTTCGCGATGCCGTGCCGGACGCGGCGCGGGGGCCTCGACGTGGAGGGGCTCGGCATCGTCTACCTGGAGGCGTCCGCCACGGGGCTGCCGGTGGTCTCCGGCGACTCCGGCGGCGCGCCTGATGCCGTCCTCGACGGCGAGACGGGGTGGGTCGTGCGGGGCGGTGCGCCCGAGGAGGCGGCGGATCGGATCGTCACCCTGCTCGGTGACGCGGAGCTGCGGGCGCGGATGGGGGAGCGGGGCAGGGCGTGGGTGGAGGAGAAGTGGCGTTGGGATCTGCTGGCGGAGAGGCTGAGGGAGCTGCTGTAGCGCCTACGGGGCTGCCGCCGGGGGTGCGTTGGTGACTTTCCGCTGTTGGGGGCTGCTCGCGCAGTTCCCCGCGCCCCTGAAAGACGGGCTGCGCCCCGCTTTCCAGGGAAAGCGGGGCGCAGCCCTCATGCTTTAGGGGCGCGGGGGACAGGACGAGGAAACACACCATAACGAGAGCCGC
>NZ_JBEZCG010000007.1:0-102984 GCF_040647455.1 Streptomyces sp. NPDC041068
GTTTTTGGCGCGCCTGTTCCTGCGGGGGGGGGGGTCCCCGGGGGCCCCGCGTCTCCGCCCCCGCACCCCCCCAACACACCCCTGGGGGCCCCCCCCCCCCGGGGGCCCCCCCCCCACTTCTCGTTGCGTGTACGACGCTACTTCGGCGGCTCCGCAGGAGAGACGTGCTCCGCGGGAGCGACGTCCAGCGCCGTGGCCCCCCTCGGCTGCGGCGCCTGCTTGAGCGCCGCCTCGCGCGAGTACGCCCGCAGATAGCCGACGACCGTGTTCGTGACGGCCACCAGCGGCACCGCGACCACCGCGCCGCCGATGCCGGCGACCAGACCGCCCGCGGCGACGGACAGCACGACCGCCAGCGGATGCACCCGCACCGCGCGGCCCAGGATGAACGGCTGCAGGATGTGGCCCTCGATCTGCTGTACGGCGAGGACCACGGCCAGCGCCATCACCGCCGTGAACACGCCCTGCGTGACGAGCGCGACGACCACCGCGAGCGCGCCCGAGATCACGGCGCCCACCAGCGGGATGAACGCGAACAGGAAGATGAACACGGCGAGCGGCACCGCCATCGGCACCCCGAGGAAGTAGATGCCGAGCCCGATGAAGATCGCGTCGATCAGAGCCACTATCACCGTGCCGCGCACATACGCGGTGAGCGTGCGCCAGGCCCTGGGACCCGCGCCCTCGACGCCGGGCCGCGCCTGGGCGGGCACCAGCTTCAGCGTCCACTGCCAGATGCGCTTGCCGTCGTAGAGCAGGAAGAGCGTGGAGAACATCGCGAGCAGGATGCCGGTCAGCGCCTCGACGATGACCGTGACGCCCTCCAGGCCCGCGGAGGTGAGCTCCTCCGTGTTGGCGCCGACCGCGTCGCGCAGGCTCTTGGCGATGTCGTTGATCTGGTCCTCGGTCACGTGGAACGGGCTGTTGAGGAGCCACTTGCGCAGATCCTCGATGCCGTCCTGGACCTGGCGCGACAGTTCGTCGACGTTGTCCATGACCTGCCAGACCACGAACCAGCCGACCAGGCCCATGATGACGAAGCCGAGGATCGCGGTGACCGCGGTCGCGAGCCCGCGCGGCAGGCCGAGCTTCTTGAGCCGGGCCACCGTGGGCTGCAGCATCGCGGTGATCAACAGGGCGGCCACGAAGGCGAGCACCACCAGCTGGACCGCGCTGATGACCTTCATCAGGACCCAGAGCGTGCCCGCGAGGACGAGGAGGCGCCAGCCTGCCTCGGCCGCGACCCGCATCCCCCACGGCACGGCCGCCACCGGGTCGGGCCGTGCCGCTATGGCCGGCGCGTACGCGGGCGGTGCCGGCACGTGCTCGTGCTCCGCGCCGTTCCCGTCCTCGGCTTCGACCGCGTCCCGGACGACTGCGGCCCTGTCGGCGTCGTCCCGCGCGCGCTTGCGCAGCGCGTCGACCGAGTCCTCGGCGTCCGCCTCGGCCTCCCTGTCGCGGCGCTGCTCGTTCAACCGCTCGCCCATCTCGCTCAGTCCGGCGCCGAGCCGACCCAGCCACCCTGGCACTCGCGACATGATCCGTCCTCTTCCCCCGTCTTTCCCCACCACTCCCCCCTGGAGCTGTCCGGACCGACCGTACACGTGCGAGGCCCCCCACCGAAGGACGGTGAGGGGCCTCGCGAGGTTGAGCGCGGTACGGCCGGTGTGGGCCTAGTACCAGTTGTTCGCCTGCCAGAAGCTCCAGGCGCCGCACGGGCTTCCGTAGCGGTCGTTCATGTAGTTCAGGCCCCACTTGATCTGCGTGGCCGGGTTGGTCTGCCAGTCGGCGCCCGCCGAGGCCATCTTGGAACCGGGCAGCGCCTGGACGAGGCCGTAGGCGCCCGATGAGGCGTTGGTGGCCTTGTAGTTCCACGTGGACTCGTGGTTGACGATGTTGCTGAAGCACTGGAACTGGTCGCCGGGGACCATCTGCCGTGCCATCGCCTGGACCTGAGAGACCGTGTACGAGCTCTGGGGCGCGAAGCTGGAGGCGTCACGACCGGAGGAGCGGCTGGCCTTGGCCTCGGCCTTCTCCTCACGCTCCTTCTTGGCTGCGGCCTTCTCGGCCGCCTCCGCCTTCTCCGCGGCCTTCTGCTTCTCGATCGCCGATGCGGCGGCCTGCTTGCGGGCCTCCTCCGCGGCGGTCTTCTTGGCGGCGGTGTCGGCGGCCATGGCCTGCGCGTCGGCCTGCTGCGTCAGGGACGCCGTCTGGACCTGCGCCTGCTGACCGGCGGGTATGTCTGCGAGGAGCGTCGCGTCGCTTGCCGCTGCCTCGAGGTCGTTCGAGTTCGAGGGCTGGGTGTCGCCCGAGGCAACACCCACGACAGCGCCGACGGTGGTGACCGCGGTGGCGGATGCCACGGCGAATCCCCGGACCGAAATCCGGCTCACACGGTTTCCTTCCAGCATCGCCCGCATAGGTGACCTCGCGGACGCAATCGTGCCCCTGGCGCTGGCCTCCGCTTGCAGATCGGTCACGGGAGGCGCGGGCCCGGTGGACAACTCCCGTTATGGGAGCGCCGCGTGGTGCTTCGGGCGGCATGCGACGGCCACTATGAAGTTCTGTTGTGCTGTACCGCTGGGGGTACACGTGTGTCGCATGCGGGGCCTGACAGGACCCAGACTCTGCCCCAGCTCGACGCCGCAAGGCAATTCTCCGTTGCGTGGGAAAGCTCACACCTCGTTTGTCCCAGGAGTTTTACGGAAAGCGGCACGCGCGAAGACGCCGCCCGGCTAGGCTCACTCGCTTCGCCGGGCGGCGCCAACTGCCGTACATACCGCGTCAGATGTGACCGTCCTCCAGCATTTCGGTCACCAGGGCCGCGATCTGCGAACGCTCGGACCGGGTGAGCGTGACGTGCGCGAAGAGCGGATGCCCCTTCAGCTTCTCCACGACGGCCACCACACCGTCGTACCGCCCCACGCGGAGGTTGTCGCGCTGGGCCACGTCATGGGTCAGCACGACACGGGAGTTCGCCCCGATTCGGGACAGAACGGTCAACAGAACGTTCCGCTCCAGGGATTGGGCCTCGTCCACGATCACGAACGCGTCGTGCAGCGAGCGCCCGCGGATATGGGTGAGCGGGAGGACCTCCAGCATCCCGCGCGCGGTGATCTCCTCGATGACCTCTTTCCCCGCCACCGAACCGAGCGTGTCGAAGACCGCCTGCGCCCAAGGGCCCATCTTCTCGGCCTCGGTGCCGGGCAGATAGCCGAGCTCCTGCCCGCCCACCGCGTACAGCGGCCGGAAGACCATCACCTTCTGGTGCTGCCTGCGCTCGAGGACGGCCTCCAGGCCCGCGCAGAGCGCGAGCGCCGACTTGCCGGTGCCCGCGCGCCCGCCCATCGAGACGATCCCGACCTCCGGGTCGAGGAGCAGATCGAGCGCGACCCGCTGCTCCGCGCTCCTGCCCTTGATGCCGAAGGCCTCACGATCGCCGCGTACGAGACGGATGTTGCCCTCGGCCGTGACGCGGCCGAGCGCCTTGCCCCTCTCCGACTGGATGGTGAGGCCCGTGTGCACGGGCAGGTCCGCGACCTCGGGGACGTACAGGGTGTCTTCCTCGAAGAGGAGGTCGACCTGCTCGCCGGAGAGGGTCAGTTCGGACATTCCGGTCCAGCCGGAGTCCGTGATGGCGAGCTCCGCGCGGTACTCCTCGGCGAGGAGCCCGACCGATGACGCCTTGATTCTGAGCGGGAGGTCCTTGGACACGACCGTGACGTCGTATCCCTCCGCCTGGAGATTGCGCGCTACGGCGAGAATCCGTGAGTCGTTGTCCCCCAACCGGTAGCCGGCCGGGAGCACGCCGGGATCGGAGTGGTTGAGCTCGACGCGCAGCGAACCGCCCAGGTCCCCGATCGGGATCGGGGCGTCCAGGCGGCCGTGCCGGATGCGGAAGTCGTCCAGCAGACGCAGCGCCTGCCGGGCGAAGTAGCCGAGCTCCGGATGGTGCCGCTTGGCCTCCAGCTCCGTCACCACGACGACGGGGAGCACGACTTCATGCTCGTCGAAGCGGGTCAGGGCGTTCGGGTCGGCCAGCAGGACGCTGGTGTCGAGAACATAGGTGCGCCTGTCGGGCATGCGGCGCTTTGTGCTGGTCACCACGGAAGGACGTACCCCCTCGGATGAGGTCGGGGAGCGACGGGAGGGATACCGGGCGCGGTCCGGCGGGTGTGAACCGGGCCGGTCACGGGCCGCGATGCGCGGGCCGAGCGCCGGCCCTCCACGTCGCCCGTGCTGCTCACACGGTCGTCCTGGTGCAAAGGGCCTCCCGGGCGGACGGCCTGATGCCGCCCGCTGAGAACGACGTCCCTTTCGGATACTGCTCGGACGTCGACCTGGAAGGCTTATTCCCTCGAACAAGCGCAGCCATGCCAGGGCATATGACGACGCGTTGGTTAACTCTGGGTTACCCCGACCTCAGGGGCGTGAGGACGTCAGCCCCCGTAACGACGGTGCCGCGCGGCGTAATCACGCAGCGCACGCAGGAAGTCGACCTTCCGGAAGGCCGGCCAGAAGACTTCGCAGAAGTAGTACTCGGAGTGAGCGGTCTGCCAGAGCATGAATCCGGACAGTCGCTGTTCACCACTCGTACGGATCACCAGGTCCGGGTCCGGTTGGGCCTTGGTGTAGAGGTGCTTGCCGATGAGGTCGACGTCGACCTTGTCGGCCACCTCCTCCAGCGACTGCCCCTTGTCCGAGGCGTCGAGCAGCATGGAGCGGACGGCGTCGGCGATCTCCTGGCGGCCGCCGTAGCCGATCGCGACGTTGACCACTATCCCCTTGACGTGAGCCGTGGCCTCTTCGGCCTCCTTGAGTACGTTCCGCATGCCCGACGGCAGGATGTCGGTGGCGCCGACATGGTGGACGCGCCAGCGGCCGTCACGGGCCAGCGAGCGGACCGTGTCCTCGATGATGCCGAGCAGCGGGCCGAGCTCCTCCTGGGGGCGGTCGAAGTTGTCCGTCGACAGCAGCCAGAGCGTGACGACCTCGACGTCCGTCTCGCTGCACCAACCGAGGAACTCCCCGATGTTGTCCGCGCCCGCCTGATGGCCCTGGGCGGTGGTGGATCCGGCGGCCTTCGCCCAGCGCCGGTTGCCATCCATGATGACCCCGATGTGCTTGGGCACCTGGTCATGGTCCAGGTGACCTTCCACCCGGCGTGCGTACAGCCTGACCAGCAGGCCGCGCAGCCTGTCCCGCAGGTTCACGGTCTTTTCAGCCCCTCCGTGCGACGGCAGTCCCCGAAGGCGAAAGCCTACCGCCGGAAAACAGGGGTGTGAGCCACAGAGCGCCCGTGCACTGTCGTAGCTTCGTAACCATGAACGACACCTCTCCTTACGTCGCCTCGGCGGACCGCTACGACGCGATGGAGTACCGGCGCACGGGCCGCAGCGGCCTGAAGCTGCCCGCCGTCTCCCTCGGCCTCTGGCACAACTTCGGCGACGACAAGGCCCTGGAGACGCAGCGCGCCATCCTGCGCCGCGGCTTCGACCTGGGCGTCACGCACTTCGACCTGGCGAACAACTACGGGCCGCCGCCCGGTTCGGCGGAGCTCAACTTCGGCAAGATCTTCGCGCAGGACTTCGCCTCGTACCGCGACGAACTGGTCATCTCGACCAAGGCGGGCTACCTCATGCACCCGGGCCCGTACGGCGAGTGGGGCAGCCGCAAGTACCTGCTCTCGTCGCTGGACGCGTCGCTGGAGCGGATGGGTCTCGACTACGTGGACATCTTCTACTCCCACCGCTTCGACCCGGACACCCCGCTCGAAGAGACGATGGGTGCGCTCGCCTCGGCCGTCCAGCAGGGCAAGGCGCTCTACGTGGGCGTCTCCTCCTACAACAGCGAGCAGACCGCCGAAGCGGCCCGGCTGCTGCGGGAGATGGGCGTCCCCGCCCTCATCCACCAGCCGTCGTACTCGATGATCAACCGCTGGACCGAGGAGGACGGGCTGCTCGACACCCTGGAGGCGGCCGGCATGGGCTGCATCTCCTTCGTGCCGCTCGCCCAGGGCCTGCTCACGAACAAGTACCTCAAGGGCATCCCCGAGGGCTCGCGCGCGACGCAGGGCAAGTCCCTTGACCCGGAGCTGCTGAGCGACGAGGTGGTACGCCGCCTCAACGGCCTGAACGACATCGCGGCGGGCCGCGGCCAGTCCCTCGCCCAGCTCGCCCTGAACTGGGTGCTCCGCGACGAGCGCATGACCTCCGCGCTGATCGGCGCCTCCAGCGTGAAGCAGTTGGAGGAGAACGTGGCGGCGCTGGCGGGCCCGAAGCTGACGGACGAGGAACTGGCCGCCATCGACACGTTCGCGGTGTCGACGCCGGGGACGAACATCTGGGCGGGACGGGGCTAGCGGGCGGGGCCGGCGGGCCCCCGCCCCGCCTCGCACGAGGGAGCCCCGGGCCGGAGTGCATCCGGCCCGGGGCTCCTTTTCTCTTCCCGTCTTCGTGCCTCTTTGCGCCTCTTTGCGTCTCCTTGCGGCTCTTTGCGCCTCTTTCTTCTCTCCGTCTTTCCGTCGTCAGCCGCGCGGGCGCTTGAACCACGCGCCCGCCGCGCCCTGCGAGAGCAGGACGACGACGGCGATGGCGCCGAGCAGCGGCAGCAGCCCTGCCCCGTTGCCGCTGGCCGCGCCGCCGAGGGCGACGGCGATCTGCACGCTCATCAGGACGATGCAGGTGACGCGGATGCCGTTGCCCACGGTCCCGTAGCGGAAGGCCATGCCCGCCGAGACCAGCACGCAGAGGTTCACGCCGAGCGCGGCGCCCGCCGTCTCCGGGTTGGATATGAAGATCAGGCCGACCGTGCCGAGGAAGGTGAGTCCGCCGAGGACCCAGAGAACGATCTGTGCGGCGCGGACGACGCCGGGCATCTTCTGGGGGGCCATCGGGCCGTAGGCGTACGCGGGGTCCTGGGCGGGACCGGTGTAACTGGGCAGACCCGCCTGGGGGTTGGCATACGGGTCGGCGGGCGGGTTCTGGTGCGGTGGGGGGAACTGGTTCGACATGCCCCTGACCATAACTGGACGTCGATCTTCCGCCATCGTCCGGCGCCGGGAGGCGGGCCCGAAACCGGCCCCGGGCGCGGGCACAAAAAACGGGCCGGTCCGTGGGGGGGAGACGGACCGGCCCGAGGGGGGGTTTCCACCATAACCCTTCGTAAGTGATGCTGCGTGCATTGGCGCTCCACAACTACTCTCCGAGACCGGGCGGCGACTGCGAGACCCCGTTCTACGGGCGGAATTCGCGGTTCGAGGGCCAGATTCGGCCGGACGGGGCGGTACCCCCAAGAGGGACCCCGGCGAGGTTCGCGCGCTTGACGTCCCGGGTGTCCGTGACGCTAATTTCCCGGCATGGCGACGATGACGGTCTCCGCGCCCGCCCCGAAGGTCCCCGCGGAGGCCCCCACGGAGGTCCGGTCGGAGGTCCGACCGGGGATCCCCGCGGAGCCCCCACCGGAGGCCCTCGCGGAGATCCCTCTGGAGATCGCGGAGTCGGCGCGGGCGCGGCGCCGGGGACTGCTCGGGCGCGCGGGCGTGACGGGGGCGCTGCTCCTCACCCGGGCGAGCGGCGTGCACACCGTGCGGATGCGGTTCGCCATCGATGTGGCGTATCTGGACCGGGAGTTGCGTGTGCTGTCCGTCCGGACGATGCGGCCGGGGCGCATCGGGCTGCCGCGGCCGCGGGCCCGGCATGTGCTCGAAGCGGAGGCCGGGGCGATGGCCCGGTGGGGCGTATGCCGGGGCGCTCGGATCGTCGTACGCGATGCCGCGGGCGGTACCTGATGAGGGCTCGCGGCGCCGCGCAGCCCCCTCCACTGCGCGGCACCGCACGCGCAGCTTTGCTCACGCGAATTAGCCTTGGTCTGAACTTACGTGACGCTTAGGCCCGGATCGAGCCAGTATTGATAACGATGCGGAATCAAGGCTTCGATTTTGTGACGTACGTGACGAGATAAGACAAGGGAGAGATCTGCCTGAATTGCTCACTTAGGCGGCGTTATTGGAGCCGTTGTCGGCTTTGACCTTGTTCGCGATCACCTGCTGCATGTGCTCGTCCCCCCACAACCCCAGGGGCAGCAGCGCCGTGTTGAGGGACTGGCCGAGGTCGGTCAGGGAGTACTCCACCTTCGGCGGCACCTCGCGGTAGACCTCGCGGTGCACGATGCCGTCGGACTCCAGTTCTCGCAGCTGCTGGATCAGCACCTTCTCGCTGACACCGCTGATGTGCCGCTTCAGCTCGCCGAAGCGCAGCGTCCTGCCCGAGTGCAGCGCCCACAGGATCATGGGCTTCCACTTGCCGCCGACGACGTCCACGGCGGCGTCGAGGCCGCAGGCGTACGTCCCCTTCTCCTTCGGCATGGCCAACTCCTCTGTTCCGTACGGTCACTTGCTCGATCGACAGTACCTCTGAGGGGTGCGGAGGACCGCGGAGGACCGCGGAGGACCGCGGAGGCCAGCCGAGGAGCGCCGAGGACCGCTGAGGATCGCCGAGGACTGCTGAGGATCGCTGCTACGGCTTGCGCAGGTCGAACAGGTGCCGGGTGCTGTGGGCCACGAAGGGGCCTTCCGCCCGGATCCGGTCGTGCAGCTCGCGCAGCCGCGGGCGGTACTTCTCCACGCTGAAGTCCGGGACCATCCACACCACCTTGCGCAGGAAGTGGACGACCGCGCCGATGTCGTGGAACTCGATCCGCAGCCGCTCGGCCCGCAGGTCCACCACCTCCAGGCCCGCGGCCTCGGCCTCGGCGCGCTCCAGGTCGGGGTGCCGGCTGTTCCGCACCTCCTCCGGCTGGGGCCCGAGGAAGTACTCGACGACCTCGAAGACGCTGGCGGGCCCCACGTGCTGGGCGAAGTACGAGCCGCCGGGGCGCAGCACGCGGGCGATCTCGTCGAAGTGGGCCTTGACCGGGTGGCGACTGGTGACCAGGTCGAAGGCACCGTCCGCGAACGGCAGCGGGGCGTCCTCCTGCGAGGCGACGACAGCCACGCCCCGCGGGTGCAGCAGCGCGGTGGCCTTGGCGACGTTCGCGGGCCAGCCCTCCGTGGCGACCGCGAGCGGCGGCAGGGTGGCGGCGGAGGCGAGCACCTCGCCGCCGCCGGTCTGGATGTCCAGGCTCGCCGACGCCCCGGCCAGGCGCCGCGCCATCGACTCGGCGTACCGCCAGGAGGGCCGCGCCTCGGTGGCCCGCCCCTCGAACCAGGAGAAGTCCCAGCCTTCGGTGGGGGCGGCCTCGGCTTCGGCGACGAGGGCGTCGAAGGTGCGGGTGGGGGCGCCTGTGTCGCCGGGGGCGGTGGGGTCAACGGACCCTGTGACTCCTGTGAGGTCTGTGAGGTCTGTGGGTCCTGTAGGGCCTGTGGGTCCTGTAGGGCCTGCGGGGCTGGTGCTCATGGGGCAATCCTGGCATCGGGGCCGCCGCGTCACATCCGGGTTTCGCCCGACTCCGAGCCACCTTGTCTCACAGGTCCGTCCAGACATGGCCCTCGACGTAGTTGGACTCGCCCCGGAAGAACCAGTCGGCGAGGTCGCCGATGCGCTCCAGGCACTCCTCGTAATAGGTGTCGGGCGTCGGTCGCGGGAAGTCCGGGTGCGCGGTCCAGGACGGGACGGCTGTCGCGAGCTCGTAGAAGCCGTCGGCCAGCCACCGGTCGACTTCGTCGCTCGCCTGGTAGTGCGCGCACGCGATCCGCATGGCCCGCTCCAGACGCGTGAAGGCGGCGCGGTCCCAGGTCAGGTCGCAGCGCAGCCGGAGCAGGAAGCTCCCCTCCTCCGCGGCGAACTCGCGCTTGAGCAGCTCGATGGCCTTCTCCACATGGTCGATGGGGCGTCCGACCAGCGAGGGCCAGGCGGGCCGCCAGCGCGCCACGTACTCGTCGAAGTCCTCGGCCAGAAGGGCGGGGTCCGTGGGCTTGAGGCGTACCTGCTGACGATGCTCGTCGGCCCACCACACCTCGAACTCGGCGACGTCCCCCTCCGCCGGCCAGCGCTCCTCGTCCCGCGGAAGGAGCAGCACGTCGACGAAGCCGCCCACCGGAAGGCCCACGTCCACGAAGATTCCGATCGCTCCTGGCCTCGGTACGCCGACGACGGTCCCGGTGAGGACCTGACCGAGGCACAACTCACCGCGCAGGCGCGCCCATTCCGCCTCGCCGACTCCACTCCCGACGCTCACACGGCATTGTCGCACCGTGTCTTGACGTGCTCGCCGGAGCCGTCAGACTCCCCCCGTGTGACAGTGACCCGGCACACCATGACGGACGAGCAGCGGAAGTCGGTCGCGCTGGAGTACCTCAAGGCGTTCGACCGCGGCGGCAAGACCTCCGGCGGCGCCCCGCTCCTCGATCTCTTCGCGGACGACGCCCAGGTGTACTTCCCCAAGTGGGGTCTCGCCGACGGCAAGGCGGAGATCGGGCGGATGTTCGGCGACGTGGGCGGCACGCTCCGCTCCATCACACACCATTACGCCGACTTCAACTGGATCTTCTCCGGCACGGACACCGTGGTCTGCGAGGGCACCAGCCACGGCGAACACCGTGACGGCGGCGCCTGGCGCGCGGGCCTGCCCGATTGGGGTGCGGGCCGCTTCTGCGACGTCTTCGAGATCAGGGACTGGCTGATCCAGCGGTGCTTCATCTATTTGGACCCGGATTACGGGGGCGGGGACGCGGGGCGGTACCCGTGGCTCAGGGAGTAGGTTCCTCGCCGCTCGTACCGCCCGCGCTTCCCGGGCCCGCGTCCGCCGCGCCGCGCGGGAAGGAGACTTCCACGCGGCGGTTCTTCTTGCGGCCCTCCTCGGAGCCGTTGTCCGCGATGGGGTAGTCCTCGCTGTAGCCGCGTACGGAGTAGGTGACCTCGGGGCCGAGATAGCCCGCGAGCTTGTCGTGCACGGCTTCCGCGCGCTCGCGGGAGAGCTTCTTGCCGTGGCCGTAGGAGCCGAGGTTGTCCGTGAACCCGAAGACGCGTACGTCCGTGGCCTGCTGGGCCTTGGCCTCCTCCGCGATGGCCTTGATCCGGGCGTTCGCCTCGGGATTCAGCTTCGCGCTGTCCTTGGGGAACAGGACCTCGGCCTGCAGCGCGAACTTCACGTCCGTGTTGGTGTCCTCGCGGCGCTCCTCACCGCCGAGGTCCTCGACGACTGACTTGATGTCCAGCACCTTGGCGGGCGCGAGCGTGGCACCGTCGGCGAGCTTGAGCCCGGGGCTGTTGGAGTCGACCTCGGGGGGCGGGGATGTGGTGGTGCTGCCGGGGGGTGCGGAGGGGTCGTCGTTGTCGGCGGAGGCGGGGGGTGAGGCGAGGAGGAGCACCAGGGCGGTGAGGGTGGCGGTGGCGGTGCCGAGGCCGGTTCGGGCGCGGGTGAGGGGGACGTGGGTCATGGTCACGGTCACTCGCCCTCGGTGAGCTCTATGGGGGCTGGGGGCATGGCTCCCACCTGGAAGTCGACCTTGGTGGTGCCTTCCGGCGGTGCGGGGAACTGCGCGTACCACTCGGCGGTCTGGCTCGGCTTGACGCCTCCCGTGAACTTGGTGCACAGGCACCGCCCCTGAGTGTCCCGGAGCACGAGGTACTTCTTCCTGCCCTCGTTGTCGATCAGGTTCGCGCCGGCTACGGACGAGCCGTTCTTGTTCAGCTCACGTTCCTCGCCACGCCAGTTGGCGGCCGCCCAGAACCTTCCGCCGTTGTTCGTCACCTTGCCGGAGACCGTCACGAAGCCGCCCTCGTCACGGACAGCGGAGGTGATCGTCAGTGTGATGCTCTCCTCGCCCTTGACCTCGGCCAGGACCTTGTCCGTCGCAGGGGCGTCCCCGCTGTCACCCTTCTCGTCGTCACTCTCGCCCTGCTCCGCGGGTGAGGTGGGCGACGACTTCTTCGCCGCCTTGTCGTCGTCCCCGTCCCCACCGCCGCAGCCGGCGACCGTGAGGACCAGGCCGGTCGTGATCGCCACAGCGGTCATTGCCCTGCGAGTCGTCGTGGTGCGCCGAATGTTCATCGCTACGGCTTCCTTCTCTCGTCGATCGCTTGTCAGTCGGCCAGGTGGACGGAGAAGAGGACGGACGCGTCCGGGAGGTCGTCCAGCTCGAAGTCGTCCGGATCGATCTCGATGGATTCGCCGCCGTCGCACCTGAATTCCACGGCCTTCTCGGGGTCGCTTGATGGATCGACGTCGCAGCGCGGCTTGATGACGGCAGTCGCATCAGCCTTGGCGTGCTGGGACTCCGTACCAGGGATGACAGAGTCGCCCACCGTGTAGTTGGTCTCCACAGATACGCGATACCCGGGATATCCGTTCACTTCGGCCGGACCGAAGTCATCGACCTGAGAGTCGTTGTCCGCGGCCAGCGCCCCGGCCGCCTCTTGGGCTCCGGCGTCGGTGAGCTTGTCGCCCGCCAGCCAGTCGAGCCAGTCGTCCCCCTCGCCGATGGCCAGGCCGAGCCCTTCGACCAACTCGTCCCTGGACTCCTGGGCAGCGGCCAACGCCGCGGCGTCAGCAGCGGATTGGGCCCCATTTCGCGCCGAGGCCGCTTGGGCGAAGGCGAAGAAGGCGAACGCGGCAAAGAGCAGAATCCCCGTCAACCAGATGTAGATGGGAAGGGTCTGCCCTCTGTCACCGCGGAGGAGGTGTCGCCTCAGCCGCCGATCACGTCTGATACGGCGTCCTGGATCGCTCCGGAGATCTGTCCGTCGAGCCCCAGACCGTCGATCAAGACGAAGATCCCCGCAATAAGAATCATCAACCCCGCATACTCCACGAACCCCGCCCCGGAATCCCGATCCCTCCCCCGGACCCGGGAAGCCACGGTCACCGTCCAGTCGACCCAGACTCTGAGCACGCGTTCCTTCAGCACGACGGCCCCTTCTCTCCCACCCGACACCGCGACCGTTGCAGTCAGAGGCAACGTACGCCACAACACGTGCAGCGGCAGCAACTCTGCGCAACCAATAGGGCCTTGGACGTCCCCGGTCCGCAAGTTGGCGGATTCCCTTCCCCCTCGGTGAGATCACCATGCACGAAGTCCCCTCCCGCGAACCGTGAACTCAGCCCTGACTGTCCCACATCGAGTTGCATCCGCGAAGGGGTTTCGCGAAGCCGGTGCGACGGGTGCGGATCCGCTCGCCGCACGGGCGCCCGCGACCGCACGGCAATCCGGGCGATGACGTATCACAACGGCGATTGCGACACTCGGGCCTCCCCATGAGGCGACGGCACACACAACCACCCGTCGCCGGACAGGAGTTGACACATGTCCGCAGGCGCGAACCCCGTGGCCGACGTGACCGGCCTCTACGACGGAGTCGCCCAGGTCATCAGCACCGCCTGGGGCCCCGACCTCCACTGGGGGTACTGGGAGGACGACGACCGGAGCGGCGTGGCCGAGGCCACCGACCGCCTCACGGACCTGATGATCGAAGGGCTCGCCCCCGAGCCCGGCCAACGCATCCTCGACATCGGCTGCGGCATCGGCAGCCCGGCGCCCCGGCTCGCCCGAGCGCATGACGTCGATGTGCAGGGCATCACCCTCAGCACCGTGCAGGTCGACGCGGCCACCGCACGCGCCGCCGAGGCGGGGCTCTCGGACCGGCTGCGGTTCCGGCACGCGGACGCGATGGACATGCCGTTCCCCGGCGGGCGCCTCGCCGTCGCCGAGCTCATCGAGCGCGGTCCGGTCGCGGCGGACGTACGCGAGGAGGTGGACCGGATTCTCGCGATCTACGCCCTGCACACCCTCGGCACGATCGAGCAGTACGAGAGGTGGCTGGCCGACACCGGGTTCGTCGACGTCGAGATCCGTGACGTCAGTGCCCACGTGGCGCGCACCGGGATCGAGATGGCCAGGGCCACCCAGTCCGTGCGGGACGAGTTCGACGCGTTGCAGGACCCGGCGGCGACCGAGGCCCTCATCGCGTCCATGCGCAAGACGGCCGCCACCCCCGAGGTGGGCTACGTCTTCATCACGGCAGTACGTGGCTGACGGTCCGGCGCTGCGCCCGCTGCGCATCTCAACGGCCCAGTATCGAGCCGAAGTCGGAGCCCGAGCCGAGGAACATGCCCGCCGCGATCAGGATCATGGTCGCGGGGAGCATGAAGACGAGCGTGACCATCGTCGCCTTGGGGATGGTCTTCGCCGCCCTGCGGCGGGAGTTCTGTGCGTCCGTGCGGCGCATGTCCGTGGCGAGTTGGATCAGGGTGTCCGCGATCGGGGAGCCCAGTTCCTCGCCCTGCTGGAGGGCCGAGACGAACTGGGCGACCTGCTCCGAGGCGTTGCGGCGGCGCAGCTCGTCGAAGGCCTGGCGGCGGCTGACGCCCATGTCCATCTGGCGGAGTGTGATGCGGAGTTCGTCTGCCCAGGGGCCCTCGTACCGCTCGGCCACGCGGTCCAGTGCCTGGCGGAAACCGAGACCCGCCGAGACCACCACCGCGAGGACGTCCAGGAAGTCGGGCAGGGTGCGGTCGATGACCTCGCGGCGTTCGCGGACGGCCTGCCAGATCAGCGCGTCCGCCGCCGTCGCCCCGAAGGCGAAGGTGAGGAGGGCGAGGAGCGGGGAGCCGTTCGTGAGGAAGATCAGGCCCAGGAGCAGGCCGAAGACGCCGTACACCGCGCGCCGCGCCGCATAGCGGTCGATCGTGAGGCCGCCGGGGTTGCCCGCCATGTCGATCCTGCGGCGCTTGGCGTCGACCCGCTTCGGGCCCATCAGGCGCAGAACCAGGGGCGCGAAGCGCATGCCGAGGCGGTCCACGGCCGAGCCCGCCGCCGAGACGCGGGTCGCGCCCACCTCCAGGGCGACGGCCAGGTCGGACGGCAGCTTCGCGTCCGCCCGGTACATGCGGATTCCCAGGCAGACGCCTGCCACGGACAAGCCCATCACGGCCGCCAGGGCCAGAGCCAGTGCCTGCATCGTCGTCGGCCTTCCTAGACTTCGATCTTGCCCAGGCGCCTGATCACGAAGAATCCGACGCCGTAGAGACCGAGTGAGATCAGGATCAGCGTCTGACCCAGCGGTGAACCGGTCACCCGTGCCAGCGCGCCCTCGTTCGAGGAGTTGATCAGGAGGAGGGAGCCCAGGCCGAGGAGCGGGACCGTGAAAGCCGTCGCGTGGACCTCCGACAGCATCGTCCGGACCTCGCGGCGCGTCTCCTTCCTGTCCTCCAGGGTCTGCGTGAGGTTGCGCAGGGAGTTGACCACCGTGCCACCCGCCTTGTTGGAGAGGACGAGGGTGGTGACCAGGACCACCAGTTCTCGGGACGGGAGACGTTCGGCCAACTCGCCGAGCGTGTCGTCGATCGAGCGGCCCATCGTCAACTGATCGGCCACGTGCGAGAGTTCCTCGCCCGCCGGGGCCTCCAGCTCCTCAGCCGCCATCGCCAGGGACGTCCGCAGGGCGAGGCCCGCCGCCGTCGCGTTGGCCAGGATGCGTGCCACGTCCGGGAGTTGACTGATGAAGGCCTCGATGCGCTTCTGGCATTGCCAGTTGAGGAAGGCGACCGCGCTCCACACTGCCACGACGCCCGCGATGGGGCCGAAGAAGGGGGCCAGGGCCGCCGCCGCGATCAGCCAGAGCGCCGCGACGACCGCGACGACGTACGTGAAGAACTCGCCCGCCGTCAGGTCGAGTCCCGTGGAGGACAGCCGCAGATGGATCGACCGGCCCAGGCGGGTGCGGCGCAGGCGGCGGTCGACGGCGGCGAAGCGGCGCGCGCGGGACGGCGGACCGCCGTCGCCCGTGCCGGGTCCGAGCGCCAACCGGTCGACCAGGGCCCGGCGTTGGGCCCGTCCCGACGCGTACGTGTGGACGCCCGCGACCGCGAGCGTACCCGTGAGGATCGTGGCGCCCAGCGCAAGGAGGGCGGGGTTGTTCATCGGGGGGTTTCCCTCGTCGTCATCCGATCGCTTCCCTCGTGTTCAGTACGTCGATGGCCTCCGCCACGCCGAACGCGGGCGGCACCGGTTCGTTCGCCACGTACAGCTTGTCGGCGATCTCGCGCGGCAGCGGGAGGTGCTCGAAGTAGCCGTGCACCACGCGGTCGGCGCCGAGCGGCCGTGCCACGAAGCGGGTGACCGGCACGATGCGGAACTGCTGGCGGCCGTGCGAGACGAGCAGCACGATCTCGGAGATCTTGCGGGATCCGTCCGCGTGGCGGGTGAGCTGGATGACCACGTCGACGGCCGAGTTGATCTGGTCCTTCAGCGCCTCGAAGGGGATCTGGACCTCCGACATGGAGCCGAGGGTCTGCAGGCGCATCAGGGCGTCCTCCGCGGTGTTCGCGTGGACGGTGGCGAGCGAGCCGTCGTGGCCCGTCGACATCGCCTGCAGCATGTCCAGGGTCTCGCCGCCGCGGACCTCGCCGACGATGATGCGGTCGGGGCGCATGCGCAGGCTGTTGCGGACGAGGTCGCGGATCGTGATCTGGCCCTTGCCCTCGACGTTCGGGGGGCGGGATTCCAGGCGGATCACGTGCTCCTGCTGGAGCTGGAGCTCCGCCGAGTCCTCGATGGTGATGATGCGTTCGTGGGCGGGGATCAGGCCGGAGAGGGCGTTCAGGAGGGTCGTCTTGCCGGTGCCCGTGCCGCCGCTGACGATGAGGTTGAAGCGGGCGCGGACGAACGCGGCGAGCAGCATCAGCATGTGCTCGTCGAGGGAGCCGAGGCCGATGAGTTCGGGGAGCGTGTACGCGCGCGGGAAGCGGCGGATCGTGAGCGTGGCGCCGGTCAGGGCGAGCGGCGGGATGATCACGTTGACGCGTTCGCCGGTGGGCAGACGGGCGTCGACCATGGGGTTCGACTCGTCCACGCGGCGGTTGACCGTGGAGACGATGCGCTCGATCGTCTGCATCAGCTGGTCGTTCGAGGCGAAGCGGAGGGGGAGCTGCTCCACGCGTCCGGCTCGCTCCACGAAGATCGAGTCCGGGCCGTTGACCATGATTTCCGTGATGGAGGCGTCGGCGAGGAGCGGTTCCAGCACGCCGAGGCCGAGGGCCTCGTCGACGACGCGGCGGATCAGCTGGGCGCGTTCGGAGGTGGAGAGGACCGGGCCCTCGCGGCTGATGATGTGGCCGAGCACGCGTTCCAGGCGGACGCGGCGGTCCGCTGCCGCGAGCGAGGACATCTCGGCGAGGTCGATCTCCTCCAGGAGCTTGGAGCGGTAGACGGCGACGAGGCCGTCGTCGCGGCTCGGCTCCGTCTGATGGGTGGGGGCCACGCGGTCGCGCAGGCTCATGTCGTCCTTCAACCTCCCTTGGCGGTACGGGGCTTCGGTGGGGTGGCGCTTCAGTCGGCGTCGGCTGCGTCGTCGTTCGGCATGGTGGCCTCCTTCGTGACGGTCCAGTCCGTGTCGACGAAGGGGAGCAGGGTGGGGACCTGGACCTTCACGGTGGCGGTCGTGGTGGTGCCGCCGTCGCTGACGCCGATGTTCGCGGTGAGGCCGCCGTCCATGGCGGCGGTGCCCGCGGCTTGGCCGGAGTCGCCTTGGGAGGCGGCGCGGGCCGCCGCGCGGGCGGCGGAGCCGGCCTGGTTGGCGGCGTAGCCGACCAGGCCCAGCTGGATTGCGGCGAGGCCTACGAGGAGGAGTACGGGGAGGAAGCCGGCGAACTCCAGCATGGATACTCCGCGGTCGTTCCAGCGGCGTGTACTGGACGTCCTGTTATCCGCACCCCGCATCTTGGGCTGTGCCCACCCGTTCCGCCGTGCGGAACGCCTGCCCACAGCCGGGGCGGACGGAGTGAGGGGCACCTTCACGGAACGCCTGCCCACAGCCGGGGCGGACGCGGTGGGGGGCACCTTCGCGGAACGTCTGCCCGCAGCCCGGAGGACCGCGAGGTTGTCCGTGGTCGGAGTCATTCCGGATCCTCCCCCTCCTTCGCCGCGCCCGCCTCCCCGTTCACGTGCCAGCCCGCGTCGATTCCCGGGAAGAAGACCGGGACGTCGACCGAGACGTGGGCCTTCCAGACCGGGCCCTCGTCCGTGCAGGTCACCGACGCGCCCTGCCAGGCGTTCGGGAGGTGTTCCTTCGCGGCGGCCGAGCAGGCGCCGGCCGTGCCCTCGCCCGCCGCGTACGCCGCCGTGGCCGCCCTCGCCGCCTCGTCCGCGGCGTTTCCCGCGAGGGAGTACGTGTAGCCGTACAAGGCGCACTGCCACAGGATCGCCATGACCGCGAGCAGCAGCGGGAACATCCCGGCGAATTCCAGCGTGACCGCACCCCGGTCGCCACGGTCGCCGCTCGCCGCCTTGCGCCGCAGGGACAGGGCGCCCCGCTTGCCGGTCGCCGATGTCGCGGACTCCGCCTCCACCAGGCCCAGTTCGCCCGCGAGACCCCACAAGGCCTGCTTCACCGAGGAGCGGCTGTCGAGGTCCTGCATGCGGCCCGCGTCGACCGCGCCCTGAAGTTCCTTGAACCCTGCGGGGACGGTGGAGCGGGCCGTGCGCGTGCCGGTGACGCGTTCGACCAGGGAGGGCTGGATCTCCGAGGACTTGCCGTGGCGGTTGACGACCGTGATGGTCTCCTCGGCCTTGCGGATCTGGAGGCGGTCCCAGAGCCGCACCATGCGCTTGGCCGCGCGCACGGCCACCACGTCCGGCGTGACCAACAGCAGTGCCTGGTCGGCCAGTTCGACGGCGGTGGCGCCGGCCCCTGTGACGTAGGCACCGCAGTCGACGACCACCACGTCGTAGCGTGCGCGCAGGGCGCCGATGGTCTGGCGGGCGACCCGGTCGGTGACCTCCTCGCCGCGTTCACCCTCGGCGGGGGCGAGGAGCAGGCCGATGCCGGTCTCGTGGGTGTAGACGGCGCCCTGGAGGACGCGGGGCGTGATGTCGGTGATGGCGGCGAGGTCGGCGACGGAGCGCCGGAACTGCACGTCGAGGTAGGAGGCGATGTCCCCGGACTGCAGGTCGAGGTCGAGGAGGGCGACGGTGCGGCCGGACGCGCGGGCCGCGAGGGCGAGTTGGACGGCCGTCACGGTGGCCCCGACGCCGCCCTTGGCCCCGCTGACGGCCACGACGGTGCCGGTCCCGCCGGGTCCGGCTCCGGTTCCGCCGCCCCCACCCCCGTACAGCTCCAGGCCCCCGCTGTTCAGATGCCGCCGCATGCCCGTGGACCAGGCGGCGGCGGCCTGGACGCGTTCGGCCAGGGCGTCGTAGGCGAGCGGGAGGCCGAC
The DNA here is from genome assembly GCF_040647455.1 of Streptomyces sp. NPDC041068. Lineage (NCBI taxonomy): Bacteria > Bacillati > Actinomycetota > Actinomycetes > Kitasatosporales > Streptomycetaceae > Streptomyces > Streptomyces sp. NPDC041068. Next base: position 19,153 of record NZ_JBEZCG010000007.1, read on the forward strand.
GATGCCGCGGGCTCCGGAGTCCATGGCGGCGGTGAGGAGCCCGGGGCTGGTGTCGGCGGTGATCAGGACGACGCCGACCGCGGGGAAGCGCAGGACGAGGTCGCGGATGAGGTCGAGGGCGGGGACGGGGCCGATGCGCTCGTGGACGAGGACGACCTCCGGCAGCTCGTCGACCGACTCGGCGGCGAGCCGCGCGAGGGTGTCGATGAGGGCGGTGGAGTCCCCGACGGGCAGGGCGGGTTCGGCGTCGGGCAGCTGGCCGGTGAGCGTGGACAGCGCGCGGGCGGCCTCGATGTCCCCGACGGCCGGGAGGATCCGGGTGGCGGCCATGCGAGCCTCCTACTTGTCCTCGTCGAGGGTGTACGTCCGGTCGCGCGGCGGGACGGTGGCGTCGCCGCCCGCGCCGACCAGGGCGAGCCGGACGTGGGTGGCGAACGACTCGGCGTACGCGACGCGTTGGGCGTCGGCCGTGCCGAGGGCGAACGTGATCGGCACGGCTTCGGTGGCCTTGCGGCGCGTGCGGTCGTCCTGGTCGGGGTCGAGCGGGGTCAGCTTGCCGACGTCGAGCACCTTGGCGCCCTCCACGATGACTTTGGACTGGTCCTTCGCCTTGTCCGCCTCACCCTTGAAGGTGGCGTAAATATTGACCGTCGAACCGGGCGTGATCTTTCCCGCGACGCCGGTCGAGGCGTCGATCATGATGGCGATCTCCTGCTGCCCCGGGCCGAGTTGCGGCCGCTTGACGATCATGTCGGACTGCAGCAGCGAGCCCTTGCGCAGCTGGGTGACGGCGATCTTCCCGCGGATCTCACGGAGGTCGGTGACGGCGTTGTCGGACAGCCACCGCTCGGGCATCTCGACCTTCTCGAACTGGTCGGCGGTCAGCTCCTTGTAGGGCGCGATGTCGCGCTTGAGCTTGTACGCGGATGTCTCCGGGCCCACCTTCGAGTTCACGTCGCGGATCACCGAGAGGACACCCGCGAACGCGCCGAACGCGCACAGGACCGACAGGACCAGCAGGATGACGCCGCGGCGCTGGCGTGAGTTCATGGGCCGGACTACCTCGATCGGGTGCGGTTGGCTACGGACAGTGAGCGGGGTGGCGCGTGATCGGTCGTCGGTCGCGTACGGCGTACGGGGGGTGGTGCCCGGCCTAGGTCGCGCCGCGGGGCAGGGCGGTGGCGCCGCGGGAGATCAGGGCGCGCACCGGTGGCGAGGGGCGGTCGGAGGGCGGCGGCAGGGGCGCGGCGCAGAACGCGCAGCGGTCGCCGATGAGTTCGAGGCCACACCAGTGGCAGTCGTCGCGGCGCACGGACGACACCAGCTGGTAGAGGACGGAGATGTCCGGGATGGCCGCGGCGAACTCGACGAGCTTGCCGGTGGCCCACCAGCGCTCGGAGTCGGACGGCAGGCGCGCCTCGGTGACCCCCTGGACGTGCCAGGCGGGGGCGAGGGTCTCGGTGACCCAGGCGGGCGCGAGCCGGCCGGTGGCGTAGAGCAGCCGGGTGGTGAATCCCGGCCCCGGCAGCTGTGCGTCGGCGTCGGCCGAGACCTTCACAAGATCAGGCCGCGGCGTGGCGAGGACCGCGAACTGCGCGCCGGGCACCCAGGACCTGGCGTGCGACTGGAGGGTGACGGGCACACGGTCGAGCTTGGCGACGGAGCCGAGCAGGGCGCCCGCGTAGATGTAGTGGGAGAGCAGGCGCGCGGCGGAGGCAAGGACGCCGGGGCTGAAGTCGCAGATCGACAACTGCCGCAGCTGGAGGGCGAGTACGGCGAGGCCGAGCGGCGGCAGGTCCGAGCGGACGATGGCGATCCGGTCGCTCTCCAGGACCGAGCGAACGGCGTGCAGGCGCTGGGCGACGGACGCGGGCGCGGAGGCGGGGCACAGGGCGACCACGTATCCGTGGTGCTCGATGAGCGTGTGCATCTCGGTGAGCGCCTTGTCCAGGGAGTACGTCCGTGGGGACTGCACGGCCGACTGGAGGACGGCGGCCGACGGGGTGTGCCGGTCGGGTGACGGCAGCACCAGGTCGGGGCCGGTGACGGCTATGGCGGTCGGCAACGCGTACACCCCCGGTCCTCGTGCACTCCTGCCTCAGCACCATATCCACGTCATGGGCGCCTCAACACCCAACTTCGCACTGTTCATGTGGAGGTGGGCACCGCGCGGCGGGAATCGAGTGGTGCTTGAGCCCTTGACAACTCAATTGGTCTGGACCAGCTTGTACGACCAAGCCAGGAGACACCATGCCGAGCGGGCACGACCCTGGCGAACGACGGTGGCCACCGTTCCCCCAGCACCTCCCTGTCACAACTCCCCCCACCGGAGGCAGCAGTGCACCGCACACGCAGTAGAACGGGAGCGGTCCTCGGGTCGCTCACAGCCCTGGCCCTCGCGTTCACCGGCCTGTTCACCGGCGGTGCCGACACCGCCGACGCCCAGGCCCGCGCCGTCCCCGAGCACGCGGTGACCGGCTACTGGCAGAACTTCGACAACGGCGCCCAGGTGCAGAAGCTGAGCGACGTGCAGAACGAGTACGACATCATCGCCGTCGCCTTCGCCGACGCCACCGCCACACCGGGCCAGGTGACCTTCAACCTCGACTCCGCGGGGCTCGGCGGCTACACCGTCGACCAGTTCAAGGCCGACATCAAGGCCAAGCAGGCGGCCGGGAAGTCCGTGATCATATCCGTCGGCGGCGAGAAGGGCGCGGTGTCGGTGAACGACTCGGCGTCCGCGACCGCCTTCGCGGACTCGGTGTACGCGCTCATGCAGGAGTACGGCTTCGACGGCGTCGACATCGACCTGGAGAACGGCCTCAACTCCACCTACATGTCGCAGGCGCTCAAGTCCCTCGCGGGCAAGGCCGGTGCGGGCCTCGTCCTGACCATGGCGCCGCAGACCATCGACATGCAGTCCCCGTCGAACGAGTACTTCAAGACCGCGCTCGCCGTGAAGGACATCCTCACGGTGGTCAACATGCAGTACTACAACAGCGGTTCGATGCTGGGCTGCGACGGCAAGGTCTACAGCCAGGGCACGGTCGACTTCCTCACCGCGCTCGCCTGCATCCAGCTGGAGAACGGCCTCGCGCCCTCGCAGGTCGGCCTCGGCGTGCCCGCCTCTTCGCGCGCGGCCGGTGGCGGCTATGTCGAGCCGAGCGTCGTGAACAACGCCCTGGACTGCCTGGCCAAGGGCACGGGCTGCGGCTCCTTCAAGCCGTCCAAGACGTACCCGGGCATCCGGGGCGCGATGACCTGGTCCACCAACTGGGACGCGACGTCCGGCAGTGCCTGGTCCAAGGCGGTCGGCCCGCACGTCCACGGCCTCCCGTAACCCGCCGCTCCCGTCCCCCCACTCAAGACCGCAGCGCCGCCGCTCCCCCGGCGGCGCTGCCGTTTGTCGCGGGACCCTTCGTCGCGGGCCCCTTCGTCGCGGGACCCTTCACCGCGGGACTAGAAGAAGCTTCCCCAGTCCTGGTCGGTGATCTGCTTGATGCACAGCACCAGGAAGAGCAGGCCCGCGATGGTCAGCATGCCGTTGCTGATCGGTCCGTTGCGCCATTCCCTCGGCGTGCGCGAGGAGTTGAGCAGCCAGACCAGGGTGAGCGCGAGGAACGGCATGAAGGCCGCGCCCAGGACGCCGTAGATGATGATGAGGCGGAACGGCTGGCCCTGGAAGAGCAGGATCATCGGCGGGAAGGTCAGCCACAGCAGATAGGCCCGGAACGGCAGGGACTTCTCGCGGGCGCCGGACGCCACCGCCTCGCCGCTCGACTCCTTGTCCCCGGCACCGGCGTCGGAACCAGTACCGGCACCGGCACGCTGCTTGCGGTAGCGCTCCACGAAGTCGGCGAACATCAGGCTCACGCCGTGCCACACACCGATCAGCGAGGTGAACGAGGTGGCGAGGAAGCCGATGAGGAAGAGCTTGGAGGTGGCGGTGCCGTACTCCTTCTCCAGGATGTCGCCGAGCTGGACCAGGCCCTTGTCCCCGCTGGCGATGGCGACGTTCGCGGAGTGCAGCAGCTCGGCGCCGACGAAGAGCATGGCGACGACGAAGATGCCCGTGGTGATGTACGCGACGCGGTTGTCGAGCCGCATCACCTTCATCCAGGACGTGTCGGTCCAGCCCTTGGCGTTGACCCAGTAGCCGTACGCGGCCAGCGTGATGGTGCCGCCGACGCCACCGATCAGGCCGAGCGTGTTGAGGATGGAGTCCTTCTCGTCGGGCAGCACGGGCACGAGTCCCGCGAGGGCGTCGCCCAGGTGCGGGGTGACGCGGATCGCGAGATAGACGGTCACGACGAACATCACGCCGACCAGGACCGTCATGACCTTCTCGAAGACGGCGTACTTGTTGAACCAGACGAAGACCAGGCCGACGACTCCGGTGAGGATCGCCCACCACTTGAGTTCCATGACGTCCGGGAACAGCGCCTGGAGCGGCAGTCCGGACGACGACATGGCGGCCGCGCCGTAGACGTATCCCCAGATCACCACGTAGACGACGAAGAACCACGTCGTCCAGCGGCCGAGGCTGGCCCAGCCGTCGAACAGGGTGCGCCCGGTCGCCAGATGCCAGCGCCCCGCGGCCTCGGCGAGGGAGATCTTCACGACGCAGCCGATGACAGCGGCCCAGAGCAGGGTGTAGCCGAAGTTGCTGCCCGCGATGAGGGTCGCGACGAGGTCGCCCGCACCGACACCGGTCGCGGCGACGACGATGCCCGGACCGATGTACTTCCAGCTCGACTTGCGCATACGCGGCGCAGACTCGCCCTCCGCGACGCCGCTGCCTGTGGTTTCAGCCATGCCGATCAAGAAAGCGCATCGCGGCCCTCGGCACAAGGGGGTTGGCCGAAGACAGCGTTGACGGGAGCATGCCATGCCTCGACGATGGGCCCGCGCGACCCGCACCGTTTTCCCCGCAATCACCTTTCCCCGCAATCCCCGCACGTGTCGCACTGAACCACCCCCCACCCTGAGGAGACTTCATGCGACTTCGCATACGCGGCAGAAGATCCGCCGCCCTGGCCGTTCTTCTCGCCCTCGCCGTGGCGGCCCCCATGACCGCCAACGCCTCGTCGGGCTCGGCCGATCAGGCCCCTCGGAGCGCGGCGACCGCGGCCGACGAGGAGACCCGCCAGTACGAGATCCCCCTGCGCGACAGCCGCGCCGCGCGCACCGAGCTCGCCCGCACCGGCGTGGCCATCGACGAGGTCGACGCCCGCGCGGTCGTCGTCTCCGCCGACGGTCGAGAAGCGGCGAAGCTGCGGGAGTTGGGCTACGAGCTCAAGGCCCTGCCCGCTCCCCCCAAGCGCACGGACGGCAAGGCGGTGGAGCCCAAGGACTTCCCGCCCGCCGACTCGCGCTACCACAACTACGCCGAGATGAACGCGGAGATCGACCAGCGCATCGCGGCCCACCCGAACCTGATCAGCAAGCGGGTCATCGGCAAGTCCTACGGGGGCCGTGACCTCATCGCCATCAAGATCAGCGACAACGTGGCCACCGACGAGGCCGAGCCCGAGGTCCTCTTCACCCACCACCAGCACGCGCGCGAGCACCTCACGGTGGAGATGGCGCTGTACCTGCTGCGCGAGCTCGGCGACGACTACGCCACCGACGCCCGGATCAAGAAGATGGTCGACGAGCGCGAGATCTGGATCGTGCCCGACCTGAACCCGGACGGCGGCGAGTACGACATCGCGACCGGCTCGTACCGCAGCTGGCGCAAGAACCGCCAGCCCAACAGCGGTTCGTCGAACGTCGGCACCGACCTCAACCGCAACTGGAACTTCAAGTGGGGCTGCTGCGGCGGCTCTTCGGGCAGCACCGGGTCCGAGACCTACCGCGGACCGCGCGCCGAGTCGGCCCCCGAGGTGAAGGTCGTCTCGGACTTCGTGCGCAGCCGGGTCGTGGGAGGCAAGCAGCAGATCAAGGCGGGCATCGACTTCCACACGTACAGCGAGCTGGTCCTGTGGCCGTACGGCTACACGTACAACGACACGGCACCGGGCCTGACCCAGGACGACCACGACGCCTTCGCCACCGTCGGCCGGAAGATGGCCGCGAGCAACGGCTACACGCCCGAGCAGTCCAGCGACCTCTACATCACCGACGGGTCGATCGACGACTGGCTGTGGGGCAACCAGAAGATCTTCGGCTACACCTTCGAGATGTATCCGCGCTCCGGCGGCGGCGGTTTCTACCCGCCCGACGAGGTGATCGAGCGGGAGACGTCGCGCAACCGCGACGCGGTCCTGCAGCTTCTGGAGAACGCGGACTGTATGTACCGGTCGATCGGCAAGGAGCAGCAGTACTGCGCGAGTTGACCGGAACGAGTTGACCGGGTGCGCGTGGCGGCCCCGGACCCCTGTCGGGTCCGGGGCCGTCCCGCTGCCCTGGCTGCCCTAGTAGAAGGCGCCGTCGGCGAGGCCGGCCCGCAGGCCGTCGTACATGACGTTCGCCTCACCGAGACACCATTGCCGCTCGGTGCTGCCCTCGGGGTAGTTCTCGTTGCAGGCGAAGCGCATCTGGTTCAAGAAGCGCTCGTCGATCCAGGCCTTGGTGGCCTCTGTGGGACTCAGGCTGAGCCCGGTGGCACCGTGATTGCCGTAGTTGCGGTACCCGAAGTCGTGCTGGGCACAGGCCTCGTAGAAGACGCCGTCGGGCCACCACGTGCAGCCGTCGTTCTCCCAGTCGAACGGCGGGTCGTGCGGGTGGTTGACGAAGTCGAACCTGTTGAGGCCCATGATGCGGTCGGCCTCGGCGCGGACGTCGCCCGCGGTGGCGTTGGGGGCGGTTCCGGCGGCCAGTGCCAGGCAGGCGGTGGCGGCCAGGAGTGTTTTGCGCAAGGCGGTTCGTGCACGGCGCATGAGGGGTCCCTTCGTTCGCTGAAGTCGGATGCCGCAGCGTAGCGGGTCGCACACACAGCGTGACCACTGTTCGATGTGCCCAGCGGCGGCTTCCCGCCCGGCGACCGGGAAGGCGCGCCCCGGATGCGCCTTATACCAGGGCGTGTTCGTGAGGACCGTTCGACTTCGTGAGGACGGGGCCATCAGGAGGTGTCCGCTGTCAGACTCTCGCCATGGCGAAGACCGTGGGGAAAACCCTGGGGAAGATCTACGCGCTCATGGTGGCGATCAACGACTATCCGGAACGGACCGCGCCCCCACTCACCGGATGCGTCAACGACGTCACGGAGGCCGCCCGGCTGCTCGCGGACCGTACGGGCGGCACGAGCGGTACAGGCGGCACGGCGCACGTACGGGTGCTGCTGAACGCGGAGGCCACGGCCGCCGCCGTCGCGGACGCGATCGAGCGGCACCTGGGCGCGGCGGGCCCCGACGACACGGCGCTGCTCTGGTTCTCCGGGCACGGCACGCAGTCGCGGGCGACGGGCGCGGATCTGCTCGTCGAGGCCACGGGCCGCAACCAGGCCCTCGTCTGCGTGGACGGCCCGCTGCCGGACAAGCGCCTGGGCGCCCTGCTCGACGCGGTGGCCGCCCGCGGCACGCACACCGCGGCCGTCCTCGACTGCTGCTTCTCCGGAGGTGCGACGCGGGACGCGGAGCTGACCGCGCGTTTCGCGCCGCCGGGGGCGGGGTGGGACCTCGCGGAGCCGAAAGGCCGCCTCGCGGGGGCGCGTGACCCGGTGGTCCCCGACAGCCCCGCCCGTCATGTGCTCCTCGCCGCGAGCAGGCTCAACCAGCTTTCCTACGAGGGGTACTTCGAGGGCCGCAGGCACGGCGCCTTCACCCACGCGCTGCTCGCCGTCCTGCGCGAGGCGGGCCCGGACGCGACGTACCGCAGGCTCCTGGCGGCCGCCGACGCCCGGCTGCAGCGCTCCGGAGGCGGGCAGCAGCCGGTGCTGTACCCGGCGGAGCCCGGTGGCGTGGCGGACCTGCCGTTCCTGGGCGGCGCCGTCGCGCGCACGCCCAGCCCGTACCTGCTGCGGTACGGCGCGCAGGGCTGGGAGGTGGACTGCGGCAGCGGGCACGGGCTGCGGGACGGCACGGGCGCCTCGGGGACGGAGTTCACGGTGCTCGCGGAGTCGGCGGACGGGGCGGCGGGCGGAGCGACGGACGGCGCGGCGGGGGTCCCGGCCGTGCTGCGGGCCAGGACCGTGCACGCCCACCGCACGCTCGTCGACGCCGTGGACTGGACGCCGTCCGCGGGCCGCGTCTACCCGGTGGCTCTCTCGGCGCTCGCGGCTCCTTCGGCGACGGTGACGGCGACGACTTCCACTTCCACGGCCACCGAACAGCCGGATTCCCTGCGGGAGTTGCACGACACTCTCAGCACCGCCTCCCCGCTGCTCCGCGTGGTGACCACCTCCCAGGAGGCCGCGGAACTGCACTTCCGCGTGGAGGTGCGGCAGTCGTCCGCCCATGTGCTGCGCCGCGACGGCACCCCCTTCGTCGATCCGCTGCCGCTGACCGGCCCCGCGGACGCGGCGCGCGTCGCCGACTGCCTCGTCCATCTGACGCGCTGGCACCAGCTGCGGGGCCTCACCTCACGGCCCTCGCCGCTGGACGGCCTGGTCCGCGTGGAGATCGCGCCCTGGGGCGCGCCGGAGGGCGAGCGGCTGCTGCCGGACGGCAGCGGGGAGATCGTCTGCCCCTATACGCACGGGCCCGGCGGACCCGAGTCCCCGCTGGTCTCCATCCGGCTGCACAACCGCTCCGCCGACCGCCCCCTGTGGTGCGTGCTCCTGGACCTGACCGACAGCTACGCCGCCGACCCCGTCCTCTACCCCGGGCACTTCATCGCGCCCGGCGGCACGGGCCACGCTCTGGACGGCGAGCCGGTGCAGCTGTCCCTGCCACGGGACAGGCCCGCCGTGCCGGGCGCGCAGGTACGGGACTGGCTCAAGCTGGTCGTGGCCGAGGGGGAGCTCAATACGCTGCCGTTCCACCTGCCCGCGTGGGACCCGCACGGCACGGGGGCGCGCTCGGACCGGTTCATGGAGCGGGAGGGTGTGCTGCGTCTGCGACCGCACACCGTACGGGAGTTGGGGCCGGTCGGCGGCAGCTCTCCGGGGCGCTGGGCGACGCGCACGATTCCGGTGCGGACGGTGGTTCCGTAAAGAAGGAAGGGAGGAGGACCGTCGAGGCCGCTCAGGGCGCGAGCCGCGCGTGGTACGGCTGCAGGATCGAGTTCAGCCAGTGCTCGCCCTCGTCGGTGTCGAAGTCCACCGTGTCGCCCTCGACGGCCTCGACGGCGCCCCGCGGGCACCGGTCGGCGAAGAGCAGCACCGTGCGGTCGCCCGGCTCCCGTTTCGACGGCCAGACGAAGCCCTGCGCCCAGGGGTCGGTGTGGTCGCGGATCCAGTGCGCCCAGTCGCGCGTGTAGGCGTAGTCGGCCGCCTCCGTCTGCACCAGCCAGCTGTCCTGGTGGACGCCCGCCAGGTCCTGCGCGGTCATCAGGGACACGACGGCCACGTCGGCGGTGAGGCGGAGCGTGCTCAGCCGCCGTCCGCGTACACCCACCCGCGGCACGAGACGCGGGCCGCCCGCCGGGTCGAACGGCAGCGAGCGCAGCAGTGTCTCGCAGACCGCGGCCTCCGGGTTGAGCCCGGCGTAGAGGTAGCCGTACGGGTCGCAGGCCGTGCCGTCGAAGCGGCCGCCGCCGTACAGGCAGTGCGCGGGGCGGGGGTTGAAGTCGGCGGCGGCGCGGCGGGCGGAGTGCACGCGGTGCAGGACGGTGCCGCGCGCCAGGGTGACCTTGGCAGGGCTGCCGGTCAGCTCGTCGGGCGGGCGGTAGTTGGGCACGGCTAGTCCCCCTCCATCAAGAACCGCGCGGTGTCCACGAGTTGGCGGTCGCGTCCGGCGCCGAGCAGGCACGCGGGCGGGGCGCCGAGCCAGGCGTTCTCGGAGAGCCACCAGTCGGCGGCGCCCCACGGGTCGCGGTCGGCGGCCAGAAGTGTATTGACCTCCAGGACGATCAGCCAGGGCATCGCGTCCTCGGAGAACTGGAAGCGCGGCAGTCGTGGCAGGCCGCCGACGCCGGGCAGTCGGATCAGCTCGGGCGCGAACGGGTTGCCGCCGTGCCGCAGGACCGTGTCGGCGTCCAACGCCGGTGCGGCAAGGAGGCGTTCGCGGACCGGGCCGAGTACGGGGCCGACCATGCGGTGCCCGTCGATGAGGAGCACGGCGAGGTCTTCGAAGCGAAATCCTCCGTAGCCGACGTCCTCGTTCTCGGTCTCGGCCTCGGGCATGGCCTCCAGGGTGAGCCGCGCCTCGCCCCCCGCGCCGAACTCGTCCGGCAGCCGCTCCCGCAGCAGGCCCGCCGCCCGGTCGGCGGCGTCCCGCCGGGTGGCTTCGTCGCCGCCCCTGCCCCGTACGATGCCGAGCAGCGCGGCGAGGCGGTCGCGCAGGGGTGGGTCGATGCGGTCGGAAATGCGGTCCCAGAGCGCGGCGGCGGCCGCGAGCACGGCGTACGGATTCACGGATCCCCCCGGTCTGCACGGATTCCACGGTCTGCTCGCACCGCCCTCTCGGTGAGGCCTGCCAGCAGTCTCTCGATGAGGTCGGCCCGCGCGTGGCGGCGTACGACGAAATGGACGTCCCACTCGGCGCCGCGGGCGAGTTCGGCCTCCACGGCCGTCCAGAGCGCGCCGAAGCTCTCCAAGGGCGGGAGTCCGCCGCGGCCCGCACCGAGCAGGGGCAGGCAGATGGAGGTCAGCGGCGGGTCGCAGGCGCGGGACTCCTCGGCGAGGAGCGCGAAGGCTCGGGTCACGCCGCGGGTGACGTCGGCGGGCTGGACGTCGTAGTCGTTGGTCTCGGGCCGCGGCACGGCCACGGCGACGTGGTAGATCCGGCGTACGCCCTGTCCGGCGAGGGCGCCGGACGAGGTGGCGACGACGGTGCCCGGCAGGGCCGCCCGGCCCGGAGTTCCGTTCCGGGCGGCCCACCCCCGTAGCTCGTCGTGGACGTGGTCCTCGACGACTCCCCCCGCCGGGTCCTTGAGGGCGCCGGCCCGCCGCAGGGTCGCCGAGACCGACGACTTGTAGGCGGCGGGCAGCGCGAAGTACGTGTTGGTGGGCGAGACGACGACGTCGACGTCCCGCAGCAGGTCCACGGAGTGGACGTGCACGGTGAGGGTCACGACACGGCCGTGCAGGAACAGCGGGATCGCGCGGTGCGCGGCGGGCAGTGGTGCGGTCGCCGTGGCTGCGGTGTGCGCGGGCGCCCGCCCCGCGAGAGCGACGACCTGCTCGGCGATCTGCCCGAGCACCATCAACTCATGGTGCTTGCGGAACCGTTCGACACTGACCCCGTAGACCTGGGCCGCCCGTCGCCTGCGGTCGGCGGGCGGCCAGTCACGGGTCCCCTGGGCCAGGCCGAGGGTGTACTCGGCGGCGGTCTGGAGGCTGCCTCCCCCGATCCCGAACACGGCGGTCCGCAGCAGCCTCTCGACCGCTCCGCCGGACAACTCGCCGTCCGAGCCGTGGAGTTCATCGGCGATACGGCGCAGCTCCGGCGTATCGATCTCGCGCAGTCTGACGACACCGGCCCGCCGCACCTTCCTCACCTCCTCCAGTACCGATCCGTAGTCGGGCAGGCGAGGAGGGGCTGACATGGCGGCAAGAATCGCACCGCATGACCCTCATCACAAGCCCGTTCGGCTCTTCCTCCACCTCCCATTGGACAGGAGGGGCAGGGCGAACTCGGGTCGCGGGCGGGGCAGTTACTGGTCGCGGTCCGGCACGCTGGCGAGTTCGCCGCACCGCCCGGGCCGGAGGCGCGCTTCGCCTCAGAAGGCCGTTACACACGGGTCGACACCGGCCGCGTACGACACGCCTCCGGCGTACGGCACGGTCGCCCACATCCGCGTCCCGCCACCCGGCTCCCTCGCCTCCCCGAAGCCCCAGTCCCCCTCGCACGCCCGCGCCACGCACGCGAGCAGCCGCAGGGCCGCGCGGCGGCGGGCGTCGCAGGCCGCGGTGAGGCGTGGGTGGGTGTGGCGGGGGTGACTGTCGTAGACGATGACGCGGAGGGTTCCCTCGCGGAAGCGGAGGGAGAGGTAGATCTCGGCCGTTGCGCTGAACTGGCATGCGGTCGCGGCGAGTTCGGCCACGAGCTGCGCCGCAGGGGCGACCAGGACGGCAAGGCCATGCGCGGTGAGCACCGTGCGGGTCGCCGCGCGGGCGATCGCGGGGGACGTGAGGGCCGAGGGCAGCGTGAGGCTGTACGCGAGGGTGTCGGGGGTGGGGGCGGAGTGGTCGCCCCGGGTGGGGCAGATCGCCGGGGTGGCCTGATCGACGGGTGTGGACATACGGAACTCCTTCGGAGCGAGCGGGTGTTGTCCTGACCTCGGCCGTCGGTGGCTCGTCTCCCTGACGCGGGCCGCGCCCCTCCCAGGGCAGGAGGTTGCGGGCAGGCTCGCGCGATGCACTGCCAACTGCCGTGTGTAGCTTGTGCGTTACTGAATGTACTGGGGTAGGGGCCTAATTTGGCCCTCTCAAGTGGAAGTTACGCCCGTTCGTGGCCTGATCGCACACGTACACGGCAGACTGCAGGAACCGCACGCGGAGGGGAACGGCATGGCAGCAAGGACATCGCCCACGGAGCGCCAGAAGCGCCTGGGCGCCGAGATTCGGAGGATGCGCACGTCAGCAGGCGTATCCGCCGAGTACGCGGCCGGGCTGCTCGGCGTGGACCGGGGAAAGATCTCCCACATAGAGTCCGGGGTTCGTGCCATCAGCCCGGAGAGGCTGCGCACACTGGCCTGCAACTGCGAGTGCCGGGACCAGGTGTACGTCGACGCCTTGGCGGACATGGCCCAACCGGGGCAACGAAGCTGGTGGGACAAGTATCGCGGCTCCCTCCCCCAAGGACTTTTGGACATCGCCGAGTTGGAGGCACACGCCGTACGCATGCGAGCCGCTTACTCCATGCACATTCCCGGCCTGCTCCAGACCTCGGACCATGCGCTGGCCCTGTTCCGTGTCGTGATCCCTGAACTTCCACAACACGAGGTCGCCCTACGGCTCGCTCATCGTGTGGAGCGCCAGCAGATCCTCGAAGGCGCCAGCTCGCCCCAGTTCGTCGCCCTCGTCCACGAGGCCGCGCTGCGCATGCAGTTCGGCGGCCGGGACGTGGCCCGCGCCCAACTCAACCACCTACTGAAGAGCTCCGAGCAGACCAACGTGACGCTGCTGGTCATCCCCTTCGAAGCCGGAGCCTTCCCCGGAGCCGGGCAGACGGTGCTGTACGCAGAGGGCCCCGTGCCACAGCTCGACACCGTGCAGATCGACAACTCCCACGGGCCCGACTTCCTGCACGCCGAGGGCCAGTTGGCCAAGTACCGGGCCCATTTGGACTGGATGGAGAACGTCGCGCTGTCCCCCGAGGACTCGCGCAAATTCATCCGCACCATCGCCAGCCAACTCTAAGGAGACGTTCCGATGCCCGACATCAACTGGGAAGACCCCTTCTGCGGCGAGGGAAACTCCTGCTTCCGGCTCGGCACCGACACCACCGGCAACGCCTACATCGCCATCGCCGGACAGGAGGACCGTTACCTCACCGACTCCACCGAAGCCCTCCGCACCCTCATCCGCGACATCAAGGCAGGCAAGGCGGACCACCTCCTCTAGCGCGCCCGTGGCGGGGGTAGCCCCATCGGAAGTGGGGGGACAGCCGTAGTGAGCGGGGGCCGTTGTTCCACTTAGCGTCTGACGGTATGAGACACATACGGAACGTCGGCCTCGTCCTCGCCGCCTGCCTCGGCGCGGCCCCCGCCGCGACTGCCGCGACCGGCACGGCGACCGCCGCCCCGGCCAAGTCCGCCTCCGGGCTCGACCGTTACTACGACCAGCGCCTGGGCTGGGGCGACTGCGCCAAGAACTCGGACGACACCATGGGCCGCGACCTGGACAAGGCAGGCGTGCAGTGCGCGGACGTCACCGTGCCGCTCGACTACTCCGAGCCCCGGGGCCGTACGATCACCGTCGCGATATCCCGGCTCAAGGCCACCGACACCCGCCACCGCATCGGCTCGATCCTGCTGAACAACGGCGGCCCCGGCAACGGCGCCGTCCAGTCCCCGCCGGAGTTCCACGCGTGGATGAAGAAGACGGGTCCGCGGTACGACATCGTCGGCTTCGACCCGCGCTTCGTCGGCCGCAGCACCCCGCTGGACTGCGGCTGGAACGTCGGCACGAATCTCTTCTCGGCGGGTCTGGGCCGGGCGAGCTTCGAGCGCCAGGTCGCGCTCCACAAGGACCTGGCCGCCAAGTGCCGCGCCACCAACGCCGACGTGCTGCCGCACGTGAGCACCCGCAACACGGCCCGCGACATGGACGTCATCCGCGGCGCGCTCGGCGAGAGGAAGATCTCCTACTTCGGCTACTCGTACGGCACTTACCTCGGCACCGTCTACACCCAGATGTTCCCCGGCCGCACCGACCGCATGGTCCTCGACGGCGCCATCGACCCGCGCAAGTTCGGCCCCCGGCTACTGAAGGAGGCCGTCGGCGAGAACGAGCGGGCGCTCGCCGACTGGGCCACCTGGGCCGCCGCCCGGAACGACACCTACCACCTCGGCCGCACCCGCGCCCAGGTCCTCGCCACCATCGACCGGATCATCAAGAGGTCCGCGCGCGGCCCGCTGACCGTCGGCACAGCCCCGGACACCTTCCGGCTCGACGACACCCAGGTCCCGTTCGTCCTCCTCGCCGGGCTCGACAGCGACACCGACACCTCCCGGGCGTCCCTCGGCGAGCACGTGTCCGTACTGAACAAGGCCGCGGCCGGGCGGCCGACCACGCTCTCGCCGCAGTTCACCGGGCTCCTGCGGCTCGCGACGACCGGCGAGCAGTCGAACATGGGCAGTTCGCAGACCGCGGTCATCTGCGGGGACAGGGCGGCCCCGCGCGACCCGGAGGTCTACTGGCGGGACATCCGGCGCGGCCGCGCCACGTACCCGCGCTTCGGCGCGATGAACAACAACATCGGCCCGTGCGCCTTCTGGGACCGGCCCCGTGAGAGGCCCACCGAGGTGAAGCACGACGCCAAGGCGATGATCGTGTCCGCCACCGGCGACCCGCGCACCCCGCACAAGGGCGCCGTCGCCCTGCACGGCCTGCTGCCGAGCTCCAAGCTGATCACCGTCGAGGGCGCCAACCGGCACGCGATCTACGGTCTCTACGAGAACGCCTGCGTCGACCACCAGGTCAACCGCTACCTGGCCACCGGCAAGCTGCCCACCAAGGACCGGGCCTGCTCCCGGCAGGCCGGCTAGGGCCACGCGGTTCGGCCGCACCCCTTCGGGGCGCGGCCGAACCGCAGCGGACTTCACCGAGTCCGCTCAGACGAACAGACTCACCACCGCGGCCACCGCGAACCCGGCGACCGAAAGCACCGACTCCAGGACCGTCCACGTCTTCAACGTGTCCCGCTCGCTGATCCCGAAGTACTTCGCGACCATCCAGAAGCCGCCGTCGTTTACGTGCGAGGCGAAGATGGAGCCCGCCGAGATGGCCATGATGACCAGGGCCACGAAGGCCTGGGAGTAGTCGCCCTCGGAGAGGAGCGGGGCCACGATGCCCGCCGTCGTGACGATCGCGACCGTCGCCGAGCCCTGGGCCACCCGCAGGATCAGGGAGAGCAGGTAGGCGAGGACGATGATCGGGAGGCCCACGTCCTGGAAGGTGTCCGAGATGGCGTCCGCCACGCCGCTCGCCTTGAGGATCGCGCCGAAGATTCCGCCCGCGCCGACGACCAGGAGGATGTTGCCGACCGGCTTCAGGGACGAAGTCGACACCGTCTCAAGGGACTTGCGGGACCAGCCGCGGCGGATGCCGAGCAGGTAGTAGGCCATGAGCAGGGCGATCGTCAGGGCCACGAAGGGGCTGCCGAAGAACTCGATGACCGAGCGGAACGTCGAGGGGTCGAAGGCGATCGAGGAGAACGTGGCCAGGAGGATCAGGAGCAGCGGGGTGCCGATGATCGTGAAGACCGTGGCCAGCGGCACCGGCTTCTCCTGCGGGGTCACGCCTGCCGCACGCTGCTCGGCGACGACCGCCGCCTTCGCCTCGTCCGCGGCCTCGACCATGTCCTGCGGCACGGGTACGAAGATGCGCTTGCCGATCCAGGCCGAGAAGACCCAGGCCGCGAGCACCGCCGGGATGCCGCAGACGATGCCCATGAGGATGACCCAGCCGAGGTCCACCTTCAACAGGCCCGCCGCGGCCACCGGACCCGGGTGCGGGGGCAGGAACGCGTGGGTCATCGAGAGGCCCGCGAGCAGCGGCAGGCAGTAGAGGAGGATCGACTTGCCGGAGCGCTTGGCCGCGGCGTACACGATCGGCGCCAGGACGAAGATGCCGACGTCGAAGAAGACGGGGATACCGAAGATCAGACCCGTCAGACCCATGGCCAGGGGCGCGCGCTTCTCACCGAAGAGGCCGAGCAGCCTGGACGCCAACACCTCGGCCCCGCCCGACACTTCGAGGATCGCGCCGAGCATCGTACCGAGGCCGATGATGATCGCCACATGGCCGAGGATGCCGCCCATGCCCGATTCGATGACCGAGACGGCGTCGGACTTCTGGACCGTGCCGAAGAGTTCGGTGACGGAGAGGCCGGCCGAGAGGCCGACGACTATGGAGACCGCGAGCAGCGCCACGAAGGGCTGCAGCCTGACCTTGATGATCAGGAAGAGCAGGAGCACGATGCCGAGCGCGGCGACCGTCAACAGGCCTGCCGTGCCGTCGATCAGGGTGAGGATTCCGCCGGTGTGGGGTGGCGCCTCGGCGGCGGGGGCGGCCGCGAGCGCCGCGAAGGGGGACGGGGACATCTTTGACCTCGTAAGTGCATGGGGCTTTCGGGGCAGGGGGGATCGCGGCACGGCGCCCCGGGAGTGGAGGGCGCCGCGCCGTGACGACGAACGGCTTGCTGGAGGGAGATCAGTTCAGCGGGTGCGCGTCAGCTCAGGACGGCGAGCGCGTCGATCTCGATGAGGAGGCCCTTGGGCAGGCCCACGTACACGGTGGTACGGGCGGAGGCCGGGGCCTTCAGACCCTGCTCCTCGAAGTACTCGTTGTAGATCTGGTTCATCTCGGCGAAGTGGTCCACGTCCGTGAGGTAGACGCGCATCATCATCACGTCGTCCCAGGTGGCGCCGCCCTCTTCGAGGATCGCCTTGACGTTGGCGAAGGTCTGCAGGGTCTGCTCGCGCAGGGTGGGACCGGCCGGGGTCGGGGCCTTGCCCTCCTCCGCCGGGAGGAAGCCGACCTGGCCCGCGACCTGAAGGATGTTGCCCTTCTTCACGCCGTGGGAGAACTTCGCGGGCGGGGTGGTGTGGGTGGCCGGGGTGAGAGCGATCTTGTCGGTCATGGGCTGATCAGGCTTCCTTGAGAGGGGCGGTTTTTTCGTCGGGCACTGCTCCCGAGTACTCCCTGCTGATGGCGTCCGCCGTGCGGCGGACCAGCGGGAGGAGAGTGAGGAGTTCCTCGGCCGTGACGACGACGTTCGGCGCGGAGACCGACATGGCGGCGACGACACGGCCGTCCGCACCGCGGATGGGGGCCCCGATGCAGTTGATGGACTCCTCGTGGCCACCGAGGTCGGTGGCCCAGCCCTGTTCGCGCACCTTCTCCAACTCCCGCATGAAGGCTGCGGCGTTGGGCGTCGAACGGGACGTGTAGGTGGGGTAGTCGAGCTTCTCCGCGATGGCGCGGCGCTCGGCTTCCGGGAAGTCGGAGAGCAGCAGCTTCGCCACGGCGGCGACCGTGATGGCCACCGGCTTGCCGATGCGCGAGTACATCCGCACCGGGTAGCGGCTCTCGACCTTGTCGATGTAGACGACCTCCTGCTCCTCGTAGACGGCGAGGTGGACCGTGTGGCCGCACTTCTCGTTGAGGGCGAGGAGGTGGGGGTGGGCGATCTCGCGCACGTCGAGGTTCTCGACGGCCTCCTGGGCGAGCGCGAAGAGGCGCGCGCCGAGGCGGTAGCGCTGGTCGGACTGGCGGAAGACCAGGCCGTGTTCGAGAAGGGTGCGCAGGAGCCGGAGCGCGGTGGACTTGTGGACGCCGAGCCGGTCGGCGACCTGTCCCAGGTCGGCGGGGCCCTCGGCGAGCAGCGGCAGGATCGAGAGCGCGCGGTCGACGGTCTGGCTCATGGGGTACGTACCTCCTCCTCGGCCTCGGTGTCCTCCGGGACGCGTTCCGTCCAGCCGGGGCCGAGACGAAGTGTCTCCCAGGCGGCGTCGTCCAGGGCGGCGAGGCGGTCGGCGTGTGCGAGCGAGTAAGGGTGCCGCGAAGCAGCTCCTTGAGGGGCGGCGGTCGGGTGACGGGTGGGCGGATGGGCGAGGTCACCGGGGACGGTGAGCGCGGCGGCGGCCATCAGGTGGCCGTGCCGCAGGCGGTGCGCGGCGGGCAGGCCGCGCAGGGTGGCGGAGAGGAACCCGGCGGCGAAGGCGTCGCCGGCGCCGACGGGCGCGACGACGTCGACGCGCAGGGCGGCCTGGAAGACGGGGTCGGCGCCGTGCTCGAAGACGGTGGCGCCGCGGCTGCCCTGCTTGACGACGAGCGTCGCGGGCTCGGGCAGCGCGGCGCGGACGGCGTCGGGGCCGCCGGTCACGCCCCAGGCGGCCGCGGCCTCGTCCTCGCCGACGAAGACGAGGTCGGCGCCGCGCGCGAGGTCGAGCAGGACGTCGGGCCCCGCGGCCGCGCCCTTCCACAGCCCGGGGCGGTGGTTGACGTCGAAGGAGACGAGCGGGCCGCGGTCGGCGCTGCGGGCGCAGAGGTGGCGTACGAGATCCAGGCAGTCGGCGGAGAGCGCGGGCGTGATGCCCGACAGGTGCAGGATGCGGCCGGAGGTGAGGGCGTCCTCGTCCACGGATCCCGGCGACATGGCGGAGGCGGCGGAGCCCGCGCGGTAGTAGACGACCTCGTGGGCGTCGGCGTCGCGGTCGTCGGCGGTGCGGAAGTAGATGCCGGTGGGGCGGTGCGGGTCGCGGCCGACGGCGGAGGTGTCCACGCCGTAGCGCGCGATCGTCTCGACGAGGTGGTCGCCGAAGCCGTCGGCGCCGACGCGGCTGACCCAGCGGGCGGAGTGCCCGGCCGCGGCGAGGGCGCAGGCGACGTTCGACTCGGCGCCGCCGATCCCGCGGTCGAAGGAGGGCACGTCGGCGAGGCGGCCCGGCCGTGCGGGCAGGAAGGTGACCATGGATTCGCCGAGCGCCACGACGTCCACTGCTGCCTGTGCGGTCACGATCTTCCAGCCCCTCAACCGACTTACCGGATCCGTTGACCCGGCGTTGGCTCGGATGTTAGACAGCAGTAAGCGACATACGCAATGACTGTTGCACATGCTGCAACGCACTCCTGGAGGAGGCGCCCATGGCCGCCGACAACGCCGTCGAACGTCCCGCCGGTCCCGCCGATCCTGCCGGTCCTGCCGGTCCCGCCGGTCCCGCCGATCGGCTGGCCGCGCTCGCGGACGAGCGGGTCGATCACCGCTTCAAGGGCCTGCCGCCGGACGCCGAGGGGCTGACCGTCGGCGAGCTCGCGGCGCAGCGCAGGAACCTCTTCACGGGCGGCTTCACCACCCCGGTCCTCGCGCTCTCCGCGGAGCGCCTCGAGCACAACCTCGCCCTCATGGAGACGTACGCCGAGCGGCACGGCCTCGCCTTCGCGCCGCACGGCAAGACGTCGATGGCCCCGCAACTCTTCGCCCGCCAACTGGAGCGCGGGGCATGGGGGATCACGCTGGCGGTGCCCCACCAGGTGCGTGTGGCACGGCGGTTCGGGGTGGGCCGGATCTTCCTCGCCAACGAACTCGTCGACGCTGCGGCGCTGCGATGGCTCGCGGGCGAGCTGGACGCCGACCCTTCCTTCCGCTTCATCTGCTACGTCGACTCCGTACGCGGCGTCGACCTGATGCACGCCGCGCTCAGCGAGGCGGGCGCGAGCCGGCCGGTGGACGTGGTGGTGGAGCTGGCCGCGGGCGAGGGCGCGCGGACGGGGGCGCGGACCGAGGCGGAGTGCTTCGAGATCGCCAACGCCGTCGCGGGCGCGGACACGCTGCGGCTCGTGGGCGTCGCCGGGTACGAGGGCGAGGTGCCGGAGGCTTCGCCGGAGCGGGTGACTGCGTGGCTGCGGCGCCTGGTCGCCCTCCTCATCGAGTTCGACAAGGCGGGGCGGTTCGCGGATCTGCCGGAGGTCGTGGTCAGCGCGGGGGGCAGCGCGTGGTTCGACGCGGTGGCCTCGGCGTTCGCGGAGATCCCCGAACTGTCCTTGCCGGTGGTGAAGTTGCTGCGTTCGGGTGCGTACGTCTCTCACGACGACGGTCACTACCGCCACCTGACGCCGTTCAACCGCGTCCCGGAGGAAGGCGCCCTCGAACCGGCCTTCCGGCTGTGGGCGCAGGTGGTCTCGCGTCCCTCCGCGGAGCAGGCGTTCACGAACGCGGGGAAACGGGACGCGGCGTACGACCTCGACCTGCCCGAGGCGCAGGTCGTGCGGCGGGGCGGGGTCGAGCGGGACGCTTCGGGGGTGACGGTCTCGGGCCTCTCCGACCAGCACGGGTGGGTGCGGACGTCATCGGAGTCGGACCTTGCGGTGGGTGACTGGCTGGGCATGGGTCTTTCGCACCCGTGCACGGCGTTCGACAAGTGGCAGCTGATTCCTCTGGTCGAGGCGGACGGAACGGTCACGGATTACATCCGTACGTTCTTCTGACGGGGGCGTCTTGAACGGTGACCTGTCCCGCCGCTCCGCGACGGATCCGGCGCCCAGGTGCCACCCGCTTCCGATCCCCTTGCCGTGAGTGGGTGGCAATCCTGAACCGCCGCTCCGCGACGGACGTCTCCCACCCACCCACCCACCCGATTGCCCCGCAGCACACCGCGGACGAAGGAACCAGGGGCAACCCGCCTCCCGGCTCGCTTTCCGTGAGTGGGTGGCGATTTTGCGTCCGTCGCTCCGCGACGGACGTCTCCCACCCACCCACCCGTTCGCCGCCGACGGCGGACGAGCGCCGCGGGGGCCACCCGCACCCGACGTCGTATGTCGCACGGGTGGTGCGGGTGGGAAAGACAAACCCACAACCGGCCCGCAGCCAAGCGAACAAGAGAGGTACCCCCATGGACCTGGTGATCCGGGACGCACGCGTCATAGACGGCACCGGAGGTGCCTCCTACCGCGCCGACGTCGGCGTACACGAGGGACGGATCACCGAGATCCGCAGAGAGGGCGAAGCCGCCGGGCCCCGCCCCACCGGACAGACCACCCTGGACGCCCAAGGCCTCGCCCTGGCGCCCGGTTTCATCGACATGCACGCCCACAGCGACCTCGCCCTCCTCCGCGACCCCGACCACTCCGCGAAGGCCGCCCAGGGCGTCACCCTGGAAGTCATCGGCCAGGACGGCCTCTCGTACGCCCCCGTCGACGACCGCACCCTCACCCAGGTCCGCCAGGCCATCACCGGCTGGAACGGCGACGGCAGCGACATCGATTTCTCATGGCGCACCGTCGGCGGCTATCTCGACGCCCTGGACACCGCCCACGGCGGCCACGGCATCGCCGTGAACGCCGCCTACCTCATCCCCCAGGGCACCGTCCGCATGTACGCCCTCGGCTGGGACGACCGCCCCGCCACCCCCGACGAGCTCGACCGCATGAAGCAGCTCGTCGCCGAGGGCATGCGGGAAGGCGCCGTCGGCATGTCCTCGGGCCTCACCTACACCCCCGGCATGTACGCCGACGACTCCGAACTCACCGAGCTCTGCAAGGTGGTGGCGCAGCACAACGGCTACTACTGCCCCCACCACCGCAGCTACGGCGCCGGCGCCCTCCAGGCGTACGAGGAGATGGTGAACCTCACCCGCACCGCGCACTGCCCCCTCCACCTCGCCCACGCCACCATGAACTTCGGCGTGAACAAAGGCAAGGCACCGGACCTGCTCGCCCTCCTCGACGACGCCCTCGCCCAGGGCGCCGACATCACCCTGGACACGTACCCCTACACGCCCGGCTGCACCACTCTCGTCGCCATGCTGCCCAGTTGGGCCGGTGAGGGCGGCCCGGACGCCATCCTCGCCCGCCTGAAGGACGAGGGGACCGCCGAGAAGATCCGCCACCACATGGAGGTCATCGGCGCCGACGGCTGTCACGGCGTACCCATCGAGTGGGACACCATCGAGATCTCCGGGGTGAGCGACCCCGGGCTCGCCTCCTGCGTGGGCAAGACGATCGCGCAGTCCGCCGAGATGCGCGGCGAGGCCCCCTGGATCACCGCCCGCCGACTCCTCATCAACGACAACCTCGGCTCGACGATCCTCCAGCACGTAGGCCACGAGGAGAACGTCCAGGCGATCATGCGCCACCGCGTGCACACCGGCGGCAGCGACGGCATCCTGCAAGGCTTCAAGCCGCACCCGCGCGCGTACGGCACGTTCCCGCAGTATCTCGGGCGCTACGCACGGGAGTTGGGCGTGCTGTCACTGGAGGAGACCGTCGCGCACCTCACCTCGCGCCCGGCCGCCCGGCTGCGCCTGCCCGACCGCGGCGTCGTCCGCGAGGGCTACCGCGCCGACCTGGTCCTGTTCGACCCGGAGACGGTCGCCGCGGGGTCGACGTTCGAGGCGCCCCGCACCCTGCCCACCGGCATTCCGCACGTCCTGATCGACGGCCGGTTCGTGATGCGGGACGGCCGGCGCACGGACGTCCTCGCGGGACGCGCCGTACGCCGGACGCCCTGACAACTACCTGCCGGCGGCCGGCCGGGGCAGCTTGCATCCCGGCCGGTTCAGGTCGATCTTGCTGTCGTGGCCGACGCACGGCACGATCCCGTACGTCTGCTGGGCGTAGTTGATGCCCTTGCGCACCGTCACGTTGCCCTTGCGGTCGATCTCACAGGGGTTGTTGAGGGTGCAGCGCTCGCCGCCCCCGTTGCCCGTGTTGTTGACCGCGGTGACCTTGCCGGTCTTGTGGTCGATCACCGGCGAGCCGGACGTGCCGCCGATGGTCCGGCACGCGGGGGTGTAGCGCACGGAGTCCTTCCAGGTCCACTCCCCCTCCTTCATGCGGTACACGAAGCCGTCGATGTTGCAGCTGTAGGTCTTCTTCCAGTAGCCGGAGACGACCGTGATGGCGCGCCCCTTCACCGGGTGGTCGTCCTCCAGGACCAGCGGCTTGATGCCGTACTTCTTGGTGATGTCGCGGTAGCTGCTGGTGAGTTGGTAGATCGTGACGTCGGTGTCCGTCATGGTCGCGTAGGACACCTTGGACGCCTTGAGCGTGGCGACCTCGTTCGCCTTGGCGTCCAGCAGCTTGAAGGTGCGGGTGGACGGCTGGTCGACGATGACCTCGCCCGCCGCGGGGAAACCGGTCTCGATGCAGTGACCGTTGGTCAGGACGAGCGCCGGGTCACTCGGATCCGACGTGGGCGTGCGGACGACGGAGCCGGAACAGTTGCTGAGCGCCACCGTGCCCGCGAAGTCGACCTTCTTGGCCTCGGCGGCCGGGGCCTTTCCGGTCGGGGCCTTCCCGGTCGGCTGGGTGTTGCCCGCGAACGCGGGGGTCGTGCCGGAACCGGCCAGGGCGAGGGCGATCAGTCCGCCCGCGACCACGTAGCTCTTCTTGCCCATCTGTGGAGCCCCCCTCATGACGACGTACGCCTGTCGTGCGTTTGTCAGAGGGCATTCTTGGGGTGCCTGTACAGCCGGACAAGGGGTGGGAACTCTTCCATTTCACGCACGTGGTGTGATGCGGACAGAGTGCGCACCCGGCCCGGAACGAAGCGTGAGGATACGGGACTTGGGGTCCCAGGATCGTTTCTCCCCACCCTCCACCCGGCCGCCCTCGGGGAAGTGCCGCGCGGGCAGGTGGATCTCCGTGTCCCCGCGCATCCCCGCCCGGCCCCGCCAGCTCACCGTCAACGCCTTGTCCGCCGCGTCCCACCGAAAGGTGACCGGATCCCCCGCGATGGCCCGCGGAGAGGGCCGGTCGAGCACGGGCAGCAGCCGGGTCGGCTTCATCCCGGCGTCCCAAGGCGCCCAGGGGCCGGGGTCGTTGGACCAGTAGGCGATGCCCGCCCCCATGTCGTCGGCCATGCGCTGCACCTTCTCGACGTACTCCATGGCACCCGGAAGACCCACGTCGATCCCGAACTCCCCGATGACCACGGGCGCCCCGAGCCGCCGCGCCGTCTTCTCGGTCTGCTCGCGCCAGGCCCGCAGCGTCGCGTCGACCTGCCCCTTGGCGTCGCCCGTGTATCCGCCGCCGAGGTCCATGGGCAGCGGGTAGAGATGCGGCGCGTACGCGATGCGGGCCTCGTCGCCGTCGCCGCGCGGGTCCTCCAGGCGCGGAAGTCCGGTGGCGAAACCCCAGTTGGCGCCGATGGCGGACGGCTCGACGAACAGCCAGTGGCCACGGTCCACGGTGCGGATGGCGTCGATGCAGTCCTGGTAGAGCCGGGCGAGCGGCCCGGACTCGAAGGCGGGCCCCTGGACGCTGCCGCCCCAGGGCTCGTTCATCAGGTCGTACCCGATGACGGTGTCGTCGTCGGCGAAGTGCTCGGCCACCGCGCGCCAGGCCTTGGCGTAGTGCGCGCGCAGATCGCGCCCGTCGCCTTCGACCGTCCCCCAGAAACGGTCGAAGGCGCGGACGGTCCCCGGCTCGGCGTAGCCGAGCTCCCAGGGGTCGGTGGCGGCGGACGTCAACCCGTCCGTCCTGGTGGCCCACTTGGGCGCGCCATTGCCTCCGACCCCTGGCCCGTACAGGTCCTGGTGCATGTCGAGCAGCACGTGATAGCCCCGCTCGCCGTACCACCGCACGCGTTCGGCGACCTGCCGGAGATACGCCGTGTCGTACGTCCCCGGAGACGGCTCGACCTTGCGCCACTGGAGGAGGAAGCGGACGAAGTTCGTGCCGAGGGCGCGGCGTTCGCGCTCGACGTCCTTCTCCTCGATCCACGGCATGCCGTCGGGGGCCTCCTTGGCGCTGCTCGCGGTGGACAGACCGCGCAGCACGAGCGCGCGCCCCTGCCGGTCGGTGATCCACCGGTGGCCGCTCGCGGTGTCGGCGCGCCCGGCCCCCGCCCCCTCGGGCCCGACAGCGACCAGCAGGGCGGCGGCGACGGCGAGCACGACCGCACCGACCGCCCAAGTGCGCCATGCCGCAAGGGATTTCATGGCCGGGATCGTAGATCGCACGACCCTCCGAGCAATAGACCTGAGCATTGTTCACTTTTCTTGCGCCCGCCCCCTGTCGGGCCGCGCCCCGGCGCCCTACAGTGACGCGCCATGCGGACGAAGACCGACGCACTGCGGGGACGAGCGGCCGACGTACTGCGGGGGCGGGCGGCCGACGCAGTGCGCGGGCGGGCGGGCGACGCCACGGTCGTGGTGGCCGGGGTCTGCCTGCTGCTCGTCCTCCTTCACGGCAGCGGCACCCTGCTCACCGCGTTCACCGCGCGGGCGGGCCTCTCGGTGGCGCCGAGCGCGCTCGGCGTGCCCTTCGCGCTGCCGGGCCTGCGGGCGACACCCCTGGGCGCGACGGACTGGTCCTGGCAGCTGTGCGAGAACTTCGCCGCCCTGCTCCTGGTCGCCGTCGCGGCGGCCCGGATGCGCCGCCATGTGCGCCGCCGCCCCGACGCGGGCAGGGGCCGCCGTCTGCTCGCGGGCTGGACGGCGCTGATCGCGGGCGCGGCCGCGGCGGGCGTGTGGCGGGGCATGGTCGCGGCCCGCATGGTCGAGGCGGGCCTGTGGGGCTGGCTGCTGCTGCCGCTGGCCGGGGCGCTGTTCGGCGCGCTGTGGGGTCTTGCGCTGGGGTGGCTGCCGGGGGCGGCGGTGCTCGCGGCGAAAAGGCCGCCCCTCACCGCGCCCCGGGCACCCGAGGCCTCCTAGACGAGGGAAGTGGGCCAGGCCGCGGCGGCGGAGTCGGGGCCGGGTTCCACGGGTGCGGGGGCGGCGCGGCAGGTGAACCCGAGACCGGTCAGCGCTCTGGTCACCTCGCGCGCAGAGAAGTCGCGGCGGTCCTGCCGCGTGATCACTTCTCCCACCTGCTTGACGGGGTAGTGACGGCGGCCGATGATCACGGACTCCCCGGTGACGGGTTCGGGCTTGACGCCCTTCATGGCCCGCTCCACCTCGTTCTTGAACAGGTCGAAGGGGAAGCGGGCGATGACACAGCGCATGGCGCCTCACAGACTCAGGGAAGGGAAGGGAAGGGGCAGCGGGTCAGGCAGCGGTGGTGCCGGCCCGGGTACGGGCGGCGTAGGCACGGCGCGCACGGCCGTCGCGAGGGCGGCGGCCACGGCCCGGCGAGCCGCCGCGCCCCTGGCCGCCCTTCGACGGGGCGGCAATGGCCACCGGAACGCCCGAGGGGGTCCTGGCCCCGGTGATGCGCGCCAACTCGGCTTCCCCTGAGCGCACTTGTGCGGTCTGCGGCGTGATGCCCGCGGCGGCCATCAGCCGGTTCATGTCGCGTCGCTGCGCCGACGTGACCAGGGTGACGACACTGCCGGAACCACCGGCGCGGGCGGTGCGGCCGCCGCGGTGCAGGTAGTCCTTGGGGTCGGCCGGCGGGTCGACGTTGACGACCAGGTCGAGGTCGTCAACGTGAATGCCGCGCGCCGCGACGTTCGTGGCGACCAGCGCGGTGACCTGGCCGGACTTGAACTGGGCCAGGGTACGGGTGCGTTGGGGCTGGGACTTGCCCCCGTGCAGCGCCGCTGCGCGCACCCCGCTGTTGAGCAGGTGCTCGGCGAGCCGGTCCACGCCGTGCTTGGTGTCCAGGAACAGGATCACCCGTCCGTCACGGGCGGCGATCTCCGTGGTGGTGGCGTACTTGTCGGCACCGTGGATGTGCAGGAGGTGGTGCTCCATCGTGGTGACCGCGCCCGCCGACGGGTCGACCGAGTGGACGACCGGGTCGTTGAGATACCGGCGGACCAGGAGGTCGACGTTGCGGTCCAGGGTGGCCGAGAACAGCATCCGCTGACCGTCGCTCCTCACCTGGTCAAGGAGCTCGGTGATCTGGGGCAGGAAGCCCATGTCGGCCATCTGGTCGGCCTCGTCGAGCACGGTGACGGCCACGTCGTCCAGGCGGCAGTCGCGGCGCTCGATGAGGTCCTTGAGCCGCCCCGGCGTCGCGACGACGACCTCGGCCCCGGCGCGCAGGGTCCCCGCCTGCCGTCCGATGGGCATGCCTCCGACCACGGTGGCGAGGCGCAGCCGCAGGGACCGCGCGTACGGCGTGAGGGCGTCGGTCACCTGCTGGGCGAGCTCACGGGTGGGGACGAGGATCAGCGCGCGAGGGCGTCGAGGTTCGGCACGCTGCCCGGCGGTCCGGGTGAGCACCGCGAGGCCGAAGGCGAGCGTCTTGCCCGATCCGGTGCGCCCGCGGCCCAGGACGTCCCGGCCCGCGAGGGAGTTGGGCAGCGTGGCCGCCTGGATCGGGAACGGCTCGGTGACGCCGAGGCCGGCGAGGGTCTTCAGGACACCGTCCGACAGGCCGAGCGCGCCGAAGTCCTCGACGGGCGGCAGGGCCGGGGTGAGGGTGACCGGCAGAGCGAACTCACCCTGGAGCGCGGCGGGGCGGGGGCGACGGCTGGGGCCCGTGGAGCGTCGGCCATGTGTACGAGTTGAGCGGTTCATGGAGAACCTTCCTCGATGCGGCGCGTATCGAGGAATTCTCGTCGGGCACCGACAGGTACCGAGAACCGCAGGAACGGCCGGGGAAAATGAAAAACAATCCTGATCGCCGGAACATCATTCCGGATCCGGCCGGAGAAAAGCAGCGCACCGCCCGACGGGATCCCGGGATTTTTCGAGTCCCTGGAGTCGATCGGACGCGGACTTACTTCGAATCATCAAAGCGTCGGGGATTCACATTCCCGAAAAAGCAACGAGCCGGGGCCCGCACCCAAGGTGCGGGCCCCAGCTACGAAGTGCGCGTGAGCGTCAGGCGGGAACGATGTTCTCGGCCTGCGGGCCCTTCTGGCCCTGCGTGACGTCGAAGGTCACCTTCTGGCCCTCCTGCAGCTCACGGAAGCCCTGGGTGGCGATGTTCGAGTAGTGGGCGAAGACGTCCGCGCCGCCACCCTCCTGCTCGATGAAGCCGAAGCCCTTTTCCGCGTTGAACCACTTCACGGTGCCAGCAGCCATGTCATATCTCCTTCGGGGCAGTGCCCGGGAGCCCGCACTGTGCGGACTCCACGTCGCCGCGATGATTACCCCGTCCGGAAATGACCGGCAATACAAAGTGCCCCTCTCGGCACATAAAGCCGACGGAGCACTTGGAGTCTCTGGGAACCACAACTGCAACTGATAACGACCGTAGCACGCCACAGTCCTCGGCGGCAGGTTTTCGATATCACTTCACCCGTCAGGCGATAAACCCTCATCGCCCATCGCGCGAAATTCTATATTTGCCGCCACAGATATGCGACGGTGCGGAGCACAGCGTTTCGCGGGCGGCGGTGACCTCAGGACGCGGGTGCCCCCTCCGACCCGGCGGCGGGGCGGCGCAGCTCCTCGTTGATGCGCAGCGCCTCTTCCAGCTGGTCCTCAAGGATGACGATGCGGCAGGCGGCCTCGATCGGCGTGCCCTGGTCGACGAGCTCGCGGGCGCGCGCCGCGATGCGCAGCTGGTAGCGGGAGTAGCGGCGGTGGCCGCCCGTGGACCGCAGCGGCGTGATCAGACGGGCCTCACCGACCGCCCGGAGGAAGCCGGGCGTGGCGCCGATCATCTCGGCGGCCCGGCCCATCGTGTAGGCGGGGTAGTCGTCGTCGTCGAACCGGTCCTGGCCACGCGAGAGGTTCTCTTGGGGCATTTGCACCTTTTCTGGAACGCGTCGAGGGGCCTGGTGCCGTTCGGCACCAGGCCCCGAGGGGTTTCACACCATCTGCCGGCTCTGCGTGCCGGCTATCTGTTTCCGCAGGGACGCCCGACCGGGCGGGGCTGCGGGGATCGCGGATGCGTGACCGGGGACCACCTTCCAATCCGGGGCCTGCGGTACCCGAGCGGCCTCTGAGCCCGCCCGGGCGATCCAGATGGCGTCCACTCCTCTCACTCATCTCATTCATCTTCTGGGGGTACTGCCGCGCCAGTTCGTGTCTGCCGCGTATCGCTGACCCTCATTGGCTACATCAGAAACTCTAACAACGGGAACGGCGCATGTCTACTCTGGCCGCGATAGTTTTCTGGAGGCGGGGAGAGGTACTCGACTCCGCCTTCCCGTCGGTAGGCTGTCCGGCCATGTCGAAGCCTGACGAACTGCTCGTCGACATCGCCGCCCTGGTGGAGTCCGAGCACAGCAACCAGATGTCTCTCACCGTGGTCGTCGCCGGCGCCGTCATCACCGGACGGCTGGCCCCTGAAGCCCTGTGGCGAGAGCGGGTCGCCGAAGTCCTCAAGGACTCCGACCGGCTGATCCCCTTCGCCGCCGCGTTCATGGCCCCCGAGGCGAACTCCGGCCCGCCGCGGGACACTGCGCCACCCACCCACCTGCACTTCCACCTGGCCCGGATCCTCCAGGGCAGCCTGGGCCTGCCCGAGACCGGCGGCATGTACCGCATCGCCCTCCAGGACGTGAGCGCCTGGACCGTGGGAGACCTCAGCTACTCCGATTCCTGACCCGCGCCCGGCTCAGGCCCGGGGCCCGGTTCCGCCCGGAACCCCGTACCTGAGTCGGGGCTTGTCGATTTCCTCCCCCCGGGCTATATAGAAATCCGTAGGGCATCGCACCCAGTACCTGAGGAGAGGAGCGCCCCGTGATGCTCATGCGCACCGACCCCTTCCGTGAATTCGACCGCCTCACGCAGCAGTTCTTCAGCAGCGCCCGCCCGGCCGGGATGCAGATGGACGCCTACCGCCAGGGCGACGACTTCGTGGTCCACTTCGACCTGCCGGGCGTCGACCCCGAGTCGATCGACCTGGACGTCGAACGCCACGTGCTGAACGTGCGGGCCGAGCGCCGCTCCCCCGCCCCCGAGAGCGCGGAGATGATCGCGGCCGAGCGGCCCACCGGTAGCTTCTCCCGCCAGCTGTTCCTCGGCGACACCCTGGACACGGAGCGGATCGACGCCTCGTACGAGGCCGGTGTCCTCACGCTCCGCATCCCGGTGGCCGAGCAGGCCAAGCCACGGAGGATCCAGATCAGTGGCGGAGGCGACCGCAAGCAGATCAACGGCTGACCCGGCCGCGCGACGGCGCGACCGGGCGACGGAACCGAGCCAGACGGAACGGAGGAGAACGGCACGGTGAGATGGAGCGAACTCATCGAGGCGGTAAGGGAATCCGGCCAGTACACCACCACCGCGGAGGCGGAGCACGTGACACGCGTCGTCCTGTCCGCACTCGGCGGCCACGTCGTCGGGGACGAACGCGTGGACCTGGCACACCAGTTGCCCGTCGAGGCGGCGCAGGTGATCGCGGACCAGATCCCCGCGACGCGGCCGCTCACGGCCGCGGAGTTCGTCGGAAGCGTGGGCCTGCGCCTGGAAGGCGCCACTCCGGCCACTGCCCGATGGGACGTCAGCTCCGTCCTCACCGCCCTGACGCAGGCAGTCGACGAGGAGATCGTCGACCGTCTGCTGAGCCTGCTGCCGTCCGGCTACGCCCTGCTGTTCGGCAGGGCCGAACTGGCTCCGGCGGCCTGAGGGACTGACCCACGGGTGCCGCCCGTGCACCCCGGGACGGGGATCCACGGGCGGCACCCTCGACTGCGGCTAGCGCACCCCGGACGGCTTCGGCAGCGTGCAGCCCGCGCGGCTCAGGTCGATCTTGTTGCCGGAGGCGACGCACGGCACGAGCGTGTAGGTCTGCTGCGCGTAGTTGATGCCCTCGCGCACCGTGACCTTGCCGTTCTCGTCGACCTCGCACGGGTTGTTGTCCGTGCACTCCTCGCCGCTCTCGTTGCCGGTGTTGTTGACGGCGACGACCTTGCCGGTCTCGTCGTCGATCACCGGGGAGCCCGAGGTGCCGCCGATCGTCTTGCAGTCGGGGGTGTAACGGACCGAGTCCTTCCAGGTCCAGTTCCCCTCCTTCAGACGGTAGGCGAAGCCGTCGATGCTGCACTTGTACAGCTTCTTCCAGTAACCGGACGCGACGGTGATCTTCCGCCCCTGCTCGGGGCGCGCCGCGTTCAGCTCCAGCGCCTTGATCCCGTACTTGGTCTCGATGTCGCTGTAGGTGCTGGTGAGTTGGTACAGCGACATGTCCGTGTCGGTCATCGTGCCGTACGCGATCTTGCTCGCCCTGACGGTCCCGGCATTGCCGCCGGAGGCGTTGAGCAGGGTGAAGCTGCGGGACGATGGCTTGTCGACGATGACCTGGCCGGGCGCGGGGAAGCCGCCCTCCAGGCAGTGCCCGTTGGACAGGACGAGCGCGGGGTCGCCCGGCTTCGAGTCCGGCACGCGGACGACGGAGCCGGAACAGTTGCTGAGCGCCACCGTGCCCGCGAAGTCGACGGCCTTCGCCTTGGGCTTGGCGGGCC
The DNA here is from genome assembly GCF_040647455.1 of Streptomyces sp. NPDC041068. NCBI lineage: Bacteria > Bacillati > Actinomycetota > Actinomycetes > Kitasatosporales > Streptomycetaceae > Streptomyces > Streptomyces sp. NPDC041068. The sequence goes on from NZ_JBEZCG010000007.1 coordinate 50,613, forward strand.
GTTCATCGCTGACGGCCGTCGCGGGCACCGCCGTCGCTCCGATGAGCAGAGCGACGAAGCACGCACCGACGAGAGGCTTGTTCATGTGGGGGTCCCCTCTGATGACTAAGTGACCGAAGTTCCTTCGGTTTTGTCATGCGCATTGTTGAGGTAGCCAGGCCTCAGAACAAGACCGCGCCCCGAAGGGGCGCGGGGAACTGCGCGACCAGCCCCCACCGACCCGCACCCGCGAACCAGGGAACCGAAAAGAATCCGCTCCCCCGCAGCCGGAACGCGTAGGCTCGCCGACATGCAGGTCATCCAGTCGACAAAGCTCGCCAACGTCTGTTACGAGATCCGCGGCCCCGTGCTGGAGGAGGCGATGCGGCTGGAGGCAGCAGGGCATCGCATCCTCAAGCTGAACACCGGCAACCCCGCGGCCTTCGGCTTCGAGTGCCCGCCCGAGATCCTGGAGGACATCCTCCGCAACGTCGGCGACGCACACGGCTACGGCGACGCGAAAGGCCTCCTCGCGGCCCGCCGCGCGGTCGTCATGCACAACCAGACCCTGGGCATCGAGACCGACGTCGAGCACGTCTTCATCGGCAACGGCGTCTCCGAGCTCATCGTGATGGCCATGCAGGGCCTGCTCGACGACGGCGACGAGGTCCTCGTGCCGGCGCCGGACTATCCGCTGTGGACGGCCGCCGTCTCGCTCTCCGGCGGCACCGCCGTGCACTACCGCTGCGACGAGCAGGCGGACTGGATGCCGGACCTCGCCGACATCGAGCGCAAGATCACCGACCGCACCAAGGCGATGGTGATCATCAACCCGAACAACCCGACCGGCGCGGTCTACGACGAGGCCATGCTGCGCGGCCTGACCGACATCGCGCGCCGCCACAACCTCCTGATCTGCTCGGACGAGATCTACGACAAGATCCTCTACGACGGCGCGACGCACACGCCGACCGCCTCCATCGCCCCCGACCTGCTGACCCTCACCTTCAACGGCATGTCGAAGGCGTACCGCGTCGCCGGCTACCGGGTCGGCTGGATGGCGATCTCGGGCCCCAAGGCGCACGCGTCCTCGTACATCGAGGGCCTGACGATCCTCGCGAACATGCGCCTGTGCGCGAACATGCCGGGCCAGCACGGCGTCGTCGCGGCGCTGAGCGGGCGGCAGACGATCAACGACCTCGTCCTGCCGGGCGGCCGGCTCCTGGAGCAGCGCGACACCGCGTACGACCTGCTCACCCAGATCCCCGGCGTGACCTGTGTGAAGCCGAAGGGGTCGCTGTACCTCTTCCCACGGCTCGACCCGAAGGTCTTCAAGATCAAGGACGACCGGCAGATGGTCCTCGACCTGCTGCGGGCCGAGAAGATCATGGTCGTGCACGGCACGGGCTTCAACTGGCCCGAACCCGACCACTTCCGCGTGGTGACGCTGCCGACGGCGACGGATCTGGCGGAGGCGGTCACGCGCATCGGCAACTTCCTGGACGGCTACAGCCAACCCTGACCTCGCGCCGCGCGAGGACGACGCGTGGGGCCGGGCGCCGACGGGCGCCCGGCCCCACCGCTTTTCGGATCCGACTCAACTTTAGACGAAATCTAAGCTAGGATGTCCGCAAGACAGCTTGGAGGCCATCTCATGTACGAGCCGATCCGCACCAAGTCGGTCCACTCGATGGCCGACGACGCGAGCTTCCCGCACCGCTCCCGCGAGGAGGAGCTGGACATCCAGCTCGCCGGGCACCTCGCCGCACTGCTCGCCGTCACCGACGAGCTCCGCGCCCTCGCCCCCTCCGCCGAACTGGACGCCGCCGCCGAGCAGTTGGCGCTCCAGGTCGCGCGGCTCCGCCGAGGCGTGCGGCCCGCGCGGTCCGCCGTGGCGGGTGCCATCCACGAACCGCACGTCGCGGCCCTGCACCAGCGCGCCCACGCCCTCGCGGGCCGCGCGCTGGTCGTTGCCGCCTCGCGTGCCGACACCGCGGCGGCGATCCTGGCCGCCGAGCGCATGGACGCCCACGCGGACGCCACGCGCCTGGTCGGCGCCTCCTGAACGGCCCCGGTCCGCGGCCGGGGAGGCCGCGGACCGGGCGCCACCAACCGTGGCGGCAGCTGGGGGCGCCGCCCAGTCGGTGACCTTCACGCCGCCTAGCCGGTGATCTTCACCGTGGCCTTGGCGGACGTGCCCGCGTGCAGGGCGTCGCCGGCGTAGCTCACCTCGTAGACCGTCTTGCCCCGCTTGCTCGGCAGATCCCTGACCTTGAACGTGCCGTCGGCCGCGACCGACGCCGACGTCAGCTCGCCCGTCGTGCCGAACCGGTCCGTGCGGGTCACCTTCAGGCTCGTCCCGGACGGCAGCGCGCGGCCCTGCCCGGTCAGCTTGCCGGTGATCTCCACGCCACCCGCGCGGGTCGCCTCGGCGGGCGCGGTCAGCTCGATCGCCGTCGGCGCCTTGGCGACATCCACCGTGACCGTGACGTCCTCGGCAGGACGGTGCGTGACGTCGCCCAGGAACCTGAGCGTGTACGTCGCCTCACCGAGGCGGTCCGGCACGTCCAGGACGGTGAAGCTGCCGTCGGCCGCGACCTTGGCGGCCGCCACCTCCTGCGTGCCGTCGGCGTCCTTGCGCACCGCCGTGACCTTCAGCGGCTCCGCGGGAGCGGGCCCGTCCAGCTCCAACGTGCCCCGGATACCGAGCGGTTCACCGACGACCGGCTTCGAGGGAGTGGTGCTGAGGGTGCCCGTGAAGCGTGAGTCGTACTGCGCGGCCGGCGGCTTGATGACGTGCAGCCAGTGCTGGCCGCCGCTGGCCGTCACCGCGAAGAGCCGCGAGCCGTCCTTGGCCCAGCCGAGCCCCTGCGGCACCACCCGCGCGCCGTCGAGCTCGCTCTCGAAGGCGAACTCCAGCGGCGTCGTGCCGTCCGCCGGGTCGGCGGGCTGGATCAGCAGGTCGGGCGTGCTGCCGGAGGCGGCGGCGCCCCGCGCCACGTACTTGCCGTCGCCGCTGAACGCCACCGCCGAGGCCTTCGCGCCCTCGGGGAGGGCCTGATAGCCGGTCGGCGCGTCCGACAGGTCGGAGGCGTCGAGCAGCCGCGTGCCGTACGCCTCGTCGGCGACGGCGATGCGCTTGCCGTCGGCGCTCTGGGCGATGTCCTTCAGGTCGAGCGCGCCCTTGCCCTCGGCGTCGGCGAAGCGCCGCTGGGGCCCGCGCACCAGGGTCTCGCCGCTCGCGTCGAACGTGGTGAGGAACGGGTTGGCCTTGTCGCCCGCGGCGGCCTGCCCCATCACGAGCCGGTCCGGCGCCCCGGCGCCCGCCTCCAGCTTGAGCCGCCCCTGCCCGGTCCAGCCGGTGCCGTTGGGATAGGGGCTGCCGACCTGGTACAGCGTCGTGGTGTTGTTGACGTCGTTGCAGTACGAGTCGCTGTACGGCGTCTCCGTGAACCACGCCTTGCCGCCCGCCACGGCCACCTCACGGCCACAGGTCACGTCGGCCGGCGTGTAACTGGCCCCGCTCCTCGTCTGCGTCGCCGTGTCGAACGTCAGCATCCGGTCCGTCTGCGACACGTGCAGCGTCGCGCCGTCCGCGCTGAGCGCCATGCCGGAGACCGGCTTGTCGGTCGCGAGCGAGCCCACCCGCTGGCCCTGGAAGTTGTAGACCCAGACCGAGCTCGCCGAGCTGCCCTTGCGGCCGTCGGTGACGTAGACGCGCTCGTGCGAGTCGTCGACGACCATCGCTCCGAACGACGCGATGGGCAGCTTCGCCACCTCGTCCGAGGGCGTCGCGGCGTAGGCGGCGGGCGTCCCGGCGGCGACCAGGCCGGTCGCACCGAGCGCCACCGCGAGCGCGGCGCCCGTCACACGTCTTAACCGCTGAGAGTTCTTCAACTTGGCCCCCCACAGGCTCTTTTGGGGCACGCGTCGATCAGCGGCCCCCCGTGTGGGCACATTGAAGCATGTGAGAGCCATGTGAAGGCAAGGTGCGCAAGATGCGGATATGGACGGGTGGGGTCCCTCCGCTCCCCTTACGTACACGCGGATGGGCCCCGCACGCCGTTGTGCGGGGCCCATCCGGAATGCGGGGGCGTCAGCCCAGGCGCTGCACCAGCGCGCGGTACTCGTCCCACAGCTCCTTCGGCGTGTGGTCGCCGAAGGTGTTGAGGTGCTCGGGGACCAGCGCGGCCTCCTCGCGCCATACCTCCTTGTCGACCGTGAGCAGGAACTCCAGGTCGGAGTCGGCCAGTTCGAGGCCGTTCGTGTCCAGCGACTCCTTCGTCGGCAGGATGCCGATGGGAGTCTCGACACCCTCGGCCCTGCCGTCCAGGCGGTCCACGATCCACTTCAGGACACGGGAGTTCTCGCCGAAGCCGGGCCACACGAACTTGCCGTCGGCGTTCTTCCGGAACCAGTTGACGTAGTAGATCTTGGGCAGCTTCGCCTGGTCCTTGTCGGCGCCGACCTTGACCCAGTGGGCCATGTAGTCGCCCATGTTGTAGCCGCAGAACGGCAGCATCGCGAACGGGTCGCGGCGCAGCTCGCCGACCTTGCCCTCGGCGGCGGCGGTCTTCTCGGAGGCGACGTTGGCGCCGAGGAAGACGCCGTGCTGCCAGTCGAAGGACTCCGTCACCAGCGGCACGGCCGAGGCACGGCGGCCACCGAAGAGGATCGCCGAGATCGGCACGCCCTTGGGGTCCTCCCACTCCGGCGCGATGATCGGGCACTGCGAGGCGGGCGTGGTGAAGCGGGCGTTGGGGTGCGCGGCGGGGACGCCCGACTCCGGGGTCCAGTCGTTGCCCTTCCAGTCGGTGAGGTGCGCCGGAGTCTCCTCCGTCATACCCTCCCACCAGACGTCGCCGTCATCCGTCAGCGCGACGTTCGTGAAGACGGAGTTGCCCCACAGCGTCTTCATGGCGTTGGCGTTGGTGTGCTCGCCGGTGCCGGGCGCGACGCCGAAGAAGCCGGCCTCGGGGTTGATCGCGTAGAGGCGGCCGTCCTCACCGAACCGCATCCATGCGATGTCGTCACCGATGGTCTCGACGGTCCAGCCGGAGATCGTGGGCTCCAGCATGGCGAGGTTCGTCTTGCCGCAGGCGGAGGGGAACGCGGCGGCGACGTACTTCGACTCGCCCTGCGGCGGCGTCAGCTTGAGGATCAGCATGTGCTCGGCGAGCCAACCCTCGTCACGCGCCATGACGGAGGCGATGCGCAGCGCGTAGCACTTCTTGCCGAGCAGGGCGTTGCCGCCGTAGCCCGAGCCGTACGACCAGATCTCGCGGTCCTCGGGGAAGTGCGAGATGTACTTGGTGGAGTTGCAGGGCCACGGCACGTCGGCCTCGCCCTCCGCGAGCGGCGCGCCCAGCGTGTGCACGGCCTTGACGAAGAAGCCGTCCTCACCGAGCTCGTCCAGGACCGCCTGGCCCATGCGGGTCATGGTGCGCATGGAGACGGCGACGTACGCGGAGTCGGTGATCTCGACGCCGATCGCGGACAGCGGCGAGCCGACCGGGCCCATGCAGAAGGGCACGACGTACATCGTGCGGCCGCGCATGGAGCCGCGGAAGACGCCCTTCTCCCCCGCGAAGATCTCCCGCATCTCGGCGGGGGCCTTCCAGTGGTTGGTCGGCCCCGCGTCCTCCTCCTTCTCGGAGCAGATGAAGGTGCGGTCCTCGACGCGCGCGACATCGGTCGGGTCGGAGGCCGCGTAGTACGAGTTGGGACGCTTGATCGGGTCGAGCTTCTTGAAGGTGCCCTTCGCGACGAGCTCCTCGCACAGGCGCTCGTACTCGGCCTCGGAACCGTCGCACCAGACCACGCGGTCCGGCTGCGTCAGCTCGGCGATCTCGCCGACCCAGGAGACCAGCTCCTGGTGGTTGGTCGGGGCAGTGCCCAAGGACAGGGGAGCCGCGATGTCGCGCGCCACGATTGCTCCTAATCGGAGGGGTTTTGAGGATGTATGCCCCGTGGGGGCCGCGACCCGGATGCTTCACTTGATTTCCCTCTGGCGCTCATCCGGTGCCGACCGCACTCATTTGATCATCCGACGTGCACGCCCATCTGTCCAGAGGGCCTCACACCTGAGCGGCGTGAGCATCGCCACTTGTGCGGGTACGGGCGCGAGAGCGATGATCCGTCCGTTTGACGTACGACTTACGGGCCCGTAGGTACGATGCGGCCCATGACCGCCCCTGTCCCCGAAGTGATCCCGGAGCCCGCGGGTACCACCCCACTCATCCCGCAGCAGTCCTCCCTGCCGCTCCCCGCGAAACCGAAGATGCGCGGCTGGCTGCACGCCGGCATGTTCCCCGCGGTGCTGGTCGCAGGCCTCGTGCTCACCGCGCTCGCGGACTCCACCCGCGGCCGGATCGCCTGCGGCATCTTCGCGCTGACCGCCTGTCTCCTCTTCGGAGTGAGCGCGCTCTACCACCGGGGCAACTGGGGCCCGAGAGCCGACGGAATCCTGCGCAGGCTCGACCACTCCAACATCTTCCTGATCATCGCGGGCACCTACACCCCGCTGACCCTGCTGCTGCTCCCCGAGGCGAAGGGGCAGTGGCTGCTCTGGGGCGTCTGGGGAGCGGCCGTCGCGGGCATCGCCTTCCGCGTCCTGTGGGTCGGCGCGCCCCGCTGGCTCTACACCCCGTGCTACATCGCGATGGGCTGGGCCGCGGTCTTCTTCCTGCCGGACTTCATGCGCAAGGGCGGCATCGCGGTGCTCGTCCTGGTCATCGTCGGCGGGCTGCTCTACAGCGCGGGCGGCGTGATCTACGGCATCAAGCGCCCCAACCCCTCGCCCCGCTTCTTCGGCTTCCACGAGGTCTTCCACTCGCTGACCCTGGCGGCCTTCGCCGTGCACTACGTCGGCATCTCCCTGGTGGCCTACCAGCACGCCTGACACCCTCCCCTCTTCCACCCCGGTGGCCGCGGCTCTCCAGCCGCGGCCACTTTTTTCGTGCGCGCTGTGCGTGCGCGTGGGCATAGCCGTGCGAGCACGAGAGATATTGACAGCCACTCCCACTTGAGAGTTACTCTCATTTCATGGCCACTGTCACTGATGACTCCGCCGCCGCCGTGCGGCAGGACCCCCGCCGCTGGTGGGCGCTCGCCGCCCTGGTCGCGAGCATGCTCGTGCTCGGCTTCGACATGACGATCCTCAACGTCGCGCTGCCGACGATGGCCGAGCAGCTCGGCGCGAGCACCGGGGAACAGCAGTGGATGGCGGACGCGTACGTCGTCGTCTTCGCCGCGCTGATGCTCCCCGCCGGGCTGCTCGGCGACCGGTTCGGGCGGCGCAGGATACTGATGAGCGGGCTCGGGATCTTCCTGGCCGGGTCGCTGATCGGCACCCTCGTCGACGACGTCTCCCTCGTCGTCGTGGCCCGCGCCGTCATGGGCATCGGCGCCGCCCTCGTCATGCCGCTCGCGATGGCCGTGCTGCCTGCGCTCTTCGGGCCCGGCGAGCGGACCAAGGCCATCGGCATCGTGTCGGCGGCCGGTGCGCTCGGCGCGCCGCTCGGGCCGATCGTCGGCGGCTGGCTGCTCGACCACTTCTGGTGGGGCTCGATCTTCCTGATCAACGTCCCCATGGTCGCGATAGGCCTCACCGCCTGTCTGTTCCTGCTGCCCGAGACCCGCGACCCCGCCTCGCCCGCGGTCGACATCGTCTCCACCGCGCTGACCGTCGCCGGACTCGGCACGCTCATCTACGGCATCATCGAGGCGCCCGTACGCGGCTGGGGCGACCCCCTGGTCATCGGCATGCTCGCCGGAGCGGCCCTGCTGCTCGCCGCACTCGTCCTGCGCGAGCGGCGGACGGCGCGGCCCATGCTCGACATGACGCTGCTGCGTGACCGCGCGTTCTTCCTCAACACCATGGCGGCGACGCTCGTCATGTTCGTGCTGTCGGGCCTGATGTTCGTGCTGCCGCCGTACCTCCAGGCCGTCCTCGGGCACGACGCGTTCGGCACCGGTGTGCGGATCCTGCCGATGATGGGCGGGCTGCTGATCGCCGCGAAGGGCGCGGAGCCCGTCGTACGCCGCTTCGGGGCGCGCGCGGTGATCAGCGGCGGGCTCGCGGTCCTCGCCTTCGCCGCGATCCTCGGCAGCCGCACGGACGTCGGCAGCGGCTACGGCCTCACCGCGCTGTGGCTCTCGGTGGCCGGGCTCGGCTTCGGCTTCGCCATCGTGCCGTCCATGGACGCCGCGCTCGGCGCGCTGCCCGTGGAGCGCGCGGGATCCGGCTCGGGGCTGCTGATGACCGTACGGCAGGTGGGCAGCGCCCTCGGGATCGCGCTGCTCGGCTCGCTCCTCGCCGGGGCGTACACCGACCGCCTCGACACCGACGGCCTGCCGGGCCCCGCGGCCGACGCCGCGAGCGACTCGGTGGTCGCCGCGCACGGAGTGGCCGACCGGCTCGGCGACGGCGGCCTCGTCGACGCCGCGAACTCCGCGTACGTCCACGGCATGGACCTCGTCCTCCTGGTCAGCGGTGTCGCCGCCCTGGTGACGTCCCTGCTCGTGGCCGCGCTCCTGCCGAGGGCCGACGGCGCGGTGGCCGACACGCCTGACCTGGGCAAGGCCTCGGCGCATGCCCGACAATGAAGCCCATGACGGCCGCACGGACCCCCACCCCCGAGACCGCGCCCCCGCTGGGGTTGCGCGAACGGAAGAAGCTCAAGACCCGCCTCGCGATCCGGGACGCGACATACCGGCTGATCCGCGAGCAGGGGTACGAGGCGACGACGGTCGAGCAGATCGCGGAGGCGGCGGAGGTCTCCCCCTCCACCGTCTTCCGCTACTTCCCGACCAAGGAGGACATCGTCCTCACCGACGAGTACGACCCGCTCCTGGAGAGCGAGTTGCGGGAGCGGCCCGTCGACGAACCGATCGTGGAATCGCTGCGGATCGTGCTGCGCCGGGCCATGAGCCTCGGCTTCGCGGAGGAGCCCGAGGTCACCAGGCTCCGCACGAAGCTGATGACCGAGGTGCCCGCCGTGCGCTCGCGGATGCTGGAGAGCATGTCGGTCACCGGCGCCATCCTGTGCCGGATCATCGCCGAGCGCACCGGCCGCGAGCCCGGCGACCTGGAGGTGCGGACCTTCTCCATGGGGCTGATCGGCGCGCTCACCGAGACCGCCGCGTACTGGGCCGAGCACGACCACGAGGACGACCTGCCGACGCTGGTGGACCGCACCCTCGACATGCTCACCAGTGGCTTCGCCGGGGCGGAAAATCCTCGGTGACGTCCGGCCTGGCCATGTCATCCTGACCGCATGAACGGTCCGGAGATCCTCGTCAGCTTCGCCCCCGAGCTCGCCCTGTTCGTCCCGCACGGGCGAAGGGACGGCGCCACCACGGCAGTTACGGACGGCGCGTCCACGCTCGGGCACGTCGTCGAGTCCCTCGGCGTTCCGCTGACGGAGGTCGGCGCGCTCGTGGTGGACGGCCGCGAGGTCACCGCAGGACATGTCCCGGCGGCCGGGGAGAACGTCGCCGTCCGCGCGGTGACGCGCCCTCAGCCGGTCCCCGGCGCCCCGCTCCGCTTCCTCCTCGACGTCCATCTGGGCACGCTGGCCCGGCGGTTGCGCCTCCTCGGCGTCGACGCGGCGTACGAGAGCACGGACATCGGCGACCCCGCCCTCGCCACGCGCTCGGCGGACGAGCGGCGCGTCCTGCTCAGCCGCGACCGGGGTCTGCTGCGCCGCCGCGAGCTGTGGGCGGGCGCCTACGTCTACAGCGACCGCCCCGACGACCAACTCCGCGACGTCCTCGGCCGCTTCGCCCCCGAGCTCGCCCCCTGGACCCGCTGCACGGCCTGCAACGGCACGCTCCGCGCGGCCACGAAGGACGAGGTGGCGGACCTCCTGGAGGGCGGGACGCGCGGCACGTACGACGTCTTCGCACAGTGCGGCGACTGCGCCCGCGTCTACTGGCGCGGCGCCCACCACGACCGCCTGGAGGCGATCGTGGAGGGGGCGTTGGAGGAGTTCGGCGACTCCCCCGGGCCGCTCACGGCTCGTACAGCGGCAGGAAGTGGATGACCGCCTCCTCGTAGGGATGGGCCGCGCGCACCGCCTCCTTGACGGCGCGTGCCTGTTCCTCGTCGCAGACGGACTCGACGCGGCACTCCTTGCCGTGCCGCACCGCGCCGACCTCGCCGTCGAAGGGCCGCGCGCCCGGCAGCGACAGCCAGGTACCGGTGACGGGCCAGACGCTCGCGCACCGGGCGTAGTCGCCGACCTGCCCCGCGCCGGCCGCGTGGAGAGCGTCGATCACCTGCTCCACGTGGCTCTCGGGGACGGATATCTCGATCTTCAGACGTGCCATGCCCGGACCCTAGGCCCGCGAGAGCTGCTCCGCGAGCTCGGCCGGGTCCGTGGTCGGGGCGGCGCAGACGAAGCCCCGGCAGACGTACGCGGCGGGGTGCCCGTCGACCAGCGGCCGGTCGGCCAGGAGCGGGAGTTCACCGGAGCCCGGCTCCCCCGCCGCGACCACCGCGCCCGGCGCCGTGCCGAGCAGCGCGGTGCGGTGCAGGTCGCCCAGGACATCGCCGACGACCGCCACCTCGCGCGGGCCGTCCAGCGCCGCCTCCGCCACCGCGAGCCCGTGGCCGATGAAGCGCGGGACGCGGGGACCGAGCGCCTTGACGATGCCGAGCGCCCGCTCCGCGGCGGTGCGGTGCGGCTCGGCGCCCGTGTGCGCCGCGTACGAGAGGAGCGCGCCCGCGGCCGCCGTCCACCCGGAGGGCGCCGCGTTGTCCGTGGGGTCCTGCGGGCGGCGGATGAGCCGCTCCGCGTCCGCCGCCGTGTCGTACAGCGCCCCGCTCTCCGCGTCCACGAACTGCGCGAGGACGTGGTCGAGCAGGAAGCCGGCGAACTCCAGCCACACCCCCTCCCCCGTGACCGAGGCCAGCGCGAGGAAGCCCTCCGCCACATCGGCATAGTCCTCCAACACGCCCGCATTGGCGCCGACTTGGCCGTCCTTGGAGGTGCGGGCGAGACGCGCGCGGGCGTCCATGTGCAGACGTACGAGAAGATCTCCCGCACCGACGGCGGCCGCGATCAGGTCCGGCCGGTCGAAGTACGCGCCGACCTCGGCGAGCGCGGCGATCGCGAGGCCGTTCCAGGCGGCGACCACCTTGTCGTCACGCCCTGGCGCGGGCCGCTCCGCGCGCGCCGCGAGCAGCCGCTCCCGCACGGACTCGATCCGCGCCGTGTCCGCCAACGGGCCCTCGGCCACCGGCAGTTGGAGGACGGATGCGCCCTTCTCGAAGGTGCCCTCCTCGGTCACCCCGAAGCAGGTCATCGCCAGCTCCGCGTCGGCCTCGCCGAGGACCTCCCTCAACTGGGCGGCCGTCCAGACGTAGTACGCGCCTTCGACGTGCTGCCCCGTCGCCGGGTCCTCGCTGTCCGCGTCGAGCGCGGAGGCGAACCCGCCCTCGTTCGTGCGCAGTTCACGGACCATGAACTCCGCGGTCTCCAGGGCGACCCGGCGCGCGAGCTCCGAGCCCGTGGCGCGCCACAGATGGGCGTACGCACGGCACAGCAGGGCGTTGTCGTACAGCATCTTCTCGAAGTGCGGCACGATCCACTCGCGGTCGACGGAGTAGCGGGCGAAGCCGCCGCCGAGCTGGTCGTAGATGCCGCCGCGCGCCATCCGCTCGCAGGTGTCGGCGGCCATCTGCAGCGCGCCCTCGGCGCCCGTGCGGGCGTAGTGCCGCAGGAGGAACTCGACGGTCATGGACGGCGGGAACTTGGGCGCGCCGCCGAAGCCGCCGTGCGCGGCGTCGTAGTCGCGGGTCAGGCCGAGCAGCGCCTGCGCCAGCTCGTCCTCGCCGGGCTGCTCGTCGGCGCTGTGCGTGAGCTGCCGCTCGCCGAGGTCGCGCACGACCTTCGCCGCGACCTCCGCGACCTCGCCGCGCCGGTCCGTCCACGCCCGGTGGACACCGTCGAGGACCTGCGGGAAGGACGGCATGCCGTGGCGGGGCTCCGGCGGGAAGTACGTACCGAAGTAGAAGGGTTCGGCGTCGGGGGTGAGGAAGACGGTCATGGGCCAGCCGCCCTGGCCGGTCGCGGCCTGCACGGCCTCCATGTAGACGGCGTCGACGTCGGGCCGCTCCTCGCGGTCGACCTTGATGTTCACGAACTTCTCGTTCATGAGCGCGGCCGTCGCGTCGTCCTCGAACGACTCGTGCGCCATGACGTGGCACCAGTGACAGCTGCTGTACCCGACGCTGAGCAGCACCGGCACCCCGCGCTTGCGCGCCTCCTCGAAGGCCTCGGCCGACCAGGGCCACCAGTCGACCGGGTTGTCGGCGTGCTGGAGCAGGTAGGGGGACGTCTCATGGGCCAGTCGGTTCGGCATGGCCCCATCTTGCCCTGCCACCGCGCACCCACACGGGAGCCGGTCCCCGGAGGCGGGGCCGCGCTCAGACCCGGCCGAGGCGGGTGAACAGTCCCCGCCGGGCCCACCCGGTCCGGCGCAGGCCCGCCCGGACCGACCAGGCGGCCATGCCCAGCGCGACCAGCGCCGCACCGGTCGCGGTCGGCATCTCGTTCATCACGAGGACGCCGATCAGTACGACGACGAGTCCGTCGAACTGCCACACGAAGACCCGGAGTCCGGAGAGGTCGCCCAGGGGCGTGATGACGGGGAGCAGCAGTTCGATCGGCAGGTTCGTCTTCATCTCGCGCAGGAACCTGGCCCCGAGCACGAGCACCACCGACGCCGCGCCGAGCAGCAGCGCGTCGGCCGCCCTGCCGTCCTGGAGCGGCCACCGCGTCAGGGCCGCGACGCCGCCCGCCGCCCCCACCGTGACCGCCACCGCGACGACCGGCCAGACCAGGGTGCGCGCGAGCGTCCCGCCCCACCACTCGCCGAACAGCGGGGCCAGGGTCAGCTCGTCACGCAGACCGCGCCAGGTCTCGCCGACCCAGCCCGACCCCCAGTACACGGCGGCCGCGCCGGCCGCCCAGGAGAACGTCGCGAGCCTGGCGTCCGGCTCCACGAGGCCGAGCGTCAGGACGGCGCCGCCTGCCGTCAGGAACACCGCGGCGGCGATCGCGCGGCCCCGGGTGCGCAGCGCGCGCACCGCCCCCTGCGCGAGGTATCCGCGCAGGCGCCCGTCGGGGCGCACCAGGGCCGAGGTGTGCCCGCGCGGCTCGGGGCGGTACAGGTCGAGCGCGTGGTGGAGCGTGCCGGTCCAGGCGAAGGTCTGGGCCTCGGCGGCACGCGCCGACTCACGGGCGAGCCGGGCGAGGTCGACCGTGCGGACGGACCGGAAGGCGACCCTGCCGAGCACCGCCGCCGAGATGACGAGGACACCGGCGGCGAGCCACAGGCCGGACCCGCCCAACAGGCCGCCCCCGCCCAGCAGCGCCACGACGACGGCCGCGGCGGCCACGCCGGAGGCGAGCAGGAGGTTCTCGCGCACCGTCCGGACCTGGCCCCACAGCCACGCCACGGGGGCGACGGCGCCGAGGCCCACCGCGACGGCCACGCCCTGCGCCACGAGCACGGCTTCGGAGTGGTCGAAGAGGTCGGTCAGCAGGAACGCCGCCGTGCACATCGCGAGCAGCGTGCCGAGTCCCGCGTACGCGAGGCGGCGGCGGGCGATCGTGCCGAGGTAGTGCGTCGGGGACAGGTCCGTGGACATGAACACGTACAGCAGGAACGGCTTGAGGACCAGCGGCCCCCAGAACCGGCCGGCCATCTGCGCCCCCCAGACCACCGCCGCCGCGACCAGACACGCCACGGACGTCGCGGCCCCGGAGGAGTCCAGGGAGACGAGCGCCCGCGAGGTCCTCACCAGGTGGACGACCGGCACCACGTAGACGAAGCCGAGGGTGGCGGTGAGGTAGATCGTGTACGCCCGGTCGTGCACCGTGGCGCGGTCGCCGCGGCGGGCGTACCGCCGGCGTACGGCGTGGACGCGGGCCCTGGGGTCGGCCTCCACCGCGGTGATGCCGTCCGTCGTCGTCATCCCAGCTCCACGACGCCGTCGCAGGCGTCCACGACGGTGGACTCGTGGGTGGCGACGAGGAACGCGGTTCCGTCCTCCGCGCGCTCGGTGAGCAGTTCGGCGACGAGGTCGACGCGGTCGGTGTCGAGATGCCGCTCGGGCTCGTCGAGCAGGACGACGTCGGCGGGGCGGACCAGGGTCAGCGCGAGGCTGAAGAGCTGCAGCTGACCGGAGGAGAGCTGCGAGGGGAACCGCTCCCCCAGGCCGGTCAGGCCCAGTCGCCCGATGACCTCCTCGGCGCGCTCGGCGGTCGCCGTGGTGTTGCCGTACCAGGACGCGGCGACCAGGGTCACCTGCTCGCGCAGCGTCATGTCCCGTGCGACGGGCACCGGTTCGACGAGCGAGGCCACGATCCGCCGGTGCCGGGGCCTGGCCAGATCGACGGTCTCGCCCTGCACGCGCACGGTGCCGTCCGTCAGCCGCCGACTGCCCAGGAAGGCCCGCAGGAGGGTCGTCTTGCCGGAGCCGTTGCCGCCGGTGAGACACCAGAACTCGCCCGGCATCACCGCGAACGTCGTAGGCGCGAGGAGCGTGGTCCCGTCCAGGACGACCGTGGCGCCCTCCGCCTCGATCGCGGGCACTGCACTCACTACCGCTCCATGCGCTCCATGACCACCGGCATCTCCCACGAGCGTAGCCCAGCTGCTGTGCGGCGCAGCGGCCAGGCGCCGTACGACTGGGCGGCGTTGGAGGATCGCGTCCGGCCGCGGATGGGAGGATCGCGTCCGGCCGCGCATCGGCGGATCGCGTCCGGCCGCGGAAGGTCACCGATCCTCTGACACCCTCGCTTCCTGGCCCCGTACGCAGGACACTTGTGAATTGCAGGCAACTGTTGCTCTCGGAGGGGGAACCCATATGCGGGACAGCCATCGGGCCGAGGCCGAGCGGCTGTTGGCACGGGCCGTGGAGGAGGAAGTGCGCCGTTCGGGCGGGCGCGTCGACGGGGCCGTGCTGCTCTCGCGGTCCCGCGGCGCCCTGGACGCCATGGCGCAGACGGCCGCCGAGGAGTACGGCACGTACACGCGCGCGCTCGACGAGGCGCACGCGGGACAGCTCACCTTCGCGCAGCGCTACGCACGCGAGGGTGCGGGAACTCCCTTGCTGGTGGCGGTGGTTGCTGCGGTCGCCGCCGGCGTCTCCGACCTCTCCTTCGGCACGAGCGTCGGCACCGCCCTCGGCACCGGAGCGGTCGTCGCCGTGGCGGGCGCGGCGGCCACCGTGGTGAAGGTGACGGCATCCCACCTGCCCGCGGCCAGCCGCCGCGCGGGCGAGCTCAGCCGACCCGGCGGGCCCGAGCAGCTGCGGCTGCAGTGGCTGACTGCGCTCGAAGTGCGCGGCATCCGGCCCTTCCTCGACCAACAGCGGGTCCTCGCCGCGTCGACCGGCACGCGGACGGCGAAGAAGACCGCGCCCCAACTGCGCGGCACCGACAAGAGCGCGGCCGCGCGCAGGCGCTCCGTGCTCCAGCAGTCCTTCGCTCAACTCCCGCAGAACACCGGCCCGTTCGCGGGCCGCAGGGCCGAGCTCGCGCGGATCGCGCAGTGGGTGCACGCGGCGCGCGCCAGCACCGACACCCGGCCCACGGTCGTCATGCTGCACGGTGCGCCCGGCTCGGGGCGGACCTCACTCGCGGTGCGGGCCGCTCACGACCTGCGGGACCAGTTCCGCGGCGCGTGCGTGGTGGACCTGCGCGGCGGCGATCCGCAGGAGACCCCGCTGTCCACGCGCGACGCCCTGCTGCATCTGCTGAATCGATTGGGCGCCCCGCGCGAGCAGTTGCTCTTCCGGGAGCGTTCCTCGCAGGAACAGCAGGTCAAGCGGCTCAGCGAGCTCTACCACCAGTATCTGACGGGCCTCGCCGTGACGGTCGTCCTCGACGACGCGAGCGACGCCGAGCAGGTCCGCACGCTGATACCGGAGCGCTCCGACAGCCTGGTCCTCGTCACCGCCCGCGAGCCCCTGGAACTGGCTGCGGACCTGCCCGCCTGGGTGCATCAGCTGCCGGTCGAGGCACTGGACGAAGCCGGCGCCGAGGAACTCCTCCGGGAGTGCGCGGAGGACCTATCGGGGCCCTACGACGCCGAATCGGCCGACGCGGTCAGGGAGTTGTGCGGCGGCCTGCCGCTGGCCCTGCGCGCCGCGGGCTCCTCGCTCGGTCCGCGTACGCCGCGCCAGCTGGCCTCGGACCTGTCGGCGTACGGCCCCGCCGAGAAGGTGGGCCCCGTCGAGCGCGTCCTGTGGCTGCGCTACACCGACCAGTCCGAGTCGGCCCGGCGGCTGCTGCGCCGTCTCGCGCTCGCCGGACGTGCCTCGCTGGGCCCGGCCGCGGCCGCCGCGCTGCTCGCGACCGACGAGCAGGAGGCGGACCGGCAGCTGACCGCGCTCTCCCGTGCAGGCCTGGTCGACCGGCTCCAGGGCGGCCGCCACCGCCTGCACGACCTCGTCCGTTCCTTCGCGCTCGCCCGGCTCCTGGACGAGGAGGAGCCCGCCGAGCGCACCGCCGCGCAGGAGCGCCTCATCACCAGCTATGGAGAGCTGGCCGACACGGTGATCCGCCTGGTCGACGGCAAGACCTCCACCCGCGCCGACCAGTTCGGGCAGCACGGCTTCGCCTCGCTGGACGCGGCGCTGCGCTGGCTGGACGACGAGTCGACGTTCATCACCGCCGCCCTGCGGCACGCGGAGGGCGTCGACCAGCGGACCGTCCTCAATCTGCTCGGCGCCCTGTGCGACTACTGCCTGCTGCGCGGCGACCTCTACCGCCTGGGCGAGATCAACGAACTCACCCAGGCCATCGACCAGGGCCTGCTCGGCCGCAGCGTGCAGTGGCGCACGGGCATCGCGGCCCGCCAGCTCGGCGAGCTCGACCAGTCGCGTACGACGCTGAACTCGGTGGTCGACCTCTACTTCGAGGCCCACCAGGACGCGGCGGCCGCCCGTGCGCTCGGCTCGCTCGGCATCACGCTGCACCACCAGGGCAATCTGACGGAGGCCGCGGCCCGGCTCACGGAGGCGCTGGAGCTGCAGGCCGCCGACGAGCTGGCGGGCGACCGCGCCTGGACGCTGCACGCGCTCGCCGCGGTGGAGCGGGACCGCGCCCACCTCCAGCACGCCCTCGGCATGCTGGAGACGGCGCTCACGCTGCACCGCAGGAGCGGCTCCGTGCACGGCGAGGCATGGACGCACTTCCAGCTCGGCCAGCTCTGCCTGCGCATGGGCGACGTACCGCGCGCGGAGGGCGAGCTGCGCGACGCCCTCGATCTGTACGGCCGCACCCGCGACCCGCGTGGCGAGGCCTGGGCCATGACACAGCTGGCGCGGGCCCGTCTGGTGGACGGCGACCCCTCGCCCGCGGTCGACGGGCTGCGCCAGGCGGTGTCCCGGCACCGCGACAACGAGGACGCGCGCGGCGAGGCCTGGTCCCTGTACTACCTCGGCCAGGCCCTCGAGGAGACCGGCAGCCTCGACCAGGCGGTGCGGGACCTGGAGCGGGCGCGGACGATGTTCTCCCGGATGCGGGACGTGTACGGCCTGGCGTGCGCGCGCCACCACTCGGCACGCGTCACTCGCGACCAGCGCGCCGCCCAGACGGGCTCGCTGCGCAACTCCGGCTTCGCCCGGCAGCTCCTGGTGGACGCCCGCGCCGACTTCCAGCGGATCGGCGTCGCGCACGGCGAGGCCTGGACGTGCCTGGAGCTGGTGGTCGTGGACGCGGGCAACAACCGCACCCAGCAGGCGCTTGCCCTGTGCGACGAGGCCATCGGGCTCTTCGCCTCGTACGGCGACCGCCGGGGCGGCGACTGGGCCCGCTTCCTGCGCTGCACCCTGCTGCCGTACGCCTCACCGGGCGGCTGGGAGATCGGCACGGCCGTCGCCCAGGAGGAGCTGGAGCAGCTGTCCCGCGAGGACCACCCGACCCGTGACGGCAAGCTCGCCGACTACGTCCAGGCGTTCGGCCTGCTCCTGGAGCGGGGCGCCGACCTGGAAACGGGATGGCAGGCATGGCGGCTCGGCATGGTGCCGAGCCGGCATGCGCGCGAGGTGATGGGGGTGGAGGTGACCCAGCCGAGCTGAGGCCCAGCCGAGCCGAGATCCACCCGCGCCGGGCGTCAGCCCCGCTGCGGTCCGGCGTCGGAGGACGCCTTCGCCTCCGCCTTCGCGGAGGAGTCCTCCGGCTCCTTGAAGTCGACCTTCCCCATGTGGCGGTTCATCGACTTCATCAGACCCCAGACGGCGAGGGCCATCACCGCGAAGACGATGAAGCCCAGAACGCCGGGGGTCACCTTGTCGTCGTCGACCTCCTTGGCAAGAGGGACGAGATGCGTCATTGCCAGATGTACGTTCACGCTAGGCATTGTCGCGGATGCCCGCAAAGAGGTCGTCCTCGGGGAGGGAAGTATCGACGAGCGACTTCGCGAGCTCGTACTCCTCCGTGGGCCAGACCTCCTTCTGGACCTCCATCGGGACCCGGAACCAGCCACCGTCGGGGTCGATCTGCGTGGCGTGCGCGATCAGGGCCTTGTCGCGGATCTCGTAGAAGTCGGCGCAGGGGACGTGCGTGGTCAGGGTGCGCTCGACGCGCTCGAACTCGTCCCAGCGCTTGAGCCAGTCCCCGTACGGGGACTCCAGGCCGCGGTCGAGCATCGCCTGGTGCAGGGCCTCGGTGCGCGGGCGGTTGAAGCCCTGGTTGTAGTAGAGCTTCTGCGGCTGGAAGACCGGCCCGAACTCGCTCTCGGGGTACTTCTCGGCGTCGGCCGCGCCCTCGAAGGCCACCATCGTGATCTTGTGGGTCATGATGTGGTCGGGGTGCGGGTATCCGCCGTTCTCGTCGTACGTCGTGATGACCTGCGGACGGAAGGAGCGGATCTGGCGCACCAGCTCGCCGGCCGCCTTGTCGACGTCCTCGAGGGCGAAGCAGCCCTCGGGCAGCGGCGGCAGCGGGTCGCCCTCGGGCAGCCCCGAGTCGACGAAGCCGAGCCACTCCTGCTTGACGCCGAGGATCTCGCGCGCCTCGTCCATCTCCTTCTTGCGGACCTCGTGGATGTGCTCCTGGATGTACGCGTCACCCTGGAGCTTGGGGTTGAGGATGTCGCCGCGCTCCCCGCCCGTGCAGGTCACGACGAGTACGTCCACCCCCTCGGACACGTACTTGGCCATGGTGGCCGCGCCCTTGCTCGACTCGTCGTCGGGGTGGGCGTGAACGGCCATCAGTCGCAGCTGCTCAGTCAAGATCGATCCTCAGTAATTGGGCGCCCTCGTGGTTCCGGCGCAACATGCGGCTTCTATAGTGACGGAACCGGGGGGCGGAAAATTCCGGCAACCCCTGTTCCTGGAGGACGATCATGGCGGCGGTGGGCTCGAAGCTCCCTGAAGGGCTTCCCGAGGGTCTTCCCGAGGGGCGGTACGGCCGTTCCCGCACCGCCGACGCGGCCGCCGACCGCAAGCTGAAGATCATCGGCTCCGTGCTCGGCGTGCTCCTGCTGGGCCTCGTCGGCTGGTTCGGCTACGACTACATCGACAACCAGAAGGTCAGCGCCGAGGTCATCAAGTTCGACATCCTCTCGGACACCACCGTCGAGGCGCACCTGGAGGTCCGTAAGGACACCGACGCCCGCGGCTACTGCACCCTGCGTTCGCAGGCCAGGTCGGGCGCCGAGGTGGGCCGCGCGGACTTCCGCTTCGACCAGCGCACGGACCGCATCGACAAGACCGTCACGCTGCGTACGACGTCGAAGGCGACCAGCGTCGAGCTCCTCGGCTGCCACTCCGACTGACGCCGCCGACCGGCGCCGGGTGGCTTTACCTCGCTCACCTGCGTTGACGCAAATCTGATGGCTTATGTCCTCCCCCTTCTGCGCCTGAATTGTTAGGCTCGTGGTTTCGCCCACCCGTGAGGGAACATCCTTCTGGGTAGGGCGATGCTTTGTATTCCCAGTACCTACGAGGAGCACCTGTGACCCAGACCAGCGAGAACGTCACCTGGCTGACCCAGGAGGCGTACAACCAGCTCAAGGCCGAGCTGGAGTACCTGTCTGGTCCTGCGCGCACCGAGATCGCGGCCAAGATCGCGGCGGCGCGCGAGGAGGGCGACCTGCGCGAGAACGGCGGGTACCACGCGGCCAAGGAGGAGCAGGGCAAGCAGGAGCTCCGCGTCCGACAGCTGACCCAGCTCCTGGAGACCGCCCGCGTCGGCGAGGCCCCGGCCGACGACGGCGTCGTGGAGCCGGGCATGGTCGTCACCATCGCCTTCGACGGCGACGAGGACGACACGGTGACCTTCCTGCTCGCCTCCCGTGAGTACGCGAGCAGCGACATCGAGACGTACTCGCCGCAGTCCCCGCTGGGCACCGGCGTGAACGGCAAGAAGATCGGCGAGAACGCGGAGTACGAACTGCCCAACGGCAAGTTCGCCTCCGTCAAGATCCTCGAGGCCAAGCCGTACACGGGCTGACGCCCGCTTTCCGCTTCGGCCGCGAAAGGGCCCCGGCACGCACCGTGCCGGGGCCCTTTCGCATGTCCGTCAGGCTCGCCCCACGTACGTCAGGCTTGTCCCAGTCCGTCAGGCCGTCGCAGAGCGGTACTTGCGCACCGCGAGCGTCCGGAACACCACGATGATCAGCACGGACCAGATCAGCGAGGCCCAGACCGGGTGTTGCATGGGCCAGTCGTTCGGGACGGGGTAGTTCGGCGGGAGGTTGCCGAACAGTTCGCGGCAGGCCTGCACCGTCGCGCTGAACGGATTCCAGTTCGCGATGGTCTGCAGGAACGAGGGCATGTTCTCGGCCGGGACGAAGGCGTTGGAGATGAACGTCAGCGGGAACAGCCAGATCAGGCCGCCCGAGGTGGCCGCCTCCGGGGTGCGCACGGACAGGCCGATCAGGGCGCCGATCCAGGAGAAGGCGTACCCGAGCAGGAGCAGCAGGCCGAATCCGGCGAGCACCTTGCCGAAGTTCTCGTGCGTACGCCAGCCGACGAGGATCGCGACGACGGCGAGGACGACCAGGGTCAGCGCGGTCTGCACGAGGTCGGCCAGGGTGCGCCCGGTGAGGACCGCGCCGCGCGCCATCGGCAGCGAGCGGAAGCGGTCGATGAGGCCCTTGTGCATGTCGTCGGCGATGCCGGCGCCCGCGCCCGCGGTGGCGAAGGTGACGGTCTGCGCGAAGATGCCGGCCATCAGGAACTCGCGGTACCCGGAGGAGCTGAGGCCCGCCCCCGGGACGTTGATCGAACCGCCGAAGACGTAGCTGAACAGGACCACGAACATGACCGGCTGGATCAGGCCGAACAGCACCATCTCGGGGATGCGGGTCATGCGGATGAGGTTGCGCTTGGCGACGACCAGGGAGTCCCTGACCGACTGCCCGATGCCGCCCGCGGGCTGTGGCGCCGCGAGCCGCCCGGTGGTGGATACGGCGCTCACTTGTCCGCCTCCTTCTTGCGCTTGGCCTTGGCCTTGTCGTCGGCCTTGCCGTCGGCCCCTTCGCCACTGCCCTCGTCCGTCAGCTCGGCGACGTGGCCGGTGAGGGAGATGAAGACGTCGTCGAGGGTCGGGCGGCGCAGGCCGATGTCGTCGATCTCGATGCCGCGGGCGTCCAGCTCGCGGATGACCTCGGCGAGCAGCTTGGCGCCGCCGGTGACGGGCACGGTCAGCTTGCGGGTGTGCTCGGCGACGGCCACCTCGCCCTTGCCGAAGCCGCCCAGCACGTCCGACGCGGTGGCGATGTGCTCGCGCTCGTGGACGACGACCTCGACGCGCTCGCCGCCGGTCTGGGCCTTGAGCTGGTCGGAGGTGCCGCGGGCGATGACGCGGCCGTGGTCGACGACGCAGATGTCGTGCGCCAGGTGGTCGGCCTCTTCGAGGTACTGGGTGGTCAGGAGCAGCGTCGTGCCGCCCGCGACCAGCTCCTGGATGACCTCCCACAGCTGCTGCCGGTTGCGCGGGTCGAGGCCCGTGGTCGGCTCGTCCATGAACATCACGGGCGGCGAGACGACGAGTGCGGCCGCGAGGTCGAGCCGGCGGCGCATACCGCCGGAGTACGTCTTGGAGGGGCGGTCGGCGGCGTCGGCGAGGTTGAACCGGTCGAGCAGCTCGCCCGCCCTGGCCTTCGCCTCCTTGGCCCGCATCTGATAGAGCTGGCCGACCATCTGGAGGTTCTCACGGCCCGTCAGATACTCGTCCACCGCGGCGAATTGACCGGAGAGGCCGATGGAACGCCGGACCTCGTTCGGATGCTTGAGTACGTCGACGCCCGCGACGACGGCCTTGCCGCTGTCCGGTGTCAGGAGGGTCGTCAGGCAGCGGACCGCGGTGGTCTTCCCCGCGCCGTTCGGCCCGAGGAGGCCGAGCACGGTGCCTTCCGGGACATCCAGATCGACGCCGTCCAGAGCCCTTACCTCGCCGAAGGTCTTCACCAGACCTTCGGCGTAAATGGCGCCTGGCATGTGGGTTCTCCCCGTTGTTTGGGTTACTTCCTAGGCAAAAGCTTAGATTTGCCGGACTTCACCCGCCCGGCGACCAGTGACCTGCCACACACCATAACGCGATACATCGCGTTGCCTCAGCTGTTTTTCAGAAGTCGTTGACCCTCGAACGTGTTAGCCCGCGAACGTTCAGCCGATGACCGTGTAGCCCGCCTCGCGCAGGGCCGCCCCCACCTCCGCGCAGTGCGCGGTCCCCTTCGTCTCCAGGTGCAGCTCGACCTCCGCCTCCGTGAGCCCGAGCCGCGGATCGGTCCGCACATGGCTCACGTCCAGGACGTTGGCGTCGGCCTCCGAGAGCACGCCGAGGAGCGTGGCCAACGCGCCGGGGCGGTCGGTAAGGCGCAGCCGCAGCGAGAGGTAGCGGCCCGCCGCCGCCATGCCGTGGCGCAGGATCCGCTGCATCAGGAGCGGGTCCACGTTCCCGCCCGAGAGCACCGCCACCACCGGGCCCTCGAACGCCTTCGGGTTGCCCAGCAAGGCCGCGACCGGGCTCGCGCCCGCGGGCTCGACGACCATCTTGGCCCGCTCCAGGCAGAGCAGCAGCGCGCTGGAGAGCTCGTCCTCGGAGACCGTGACGACGTCGTCGACCAACTCGTCGACCAGTTGGAACGGCACGTCGCCGGGGCGCCCGACCTTGATGCCGTCGGCCATCGTCGCCGGGTTCACGATCGACACCGGGTGCCCGGCGGCCAGCGAGGGCGGGTAGGCCGCGGCGCCCGCCGCCTGCACGCCCACCACCCTGACGTCCGGGCGCAGCGCCTTGACCGCGACCGCGATGCCCGCCGCGAGACCGCCGCCCCCGACGCCGACGACGAGGGTGCGCACCTCGGGGCACTGCTCCAGGATCTCCAGGCCGACCGTGCCCTGCCCCGCGATGATGTCCGCGTGGTCGAAGGGGTGGATGAACACCGCGCCCGTGTCGCGCGCGTACTGCTGCGCGGCGGCCAGCGTCTCGTCGACGACCTGGCCCTGCAGGCGCACCTCCGCGCCGTAGTCCCGGGTGGCCGCGACCTTGGGCAGCGGCGCCCCGGCCGGCATGAACACCGTCGAGCGGACGCCCAGCAGGGTCGAGGCGAGCGCGACGCCCTGCGCGTGGTTGCCCGCGCTTGCGGCCACCACACCGGCCGCGCGCTCCTCGGGGAGCAGTCCCGCGATCCGTACGTAGGCGCCGCGGAGCTTGAAGGAGCCGGTCCGCTGGAGGTTCTCGCACTTGAGGTGCACCGGGGCTCCGACCAGCTGGGACAGGTGCCTGCTGCCCTCCATCGCCGTCGTCCTGGCCACTCCGGAGAGCATCTTCTGTGCGCCGCGCACGTCGTCGAGGGTCACCGAGGGCAAGGAGTCACGCGTGCGATAGCTCATGACGGCAAGTCTTGCAGCAGGCGCTCGAGTCCTCCTGGGCAGGCCGAGGGGCGGGACCGTTCTGCCCGTAGGTTTGCGCAGCGCAGGTACGGTACGGGCCTTGTCCGCGTACCCTGTCCCCCAACCCACCGCCCTCGCATGAAGTGAGCCCCCGGCCATGCCCACAACTCCGGACATGACGACCGCCAGTGAACCCGGCCTTCTCGACAGCCTGCAGCACCAGGTGGCGGTCTTCGCCCGCCGCGCGGAGCAGACCCGCCTCGGCGGCGTAGGCCAGGTCCGCAACTCCATGGACCGCGCCGCGTATCTGCTGCTCAACCGCCTCGACAAGGAAGGCCCCATGGGCGTCAAGGCGCTCGCCGCGAGCATGGGAATCGACTCCTCGACAGTCACCCGGCAGGTCGCCCCGCTGGTCGACACCGGGCTCGTCAAGCGCACCTCGCACCCCGAGGACGGCCGTGCCGTGGTGCTCCAGCTCTCGCCGCGCGGCCAGGCCAGGCTCGACGAGGTGCGCTCCTCGCGCCGCGAGCTCATGGCCGAGTTGACGCAGGACTGGGCCCCGGAGGAGCGCGAGAGCTTCTGTGCGCTCCTCACACGCTTCAATTCCGCCCTCTCCGCACGGCAGACGTCACAGACGGCACCCGGTGGTGAAGTTCCGGCCACTCCGGAGTCTTGACCCCGGCCCCGCCTCTGGCCTCATATGAGATCGGGATCCCCCTTCTCTCCGGCCGGGAGGCGCGGTGCGAGAGCGGCAGGCGTACCAGGACGCCCGCCGTGCCCGGGAGTTCGAGGCATTCGTCGCGGGCGCGGCAGGGCGGCTGCTCCATGCCGCCACCCTGCTGACCGCCGAGCCCCCCGACGACAACCCACGCGCGCGTGCCCTGCTGACCGCGGCCCTCGCGCACACGTACGCGACGTGGGACCGGCTGCGCGGCGAGGACCCCTACGACCGTGCGCGCCAGCGGCTCGCCCTGCGCTTCGCGCGCGCCGCCTGGCGCCGCCGCCGCGGGCACGGCGGGGTCCTGGAGCGGCTGCGCCCCCAGGAGCGGCTGATTCTGGTGCTTCGGATGTACGAGGGCGTGGCCGAGGAACAGACGGCGGCGCTCCTCGGTCTGCCCGCCGAGCGGGTCTCGTCGATCTGCGCCCGCGCGATGGCGACGGTCCTGCACCCGCCGCGCGGACCTGCGCCGGCCCGCGCGCTGAGCGGGACGGCGCCCTCATGAGCCAGTACGAGCGCAAGGAGAGCGCGGTCCGGCGCCTGCTGGACGGCACGCCGAGCGCGGTGCCGCCCGAGCTCTTCGACGACGCCGTGCGCCGGGGCGGCCGGATGCTGCGGCGGCGCAGGGCGCTGCGGCGGGCGTGCTGGCTACTGCTGTTCGCCGCCGTCGTGGCCTTCTCCGTGTGGGCCTCCATGGCCCGGCCGTGGGTGGAGCCGCCGTCGAACACGACTCCACCCCTGACGCGCTGGTAGGCCTCGCGGAGAGGACCCCTGGCGCGCCGATGAGGCCTAGCCCAGCGCCTGCTGCAGGTCGGCGACGAGGTCGTCCGCCGACTCGATGCCCACCGAGAGGCGCACGAGGTCCGCCGGGACCTCCAGGGCCGAGCCCGCCACCGAGGCGTGCGTCATGCGGCCCGGGTGCTCGATGAGCGACTCGACGCCGCCCAGGGACTCACCCAGGGTGAACAGCTTGGCGCGGTTGCAGACCTCGACCGCCGCCTCCTCGCCGCCCTCGACCTGGAAGGAGACCATGCCGCCGAACGCCTTCATCTGCTTGGCGGCGATCTCGTGACCGGGGTGCTCCGGAAGGCCCGGGTACAGGACGCGCGTCACGCGCGCGTGCCGGGTGAGCATCTCGGTGACCTTGCCGGCGTTCTCGCTGTGCCGGTCCATGCGCACGGCGAGGGTCTTGATGCCGCGCAGCACCAGCCAGGCGTCGAAGGGACCGGCGACGGCGCCCATCGCGTTCTGGTGGAACGCCAACTCCTCGCCCAGCTCGGGGTCGTTGACGACGAGGGCGCCGCCGACGACGTCCGAGTGGCCGCCCATGTACTTCGTCATGGAGTGCACGACGACGTCCGCGCCGAGCGCGAGCGGCTGCTGCAGGTAGGGGCTGGCGAAGGTGTTGTCGACGACGAGGCGCGCGCCCGCCTCGCGGGCGATCTGCGCGACCGCCGCGATGTCGGTGATGCCGAGCAGCGGGTTGGAGGGGGTCTCCACCCAGATCGCCTTCGTACGGTCGGTCAGCGCGGCCCGCACCGACTCGGGGTCGGAGGTGTCGGCCACCGACCACTCCACGCCCCACCGGGACACGACCTTGGCGAACAGGCGGAACGTGCCGCCGTACGCGTCATTGGGGATGACCACGTGGTCGCCGGGACCGAGCAGCGTACGGAGAAGGCAGTCCTCGGCCGCGAGGCCGGAGGCGAAGGCGAGCCCTCGGCGGCCGCCCTCCAGTGCGGCCAGGTTCTCTTCGAGGGCGGTCCTCGTCGGGTTCGCGCTGCGGCTGTACTCATAGCCGCCGCGCAGTCCGCCGACGCCGTCCTGCTTGTAGGTCGACACCTGATAGATGGGCGGGACCACGGCGCCGGTGAGGGGGTCGGCGGTGTTGCCCGCGTGGATCGCCAAGGTCTCGAAGTTCTGCGTGCTGTGCGAGTCACTCATGCGGCCTGAGCGTAGTGCGCACAGGGGTTCTTCCGCCGGGTCGGTCCGGGTACGTCCGGGCAGGTTGGCCAATTGTCGGACGCGTCTGGTTCGCTTGTGTCATGGAGATTCTCTGGTTCCTGTTCGCGGTGATCATGATCGGTGCGGTGCTCGGGCCCGTACTGCTGCGCAGGCGCGGCGGGATCCGGCAGGTCGCCCCCGGCTCCCCGGACGCCGCGGACCCCGCGAACTACGGCTTCCTGCGCCAGGAGGAGCTGGACATCCGCATGCCGGGACCGGACAACGACCTCCTCGAAGTGCTCGACCTCGTGCAGCGCACGCAGGAGTGGAAGGCCGCGTCCCAGCTCCTCGCGGGCACCGAGACGCACGGCGAGCGGCGCTGGCAGCGCATGCAGGCCTTCGCGGGCGCGGCCTCGCTGGAGCTGCAGCAGCGGCCGGGCCAACAAGAGGAGCAGCGCGAAGCGCTTCGGCCAGGGGTGGTGGTCGGGCGACGGGCGGGAGACAGCCCCGGCGGGCAGTGGCTGCGGGTGTGGCGTGCCGAGGCGCCCAAGGACGCGGGCGGCGCCGCGGTGCACGCGGAGTTCCTCGTCCAGCAGGCGTGGCGCACCTCCACGCAGGGGACGGACGAGTTCCGGATCATCCTGGAGGAGGCCAAGGAGGCGTGCGTGCAGGCGGCGCTGCTCTCCCCCGGTGACCCCGTCCCGTACATCATCGAGCTCTCCATCGCGCGCGGACTCGCTTACCCCCGCGAGGAGTTCGAGCAGCTGTGGCTGAAGATCCTGGACCGCGCGCCCGCGCACATGGGCGCCCATCTGGCGGCGCTGCACTACTGGTGCGAGAAGTGGCACGGCTCGCGCGACCTCGCGTACAACTTCGCGGAGGCCGCAGCCGCCCGCGCGCCCCGCGGCTCGCTGCTCGCGGCGCTTCCGCTCTTCGCCGTCTACGAGCACCTGCCCGAGGTCAATCTGGTCCGTGGGTTCTACGAGAGCGAGGTCGTCACCAAGGCCGTCGAGGGCGCGCTGTTCGCGGTGCACTCCGCGCGCGCGGACGACCCGATGCTGGCGCACGTGCGCCATCTCCTCGTCTTCTTCCTGGTCCGCTGCGAGCGCTGGGCCGAGGCCATGCATCAGCTGGTGCACGTGGACGGTCACGTCGGCGCACTGCCCTGGACCCTGTCCGCGGACCCCGCCGAGGGGTACGCGCTGTACCGCGCGCTGGCCGTCGCGGGGTACGAGGCGAACGGCGGCAGCCCGGCGACGCTGCCGCACTGAGGCCTCCGGTCCTGAAGCCTCCGGCGCGGCTCAGGAATGCCGCTCCGGAATGCCACGCCGCCGTCATGCGTTCACGTGACAGACCCCTGTCACGCACGAGGAGAGACCCCATGATCTTCGGCCGCACGCCCGTGCTCCCCACCCCCGAGCAGGCGCTCAAGGGCCGGGCGACCCCGGAATTCGAGGTCCCCTCCCGGCACACGGTCCTCGGCAACGCCCTGCTCGGCCCCTACCCCGAGGGCCTGGAGGTCGCGGACTTCGCCCTCGGCTGCTTCTGGGGTGCCGAGCGGAAGTTCTGGCAGGCGGACGGCGTCTGGACGACGTACGTCGGCTACCAGGGCGGCTACACGGAGAACCCCTCCTACGAAGAGGTCTGCTCCGGCCTGACGGGCCACACGGAGGCGGTCCGCGTCGTCTTCGACCCGACGAAGGTCACGTACGCGCAGCTCCTGAAGCTCTTCTGGGAGTCCCACGACCCCACGCAGGGCTTCCGCCAGGGCAACGACGTCGGCACGCAGTACCGCTCGGCGCTCTACACCCACTCCCCCGCGCAGCAGGCCACGGCCGAGGCGTCCCGCGACGCCTACCAGAAGGTCCTGACGGCCTCGGGCCACGGCACGATCACGACGACGGTGCTCCCCGCGGACGACCGCACCTTCTGGCCGGCCGAGGCCTACCACCAGCAGTACCTGGACAAGAACCCGGACGGGTACTGCGGCATCGGCGGCACGGGCGTCTCCTGCCCGATCGGGGTGGCGCGGGCGGAGGGCTGAGCGGGGTGGCCGAGCCCCGGACGACCAAGTACCGCCTGCGGTACGGCGCCTGGGGCATCGCCGTCGACCTCACCGCCTCGGTCGCGCTCGGCACGAAGGCGCCGGCCGACGCCGAGCCGGTCAGTACGCACGTGTGGCTGGACGCCTCCCCCGCCCTCACCCACCCGCCCACCGACCGGACGGGCTGGCGGATCACCCCGGACGAGGCGGCGTGGCTGCGGCACGGGCCGGCCCTGGCCGCCCCCGCCGTCGAGGCCCGCCATGCCCCGCGGCACACCACGGTCACGGTCCACCGGGCCCTGTTCCCGCTCACTGACCACCAGCCCGAGGGCCTCGCGGCAGCGCTCCTGAAGTGGCTGGAGGAGGAGTTCGAGCTCGCCCCGCACCCGGCCGACGCCACGTTCGACCGGCCTTCCAACCGGTACGTCTACGTCTGGTAGCAGCCCCGCGCGGTGGCTGTTGTGCCTGGTGGGCGGCTGCTCTGCTGCTGGCTAATCTGCTGCGGGCCAAGATTTCTGACAGAGCCCGTGGCGTCGGGCAACAGTGAAGTCACAGCGCGGTGTTCGGAGCCGCGGGACTTTCTGGAGGTGCCATGACACGGGTCGGCAGTGGGTGGGACGCGGCAGCACGGCCGCGCGCTGAGGACGGGGAAACTCCTCCGTCGCGGTTCGACGACCATCTCGCCGCGCAGCTGCTCAACCAGCGGATCGTGTTCCTGGGGACGCAGGTCGACGAGGTGTCCGCCAACCGCGTCTGCGCGCAGATGCTGTTGCTGTCCGCGGAGGATCCGAAGACCGACATCGGTCTCTACATCAACAGCCCCGGAGGCTCCGTCACCGCCGGGCTCGCCATCTACGACACCATGCGGCTCATCCCGAACGACGTGGCCACCCTCGCCATGGGATTCGCCGCCAGCATGGGCCAGTTCCTGCTGAGCGTCGGCACGCACGGCAAGCGGTTCGCGCTGCCCAACGCGCGGATCATGATGCACCAGCCGTCCGCCGGAATCGGCGGCACCACCGCCGACATCGCCATCCAGGCCGAGAACCTGGAGTACACGAAGCAGGCCATCGAGCGGATCACCGCCGAGCACACCGGCCAGAGCCAGGAGACCATCTCCCGCGACGGCGACCGCGACCGGTGGTTCACCGCCGAGCAGGCCAAGGAGTACGGGATGGTCGACCGCGTGGTCGAGTCGCTGGAGGACGTGCGGCCCGCGGGGTCGAAGCGGCGTATCGGGCTTGGCATCTGAGGAATCTGAGGGGTTGTCGGAAATGAGCCAGTACACCATTCCCACCGTCGTCGAGCGCACCCCGCAGGGCGAGCGCGCCTATGACATCTACAGCAGGCTGCTCTCCGAGCGCATCATCTTCCTCGGGACCGAGATTGATGATGGTGTTGCCAATGTTGTCATCGCGCAACTGCTTCACCTTGAGTCCTCCGCACCCGAGCGCGAAGTCGCCATCTACATCAACTCCCCCGGCGGATCCTTCACTTCACTCATGGCCATCTACGACACCATGAGCTTCATCACCGCGCCGATCTCGACCTTCTGCGTCGGGCAGGCCGCCTCCACCGCCGCCGTGCTGCTCGCCGGGGGCGACCCGGGGCGGCGGTTCGTGCTCGACCACGCGCGCGTGCTGCTCGGGCAGCCCGCGAGCCGCGGTCAGCAGGGCACGGTGTCCGATCTCAGCCTGCAGGCCAAGGAGATGCTCCGGATCCGCTCACAGGTCGAGGAGGTGCTGTCACGGCACACCCACCACGATGTCGCCACGCTCCGCGCCGACATGGACCGCGACAAGGTGTTCACCGCCCAGGAGGCCGTCGCGTACGGACTGGCCGACCAGGTCCTGAGCAGGCGGGCGATGCCCGTCGCCGCCTGAGGGCGACGACGGGGTCCGGCACTCACGCGGCCAGGCGCACCTCACCCTGGTACGAAGCCCTGGAAACCCTGGAGGTCCTGGAGGTCCTGGAGGTCCCAGAAGCCCCGGACATCCTGGATGCCCCGACCGGCCTCGCACGGGGGAGGCCGGCCAACTGGCCCTGGGCCAGGGACAGCAGATCCGTCAGGCGCAGGCCGAGCGCGTGGGCGGCGGCCGCGAGGACCTCGGAGGAGGCCTCCTTGCGGCCCCGCTCCAGCTCGGAGAGGTAGGGCATGGAGATCCGGGCGGCGTCCGCCACATCCTTGAGCGTGCGCTCCTGGGCGAGTCGCTCACGGCGCAGGACGTCTCCGACGACGTCCCGCCAGAGCGGTTCCTTGGCCTCTCCCCGGCTCTCTCCCCGGCTCTCTTCCCGGTCGCGGACGGGGCTCAGCGGGATGACGCGGGCTACGTTCGACTCTTGGCTGCTCACTCCCTCAGCCTAGGAGCGGGACCGCCGTCGGCGCAGCGCGAAGCGTTCCGCCGCCCGCGAAATCCCGTACCCCGTAAGGCCGTCACCAGCCGCTACTTCTTCGACGCCGAGCCCACCGACGACGCGTCCCGCCCCCAGCTGGCGAGCAGCCGCAGGCCCTCCGCCGACGCCGAGTGCGGCTCCGCGTGGTACATCATCAGCGACTGGTCGCAGTCGTCCGGCAGCCGCAGCGTCTCGAAGGAGAGCGTCAGGTCGCCCACCAGCGGGTGGCGCATGCGCTTGACGCCGTGGCCCTTCTCGCGGACGTCGTGCGTGGCCCACAGCCCCCTGAACTCCTCGCTCTTCACGGAGAGTTCGCCGACCAGCGAGGACAGCTGCGGGTCGTTCGGATAGCAGCCCGCGTCCATGCGCAGATAGCTGACGATGTCCGACGCCTTCTGGTCCCAGTCCACGAAGAGGTCGCGCGAGCGCTCGTCGAGGAAGCAGATCCGCGCCCAGTTCCGATCCTTGGGCGCGAGCTCGGCCCAGTCGCCGAAGAGCGCCGCCGCCAGCGCGTTCCAACCGAGGATGTCCGTGCGGCGGCCGACCACGTAGGCGGGCACGTCGTGGATGGAGTCCAGGAGCTGCTGCAGGGCGGGCCGCATGGCCTGGGGGCGCGCGGCCTTCTTCTTCTTGAGGGCCTTCGGCTTGGCCAGGCGCGTCAGGTGGGCCTGCTCGGCGTCGGTCAGCCGCAGGGCGCGCGCGATGGCGTCGAGCACCTCGGCGGAGACGTTGCGGCCGTTGCCCTGCTCGAGCCGGGTGTAGTACGCGACGGAGACCCCCGCGAGCTGCGCCAGCTCCTCGCGGCGCAGACCGGGCACCCTGCGGTGCCGTCCGTAGTTCGGCAGGCCGACGTCCTGGGGCTGCAGCCGCGCCCTGCGGGTGCGCAGGAACTCGCTGAGCTCGGCCCTGCTGTCCAGGGGCAGGCCCTCGGCGCCCGGAGTGCCGTGCGGGTGCCCCACCGAGCCGTGCGGGCGCTCGGCCGCCACGGGGTTCTCGGCCGCCTCCGGATTCTCGGCCGCCTGCGGGTTCTCGTCCATGCGTCCAGTATCCCGGGTCGCACGACCGTGAGCCTGACCCCGCCAGTGGTAGGCACAGTGGTCGTAGGCAAACCGGGTGTCTGGGTGACCTCGCAGGTCACTGGCAGCCTCGATGACATGACTGAGCAGATCACCACCGTTTCCGCCTACGCCGCTCCCGCCCCCGAGGCGCCCCTGGAGCGCACCACCGTGCCGCGCCGGGCCGTCGGCGAGTTCGACGTCCTGATCGACATCAAGTACGCCGGTATCTGCCACTCGGACATCCACCAGGCCCGTGACGGCTGGGGCGAGGGCATCTACCCGATGGTCCCCGGCCACGAGATCGCCGGTGTCGTGGCCGAGGTCGGTCCCGGTGTCACCAAGTTCACCGTCGGTGACCGCGTCGGCGTCGGCTGCATGGTCGACTCCTGCCGCGAGTGCGAGAACTGCAAGAACGGCCTGGAGCAGTACTGCCTGAACGGCAACATCCAGACGTACAACGCGCTCGGCAAGGACGGCGAGCCGACCTACGGCGGCTACTCCACGCACATCGTCGTGGACGAGGCGTTCACCCTCCGCATCCCCGACGGGATCTCGCTGGACGTGGCCGCGCCGCTGCTGTGCGCCGGCATCACCACGTACTCCCCGCTCGCGCACTGGAACGCGGGCCCCGGCAAGAAGGTCGCGATCGTCGGCCTCGGCGGTCTCGGCCACATGGGCGTCAAGATCGCGCACGCCATGGGCGCCGAGGTGACCGTCCTGTCGCAGTCCCTGCGCAAGAAGGACGACGGCCTGAAGCTGGGCGCCGACCACTACTACGCGACCAGCGACGAGGCCACCTTCGAGGAGCTCGCCGGCAGCTTCGACCTGATCGTCTCGACGGTCTCGGCGCCGCTGCCGCTGGACAAGTACCTGGGCCTGCTGCGCACGGACGGCGCCTTCGTGAACGTCGGCGCCCCCGAGGAGCCGGTCTCCCTCAACCTGTTCTCCGTGATCGGCGGCCGCAAGACCCTCGCGGGCTCCGGCATCGGCGGCATCCAGGAGACCCAGGAGATGCTGGACTTCTGCGCGGCGCACGGGCTCGGCGCGGAGATCGAGCTGATCCGCGCCGACCAGATCAACGAGGCGTACGAGCGGGTCCTCGCCAGCGACGTGCGCTACCGCTTCGTGATCGACACCGCGACGATCTGAGCCACCGCGCCACTCCGTGTGGCCTGAACCCATCTCGGTCACGGGGCCTAGTCCGCAATGCTCAGCGGGCCGGGCCCCGTGACCGATACAGGGATCGTGCGTCCGAACCTAACGTTGTCCATGTCAGCGCAGGACAACAGGAGTTCGGACAGACCAGGAGGTCGCTCGATGTCCATCGAACTGAACCACACGATCGTCGTCGCCGAGGACAAGAAGGCGTCCGCGCAATTCCTCGCGGACATCCTGGGGCTCGAAGTCGGCCCGCAGTACGGCCCGTTCTTCCCGGTGGAGATCCCCAACGGCGTGACCCTCGACTACTACGAGGGCGACGGCGTCCCGTTCGCGCCGCAGCACTACGCCTTCCTGGTCTCCGACGACGAGTTCGACGCGATCTTCGGACGCATCAAGGAGCGGAGCCTGACCTACTGGGCCGACCCGCACCACACGCGGGTCAACGAGATCAACACGAACGACGGCGGCCGGGGCCTCTACTGGGAGGACCCGAACGGCCACAACCTGGAGATCATCACCCGGCCCTACGGCTCCGCGGGCTGATCCAGGAACGCGAGCACCGGCTCGGTGGCGACGTCCGCGAACTCCTCGAAGTACGCGTGCCGGGCGCCGGGGACCAGCAGGGTCCTGGCGTCCGGGATGCGGGCGGCGAGCAGCGGGGCGTTGGCGGTCGGGTTGAACGCGTCGTCCGTGCCGTGGACGACGAGTGTCGGCGCCTTGATCCGCACCAGCGCGTCCCAGGCGTCGTGCCGGGCGCTGGCCCGCAGATGGCGACGGCGGGCGTACGCGGGCATGGTGGCGTCGCCCAGCGTGTGGAACTCCCGCCCCGGGCGGGCGAGTTCCTGATCGGCCAGCCAGACCGGGGTGTACATGAGCTCCAGCAGAGCGCGGCGCACCGCGTCCGGATCGGTCCGGGTCAGGGCCGCCCGGACCTCGGGACCGCGCTCGACGCCGTGCTTCCCGCCGGGCGAGGTGCAGCCCAGGACGAGGCGGTCGACGCGCTCGGGATGGTCGGCGGCCATCCACTGCGCGATACGACCGCCCATGGACGTCCCGTACACATGGGCGCGGTCGATGCCCGCGTGGTCGAGGACGGCGAGCACGTCACGGGCGAAGTTCGGCGTGCTGTACGTGTCGGTGTCGGGCCGGTCGCTCTCCCCCGTCCCCCGGTGGTCGAGGTCGACGACGGTGAAGCAGGCCGCGAACTCGGCGCGCACCGGGTCCCACCAGTGGTGGTTGTTGGCCTGCCCGGCGAGCAGCACCAACGGGGCGCCCGAGCCGTGCAGTTGATAGTGGATCGCGGCGCCGTCGGCCGCCTTCGCGAAGGGCACGCCGGGTCACTTCTCCCGCGAGCGCAGGTCGGTCACGACCCTGAAGCGTTCGAGGACGCACAGCGTGGTGTCGTCGACGGTGAAGTCCGGGTCGTCGAGCGCTTCGCGCATCTCGGCGCTGTGCCAGAACTCCTCGTGCCCCGCCCGCCATTGGGCGACGGTCTCGTCCCCCTCGCCCTCGTCCACGGCGTGGGCGAGGTCCACGTCGGCGAGCGGTACGACGCGGACGTCCGTCACCTCGATGACGGCCACGGGCCGGTCGTCGGAGTCGACGACGACGGAGCGCTCCCCCGCGACGGGCAGCGGGTCGCCGTCGTGCTCGTAGTCGACGACCAGACCCGTCGTCGAGGTCTTGGAGCCGTCGAGGACGGCCGCCACGAGCTGGTCGCGCAGCGGGCCGGGGAAGGCGAACTCGGCCTTGGGAAGTGAACCTTTGGGAAGTGAATCTTCCGTCATGCGGTCACAGTAGTTCAGCCCTGGCGGGCACCGCCGGTTCAGCCCTGGCGGGGCGCCGTCGAGCCCCAGTCCCACATCGCTTGCAGGACGGGCCCCAGCCCCCGGCCGTGCGGGGTGAGCCCGTAGGTGACCGTGGAGGGCCAGCCAGGGGTGCGGGTGCGGTGGACCGCGCCCGCGGCGATGAGCTGGGCGAGGCGCTCGGTCAGGACCTTGTCCGACAACTGCGGGAGCGCCGCGGCCAGTTCACCGTACGTATGGGTCTCGCGGCGCAGCAGTTCGCGGACGACGAGTGTGGTCCAGCGGCCGCGCAGCGCGGCGAGTGTGATCTCCACGGGGCAGTCGGGGCTCGGCGCCGCGATCTCGGCCAGGGCGTCGTCGGGCAGCCCCGGGCGTACGCCGCTTACCGTTCGGTGAGTCACGACAGGGCCTCCTACGGTGCGTCCATGACCACCACGAAGAATACGGACACACCCGCTCTGCCCACCCGCCCCGAGGACGTCCCCGCCGCCTTCGCCGCGCGGTTCAACAGCGGCAACGCACAAGCCGTGCGCGAGCTCTACGAGGAGCGGGCCGCCTTCGTGCCCGAGTCGGGGGACGCCGTGCACGGCGACGCGGAGATCGCCGCCGCGAACGCCCCTTTCCTCGCCCTCGGCCTCCCGATCTCCGTGCGCCCCCGGCACGTACACATCGCGGGGGACGTCGCACTGCTCGTCGTCGACTGGGAGATCGGCACGGGCGAGGCCCGCGCCACGGCCACGGACGTGGTACGGCGCGGCGCCGACGGGTTCTGGCGATACGTGATCGACAGCCCCTTCGGCGCCGCGCCGCGGTCATCGTGAGCGAGTCGGCGAGAGCTGCTCGGCCACCTTCAGTTCGACCTCGCAGTCCAGCGTCTGGGTGTAGGACCTGCCGCCCTGCCGGTAGGCGAAGCGGCATTGCCGGGCGGTGTCCTTCGGTGGCGCGGTGATCCGCACCTCGGCCAGGTAGAAGATGTCGCTCTCCGTCCCGGCCGCGACCTTCACCGGCTTCGTCGCGTGGTTCTTCAGCTTCCCGAAGTCGGGCATGTGCGGCCCGTTCTTCTTGGCGAGGAGCGGAAGCCCTTCGGTGTCCTCCAGGTCGTAGGCGCCGTATCCCAGCGTCTTGAGCCCGGCCGGGACGTGCTCGACGGAGACTTCCGTGATCTCGATGGGCTCCGTGGAGGTGTTGCGCGGCACCGGAAGCGCGAAGTACCAGACCTCCCCGACCCGGGCGTGCTCGCTGCCCACGACGCCGCTCGACTGGGCACCGTCGGTCGCAAGAGCGGTTCCCGGTCCCGGGTGATCCGCCCGGATGCTCGACGAGCAGAAGGCCAGCGCAAGTGCGGCGAGAAGCAGCGGCACCCCAGCCGGGCCGATCCGAATACCTCGGACCGGCCCGGGCGGCCGGGGGTGCGACCCGAGCACCTCCTCAGCCACGAGTGCTACGCATTCACTTGCCGTAGTACGCGTTGTAGATCGACAGCGTCGACTTGTTGCCCTTCTTGTCCGCGATCTTGGCGTGGAAGGAGATGCCCTTGCCCTTCGCCGGGTTCTTCACGGAGATCTTTCCGCCGGTGACCGTGGCCTTCTTCCAGGTCTGGCCGTAGTCGTAGGAGACGTACACGGAAAGGGACTTGAGGTTGGCGCCCGCCGCCGAGCCCTGGACCGTGACCGGCACGGACTGCTTCTCGTCGGCCTTCGCCTTGCTGCTCAGGTCGACCTTCGGGCTGAACCGCACCGTGGAGACCGGCAGCTTGGCGCTGTCCACCTTCTTGGAGCGGAAGGAGAAGCTCGCGTCGATGCGCGTGGAGGCCGCGGCCACCTTGACGCTGCGCTTCACGGACGTCGACAGCTTGTACGCGGCGTCGCCCGAGGGCACCTTGAACGGCGGAGCCCCACCGGCCAGCGGGTCCTCGTTCTCGCCGATCCTGGTGCCGTTGCGGTACAGCGTCGTCTTCACCGACGAGTACAGCGAGGAACCCACGTGCGTCTTGCCGTCGGCGAACAGCGGCAGGTAGCCCGTGATCTCGTTGCCCTCGCGGAAGACACCGAAGTCGCCGCCGACGCGCGGCCCGAACACCGCCGTGTTGAACGTCTTCTCGTACGTCTGGCCCGCCTTGAAGGTCTGCGCGGCGCCGAGCGTGTAGCCGGCGTCGACGATGGGCCAGCCCTCCGGGTCGCGCCCGGCCTGCTGCTCGAAGTCCAGGCCCCACTTCACCTTGTCGACCGTGGACAGGTGCAGCGTCCGGGTGGTCGGCAGCGGCTGCGGGATGCCGATCGAGGAGCCGCTCGAGGAGCCGGGGACGTGGCCCATGGCGTTGAGCGCACCCGTCTTGCCCGACGCCGACGCGCCGAGGCCCACCTTCACCGTGGCGAGCTCGCTCGCCTTGAAGTGCCGGGTGTAGCCGGACGCGACCTGCTTGACCTTGCCGCCGGTGACGACGTTGTACTCGGTGCTGTCACCCTTGGTCCAGTGCCCGTCCCACTGCTGGAACAGCGAGCCGTCGGTGACCTGCGGACCCAGGTGCCTGGAGCGGAAGTTCGCGTACGAGTCGAGGAACCAGCCGAAGCTGTAACCCGCGTTCGGGGTGTCGACGGAGAAGTCCGGGGCGGCGAACTCCATCTTGGCCCCGGCCTCGGGCACCGTGATGTCGACGGGCTTCGTCGTCCGCGCGTCCAGCGTGACCGTCGCGTCCTTGGTGACGTTCAGCTTCGGCTGCGCGATCCAGTCGGCGCCCTTGGTGAAGTCGGCCGGGTCGACGAAGATCCCCGAGTTCAGGACGTAACCGCCCTTGGGGACACGGACCTTGACGGTCCCGGACTCGTCGTACGGGTTGTACGACTTGCCGGTGGCGAGCCCGGTCAGGCCCTCCAGGTCACCGTCGTAGGTCTTGGCGGGGTTGCCGTCACGACCGATGAACTTCAGCGTCAGGTCGTAGGACTCGACCTCGTTCTCGATCGCGGCCGCGGTGCGCACGGACTGGCCGCCGCCGTTCGCGACGACGTACGCGGAGTACGTGCCGTCCAGGGCCGCGCCCCGCTTGGAGTCGGCGGTCAGGTCGACCGAGGCGGTGCCGCCCGCGGGGACGGTCACCTTCTTCGCACCGAGCGCGAAGAAGCCGGCCGGGGCCGGACGGCCCTTCGGGTCGGTCGCGGTCACCGTCAGGTCGAGGGTGACGTCGTCCTTGCCGAGGTTCTTGTACGTCACCTTCTTGGTGACGGGCTTGTCGTCGGTGTGCGGCCACTGCTGCGCGGGGAAGCCCACCGACACCGGGTCGGCGATCACGGACTGCTTGATGGCCTTGTCGACGGCGATACGGCCCGAACCCTGCTGGAACGGCGTGTACGCGCCGCCCTTCGTGGACGCGGTCAGGGCGCCCTTCAGCTCGGTGTACTTCCAGTCGGGGTGCTGCTGCTTGAGCAGCGCCGCGGCGCCCGCGACGTGCGGGGTCGCCATCGACGTACCGGAGATCGTCAGATAGCCCTCGGGGTTCTGGCCGACCTCCTTCTCGATGATGCTGCCCGGCGCGGCGGCGGCCGTGATGTCCACGCCCGGACCGGTGACGTCGGGCTTGATCGCGCCGTCGCCGACCCGCGGGCCCTGGCTGGAGAAGTCCGCCAGCTTGTCGTTGTCGTCGACCGCGCCGACGGTCAGGGCGGCGTCCGCGCTGCCCGGCGAGTCCACCGAGCCGGGCTCGCCCGCGTTGCCCGCGGCGATCGCGAAGAGGATGCCCTTCTCCGCGGAGAGCTTGTTGACCTGGGCTTCGAGCGGGTCGACACCGGGGGTGTCGCCGCCGCCGAGGCTGAGGTTGACGACGTCGACGCCCTCGGCCGCCGCCCAGTCCATGGCGGCGATGATGCCGGAGTCCTCGCCGTAGCCGTCGTCGCCCAGGACCTTGCCGTTCAGGAGCTTGGCCCCCGGCGCGACGCCCTTGAACTTCCCGCCGGACTTGGCGCCGGTGCCCGCCGCGATGGAGGCGACATGGGTGCCGTGGCCGTAGCGGTCCTTGGCGTCGGCCGATTCCGTGAAGTTCTTCTCGGCGATCACCTGGTCCTTGAGGTCCGGGTGGGTCGCGTCGACACCCGTGTCCAGGACGGCGATCTTGGTGCCCTTGCCGTCGTACCCGGCGGCCCAGGCCTTGTCGGCGCCGATCTGCTTGACGCTCTTGTCCAGGCGCACCTTGCGTACGCCGTCCAGCCAGACGTGGCTCACGCCGGACGCCGCACGGGCGGTGCCCTTGCCGCTGGTGAGCGCGGCCCACAGGTCGGGCGCGTCCTGCTTGGGCGTGGTGATGGCGTCGGCGTTCAGGGCCTTGAGGGTCCTGCGGACGGTCGTGTCACCGGCGGCGCGGACGTCGGCCTTGGCGGCCGCGGCGGCCCCCTTGTAGCCGACGATGACCTTCAGGCCCTTCTTCTGGGCCGCGCGGTTGCGCTTCTTGTTCAACTCCGTGACGTCGAAGAGCCGTTGGTCGATCCGGCCCTCGGATATCAGGCGCTGCGCGTCGGCGGGTATCAGCAGCGTGTGCCCGCCGCTGCGGCGCACCTGGACGGGTATGTGCTCCCGGCCCTTGGCGCGCTCCAGGCCGATCACGCGGCCCCTGGCGTCGAGGACGGCACGGTCTCCGGTGATGAGCGTGACCCGGCTCGCGCCCGCGGTCTTCGCCGCGGCGCCCTCCGCCCCGATCGTGTGCCCCGCGGACTGCGGCTGCGCGGCCGCCGGGCTGGTCATGCCCGCCGCGAGGGCCACGGCGACCGCCGCGGCCACGGTGGCGCCGCACGCTCTCTTCACTTGTCTGTGCAAGTCTCCCCCTGGAGGTTAAGGGGCTGCCGCCCCTCGGAAAGCGAAGTATGCCGAGAGGCGAACATCTGCTCAATAGCGAGACAGAAGTGCAGAGTTGGTGCACGGGGAAATTCATGACTCCGTTACGACGGTTGGCCCATATCAGGCCAATCGACTGCAGGGCCGACCGACTATTCCTTCCGGCCCTTCGGGTCCTCCCGGCCCTTCGGGTCCTCCCGGTCCTCCCGGTCCTCCCGGTCCTCCCGGTCCTCCCGGCTATACGACGCCCGAATGCACGGTGACCGTGACGCGGCCGCCCCGGATCGTCGCGAGGCGCGGGGCCCGGCGCGCGACGGCGCAGTCGTGGGTGACCAGGACGCAGGTCAGGCCGTGCGCCCTCCAGAGCGCTTCGAGCAGCTCCGAGATCTCACCGCGCGCGGCCGCGTCGAGACCGCCCGCGGGTTCGCCCGCGGAGTCGCCCGCGGGTTCGTCGGCGAGCAGCACCTTGGGCCGCTTGACCAGAGCGCGGGCGATGGCGACGCGCCGCCGCTGGCCCGCGGAGAGCTCGGCGGGCAGCCTTCCCCGGCGCTTTCCCAGGCCCACCGATTCCAGCGCGGCGGCGGCGCGTTCGGCGCGGGCCTCCGGGCCGAGGCCCAGCGGCACGAGCGCCGTCTCGACGTTCTGCTGGGCGCTGAGCGCGGGCAGGAGGTCGCAGGCGCGGGAGACGAAGCCGATCGACTCGGCGCGGACGCCGGTGAGCCGGGCCTGGGGCAGCGCGGCCAGATCCGTGCCGTCGAGCACGACGCTGCCGCGGGTGGGCCGGTCCAGGCCGCCGAGCATCCGCAGCAGCGTGGACTTGCCGCCGCCGGAGGGCCCGTGGACGACGAGCCGTTCGCCCTCGCCGATGACCAGATCGACCCCGGCGAGCGCGTCGATCGTCTCCGCGCCGCGGAAGTACCGCTTGGTGACGCCGCTGAGCTGGTACATGGGCGAGACGGTAGGCGTACGCCGTGATGAGGGACTGAGGCGGCCGTGAGAGGAACATGAAAGGCGACATGAAAGGCCCGCACCCCCCGAGAGGGGTGCGGGCCGATGTCGTACGCGACGAGGGGGCGGGATCAGACGGCGGAGCCGGCCTTCCACTGCGCCCAGTCCATGTTCCAGCCGTTGAGGCCGTTGTCCGGGGCGATGGTCTTGTCGCCGGTGTTGCGGACGTCGACGACGTCACCGGTGATCGTGTTCTCGTAGAACCAGGAGCCCGGGGTGCTCTTGTCGCCCGCGCCCTTGGCGTCCTGCAGGCCGATGCAGCCGTGGCTGGTGTTGGCGCTGCCGAAGATCGACGGCGAGCCCCAGTAGTTGCCGTGGATGAACGTGCCGGAGCTGGAGAGGCGCATGGCGTGCGGCACGTCCTTGATGTCGTACTCGCCCTTGCCGTCGCCGTCGGTGAAGCCGACGGTCGCGCCGTCCATGCGGGTCTCCTTGAACATCTCGGAGACGACCATCTTGCCGTTGTACGTCTTGTTCTCGGGCGAGCCCGCGGAGATCGGGATGGTCTTCACGACCTTGCCGTCCCGGGTCACCTTCATCGTCTTGGTCTTGGCGTCGACGATGGAGACCTGGTTGCGGCCGATGGTGAACCGGACGGTCTTGTCCTGGACGCCGTACACCCCGTCGGAGCCCTCGACGCCGTCCAGGGCGAGCTTCAGCGTGACGGTGGAGTTGCCCTTCCAGTAGTCCTCGGGGCGGAAGTCCAGGCGGTTGTTGCCGAACCAGTGCCCGACGACCTCCTGGCCACTGCTCGACGACACCTTGATCGCGGACTGGACGTCCTTCTTGTTGGTGATCGCCTTGTCGAAGTTGATCGAGACGGGCATGCCGACGCCGACCTTGGAGCCGTCCTCGGGCGTGAA
Organism: Streptomyces sp. NPDC041068; assembly: GCF_040647455.1. Taxonomy (NCBI): domain Bacteria; kingdom Bacillati; phylum Actinomycetota; class Actinomycetes; order Kitasatosporales; family Streptomycetaceae; genus Streptomyces; species Streptomyces sp. NPDC041068. Next base: position 92,271 of record NZ_JBEZCG010000007.1, read on the forward strand.
GTTCCCGATGAAGCTGTTGGCCTGGGAGACCGTCGTGAACGTCGAGTTCTCGTGCGCCTTGCGGCCCTCGGAGTCCTTGGCGGTGGCCGAGATCTCGTACTTCGTGGCGCGCTCCAGCTGGGCGCTGGGCTTCCACGACTTCTTGTCCGCGGATATCTTCCCGGCGACGGCCTTGCCGGCGTCGGTCTTCATCGTCACGTCGGTGAGCGTGCCCTTGCTGACCGTCACCTTGGCCGCGCTGTTGATGCTCGCGTTGTCGGAGCCGTTCTTCGGCGCGATCTCGATCTGGGCGGCGGAGGTCTTCTTGGCGGCCGCCTCGTCGACCTGGTTCTGCGACTCCTTGCCGCCCGAAGCCTTGTCGCCGTCGTCGCTGCTGCACGCCGAGAGCACGAGCACGCCGCCCACGAGGGCGGACACGGCCGCGAGGCCCTTGCGCCCACGCCTGCGACGCATACTGTCCGTCATCACACGCATCTCCATAGTTGCCGAATCCCCAAATCAACCCCGAGCGTCCCTGCAACCCCGCATAACGTCCTGCCCGGTTCGTCCCGTTCCATTGCCGCGGGAAATGTGGGGAACACCACGTCCGCGGTGCTGGATCCGAGCCCGGTCACCACTGCGCTGTACGGGACAGCGGAGGGGTCGGCCGTCCACTGTGCCCGATGAGACGACAGAACCCCGGACGGCGGTTGCTGTCCGGGGTCCCCGATTCCGGATATTTCAATCCGGACCGTGCTTCCGACTACCTCGGCTCGTCGCCGTCCTCTTCGTCATCATCCTCGTCCGGGTCCCAGTCCGGCGAATCGGGGTCGTAGTCGATCTTCTCGCTGCTCCAGGAGGCCTGGGTCAGCTCGGTGCCGGGCACCTGGCTGACCAGGTCGAAGGGGTCCACGAGATAGGCGAGCGCCTCGGCCTCGTCCTCCCTGACCGCGGCCTCGGCGTGCGCGCGCTCCTCGCCGGGCATCTGTTCGTCCTCGGCGATGCGGGTCAGCGCGGCGCCGGTCAGCTTCTCCGCGTCGCCGACCTCGACCACCATTTCGACCCGCAGCCGCACAAACCGTGATGTCTCGTCTCCGCTCATACGTCGGAGCGTACGGCCCCTGACCCCCGCGACTTTCCCGCGACCCGCGCCTTTCATTACCATCGCGCCACACGGCCAATTCGCCAGCACCACAAGGGGGATCCGATTCCGTGTCCGCACGCCGATCGTTGCTGACCGCCACTGCCGCAGGAGCCCTCCTCGGCGCCCTGTGGTTCGTCCCCTCAGCCAACGCGACGTCCTCTTCCTCCCACGAGACCAACCCCGGCGAGCGCACCGAACAGACCTCGACCTCTTCTTCCGCGACCCCCTCCGACCAGCCCCGCCTGGCCGAGACGGGCGCCTTCGACTCGACCCCGTACGTCATCGGCGGCACGGCCTTCCTGGGCCTCGGCGCGGGCTTCGTGGCCTACTCGGTACGCAGGGAGAGGACGGGCGGGGCGGTTCACTGAGAGCGGGGGGCGACCTCCGCCCCTGCCTCCGCCTCCGATTCCGGTTCCGGTTCCGGTTCTGCTTCCGGTCCCGTTTCCGTTTGCGTTTGCGCTCCCAGCCGGGCCTCCCGCAGCGCCGGGAACGCCCACGCCACCAGCAGCGTCGCGGTCACGCAGACCACGCCGCCCGTCACCACGGCCGCCCGTGCGCCGTTCAGCTCCGCGAGGAAGCCGACCGCCGCGTTGCCGAGGGCCGGGGAGACCGTGGCCTGGACCATCCAGAGGCCGCTCACCCTGCCCCGCAGCGCGTCCGGCGTGCCGTGCTGGAGCAGGGCCGAGCGGAGCGTCTCCGAGACGAGGTCGCCGAGGCCCGCGAGCGCGAGCAGGACCAGGGCCGCGGGCAGGTACGAGGTGAGGCCGAAGCCCGCCAGCGAGAGGCCCCACAGCAGCACCGCCCCGATCAGCGCGTGGCCGCCGGCGCGCGCCGTCCAGCCGCTGGTCGCGGCTCCGACGAGCGCGCCGAGCGCGGGCGCGGCGTAGAGCAGCCCGACCACCCCGGGACCGCCCCCGAACTGCTCGTCCGCGAGGACCGGATACAGGGCCTGCGGCATCGTGAAGACCATCGCCGCCGCGTCGACGAGCAGCAGCCCGACGACGAGCCGGTGCCCCCGCACGAACCGCACCCCGTCCGCGACCGCGGCGAAGGCCTGCCGAACTCCCTTGCCGGAAGCGGCGGAAGGGCCTGAAGCGCCGGAAGCGGACGTCGCCGGCGGCAGCGGGCGTACGAAGAGCAGCGCGACGGAGAAGACGAGGAAGCCCGCCGCGTCGACCGCGAAGCACGCCGCGAGGCCCGGCCCCGCGATGAGCACGCCGCCGAGCGCGGGCCCGAGGAGCGCGGCAAGCTGCGTGGACGCCGCCGTCAACGCGCCCGCCGCCGCGAGGCGTTCGGTGCCGACGAGGGCCGGTATGGACGCCATCATCGCGGGACCGCCGAGCCCCGCGAAGAGCCCGGTGAGGCCGGTGGCCGTGTAGATGACCCACAACTGCGGCTCGGGCAGCAGGGCGTTGACCGCGAGCCCCAGCGCGACGAGCGTCAGCGGCAGCCGGGTCACCAGCATCAGAAGGCGCCGGTCGCGCCGGTCGGCCAGGACGCCGCCGATCAGCACGCCCACGACCAGCGGCAGCGCCCGCGCCAGGCTGACCAGACCGATCTGCAGGGGCGAGCCCGTGAGGTCGTAGACCTGGACGGCCACCGCGACGCTCGTCATCAGGGTGCCGAGCAGCGCGCCGAGGAATCCGGCGTACAGCAGCCGGAAGTCGCGGCTCTCGCGGAGCGGGGTGAGGTCCATGGCGAGGCCGGACACGCGGGACATGGGCGGCTCCAAGAAGGGTCGGGGCAGCCCCAAGAGGGATTAGGGCAGCCTTACTTGGATCACTCTGCCCACCCTCCGCCTTAAAGTCAACAGGTGTGAAGTTCTAGCGCCGGACCGCCCGCTCCCTCCGCCGCCCGGCCGCCTCCCGCCCCGTACGCTGATCCGGTGACCAGCAAGCCCCCGGCCCCCGACACCCCGGCGGCCCCCACCAGGTCCCGCGCCCGCCCCACCCACCGCAAGGGCCGTGCCACCCTCACCCGTGAGTCCGTGGGCGAGGCCGCTCTCGACCACCTCGGGCGGCACGGGCCCGCCGAGCTGACCATGCGGTCCCTCGCGGCCGACCTCGGCGTCTCGCCGCGCGCGCTCTACAACTACGTGGAGGACAGACGGGACTTGCTCACCGTCGCCGCCGAGATTTTCGAGGCGCGGTGGCAGCCGCCGGCGCTCGATCCGTCACCGGAACGCTGGCGGGACTCCCTGCGCGCGTACTGCCGCGACCTGCGCGCGCACTACCGCCGCCACCCCGGCATGACCACCCTGGCCCTGAACGAGAACATCACCACGGCCCGCCATCCCGCGATGCTCAGGAACGTGGACGCCGTCATCGGCTTCTTCACCGAGCTCGAAGGGACCGGCCTGCCGCTGCGCGACGCCTACCTCGCCTGCATGGACTCGCTCCGCCAGGTCGTCGGCTTCGTGGAGTTCCAGGACCGCCTGCACGACCGCCCGCCGCCGCACCTCGACCCCGTCGACCTGCGCCGCACGCCCCCGCCCTGGCTGCGGGACGACGGGCAGAGCCCCGAAGACCTCCCGCATCTCCACCGGGCCGCGCGGGAGCTGCGCCCCGAACCCCCGGACGCCCTCTTCGAGTTCACCCTGGACCTCCTGGTGGAGGGCATCGCCGCACGGGTGGAGGCCGCACGGTGAAGGAACAACCCCGGGACGGCATCGTGCTGATCGGCGGCGCGTCCGGCATCGGCAAGAGCCGGGCCGCCGCGCAACTGGCCGAGGAGTCGAAGGCGTTCGTGGTCGAGTTCGACGACGTCGTCGAGGCGGTGCATGCGATCACCACGGCCGCGCACCACCCGGACCTCCACCTCTTCGACGGCGTCCCGGACTCGGACCTGTCCGCCGAGCGCGTCCTCGACCTCCAGATCGCCACCGCCCGCGCCCTGGAGCCCGCGGTCCTCGGCGTCGTACGCAACCGCCTGACCGTCGACGTGCCCGCCGTGATCGAGGGCGACTACCTCACCCCTGCCGCCGCCGCGCGGGCCGTGGCCGAGGGCGCGGCGGCAGGACGCGACGTGCGGGCCGTCTTCCTGCACGAGGACGACCCGGAACAGATCACCGCCAACTACACCTCGCGGGAGCCGGACAGCGGCGTCCAGGCGGAACGCGCCGAGGTCAGCGCCGCGTACGGACGCTGGCTCGGCCGCGAGGCCGCCCTGCACGCCCTGCCCGTGGTCGCGTCCCGCCCCTGGAGCACCCTCGTCCCCCGCATCCGGCAGGCCCTCGGCGGGGAGTACGACGAAGGGCAGTACGACGAAGGGGGCGCCGCCACTCCATGGTGACCGCGCCCCCGTACCCGCCCGGAGGCGGCGAACGCTAGGCCAGCGCCCCCGTCACCGGCTCGACCGCGGCCACGAGCGCACCCGTGCGCACGAACTCGTCCGCCGCCGCCAGGTCCGGGGCGAGGAAGCGGTCCGGGCCCGGACCCTCGACGCCCGCCTTGCGGACCGCCGCGATGACGGCCTGCGTCGCGGGCGCCGGGGTCAGGCCCTCGCGCAGCTCGACGGCGCGCGTGGCCGCGTACAGCTCGATCGCCACGATGCGGGTCAGATTGTCGACGGCCGTACGGAGCTTGCGGGCGGCCGACCAGCCCATGGAGACGTGGTCCTCCTGCATGGCCGAGGACGGGATCGAGTCGGCGGACGCCGGGACGGCGAGCCGCTTCATCTCGCTGACCAGGGCGGCCTGCGTGTACTGCGCGATCATCAGGCCCGAGTCGACGCCCGCGTCGTCCGCGAGGAACGGCGGCAGGCCGTGCGAGCGGTTCTTGTCGAGGAGGCGGTCCGTGCGGCGCTCGGCGATCGAGCCGAGGTCGGCGGCGGCGACGGCGAGGAAGTCCAGGACGTACGCGACCGGGGCGCCGTGGAAGTTGCCGTTCGACTCGACACGGCCGTCGGGCAGGACGACGGGGTTGTCGACGGCGGCGGCCAGCTCGCGCTCGGCGACCAGGCGGGCGTGCGCCATCGTGTCCCGGCCCGCGCCCGCGACCTGCGGGGCGCAGCGCACCGAGTACGCGTCCTGGACGCGCGGCGCGTCGTCCTGGTGGTGGCCCGTGAGGCCAGAACCGGCAAGCACGGCAAGCATGTTGGCGGCGGCAGCGGCCTGGCCCGGGTGCGGGCGGATGGCGTGCAGCTCGGGCGCGAGGACCTTGTCCGTGCCGAGCAGGGCCTCCAGCGTCAGGGCCGCCGTGACGTCCGCCGACTTGTAGAGGGTCTCCAGGTCGGCGAGGGCCATCACCAGCATGCCGAGCATGCCGTCGGTGCCGTTGAGAAGGGCGAGGCCCTCCTTCTCGCGCAGCTCGACCGGCGTGATGCCGTGCGCGGCGAGCAGCTCGCCCGCGGGCCTCACCTGGCCGTCGGGGCCCTCGGCGTCGCCCTCGCCCATGAGCGTCAGCGCGCAGTGGCTGAGCGGGGCGAGGTCGCCGGAGCAGCCGAGCGAGCCGTACTCGTGGACGACCGGCGTGATGCCCGCGTTCAGGACGTCGGCCATGGTCTGCGCGACCTCGGGGCGCACGCCCGTGTGGCCCGAGCAGACCGTCTTCAGACGCAGGAACATCAGCGCGCGGACCACCTCGCGCTCCACCCGCGGGCCCATGCCGGCCGCGTGCGAGCGGACGATGTTGCGCTGCAGCTGGGCGCGGAGGTCGGGGCCGATATGGCGGCTGGCGAGGGCGCCGAAGCCGGTCGAGACGCCGTAGACGGGGTCGGGCTTGGCCGCGAGCGCGTCGACGATCTCGCGCGAGGCGGCGAGCGCGTCCAGCGCTTCGGCGGTCAGTTCGATCCGCGCGTTCCCGCGCGCGACGGCGATGACGTCGTCGGCGGTCGTCCCGGACGTCCCAAGGGCCACGGTGCCCACGCTGTGCATATCCATATTCAGCAGCGTACGGATTGAATCGCCAGGTGTCACGGGTGGGTTCGGACCGGACCACTTACATCGCTCGCCGCACGCCGGTCAGCCGCGCCCCAGCGCCCCCCTGAAGGTGATCCCGTGGCGGCCGCGCAGCCTGCGGATCTCCCACACGGACAGCGCGGTCACCGAGACCGGTGCCCCGAGCGTGAACGCGTAGAGCACGGCGGGAGGCGCGGCCACCACGGCGTCGTCGAAGAACTGCAGGACCGCGAGGCCCCACAGCAGCACGGGCGAGAGGACCGGCGGCAGGAGCTCGTGGATCGCCCCGGCGCGGAAGCAGCTGTTCACCGCGTACACGAGGAGGGCGATCGTGTAGACGAGGCCCGCCAGGAGGCCGAGGAGGGCCGCGACCCAGGCCGCGAAGGAGAGGAGGTAGTAGAACAGGACGACCAGGAACGAGCCCTGGTTGTCGGTGAGTCCGAGGCCCTCGCGCAGCACGTACCAGCAGAGCCAGACCACGCCCGCGCCCGCCGCGAGCGCGGCCAGCGTGCCGAGCGGCTGGACGGCGCGGCGCAGATAGATCCCGCGCAGCGAGGCGTCGGCGAGGCCGATGAAGACGACGGTGGCGACGAGGATCGCGACGACCGCGAAGCCCGCGGCGACCACCAGGTCCTCGACCTTCCCGAGGACGAACTCCTCCCGCCCCTGGCGCAGCGGATAGGCGAAGACGAGCCACACGGTCGCGCCGAGCCCGAGGAGCGTGCGCCCTGTCTGCAGGGCGGTGATGGTGCGGTCCTCGACGGCGCCGGGACGGTCGGGGGTACCGAAGCGGCGGGCGAGGTTGAGGGGGCGGTCGGCGGCGCCGCGGACGGTGCGGGTGGAGGGGGTTGTGGGGGGTGCGGGGTGCGGCGGGGGTGCGGGTGTCGGCACGGGGATGGGTGTCGGTGCGGGGGTGGGGTACGCGGGAGAGTTCCCGTCGTACGTTCCGTACGGTCCGCCGCCGTGCGTCCCGTACTGCCCCTGCCCGCCGCCGTACGCCTGACCGCCCTGCGCCGGACCTCCGTACCCGTACTGCTGATCGCTCAACGCCCGCTCCCCCGCGCGGGCTTGTGCGGCCCCGCATACCGCGCGGCCCGCCTTCCGGGCGCGGCACACCCTAACTGATCATGCCCATGCCCATGCCCATGCCCATGCCGCTTCCGCTCACCGGTGGTCGGCGCCCTCGCCCAGGCGCCCGCGGAACTTCCGCCGCTCCCCCGCCGGGGGCGCCCCCTCGGGTGCGTCGGCGAGGCGGACCACCGGGTCGTCCGCGCCCTCGCGCCCCGCGACCACCGGCTTGGCGGCGCGGGCGGCCTTCGCGCGGTACTGCGCCGCGTCGGCGAGGCGGAAGAGGCGGCGGGCGGAGCGCACGGGACCGATCGGATCCCCGGTCGACGCGACGCCGCACGCGACCCCGTCGCCGAGCTCCAACTCCGCAGCGCGTACGCAGAGTTCGTCGGCGACCCGCACCACCTCGTCGGCGGTGGGCCCCACGGACAGCAGACAGAACTCGTCGCCGCCGAGCCGCGCCGCGAGCGTGCCGGGCAGCATCGCGCCGCAGAGCGAGAGCACCGAGCCGAACCGTTCCAGGAGGCGGTCGCCGACCGCGTGGCCGTGGGTGTCGTTGACCCGCTTGAGCCCGTTCACGTCGCAGACGACCAGGCTCACCACGGCCCCTTCGGCGCGGTGTCGCTCCACCGCCTCGTCCAGGCGCAGGTCGACCGCCCTGCGGTTGGCGAGCCCGGTCAGCGCGTCCGTGAAGGCGAGGCGGCGCGCCTCCTCAAGGCGCTCGGTCTGCGCGATCCCCGCGGCGACCACCGCCGCGAGGACCGTCGCGAAGTCGGCGTCGGCCCGGTCGAAGACCGGATCGCCCGGCGGCCGCGCCACATACAGCTCGCCCCACGCGCGCCCGTGCAGCACGATCGGCGCGACCACGCAGCAGCCGCGCCCCCTGCGGCGCAGGGCGGCCACCCGCTGGTGGCAGTAGCCGGCCGCGCGGGCGCCCTCGGGCCCCTCGGCGGTCTCGACCCACGCGTGCGGTTCGCCGCCCCCGGCCCAGCGTTCGTGCAGGAACTCGGTGATCTCCGGGAACTGGTTGACGGGGTAGGCCTCGTCGTCGGGGAACTCGACCTCGTGCTGGACGCGTTGGCCCACGTTCACCAGGACCCGCAGTCGGCCCAGGTCCCGCTCCCACACGGACAGCGCCGAGAAACTCCCGTTCAGCGCGCGACAGGCGCCGAGAGCGGCCGCCCGCCAGGACTCACGCGGAGTGTGCGCGGCGGCCATTCCCTGCGCAAGCTCCACCACGGCCCGCAGCCGAACATCCTCACCCATCCACCCAGGCTAGGAGGTTTAGGGCATTTTGGAACTTTGGGGCGCACGACGGAGGGGCGGGGGAGTCCAATCACTCCCCGGGCCACCCGGGATTCACTCTCCGCACCACCCGGGATTCACTCCCCGCACCACCCGGGATTCACTCCCCGGGCCACTGCGGCTTCCGCTTCTCGTTGAACGCCGCGACACCCTCCGCGCGGTCCCCCGAGAACGCCACCGTCCGCCACGCCGCGTCCTCGACCTCCAGGCCGGCCCGCAGGTCGAGGCCGTGCCCGAGACGCAGGGCACGCTTGGCGGCACGCAGGCCCACGGGCGAGTTGGCGGCCATGCGGGCGCCGAGCGCGAGCGCCTCCGTACGGGCCTCGCCCTCACCCACCAGCAGATCGACCAGGCCCAACTCCCGCGCCTCCGCGGCCTCCACGCGGCGCGCCGAGAAGATCAGCTCGGCGGCGCGGGCGGCCCCCACGCGGCGCGGAAGCAGCTGTGTGCCGCCGCCGCCCGGGATGACGCCGACGGACACCTCGGGGAGCCCGACGACCGCGGTCGGGTCGGCGACGATCACGTCGCAGGAGAGGGCGAGCTCGAAGCCGCCGCCGAGCGCGAAGCCGTGCACGGCGGCGACGGTCGGCATGGGCAGTTCGAGTACGCCGGTGTAGGCGCCGCGCGACGTCGGGCGCTGGCGGAGCAACTCGGCGTCGCTGAAGGAGTTCCGCTCCTTGAGGTCGGCGCCGACGCAGAAGGCCCGCTCGTGGGTGGACGTCACGACGACGACCCGGGCGTCGCGGTCGTCGGTCAGTGCGGCGCAGGCGGCGGCGATGGAGCGGGCCATCTCCGAGGAGACGGCGTTCATGGCCTTGGGCCGGTCGAGGACGAGCTCGACGACGTGGCCGTGCCGCCTGACCGCCACGTACTCCCCGTACCGCTGCTCGTCACCCATGACGCCTCCTCCACCTCCGGTTAACGACCGTTACCGCAGGATCATGTCAGCCGGGCCCCGCCCCGGGAAGGGGCTCCTCGGCCCGCCCTCAGCCCCTGCGGGCCAGGAGCCACGGCTCGACGACGCCGAGGCCGCGCACGGGGCGCTGCCACATCGGCTGGAGCGCGAAGCGGTACGAGGGGGGCTCCTCGCCCTCCTTCTCCGCCGCGGCGGCCGCCTCCGCGGCCTCCGCCTCGGAGGCCGGTGCCTCGCCCGTGCGCGTCAGCTCCTCCGCGAAGGCCCCGTCGACGAGGACGGCGTCCCGGGGAGCTATCGACGTGAGCCTCGAAGCGAGGTTCACGGTCGTACCGAACACATCGCCCATGCGCGTGGTCACGGTCCCGAAGGCGATGCCGACGCGCAGCTCCGGCATGGTCTCGTCGTTGGCCATCGTCTCGATGAGCCGCAGCGCGATCTCCGCGGCGACGCCCGCGTCGTCGGCGGCGTACAGGACCTCGTCGCCCAGCGTCTTGATGAGCCGCCCGCCGTGCGCGGCCACGAGGTCCGCGGCCGTGGTCTCGAAGGCCTCGACGAGCTCGCCGAGCTCTTCCTCTTCCATCCTCCGGGTCAGCCGCGTGAACCCGACGAGATCGGCGAACCCCACGGCCAGCCGCCGGTCGACCATCTCCTCGTCGTCCGCGGCCTGCACGACGCGCCCCGTGGCCGCGGCCAGCTGGCGGCGCCACACGTAGACGAGGAACTCCTCAAGCTCGGGAAGGAGCAGCTCGACGAGCGGATACGTGACTTCGGTACGGGTCATGCCCGGCTCGGGAGGCTCCGTGAGCCCCTCCAGGAAGGAGTCGATCTGCCACTCGGCGAGCCGGGCGGTGGTCTGCCCCGTCGACCGCGCCACCTGCACGGCCATGGCCTCGCTCAGCAGCCCCGCCTCGACGAGGCCCGCGAGCCGCCGCAGCGCGAGCACGTCGGCCTCGGTCAGGGCCTTGGCCTGCCCGATGTCAGGAAACCCCATGGCCCGCCAGAACCGCGAGGCCAGCTCCATGGAGACGCCCGCGCTGCGCGCCGCCTGGAACGGGGTGTATCTGCGGTCCGCGCCGAGGATGAGCTGCTCCAGGCGGAGGGCGAGCGGATCCTTCTCCGGGTCGTCGTCCGGCTTCTCGTCCACTTCGGGAACTTCGGGCACTTCCCCGACAGACCCAGCGGTACGGCCGGGTCCGCCGTCGGGGGCGGGGTGTGCACCCGTGCCGGAGCCCGTGTCGTCGACGGTCACGCCTGCTGCCCTTCCGATCTGCCGCGGTCAGGTATCGACCGGCGTCAACTTTACGGCAGGTGTGCCGCAGCTCACTCCCGACTCCCGCGACCCGCCGCTTGACGGCTGGGGGTCCGGGGGTCGCCCCCCCGGGAAAACACAGCACGGCAGGCGTGC